>NZ_DBGCTQ010000030.1:0-10019 GCF_048388525.1 Allofournierella sp. | reverse complement strand
GAATGAAAGAAAAGAATCTTGCCGCTGAACTGTTAAAAAAGCTGTTGAGCGAACAGATTTCAGCTTTTCAGCGCACAAACTTAGTGCAAGCGGAGAAATTCTCAGAGCGTATGCAGCGTATTATGAACTCGTACCGCAATGGACAACTCACCAATGCGGAGGTGATAGAGGAACTCCGCAAGATGGCGGATGATATTGCGAAAGCGCGGCAAGCGGGCGATGATTTGGGACTGTCTGCCGAAGAACTCGCTTTTTATGACGCGATCACCAAGCCGGAGGCAGTAAGGGACTTCTATTCTCACGATGAGCTGCGGGAATTAACAAAAGAATTGGCTGAAACATTACGCAAAAATCGGACAATCGATTGGCAGAAGAAGGACAGCGCCCGCGCCGGGATGCGGCTAATGGTGAAAAGGCTTTTGAGAAAATACAAGTATCCGCCGGAGGGCCTAGAAGATGCGGTTAAAACGGTAATTGCCCAGTGCGAGATGTGGACAGATGAGATGTAGTTTGGACTACTTACTCTGGTTGCCAAGTCATCTGAAGGGTGATATGATGATTGCATAAAGACTTTACTTTGGCAACGGAATGGCAACGGAAAATTGGATAGCCTATCATTTATGGGTAATGGAAAGAACTCAAATAATTTGTGCTAAATCATCTTAACAAAACTGTTTAAGAAACACTTGTTAAGAGCGAATTTGAGTAAATAGGAAAATCGCTATAAAGCTAGAGTTTATCAGCTTTATAGCGATTTTTGTTTTGCGTTTGGGTACGATTTGGTACAGATTTTAATTTGAGTACACCTAAAATAAGCTATAATTTATAACTGCTCTGAATAACTTTATATTTGCTCAAAAAGATAAACTAAAGATTATACTTATTTTGCTAAGGTGTCTTCAATAATTTTCTTTGCACAGTAATCAGCTAAAATTTCAAATATAGCTTTCCCCGTTGAAATTTTCTTTTCATATCCCGCAGGATTTCCTGCATACCCTAGTGGGACAACATTTTTTACAGCTTTTCCGCCGGCAATCCACTCGTTCAGACTGCTTTCCGTTAATGAATACGATTTCAACTGATTGACAATTTCTTTACGAACAGCATCAGGATAAAAATATTCCATTGCCGCTGTTTCCAATGCTCCTGCATGGATATCCAACAAATCCTTTTCATTTGCATCGTCCTCGGCAAACAATTCTGGTGAATACGCTGCATTGTCCAGCATAATAAAATCTTCTTTGCCCGACAGTCCATATGTATACAAATCATATGGTTCCATTAACAAGCGGATACTCATGTTAAACTTTTCATTTGCCGCCTTTATTGAATTGATTATAGTGTTCACATGCAGTGCGTCTCCATGTTGATTTACACAGCACACTTGATCAAAGCCAAATTGATGTAAATTTTCAAATATATCCGTTAAAGCCATTATCATCGTTTCGGGCTTAAGAGAAAATGTTCCAGGGAATGAACCTGTGCAATGATTGATTCCCCAATAATATGGCGGTGCGATTAAGCAATCCGTTTTTAGCTCGATTAACTTATATTTAATTTTTTTGCATATAGCATAGCTCAAATAAATATCAGTTCCCAACGGCAAATGTGGCCCATGTTCTTCAATGACACCTAAAGGAAACAGAACAGGCACTTTCGCATTGCCTTTCTCCTCAATTTCTTTCCAATTCATATCAGCCATCGTATCAGTAAATATAGAATAATTCATGACATATTATCCCCTTTCATATTATGTGCAAAAATATAAATAACCTTCTATTTTTTTACATTCTGATATAAAAAATAGCTTAAATGTGTAACTGGAAAAAGAGTTTGAATAAGCAGTGAAATTCTTTCAGTTCTCTGAGGTCTCACAGAGCCTCATTTTTCTCAGAAAAGCCCGGTTTATCTCGTGCTTTTTCCATAGTCTAAGAATTTGGAGAAGGAACGGAGACCATTTTGATGCCGAAAAATAATGATATCAAATTGAAAAATGGGCATTTTGTGATATAATATATTATCGGTGGGCTTTGCCCAGCCAAGTCAACCGTGTGGAAGAAATTCCACGCGGCTTTACTTTTTTGGAGGTGAGGGTATGAAAGCGTTGATTTCTTCGGCAGGGCTTTTATACCTATACCTCAGCGGATATGAAAAGAATGGCATGATATATATACAACAAGTTAATACATATAACCATATTGAAGATGGCTTCTATCAGCAAATAATGGCTTTAGCTAAAGCAAGTGATGAGGATGCAAGTTTTGTTCATATTTTCTCTGTTGTAGGCATAAAGGAAAAAGCAAATAAAGTAGTTTCTATTATTGAGAAGGAACTGAAATTAAATTATCAACGAATTCTCTCCGGAAAGAGGATTAAAAAAGCATCAGGCAAGCTGGACACTGCAGGAAATGTTTTTTATCGAAGCATTCAGGAATTTTTCTGCGAACAACCAGATCATTTTCCAAAGCGTGTTTATCAAGATTACGGTGATTTTATCATTGGCGGAATATGTTGCAACCACAGATCCAATGATATGGGAGATTCTATCATTGAGGGCACAATTTCGTTGTGGATAGAGCGTGAATTGCCTGAATTATGTGGTTCACAGTTAATGATCCGATCTTTCTTTATGCGTGATTTTGTTGGCAGAAAAGTCATTGCGGCGTTACCCGAAACGCAAACAGGTACATGGAGATTTTTATTTGAGGGAGGGCATCAAGTTATTTTGAGCGAAGATGCCCTGTATATGAAAGAAACCCTGCACCCAAACGATTTAGGTGCCTTTTGCTCATCAAACCTACAGTCCATACTCTTAAACCCTATTTATGCTTATGGAAAATGGCTACAGCCAACCGATATCTGCGAAGAATGGCATAAAGCTTTTCTCTATTTGTGTGCGATTTCGGGAAAAGAGTGGGATGCGCAAAGTATATCAAAAGTGTATGAATTATTCATCAATCTTCTTGCAGAGAACATCTGCACAACTATGGATGCAACTCCTATCATTCCAAAGTCAATGTATTGGGAAATTCTTTTAAAACAGATTTTTAGTTTCCGAAAATTTCTTGAAGGAGATGACGAACCTGTAATATCCAAAGATATGCACCAAACGATGAATTCAAGATATGTCTATTTGCCGTATTTGTGGCAGATACTGAATGTTCAGATACCACATAACAATTTTTTGCCCTCGGAGTTGCAGGCATTAATCAATAATGCCATATGGGAAAAGGACACAAACAAAAAGGGCGCACTTTGGGAAGAAGCAGCGGCATATATGCTCTCAAATGTTAATGGGTGGAAAATAACAGGCCGCCGTATCCGGGCAGGCGCTCAAGAAATAGATCTTAGTGTGGCAAATATTTCTCTGGATGATGAGTTGTGGAAGTTAGGTGCTTACATTTTGGTGGAATGTAAAAACTGGAGTTCACATGTAGATATTCACCAAATTAGGAATATAGCACATATCTCTAATAGGAAGGGTAATAAAACTGCTATTCTGTTTGCAGCTAACGGCATTACAGAGGATGCAAATGAAGAGATTTATCGCTTGGCGGCAGAAAATTTTTATGTTGTTTGTATAACGGCGAATGAACTTCTTCAATTAAACTCTGCGCAGGAATGCAAAAGGTTAATGATCGAAAAGTGGAATAATTTGCAAAACAGTGTTGATATAGCATCTATAATTTAGCAGCAGCATAAAAGCATTCCGGAAACCTGCATGAATGCTGGGTTTTTGGAATGCTTTTTTGCCTGTTGAGTACGGCTGGCAGGGAGAACGCAAAAAATCCACAAAGTGTGATTCAGGCAAAGAATATTTACTTCACTCAGATCTCCAAGTGGTTTTTTGGTGATAGAAGAATTCTTTAATACAACCAACTTTAACTCGCTAAAATTTGGTGAAAATCGCCTTTGAAAAAACACCGTCACATACTATAATATATGTCGAGTCGCAAATGCGCAAGTTCGGACTACCCGGGCTTACGCATTATTTTTATGCGGACATTCTAATATATTTTATCGAATTTTGTCGTCGATACCTCCGCCATAGCACTGTTTTATTTGGACTTTGAGGGAATCCTTGTTCTGCTGATGAGTATCTTTGCGGCAAAAGTTGCAATCGCTTATGTGGTGGTCGGCCTTGTTATTGCTGTGGCAGGTGGTACAATCATTGAGAAGCTGCAGATGGAAAAGCAGGTTGAAACTTTCATTATGGCAGCGGACAGGATGGAGATGGAATCCCTTGATCTGACACGGCGGGAACGATAGCCAAGGCATATGGAAGGCGGCGGCGACCGCCGGTAAAGAAGAACCGCCACTTGCAGTACGGCAGCTGCCTTAAAGACAGTTGCAACCTTCAAACAACGAAGGAGGAGTACCGCAAAAAGCGGCAGGAGCATATAGATGAAATGCTGACCACCAATCTGACAAGAGATCAGAAAGACATGATAGATGAAGTTTTGCTTGAGCTTGGATTGGGGCAAAAACGTGAAACAGAACTCATCTGCCGGCAGGGGCTAAAGGATTGCGTATGGCCGCTTGGCAATCTTGGATTACTGGCGTAGCAATTCGCCCCGCTAAGAGCGAATTTGGATGATCAAAAAGGCGCCCCGCAAATGGTTTTGTCATACCATTTGCGGGGCGCCTTTGGCCCGCGGGGGAAAGGTTGCGGGAACAAAAGCGCGAGGCGCAAGAAAATTGCTTTTCCGATTGGTTCAGCAGCTGCGCAGAACTTCGCTGATGCCCTCGCTGAAGGTGGGGTGGGGGCGGATGGCCGCGGCCATCTGCTCCACCGTGAGGCCGTTTGCGATGGCGAGGCCGAACTCGCCCACCAGGTCGGTGGCGCGGGCGCACATCAGCTGGGCGCCCAGCACGGCGCGGCCGGCGGGGTCGTATACCACCTTGATGAACCCGCGCTCCTGGCCGGTGAGCACCGATTTGCCGTTGGCCGACATGGGATACTTTTTGGTCTGGACCGCCAGGCCCCGGGCCTTTGCCTCGTCGGCCGAGAGGCCCACGCTGGCGATCTCGGGCTCGGTGTACACGCAGGCGGGCACCACGTCCAGCCGCAGGCCGGGGGCTTTGCCCGCCAGGGCGCGCACGACCGCCAGGCCCTGGGCCGTGGCCAGGTGGGCCAGCTGCGCGCCGCCGATGGCGTCGCCAATGGCGTATACCCCGGGCAGGGAGGTGGTGAAGGCGCTGTTGACCAGAAGGCGGCCCCTTTCGCTGGCGGGGGCTGCGCCGGGAGCAAAGGCCCCGAGGCCGCAGGGGGTGCGGCCTACGGCCAGCAGCACGGCGTCCGCCTCGCATTCGGCAGGAACGCCCTTTTCCGTGTAGCGGCAGCACAGGCGGCCCTTTTCGCAGGCGGGTTCCAGGGCTTCCACCCGGGCGCCGGTGTGCACCTGGACACCGCGCTTTTTGAACAGCAGCTTAAGGCTTTGCCCAAGCTCCCGGTCCAGGTTTGCGAGAAGCCCGTCCAGCGCCTCGAGAATGACCACACGGCTGCCCAGGGCGGCATAGATGGAGGCGAACTCGACCCCGATGACCCCGCCCCCGATCACCAAAAGGGTGCCGAAAGGCGGGCCGCCCCATTCCAGCAGTTCGTCGCTGGTCATCACGCCGGGCAGCTGCGCGCCCGGGATGGGAGGCACGGCGGGCTTTGCGCCTGCGGCCACCAGGATGTTCTGCGCTTCCAGCTCCAGCGCATCGCCCTGCGGGAACTCCACCCGGACCCGGTGGGGCGCCGTTATAAGGCCGGAGCCCTGGAACAGATCCACCTTTTTTTGTTTGAGCCGCAGGGCGATGCCTCCCCGCAGCGTTTCCACCGTGCTTTGGCGGTAAGCGGCCAGCGCAGCGGGGTCGCACCGCAGCTGTTCCGCTGAGAGGCCGAACCGTCCGCAGGCGCTCAGCTCGGCATAAAGGCCGGCGGCGTGCGCCAGCGCTTTTGTGGGGATGCAGCCCCGGTTCAGGCAGGTGCCGCCCAGCTGCCGCCGCTCGATCAGCGCGGTGCGCAGGCCCAGGCCTGCGGCCTCCAGTGCGGCCTCGTAGCCGCCGGGGCCCGCGCCGATCACCACCAGGTCATAGTGTTCCATCGTTCCTCCGTTCCGGGGCGGCGGACCGCCCGCTGTAAAGGTCAATTGTGGGGGTTCAGCCCCCACCGTGCCAGAGCTGCCGCAGATCGCCGCGAAGCGCTTCGTCTGCGCCCCGGCAGGCCAGGTGTTTGTCCAGCGCGTCGGCCAGGAGCGCCGGGCGGCAGGGCAGCCCTTCCAGGGCGCTGCCCGCGCCCGAAAACCAATCGCCCTGCAGCGCGTCAGTGTAGAGCACCGCCGCCTGCACAAGATCGTGTTCCACGGCCAGCTCCAGGGTGACGCCCCCCCAGGCCCAGCGCTGTTCCAGCCGGTGGGTGAAGGGCAGGTGCGGGCCGTACAGCCATTGCCCGGAGGCGTACTTTTTTCGCAAAAGCCCGATTTCGGCCAGGTCCAGGCGATCCGGCGGCAGAGGCTTTGCCTCAAGGGCGTATTGTTCGGCGGCGGCCTGCGCCAGCAGCCCCCGCATGCGCTGTGCGGTGAGGCCAGGGGCATGGCTGCACAGGTTTGTGACCCGGCTGCGCACCGAGGGCACCCCCTTTGCCGCAAGCTTTGTGGGGGAGACGGTGAGGTAACGCCCCAGGGCTTCCTCCTCCACCTGCAGCATCAGGGTGCCGTGGTGATAATAATAGGGCCCTGAGGAAAAAAACGCGTTGCCCGAGCATTTGCGGCCGCCCACGGTGAGATCGTTGCGGCCGCTTTTTTCGGCTGGGATGCCGGCCAGGGCGAGGGCCCGCAGCAGCACGCCCAGCTGCCTTTGCAGGTCCGCCTCGGCCTTGGGCAGGCAAAAGGTGAAATTCAGGTTGCCCAGGTCGTGATACACAGCCCCGCCCCCGGACAAGCGGCGGGCCAAATGGCCGCCCTCCTGCGCCAGGCAGGCAAGATCGCACTCGGCCCAGGCGTTTTGATTGCGGCCGATCACCACGGTGCGCTGGTTCTGCCACAGGTATAAAATACACTCGCCGGGCCGGGTGTGGAAGGTGAGGTATTCTTCCACGGCCAGGTTTTGATAAGGGTCTGTGCCGGGAGCCGTGCAGAGGTAGAGCGCCCGGGTCATGTGGCCGGCCCTTCCCAGCAATAGCGCAGCACCGGCTTGCGGGCGGCGGCGACCTCGTCCGGGCGGCGGATCGGGGTGGTGCGGGGCATGGCGTGAAGGCCGGCCGGCGCGCGCCGCGCCTCGGCCAAAATTTCCAGCAGGGCGTCGGCCGCCTCGTCCAGCGTTTCGCGGGGTTCGGTTTCGGTGGGTTCGACCATGAGCGCCTCGTGCACGATGAGCGGGAAATACATGGTGGGCGGGTGGATGCCGCGGTCCAAAAGGGCCTTGGCGATGTCCAGCGCGCTCACGCCGGTCTGCTGTTTGAGCGGCTCCAGGGTGAGCACGAACTCGTGCATGCAGGGGCGGTCGTAGGCGAGGTCGTAATGGCCCCGCAGGCGGCTCATCAGATAGTTTGCGTTCAGAACGGCATTCTGGGCCGCCTGCGGGATGCCCTCGCGCCCCAGGGTAAGGATGTAGGCCAGCGCCCGGACCACCACCAGGAAATTGCCGTGAAATGCCTTGACGTCGCCCACGCTGTGCGACTCGCGGTGCCAGCGCAAACCCTCGGGCAGCCGTTCCGGCCGCGCGCCGGGCAGATAGGGGACAAGCAGGGCCTTGCAGCCCACCGGGCCGCTGCCGGGGCCGCCGCCGCCGTGGGGGGTGGCGAAGGTCTTGTGCAGGTTTAAATGCACCACGTCGAAGCCCATGTCGCCGGGGCGGGCGACGCCCATGACCGCGTTCAGGTTGGCGCCGTCGTAATAGCAGAGGCCGCCCGCTGCGTGCACGATCTCGGTGATGGCGAGGATGTTTTTGTCGAACAGGCCCACCGTGTTGGGATTGGTGAGCATGAGGCCGGCGGTGTCCGGCCCGGCGGCCGCACGCAGGGCGCCGAGATCCACGCAGCCGTCCGGCAGGGAGGGAATATTCACCACCTCGAAGCCTGCCATGGCCGCACTGGCGGGGTTTGTGCCGTGGGCGGAATCCGGCACCAGCATTTTTGTGCGGGCCCTATCGCCCCGGGCGGCGTGGTAGGCCTTGATGAGCAGAAGGCCGGTGAATTCGCCGTGGGCGCCTGCCGCTGGCTGAAAGTTCATGGCGTCCATGCCGGTGATCTCGCACAGATACCGCTCGGCCTGGGCCAGGGTTTCCAGGCAGCCCTGCACCGTGTGCGCAGGCTGCAGGGGATGCACGCCGGTGAAACCGGGCAGGGCCGCGGCCGCTTCGCCCGCCTTTGGGTTGTACTTCATGGTGCAGGAGCCCAAAGGGTAGAAGCCGCCGTTCACGCCGCGGGTGCGCCCGGCAAGCGCCGTGTAGTGGCGGCTGAGCTCGGTTTCGCTGACCTGCGGCAGGCGGGGCGGGGCCGTGCGGGCAAACCCGCCCAGGTCGGGCAGGGGCAGGGTGCAGGGGGGCACAAGATCGCACCCGCGCCCCGGGGCGCCGCGCTCAAAAATCAGTTTCATGCCTTGCCCACCTCCTTTAAAATGGCGGCCAGAGTTTCGATCTCCTCCGGCGTGTTCAGCTCGGTGGCGCACCACAGCAGCTCGTTTTCGCCCACCGGCAGGCCGCCCAGATACCCCTGCGCTTCCAGCGTGCGGAGCACCTGTGCCGCGGGCACCGGGCAGGTGGTGACGAACTCGTGGAAATAGGGGCCGGCGTGTTTGCGGGGGTACCCCGCGCCAGCCAGGGCCGCTTCCAGAAGGCGGGCGTTGGCCATGCAGTGCTGCGCCACACGGGTGAGGCCCTCTGCGCCCATGGCGGACAGATACGCTGCCGCGGTCATGGCGCACAGCGCCTGGTTGGAACAGATGTTGGAGCTTGCCTTTTCGCGGCGGATGTGCTGCTCCCGCGCCTGCAGGGTGAGCACATAGGCGCGTTTGCCGTCGGCATCGGTCGTTTGGCCCACGATGCGTCCCGGCAGCCGCCGCATGAGCGCCTTGGTGGTGGCCATAAAGCCCAGGTAGGGCCCCCCGAACGCCAGGGGCAGGCCCAGGGGTTGGCCCTCGCCCACCGCCACGTCTGCCCCGGATTCGCCGGGGCTTTTGAGCAGGGCCAGGGAGATGGGGTTGCAGCCCAGAATGAGCTTGGCCCCGGCCCCGTGGGCAAGGTCCGCCGCGCGGGCGCAGTCTTCCAGGCAGCCGTAAAAGTTCGGCTGCTGCAGGTAAACGCAGGCCACCGAGCTGCTGAGCAGATCGGCAAGGGCGTCGAGGTCGGTGCGGCCTTCGCGCTCGGGGATAATGCGCAGCTCCATGCCGCTGCCAAAGCAATAGGCGGCAAGCACGCTGCGCACCTGGGGCTGCGCGGCCGCACTCACCAGGGCCACGGTGCGCCCGCGCTCCCTGCACATGGCCAGCGCCTCGGCCGCCGCGGTGGCGCCATCGTACACCGAGGCGTTGGCGGCCTCCATGCCGGTGAGCTCGCAGATCATGGTCTGGTACTCAAAAATGGATTGCAGGATGCCCTGGCTGATCTCGGCCTGGTAGGGGGTGTAGGCGGTGACGAACTCCTCCTTGCCTACCACGCTCTGCACGATGGCCGGGATGTAATGCCGGTAGGCGCCCGCGCCCCGGAACAGATGGGGAAAGACCGTGTTTTGCCAGGCCAGCCGCTCCATCTGGGCGCGCACCTCCAGCTCCGAGAGACCGGAGGGAAGGTTCAGCGCGCCGGGAGCCAGGCGAAGCTGGGGCGGAAGGTCGGCATACAGCGCGTCAAAGCCGGAAAAACCGGCCGCCCGCAGCATTTCCTGCTGTTCCTGCGGGCTGCTCGGGATATAACTGCCCATAAAAACGCTCCCTTCGCGGCTCAGCCGCCCAGCCCGGCGCAGTAAGCTTCGTAAGCGGCGGCGTCCATCAGGTCCTCGCCGCCCGACACGCCCCCGGCCTTTACCAGCCAGGCGCCGT
>NZ_DBGCTQ010000029.1:0-8732 GCF_048388525.1 Allofournierella sp. | reverse complement strand
CCAAAGCCCTTATCCACACAGGTAAACTCGTTGCCCGCAAACTCCACCATGAAGTCGCGCAGCATGATCCCGTCAATGATGTTGCTCTCGCCGATGAAGGAGGCGACGAAAGCGTTGATGGGCTCATTGTAAATATCAATGGGGCTGCCGATCTGCTGGATGTCGCCATCGTGCATGACCACCACCGTGTCGGACATGGTGAGCGCCTCTTCCTGGTCGTGGGTCACGTAAATAAAGGTGATATCCATCGCCTGCTGCAAGCGCTTGAGCTCCAGCTGCATTTCCTTGCGCAGCTTTAAATCAAGGGCCCCCAAGGGCTCGTCCAGCAAAAGAACCTTGGGGTGGTTGATCAGGCCCCTGGCAATCGCCACACGCTGCTGCTGGCCGCCGGACAGGTTGGAGGTATCCCGCCGCTCATAGCCTTTCAGGCCCACTACTTCCAGCATTTCCTGCACCCGCAGGCGGATCTCTTTTTCGTCCAGTTTTTTTTGCAGGCGCAGACCAAAGGCCACGTTCTCGAACACATTCAGGTGCGGGAACAGCGCATACTTCTGGAACACCGTGTTCACCTGCCGCTTATACGGCGGCAGATGGGTGATGTCCTGCCCATTAAAAAAAACATTGCCCGACTTAGGCTGCACAAACCCACCAATGACCCGAAGCGTCGTCGTCTTGCCGCAGCCCGAAGGGCCCAGAAAAGTGACGAACTCCTTGTCGTGGATGTCCAGCGAGAGGCCGGTGAGCACCGGTTCCCCGTCAAAGTCGACCACAATGTTTTTCAGCGATACGATCTCATTCATTTTATCATGCATCCCCCTTTGCGGAAATTTCCCGGGGCATATCCTCCGGGTCAGCGCCAATTATACCGCCCCGCAAAAGGTTTGTTACACCACCCCCGGAACCTCCCAGCCGGCGGCAGCTACAGCGATACATACAACGCCAATGTGTCAGATGCAACACATGCAATCACTACTATACAGTCCGCATCGCCCCCTGTCAATAGTTTTGCCGAAAAAATCAGAAAAAAGCCGGGATATTCCGTAAAGAACAGGAATATTCCGGCTTTTGGCTCAAAAACCTTTGGATATTCTTATAAAAGCTCCCGTTTACTCTGGTTTCCGCTGCTTTTCAAAAGCTTCAAGCGCCGCCCTTTGCACCTCGCACAAAGCCACCCCCGCCTGTTCTGCTGCAGCGGCCGCATCGGCATATTCGGCTTTTTGCTTAGGGCCCGGCCCGCCCGCGGCATATTTCACCCGCACCGTCCCGTAGGGCGTTTCCACCGGGGCCTCGGTGCGGGGCTGCACGGTACGCACAAGGCGCGCGGCGCGCACCCCCCAGCTGGTGGTGTGCTTTAAAAGCAGGCTTGTCATGTGCTCCTGGTCACCCGGCCGGCACAGGCAGCAAAGCATCACGCCGGGCCTGCCCTTTTTCATTTGTAAGGGCAGGGTATATACATCCAGCGCCCCGGCTTCCAGCAAACGCTGCTGCGCATAGGCCAGGGCCTCGCCGGTCATATCATCCAGGTTGCAGCACAGCTCGGCCACCTCGTCGCCCGCTTCCCCCCCGCTTTCCCCCGCAAAGGCCCGCAGGATGTTGGCCTGGGCGAAGTCCTTGCTGCCCACTCCCACGCCCGCGGCCCGCAGGGTCATGGGGGGCATAGGGCCAAATTCGGCAGCAAAGCTTTTCAGCAGCGCCGCGCCGGTGGGGGTACACAGTTCCCCCTGCACCGCGCCGCCATAGCAGGGCACGCCCTGCAAAAGATATGCCGTGGCAGGCGCCGGAACCGGCAGCACCCCATGGGCGCACCGCACCTGGCCGCTGCCCAGGTGCACCGGGCTGGCCACCACCCGGTCGGGTGCCAGCCAGTGCAGCAGAAGGCAGGCCCCCGCCACATCCGCCACTGCGTCCATGGCCCCCACCTCGTGAAAATGCACCTCGCTCACCGGGCAGCCGTGGGCGTGGCTCTCTGCCTCGGCGATCAGGGCATACACTGCCTTTGCCTTTTCTTTGACCGGCCGTGGCATGGGCAAACTGTCGATCATGGCCTCGATCTGGGCCATACCAGCGTGGTGGTGATGGCCATGCTCATGGCTGTGTTCGTGCCCGTGTTCATGGTCATGTTGATGGCCAGGTAAGGCGGCCGTACCGCAGGGCACATCCCGGCTCTGCTCCTCCTGCCCGTTCACCTGAACGGTCACATGCAGGCCCTGCACGCCGCACTTTTCCCGCCGCTCGGCACACACCGAAACGCCGGGGATCGCGTTCATCACCCGCAAAAATTCCTGCTGGCGCCCGGCGGGCAAGAGATCCAGCAGCGCTGCGGTCAGCATATCGCCCGCAGCGCCCATATTGCATTCCAGGTACAATGTTTTCACGCTTCACTTGCCCCCATATGGTTGATCATGCTGGCCAGATACCCAGCCCCGAACCCGTTGTCGATGTTCACCACGCTCACCCCGCTGGCGCAGGAATTGAGCATGGACAAAAGCGCCGACAGCCCGTTAAAGTTGGCCCCATAGCCCACGCTGGTGGGCACGGCGATCACCGGGCAGTCCACCAGGCCGCCCACCACGCTGGCAAGCGCGCCCTCCATGCCCGCCACGGCGATCACCACCCGGGCCTGCATCAAAATATCCAGCTTCGCCAGCAGCCGGTGCAGCCCGGCCACCCCCACGTCGTACACCCGCACCACGCGGTTTCCCATGGCCTCGGCGGTGCGGGCCGCCTCCTCGCACACCGGCATGTCGCTGGTCCCGCCCGATACCACGGCAATTGCGCCCGGCGCGGTGATGCGCCCGGTGGGCTTTACAATGCCCAGGCGGCACAGGGGGTCGTAGTCCATCTGGTGGGCGGCGCCCACGATCGCAGCCGCCTCTTCCGAAAGGCGGGTCACCAAAATGTCCGTGGCCCGCCGCGCTTCCATGGCCTCCAGGATCCCGCAGATCTGTTCCGGCGTTTTGCCCGCCCCGTAAATCACCTCCTGCGCGCCCTGGCGCAGGGCGCGGTGGTGGTCCACCATGGCGTATCCCAAGTCCTGAAAGGGCTCCAGCTTCATGCGAAGCACCGCATCTTCGGGCGAGAGCTCACCCTGCTTTACCTGCTGCAGCAGCGCCAGCATTTCCTGCTTTTCCATTTTTCACTCCTCCCTGCGGGGCGTAAGATCCAGCAGCACCCCACTGAACCAGGGGTTCAGCGCCCGGGTGATCGCCCCGCGCTTTTCCGCCGCCGCCCCAAACTGGGCGGCGGGCAGCTGCAGCCGGGCCAGCTCCCCCATCACCCGCACCCGAAAATCTTTAAATCCCAGCGCAAACAGCGCGCCCTCCGCAGCTTCCACGCGCTCCAGCGCCCCGGCGGTAATGGCCGTGCCGGTGGGAATGCGTGTGGCAAGGCAGGCATACGCGGGCTTTTCCCAGGTGAACAGCCCCAGCTCCCTGGAACGGGCGCGCACCTGGGTTTTTGGCACGCCGCACAGGCGCAGGGGGCTGAGCACCTGCAACTCCTCCAGTGCTTTCATCCCGGGGCGGTCCTGCGCGTCGTCCGAGGCGTTGGTGCCGTCCCACAGCTCGGCAAAGCCGTCGGCCCGCGCAGCGGCCAGCAGTGCCTTGAAGATCGCTTTTTTACAATAATAGCACCGGCGCGGTCCGTTGGCAACAACCTCGGGGTCCGCCAGCGGATCCGCGGCCAGCACGGTCAGTTCCGCCCCCAGCTGGGCGCACAGCCGCCGGGCGTCCTCCAGCTCAAAGGCGGGCTGGAACGGTCCCTTTACAAAATAGGGCCGCACCCTGCACCCCGCCCGCAGCGCCTCGGCCAAAAGATAAGCCGAGTCGGCCCCGCCCGAAAAAGCGATTGCCGCGGCCGGGTGTTCTTCAAAAAATTCCTGCAGCTTCATCTGTTTTTCCCCCTTTTTCAAAGCGTGATCTGGCGGGTGCACACCCGGTCCAGCAGGGGCTTTGCGTGGCTCACGGCCACCAGGCCGATCCCGCGCCGCGCGCACTCCTCCACCAAAAAGCTCCACAGCTGTGCCTGGGTCGAAAGGTCCAGCATGGCGCTCACCTCGTCGGCCAGCAGGTATCGGGTCCCGGGGGCCAGTGCCCGGGCAATGCAAAAGCGCTGCAATTCCCCGCCCGAAAGCTCGGCGGGGTAGCGGGCCAGCCAGTCCGGCTGGATGCCCAGCGCGTTCATCAGGCGATCTTCCGCTGCGCCCGCCTCGGCCAGGGTCCTTCCCAGGGTCAGCCGGGGATCCACCACCTGCTCCGGGTGCTGCCAAACCAGCTGCACCGGGCAGTAACCCCGGCATTGCTCCAGAGGCACGCCGTCCACCAGAATACGCCCCTGTTTCGGTTTTTCATAGCCTGCCAGCAGCTTGCAAAGGGTCGTTTTCCCCCGGCCGCTGGGGGCGTATACCCCCACCCGCTCGCCGGGCGCCACTGCCATGCCAAAGCGCTCCAAAATGCGGGTCCCGCAGGGGTAATCGAAGGTCACGGCCTCGGCCCGGAGCCCTTTTCCCTGCGCCGCGGCAGCGCCGTTTTTCCGCGCGGTTTCTTTTTCCCTTTCTTCCCCGGGTGCCGCGCACCGCAGCGCAGGCGCGGTTTGCCGCCCCGCCCCGCCTGCCTGGCCCGGCGCCCGAATACAGCGCACAAACCCCGGGCCGCTCTGCACATAGGGCACCGGTTCGCTGCACCGGGGGCCGCGGCGGGGGCAGCGGGGCGCAAAGGCGCAGCCCTGCGGCAATTCGCCCACCGGCTGGGTGCCGGGCAGCGCTTCAAACCCATGGGCGGGGCTCGCCCTCCACAGCGCCTGGGTATAAGGGTGCTGCAAAGCCGCCTCGCTTGCAAAGCTTGCGGCGGGCGCCTCTTCTATGGCCTGCCCGGCATACAGCACCACCACCCGGTCCGCCACCTTAAGCGCTGCCTCCAGATCGTGTGTGATCAGCAGCACCCCCGCGCCGTTCTGCGCCATCTCCTTAAAATGCCCCAGCACCCGTTCAGCCGCGGCCGGGTGCAGGCCGGGGGTGGGTTCGTCCGCCACCACCAGCCGGGGGCCGCCCAGCACGGCAGTGGCGATCAGTACCCGCCGCGCCATCCCGCCCGAAAGCTCAAAGGGATACTTCCTCTGCACCTCTGCGCCCAGCCCGTACCCGGCCAGAACGCGGGCAGCCTTTTCCTTTTGCTCCCTGCCCGCATGGGGGCCCGCCACCTGCGGCCCCACCCGCATCATCGGGTCCAGGTACGAGACGTTCTGCGGCACCAGAACGATCTCCCGGCCGCGCAGGCGCTTTGCCAGCGCCGCATCCAGCGGCCGGCCTTCATAAAACACCTGCCCGCCCACAGCCGCGTTGGCGGGCAGAATTCCCAAAACACGGTGAGCAAGCAGGCTTTTGCCGCTGCCGGAAGCGCCCACCACAGCCAGCAGCTCTCCCCCGTTCAGCGTAAAGCTCAGGTCCCGCACGCCGGCAAGGCTGCTTTTTCGGAAGCCCCGCCCATACCGGCCAAAGCCCACCGAAAGGTTCCTTACCTGCAGCAGAGGCGGCGTCTTTCTTTCCATACGCCTCACCCCTCTCCCGGCACGGTCACGGCCCAGAGCTGCTTCAGGCTCCGCCCGGCCAGATCAAACAACAGCACCGCCGCCACCAAAGCCGCCCCTGGCAGCACTGCCAGCCACCAGCGGCCGGTGGCGAGATACTGCATGCTTTCAGACAGGATCACCCCAATGGCCGGCTGCTCGCTGGAAAGTCCAAACCCCAAAAAGGTCACGCTGGCCTCGTGCAGGATCGCATGGGGAAAAAGCAGCACCAGGCCGGTAAAAAATTGCGGCAGAACCCCCGGCAGGATATGCCGCAGCGCAATGCCCGCCGCCCCCTGCCCCAGCTTGCGGGCCGCCAGCACATAGCCGCTGGTTTTCAGCTGCAGCACCTCGGCGCGCAAAAGCCGGGCCAGGCTCATCCAGTGGGTAAACACGATCCCCACGCACACCCCCCAGAACCCCCGCCCCAGCGCACAGGAAATAAGCACCAGCAGCAAAATGTGCGGCACCCCCATAAACAGATCAATCAGCCAGGTCACAAAGCCGTCGGCCCAGCGGCCCAGCAAGGCCGCAGCCGCGCCCAGCACCAGGGCCAGTGCCCCGCTCACGCAGGCGGTCACCACCCCGATGCGGATGCTCAGCGAAAGGCCCGCCGCCGTGCGGGCCAGCATATCCCGCCCCAGCCAGTCGGTCCCAAACAGGCAGGCCGCGCCGGGGGCCAGGTTTTTGCGGCTGAAATCCGCCTGTACCGCCGCGTCGCCGCAAAAAAGGCCCCACAGGGTCACAGCCGCAAGCAGCCCCACAGCCAATATCAGCTTGCAGGCCGCGGCGGGCCGCGGCTCACGCAGGAGCTCAAACAGTTTCATAGCTGCGCCCCCTTTCGGATGCGGGGGTCGATCAGGCCATACAAAAGATCGGCGATAAAGTTTGCAAGGAATACCACCGCCGCCGAGATCACCGTGATCCCCAGCAGCAGGGGCAGATCGCCGCCCAGGCCTGCGGCCACCGTGGCCTGCCCAAGGCCCGGGTAGCTGAACACCTGCTCCACCAGCACCGAGCTGCCCAGCACCTCGCCCAGCGAGGCAAACTGCAGGGTCACGGCCGGCAGCGCCACGCCCCGCAGCCCATGCCGCAGCACAATGCCCGCCCTGCTCTCCCCGCGGGCGGCGGCAAACAGCGCGTGATCGCTGGCCAGCACCTCCACCAGTTTTTCCCGGGTGTGCAGCGTGACCGAGGCCGTGCCGGTCAGGCTGAGCGCCAGCGCCGGCAGCACCGCGTGGCGCAGCCGGTCGGCCAGGGTCACGGCTGCGCTCTCCATGCCAATGGGCACGCTCAGGCCAATGGGCAGCCAGCCCAGCCACACCCCAAATACCATAAGCAGCAGCAGCGCCAGCCAAAAAGCAGGCGTGCTGGCAATCAGCATGGACCAGCCCTTGATCAGTTTATCCGGCCAGCGGCCCTGGAACGCACCCGCCAGCATGCCCATGCAAAACCCCAAAAGGCCCGAGAACACCCACGCCAGCACCAGCAGCCACACCGAGCCGGCAAGCTTTGAGCCGATCACCTCCAGCACCGGCCGGCGGTATAAAAGCGAGGTACCAAAGTCCCCCTGCAGCATTCCCTTTGCCCAGGCAAAAAAACGCTCCACAGGCGGGGTATCAGCGCCCCAATAGGCCTCCAGCTTTGCGATCTGTTCCGGGCTCATGCTGCCCAGGGCCGCCTGCCCCACATTTTGCTGCAGCGGATCGATGGGTGAAAGGGTGAGCAGCCAAAACGCCGCCAGTGCCGCGCAGCCCATGAGCAAAAGCATTTT
Organism: Allofournierella sp.; assembly: GCF_048388525.1. Taxonomy (GTDB): domain Bacteria; phylum Bacillota; class Clostridia; order Oscillospirales; family Ruminococcaceae; genus BQOK01. Next base: position 1,396 of record NZ_DBGCTQ010000029.1, on the reverse strand, counting down.
AATAAAATTTTTTCCCGCGCTTTTCATCCTGCGCTTTGCCACCGGGCATCCTCTCCCTTATTTTCTGCGCTTTTGCCGCGGCTTCAGGCCGCCCAGCTCCACTGGTCCACATTGTTCACAATCGACCAGCCGTGGCCGTGGGGGTGCAGCTTTTGCTGCGCCACCGCCAGGCCGTCGCGCACCCAGTATAGATGGTCGATGTTCACCAGCCACACCCAGGGTACCTCCTGGGCCAGCACTTCGCTCTGGGCCTGCTGCCACAGCGCATAGCTCTCTTCCAGATCACCGCCGGCAAGAGCGGCGTCCATCACCTCGTCCACCCGTGCGCTGGCATAGGGGGAATACTCCGCGGTATCCGCGCCCGGCGCAGTGTGGTAGATGTTGTAAAGCTCCATGGGGGTGTGCGCCCCCCAGCCCCACACCAGGGGCTGGCTCAGCGCGCGGGCATAGGCGGTATCCCAGTCCACGCCCTCCGCCTTCGCGGCAATGCCCAGCTCCCCGAGCTGGTTTGCCAGGTCGGCCGCCAGCGCCTGCCGCGTGGAATCCCCCATGGGATACATCACGGTCAGCTCCGCTTTCATGCCGTCTTTTTGGCGTGTTCCGGCGGCATCCAGCTCCCAGCCCGCCGCATCCAGCAGCGCGGCCGCCTTTTGGGGGTCATAGGCCACTTCGTTTGCCGGCGAGTACCAGGGCATCTGGTCGCACACGCTGTACGCGGGCGTGCCGTAACCGCCCAGCACATTCCCAATCATCTCCTGCCGGTCAATCCCGCAGTTGATGGCCTGGCGCACCCGCACGTCCGCTGTAAAATCATTCCCCGCAGTTCCGTCAACGGCTGCGGCAGGCAGGTTGATGCCCCGGTTATCCACGGTTTTTACCGCCATCAGGCCGTACCCAGCCACCGTTTGATCCGCATACGCCGGCGCGGTATAGGCCACGTCCACCTGCCCCGCCTTGGCCGCTGCAAAAGCGGCGTCCTCGCTCATGAACAGTACCACCACTTTTTCCATCTGCACCGGCTGGCCGTAATAATCCGGGTTTGCCTCAAAAATCACCTGCTGCCCTTTGTCCCACTGTTTCAGCACATAGCGGCCCGAACCAATGGGATTCTGGCCGTAATCCGGGCCATAGGCGTGTTCGGGCACGATTCCCACAATGGCCATGGTGTAAGGCCAGATGGAATAGGGCCGCGCCATGTGGAACGCCACGGTGGTGTCGTTCACCGCCTCGGCGCTCTTCAGCATGGTAAAATCGTTCACCGAGCTCTCGGCCTTCACGGTATTATAGGTAAACGCCACGTCGGCTGCGGTCAGGGGCTCGCCGTCGGTAAACCTCACGTCGTCCCGAATGGTCACGGTCCAGGTCAGGCCGTCCTCGCTTGCTTCCATACCTGTTG
>NZ_DBGCTQ010000028.1:0-7340 GCF_048388525.1 Allofournierella sp. | reverse complement strand
GCCACGATCAGGTGCATGCCCGCCGCACGGACTTTCTGCGCAATGCGGCAGATATAGTCCTCCACTTCTTTGCCCGCCACCATCATCAGGTCGGCCAGCTCGTCGATCACAATGGCGATGTAAGGCAGCTTTTCCATGCCCTCGGTCTCAGCCGCCATGCGGTTGTAGCTCTTGATATCCCGCACGTTGTTCTCGGCAAACAGGTGGTAGCGCCGCTCCATCTCAGCCACGGCGCTGCCCAGCGCGCCCGCCGCCTTGCGGGGCTCGGTGACCACCGGCATGAGCAGGTGCGGGATGCCGTTGTACTCGGCCAGCTCCACCACCTTCGGGTCGATCAGGATGAGCTTCACGTCCTCCGGGCTGGACTTATACAAAAAGCTCACAATGATGCTGTTCACACACACCGATTTGCCGCTGCCGGTGGAGCCGGCGATCAAAAGGTGCGGCATCTTGCACAGGTCGGCCACCTGGGCGTTGCCCGCAATATCCTTGCCCAGCGCCAAAGTCAGGGGCGAGGCGCTTTTGGTGTATACCGGCGACTCAAAAATGCAGCGGATGCCCACCGGGCTTGATTTGCGGTTCGGCACCTCCACGCCCACGGCGGGCTTGCCGGGAATCGGCGCCTCAATGCGCACCCCCGCCGCCGCAAGGTTCAGGGCAATGTCGTCGGCCAGGCCTGTGATGCGGCTGATCTTCACGCCCGCCAGGGGCTGCAGCTCGTACCGCGTCACCGAGGGGCCGCGGCAGATATCCAGCACGCGGGTGCGCACTCCAAAGCTCTCCAGGGTGCTCACCAGCAGCTCGGCGTTTTTTTTCAGTTCTTCCTCCACGCCCGCGTCGTCTGCCGCAGCCATGCGCTGGAACAGGCTCAGCGGAGGGTACTGGTACACATTGGGCTGTGCCTCGGCCGCAGGCGCCATGACCATCTGGTCGTTTTTGCCCGGCAGCACCACCGCGGGGGTCACCGGGTCGGCGGGCAGGGTGCCCATAGCCTTCTGCACCAGGTCGTCCAGTTCGCTGGCGGCGGGCGTTTCCCCCGCAAGGCCCGCGGCAAACTCCTCTGCCGTGGGGGCGGGCTCCTCCTCCAGCAAAATGGGGGTTTCAAACTCGGCCGCCGGGGCGGGCGCCTGCTGCGGCGGATACATGCCAAAGGTGCCGCCCGGGCCCACCAGGGGCTCCTCCGGTTCGGGGGCAAGGTCAATCTCCGCCACCGGCTCAGGGCCCAGGTCAATGTCCACCTGTGGCTTGCGGCCGCGGCGTTTGGAGGCGTGGGCAGGCTCAGGCGCCGGGGGCGGCGCATTCTTCGCCTGCTCCTCTTCAAAGGCCAGCCGCTCGGCGCGGGCGGCCTCCCGATCCTCTTTCCAGTCGCCCAGGCAGCGCTCGGCCATCTGCCACAAATCGCCCGGCGTTACCCCGGCAAACCACATGGTGGCCGCTCCCAGCAGCACCACCAGCAGAATGTTTGCGGCGGGGCGGCCGCAAAGCACCAGCAGGCTGCCGCCCACAACGCCGCCCAAAACGCCGCCGCCCAGGGCTCCCTGCCCCTGCTCGTACAGCAGCTTGACCATTTCCCAAAAGGTGTGATCAGCCAGCTCGGTGTGCGAAAACACCACCGCTGTGCCGCACACGAACATCATAAGTAACAGTGTTTTTGCGCACTTGCCCCAGATGGGCTTTGCAAGGGCCACCAGCACCGCCACATACAGCACCAGGGCCCCCAGCACATACATCCCCAGGCCAAACACGCCGAACAGCGCGCTGCGCAGCCACGCCCAAAGCGACTCGCCCTGTACAAAGATCATGGTCACCAGCACCGCGCCCACGCCAAACAGCAAAATGCTCCAGCTCTGGGCAATGTCCGGCTGGGGCCTGCGGCGGCTGGGCCTGCGGGCGGGCGGGCGCTTTGCCGCGCTTTTCTTCTGTGTGCTGCTCTTACTCTGTGCCATCTCTCTTTAACGTCCCTCTTCCCTGTTTTAAGCTCTGTAAAGCCTCTATCCTTTGCAGAAAATCCGTCTGCGTTCCAAGCTCATTAACTTATTTATTGTATCATCAACGCCTCAAATTGTAAAACCCCAATTTTTTGCCGGGTCGCCCCGAAACACGGCGAAAGCCGGGGCCTAGCCCCGGCTTTCGATCTGTTGGTAAAGGTATTGCAGCGCCTCGCCCAGCGAGCCCATCTGATCGATCAGGCCCTCTTTCACGGCCTGCTCCCCGGTCAGTACCGTGCCCACATCCATCACCAGTTCCCCGGTATGCATCATCAGCTCCACAAAGCGCTCCTCGCTGATGGCCGAGTGCCGCTCCACAAAGCCGGTGATGCGCTCCTGCATCTGTTCAAAATAGCGCATGGTCTGGGGCACCCCCAGCACCATGCCGGAATGGCGCACCGGGTGCACCGTCATGGTGGCGGTGGGCACAATAAAACTTCGTTTGCCGCTCACCGCCAGCGGGATGCCGATGGAGTGCCCGCCCCCCAGCACCAGGGTTGCGCTGGGCTTTGTGATCCCGCTGATCAGCTCCGCCAGGGCTAGGCCGGCCTCCACATCGCCCCCCACCGTGTTCAGAATCACCAAAAGCGCCTCAATATCCGGATCCTCCTCAATGGCCACCAGCTGCGGGATCACGTGTTCATATTTGGTCACTTTTTGGGTCTGCCCGGCCGAGGTATGCCCCTCGATCAGGCCCACCACGGTCAGGCAGTGGATGGCGTGCTTGCCCTTGGTGCGGATCACCGAGCCGGTGTCCATCATATATTCCTGCTCCAGCTTTTCCTGTTCCACCTGGGCGTCGGTGGGGTTCTCACTCCAGCCCTCGTTCGGTTCCTGGTTCATCTGCTCTTCTTTCCCCTTCCTTAAAGCATTCCTCCTTAAAAGTCTGCCTGATTTGAGCAGATTTATGCGGCCAAAACCAATCCTGCCGTTATCAAACCGCTTATAGGCCGCAAGCACCCCGCCGGCTCATTCCGGGAACAGGCCGGTGGAAAGATACCGGTCGCCGGTGTCGGGCAGCAGTGCAACGATGGTCCTGCCCTTGCCTTCCGGCCGCCGGGCAAGCTGGACGGCGGCCCACAGCGCCGCACCGGAAGAAATTCCCACCAGCACGCCTTCCCGGCGGCCCGTCTGCCGGGCCAGGGCAAAGGCGTCCTCGTCGGCCACCGGCAGCACCTCATCGCAGACCGTGCGGTCCAGCGCCGCGGGCACAAACCCGGCGCCGATGCCCTGAATGCCGTGGCTCCCCGCTTTCCCCCCCGAGAGCACCGGCGAGGCCGCCGGCTCCACCGCCACGACCCACACCGCGGGGTTCTGCTGCTTCAGGTACTGCCCCACGCCGCTGATGGTCCCGCCCGTGCCCACACCGGCAACAAAAATGTCCACCACGCCGTCGGTATCCTGCCAGATCTCCGGGCCGGTGGCGGCCCTGTGGGCCGCCGGGTTGGCCGGGTTCTCAAACTGGCCGGGAATAAAGCTGCCCGGTATCTGGCCGGCCAGCTCCCCGGCCCTTTCAATGGCGCCCTTCATCCCCTTGGCTCCCTCGGTCAGCACCAGTTCGGCGCCGTAGGCCTTCATCAGCCTGCGGCGCTCGCCGGACATGGTGTCCGGCATCACAATAATGGCGCGGTAGCCCCGGGCGGCGGCCACCATGGCCAGCCCAATGCCCGTGTTTCCGGACGTGGGTTCAATGATGGCCATACCCGGCTTCAGCACGCCCCGGGCCTCGGCGTCGTCCAGCATGGCTTTGGCCGCCCGGTCCTTCACCGAGCCGGTGGGGTTCAGATATTCCAGCTTGGCCAGCAGCCGGGCTTCCAGGCCGTAAAGCTGTTCCAAATGGGTCAGCTCCAGCAGGGGCGTGCGGCCCACCAGCTGGTCGGCGGATGTATAAATTCTGCTCATGTTTCTTCCCTCCAGGTTTGTTTTTTCTGTTGCTGCGCGCCCCTGCGGAAAAGGCGTTCCCCCGGCGGCAGGCGCAGCTGCGGGCAGGCAGACCCCGCGCCCGCAGGGCAAAGCCCCTTCCCCCGCCTGCGAATGATTGGCATTGTAATCTCTTTTGGCAGGCATGTCAAGAAAAATTCCACTTGACAGCCAGCCCAGCCCGGCGTATCATGTATAACCATAAACCAACTTTTCAGGAGACACTATCGCCATGAAGAACAGCTGGAACAGCAACGCGGCCTGTTGTGTGTGCACTTGTTTGTACACACTGTTTCGCCGTGCTTGTATACGCAGTGTTCTTTTGTGAACCGTCCGGTCTGCCGCGGCAGCCGGCAGGCTCCATTGAATTCAAAGCGGAAAGCACGCGTGTGCTTTCCGCTTTTTTCTTTTTTGAGTTTGAAGGAGGGCTTTTCATGAGCTTATTGAGCGATGCACGCAGCATCCAACACAAAGACCCCGCAGCCTCAAGTCTGGCGGAAGTGCTGCTGCTCTACCCGGGCTTTCACATCCTGCTCTTTCACCGGGCGGCTCACTTTTTCTACTGCCGGGGCCACCGGCTTCTGGCGCGTATGATCAGCCAATGGGGCCGGGGCCTCACCGGCATCGAAATCCACCCCGGCGCCCGCATCGGCAGCGGTCTGTTCATCGACCACGGCATGGGCGTCGTGATTGGCGAAACGGCGCAGATCGGCGCCAACTGCACCATCTACCACCAGGTAACGCTGGGCGGCACGGGCAAAAACACGGGCAAACGCCACCCCACAGTGGGCAGCAATGTGCTGATCGGCGCAGGGTGCAAAATTTTGGGGCCGGTCACCATTGGCGACAACGTGCGCCTGGGCGCAGGCAGCGTGGTGCTGAAATCCATTCCCAGCAATTCCACCGCCATCGGCATGCCCGCGCAGGTGGTGCGGCGGTACGGCATGCCCGTGCGCCCCAGCGACGATCTGAACCAGCAGGATTTCCCCGACCCTCTGCAGCGGCAGCTTGAACAGCTCCTTGGCCGCCTGCAGCGCCTGGAAGCGGGCGCCGGCCAGAATGCGGCTTCCTGACCGCTGTGAGAAACGCCTTTCGGTTTCTTTTAAGCCAAGTTTTTTTATTCAAGGGCGGCAAAGCATTGTGTTTGGTTTGACAAATGCCCCTTATATCTTATAATATATTAGAAGGTATATCCTGCAAATTTTTTGCAAAGACGGTGAATGAAATGAATCATCCGCAAGGGAAAGTTTCGCTGCCGGTCATTAAACGCCTGCCCAAATATTACCGGTATATTCTTGGCCTGCACCAGAGCGGGGTCACCAAAGTATCCTCCAGCGAACTGGCCCGCATGATGGGCACCACGGCCAGCCAGGTGCGGCAGGACTTCAATTGTTTCGGCGGTTTCGGCCAGCAGGGCATCGGCTACAATGTGGAAGTGCTTCTGCACGAGATCGGCCGCCTGCTATTTGGCGAGGGCGAAAAGCTGCCCACCATCCTTTTGGGCGCAGGGCGTTTGGGCGCAGCCGTATCGCGCTTTCTCACCATGGACGCCAACGGCTACAACCTTTTGGCGGTCTTTGACTCCAACGACGCCCTGGTGGGCAGGGACCTGGACGGGGTGCCCATCCATCACATCCGCGAGCTGGAGCGCTTTTGCACAGAGTACGGGCCCACCGTTGCGGTGCTGTGCGTCCCGCGCGAGGGGGCCAAAGAGCTTTCGGGCCGCCTTGTAGACCTGGGGATCCGCGGTTTCTGGAATTTCAGTCACTATGATCTCTCCATCCCCTACCCCGATGTAACGGTGGAAAACGCCCATTTGGGCGACAGCCTGATGAGCCTGGGGTATCGGCTGCGCAGCGAATAACAAACCAAAAGGACGGAGCGATCAAACGTCATGGCAAAACTGTATTTCCGCTACGGGGCGATGAACAGCGGCAAGAGCACCGCCCTCATGCAGGTGGCTTTTAATTACGAAGAGCGCGGTATGCGCGTGCTCATTTTAAAACCCAGCGTCGATACCAAGGGCGGCGAAATGCTGGTGAGCCGCCTGGGGGTCAGCCGCCCGGTGGACGTCGCGGTTCCCCCCGATATGGACGTGTTCGGGTTGGTGCAGCAAAATGCGGCACAGGGCGCCCGCCCCCTGGCCTGCGTCCTCACAGACGAAAGCCAGTTCTTCACCCCCCTTCAGGCCGAGCAATTGTTCCTGATCACGGTCAAGCTGAACATCCCGGTGATCGCTTATGGCCTGCGCACCGATTTTTCCATGAGGGGTTTCCCCGGCTCCACCCGCCTGCTGGAACTGGCGCATGCCATCGAAGAGATGAAAACCATCTGCGCCTGCGGCCGCAAGGCCACCTGCAACGGCCGCAGGGTAAACGGCGAGTTCGTGTTCGAGGGCGATCAGGTGGTCATCGATCAGGGCGGCGAGATCGAATACCAGAGCCTGTGCGCACAGTGCTATTTCAAGGCGCGGGAAGAATTTTATAAAAAACACCCGCATGCAGAGGGGTAAACTGCAAAAACAATTCAAAACAGGGGCAAAGCGCTTTTAACCGCGCTTCGCCCCTGTTTTTTTGAATCTGTTTTTGCCGGGCCGCTTCCCCATGGTTTCCGGCGGCCGCTCAAAAGAATGTAAAGTAAGTTTACTTTACAAGCTTTCCTGTGCCAGGGCCTGGGCCTCCTGCTTATCCTTTTGGCTCTTGATAACCTTCAGGCGGGAAAAATCCTCCCGCTCTTTTTCGTCCAGCACCTCGGCAATGTACTTGATGGTGCTTCCGAACTGGGGGATCATGATGTTGCTCAGCGCATTGGCGCGCTTCTGTGTTTTCTGAATGGCTCCCGCCAGCCGGTAAACGCTGCTCTCCACCTCGGCCAGCTCCACTGTCAGGCGTTTTACCTCGCAAAAGCGCAGGTACACATCGTCCAGCTGGCTGTTGGTGGAATCGAGCCCGTAGTAAAGGCCGGGGGTGCTGTCCTTAAGCTTTACAATGGGCAGTTCCACCCCCATCACGCTGCGGTAATCAAGGTCCAGCCCCTCTTCCACAGGCACGGTCTTTGCGTACTCGGCCACCACGCCCAGGGTGATGTTCGCCCGCTGCAGGGCCTTGTAAGCCCGGGAGTACGCGGTGGTGATCTCGTCCTGAATGGTGGCGGCCCGGTCGATGAGCTGCATCATTTCGCGCACCAGGATGTTGCGCTTGCGATCCATCAGGTCGTAGCCCTGGCTGGCCAGGGCCAGGCTTTTTTTCTGGGCCATAAGGTTCGATTTGGTCGGGAACACCTGTGCCATAACACAGCCCCCTTTCTGGCTTTATTTCGGGTCAATCGTTTTTAAACGCGCGGCGCAGGCCCAGCTCCCGCTGCTTGGGGTCGGCTTTGGGCTTGTAGAAGTGATCCAGCATCACCTGGTCCACCCGGTCCAGCTCTTCCTTG
>NZ_DBGCTQ010000027.1:0-15648 GCF_048388525.1 Allofournierella sp. | reverse complement strand
GCTCCTCGGTTTCGTCGCGCTGGATGGTCACAAGGGAGAAGTCCTGCGGGCAGCGCAGGCCCTTTTCCTGGAAATAAAAGCGCACCGCTTGGGCACAGGTCATTTCGTCGGCAAAAACGGCCGTGTATTTGCCCCTTATAAAATACTTATACAGGGCCTCGAGATACTCGGCATTGGGGCTGCCGTCGGCGGGGGCGGGGTAAAAATCGGCGGTATTGTAGGCACAGCCCGACTCGAAGCAGGTGTTCTCCCAGGCGCGCATCCTGGCCTTGCGGAATTGCTCATCCCGAGGCTGAAAGCCCACGATTGTGAGCACGCGTGTGTGCCGGTTCCTTACAAGAAGCCGGTAAAGGTCGCTGCTGTAGTTGTAGTTGCCGTGGTACACCCGAAAGCCCCGGCTGGCCTGCAAGCGCTCGCCCCCATAGACCACGTTGCGGAACTGGTTGGCCGCCTGCTGCACCTCGGGAAGATCGTCCCACCCCAGGGTGATGAGCCCCTGGATGCGCTGCTGGCGCAGATAACGCACATATTTGGGCACATAGCCGGGCGCCTCCTGGGCCAACAGGTCGTGCACGATCATGAGATCGCAGTCGTTTTCGCTGAGGGTGTCGAGGATGCCGGCCACGCGCCGGGAAAGAGTGGGGTTTACAAACATCCCCTTGCCAAGGGACAGGATGCCCACCACTGTGTTGTGCACGCCGCGCAGGCCCCGCGCCATATAGTTGGGGTAATACCCCATTTCCTGCATGGTGCGCTCTACCAGCTCCCTGGTCTTGGGGCTCACCGAGCCCCCGTTCAGTACGCGGGAGATCGTGCTTTTGGAGACGCCGGACCGTTTGGCGATATCCAGAATGGACAGTTCCATAAAGCACCTCTTCTTTCCGCCGCAAATATTAGGGAACGTTCCCAAAAACTATTATAGCCACCCTGGGCGGCCGCGTCAAGAGACGGCAAAAAATCTTCCTTTTTGACCAAATATTGCGGGCTGTTTTTGAGCATTTTTTTGTGCGCACAGCGGATGCTTTCCGCGCGGGAGGCGCAGCGAAAGCGGCGGGACGCGCAGCTTTTGAAAAGCATGGGCCGCGCGGGATAAAAGACCCTGTTGAAACGGCTTTGACCTAAAAAGGGCTAGCCGAAGAATTCGCCCCGAAGGTGCTCATACTCGGGGAGCAGGGCGGTGTAATGACGCCGGCGCCTTTCAAACTCGGCGCGCTGCCGCTTATCCGGATCGGTGCTGTCGTGCTTTTTGCCGACAGAATTTATCACGTCCAAATAAATCTCGTTGAACAGAAGGTTGCAAAGCGTTTCGCCGCTGTCGATCAGATCGAGATCGGACTCCAGCGCCGCCGTACTTTTTGGGGCGGAATCGATGGAAACCAAAAGATATCCGAACTTGTCGGACCAGAGCAGGTCGATATAAGGGCTGGTTTGGATGTACCCGAGGAATACCGCGCGGACTTTTTCGATTTCGGCTTTTTGTGGTTGCGTGTAGGGCTGTGGGTGCATAGGACGACCTCCATTTACAATAGAATTAGCCTAAAATGTACGATCACGGTATATTTGGGTTTTATGTAGTATGTTTAGAAGAATCACAAGGCTGTTCTTCTGCTTTTGGGGTACGTGTTACAGATTGAGCAAATTCAAGAGCTCGCAACACGGTAAGAGCACTGTCTTGCCCTGTATTGTCTAACGTGAGAAAAAGTGTATTTAATTCTGCAAGTCTTTGCGCATCTTTTTCTTTTTGTGTCAAAATCACAACCTCCTTTTTCAAATAGTGTTATATACACAATATATCATGTAAAGTGAGAGTTGTCAACACTTTATCTGTTGGATGGCTGTGTTGACAATTTTATTTTTGTGTTATACTATGTACTTATACTGAATGAATATCAGCATCTATATACTGATTTTTATCTTAATGGATAGGGCAAGAATTGAAAATACTGAAAGATGTATCTGCAATTGCCGTATAAGGAGGGAAATACTTGGCTAATCGGATCAAAGACATACGGGAAGCGCTCAAGCTGTCGCAGCGGGAATTCGGCGAAAAGCTGGGCGTGAGCCGCGACGTGATCAGCAACCTGGAATACGACCGCGTGCAGCCCAAGGAGCTTTTGCTTCGCCATATATGCGAACTGTACGGAGTCAATGAGAACTGGCTGGAAACCGGTGAGGGCGAAATGTTTTGCCAAGATCCGGCACAAGCGGAAAAGCTGGACGAGGCGATGCGCATTTTCAAGACCCTGCGCCCCGAGTTTCAGGATTACGCCCTGGAGCAGCTGCGCAGATTGGCCGAGCTTCAGGAAAAGAAATCCGACTGATTTTTTGCGGAAAATCGCAACTGTGCCCCATTGTTTCCTGCGAAGAGATGGGGTATAATAATAACCAGGGTGGTGAAGCGCATGAACAACGAAGAAAAGATTATGCAGCTGCTGGGCGAATTAAAAGCCGGGCAAGAGGCGATGGCCGCCCGGCTTGAAAACGTAGAGGCAGCACAGGAAAGCTTACAGGCCGGACAAGAGACTGTGGTGGCGCGCCTTGGAAAGCTAGAAGCCGGGCAAGAGAGCTTGAAAACCGATATGCGCCACACCCGGATGTTGATCGAAGATCAGGAACACAGCATCCAGCTCATTGTCGAGCAGTATACCGATATTGCCGAAAAGCTGGATAAGGCTAACGACCGCGCGTCTCAACTTGACGATGTGCGCGAGAGGGTGCGCACCCTTGAAACGGTTGTGATGAACCACACGGCGGCGCTTAAAGAATTGCGCAGGGCCGAATAAGCAAACAACCCCGTCCGGGCTTAACAGCGCGGGCGGTTTTTCGTTGGAGAACTTGTGCTCGATTTTAGACTGTTCTCCGAACGATATTGTGGAATTTGTGCCGGAGCCGGAGAAAAAGCCTGAATAATATTTAAAAGAGAGGGCCTTCCCGAAAAGGGAGGGCCCTCTCTTTTTGCAAACCAGAAAAAACCGACTGGCGTTCATTGTGAAAGCCGAGCGGCTGTGTATCTAAAATTGAAACAAGATTTGTATCTCGGCTTAATATTCATCACTTAACAGGAAATCTGCAATGTGCATGGTCTTGATCCCTTCATAATTACCGCCCGCAAAAGCGTCTGTTCGCAACACATATTTTGGGTAGTTATCCCGTATATCTAAAAGCCTGCCGTATTCGCGTTCCTCCGTTTCAGGAGAGCCGATCCGCTGTGCCACCTGAATATACAGCTTATTTTCCTGCTTGGCGGCGATAAAATCTATTTCTGTGCTGTCCAGCTTTCCAACGTATACTTCATATCCACGACGCAAAAGCTCCAGATAGATCACATTCTCCAGCATTGCGGCCACACTGTCCGGCGAATATCCCAATACACTGTAACGCAGCGCCGGGTCAGCAAGATAGAATTTCTCCTGCGTTTTCAGGATTTCTTTTCCCCGCAGATCAAAACGGGAGCAACGATGGAGAATATAGGCGCCTTCCAATTTGCTGAGATAGTTATAAACTGTTTCATTATCAATCGCACGATTTTCGCTTTTCAGATATTTAGAAATTGAAGCAGCGGAAAACGTGCTTCCAACATTGTCAAAGGCGAACTTTACGATACGCTCCAACTGATCCACCTTGCGGATTTGATTGCGTCTTACAATATCCGTGAAAATTGTAGAATTGTAAATATCCTTAACGATGGTATAGACTTCATCCGGGGTATATTGCTGCAGATGAACCGCGGGGAATCCACCAAGCCGCAGATAATTTGCAAGCTCTGTATGTGAATCCAAAATCTCTGTGTATTCCTTTCGGAAGGTCATATACTCAGAAAAGGATAAAGGATAGACGCGGAAGGAAATATAACGCCCGGTCAGATGGGTGGATATTTCAGAGGACATCATGCGGGAATTTGAGCCTGTTACATAAATATCCACATCATAGTCTGTCATGAGGGAGTTTACAACTTTTTCCCATGACTTCACTTCCTGAATCTCATCGAGAAAAAGGTAAGTTTTACCCTCTGAAAACAAGTGCTGCTTCAAATAAGCAAACAGAGTTTTTGCGGTCTTGATCTCCTCATATTCCAGAGAATCGAAGCTGTAGTGTAAAACCTGATCGTCACGGATCCCCCGTTTTTTCATCTCGGCTATCAGCATTTTCAAAATGGTCGATTTCCCGCAGCGGCGGATCCCAGTCAGGATTTTCACAAACGGCGTATCCGCATAGGCCATGATCTTATCAACATAAACCGGTCTCTTGATCATTGACGCCCCCTCCTATCTGTAACAGTATATCGCATTCTCTTAAAAATATCAATTGTTTTTAAGGTTATAACCGCAACTTTTAAGATTTTTGTTTTATCTTTAGGTTTTATATAAAAAGCCGGCTGGCTTTCACCAATCGGCTGTAGATATACTATCCTGTTTTATCGTTCCGGCTTCTCCTTGGCCGGTTTTGCTTTGGTGCGGGTGGGGATGGCCAGCAGCTGGCGTGCCCGCGCCTGGAGGTGGTTCTCGATGGCAGCCAGATGTTCTTCCGGCAGGTTGAGGCTGGGGTGCCGTTGGAATCGGAAGCCGATTATGCGCCGGAGCTGTTCCTTTTGTTTCGCGCCCATGACTTCGGCGCAGATGCTCTCATAGGATACGCCGTAGGGGTTGGAGCGGGTTTTCGCGTAGGCGCCCAAAGCCGCGTAATCCTCTTTCCCGGCGTAGCAGAACATCGACAGCCCGTGGTCAAAGAGGGGGGCCGGGGCGATGATCTGGCCGCTGTGGTTATCCCGCAGGACGCCAAAGTTTCCAAAGTGCCGGTCCTCATTGTAGATCAATGCGTCGAACACCAGCATACTGCGGATCTGCTCGGAAAACGCCCCACCAAAGGAATCATAGTAGTTCAGGCAGGCGGCAATCCCGCCCGACTTGACGAGCCGCCCGATGGGGAGATAGGCGGTGTCGATGTTTGTGAACAGGCGGCACTTGGAGGCGGTGATGCCCTTCCAGTTCTCCAGGTCGTAGTGGACGGCGTTCAGCCCCATGGCCTCTGCGATCTGGGAGGCGTAGTATTCGCAGTACGGCTCCCGCCCGGCATTGGACGCGCCCGTGGTGCCGCCCTTGTAGAGATAAATCCCGTCGTTTTCCACCAGCCGCCACGCCTTGGGCAGCATCCCATTGGTGGTCAGCTCCGGCGAGGTGGTGAACGCCTGGCGGCGCTGCCCCGCGCCGGTGTAGGCCACCAGCGCCAGCATCTCGGAAAACCGGTTTTCGTACAGGTTGTATTGGGCGAAGGTTCCTTCAAAGCCCTCCGGCACCACCCAATAGCTGTCGTTGAGGGACAGGCCCTTGCAGACGTCGATAATGCCCTTGGTGTCGTTGGCGCTGAGACCCAGGGTTTTCAGGATCTCATCCACAAAGGCGCGGTTTTTCGGGATGACCCGCCGCTCCAGCCAGCGGATGACGCCCTCGCCGGTGCGCGCCATATCCAGCGGCAGCAACTGCTCCGCCTCCTCGTTGACGGACAGGATTTCCGCCACCAGACCTTCCAGGCCCTTTTCTCTCATGGTAAAGCGCATCAGCTCGGTATCGTAAATGCGCAGGCTGTAACAGTTGTTCATGGGTTCCTCGCTGCTTTCCAGCAAAAATTTGATGTCCTTGCCCAGCGCGGCGGCAATTTTCAGCAGCATATCCAGGGTGGGGTTCTGCGCGCCGCTCTCCAGGCGGCAGAGGTTGGAGGGCTGGGTGCCGATCATCCGGGCCAGCTGCGCCTGCGAGATCCCCTGTTCCAACCGCGCCTCCACCAGCTGCGCAATGATTTCCCTTCGTTTTTCTAAAAATGAGTCCATCGTGGTTTCCTCCGTTTCACGGCTTGCCTCTATATTATCATAAATGATAATGGTTTGCAAGGCAAACGCGGAAACGAGCGGCGGGAATTTCCCCATACACAGCTTTTTTGGGGTTAGTAAAAGCCGACTGGCTTTCCCCAAGCGGCTCCACAGCATACCATTATCTTTTCACGTCACTGTATTTACTCACCCGGCAGCCGGATCTACGGACCAGTTCTTTGGTGCCTTCCGCGCCTGCTGCCGAGTTGCCGCTGCCAGACATCATCACCAGTTCCACCTCTTTTTCAGCGGGCAGCAGGGAGACCATGTTATTAAACAGCGTTGCCGGATAACCCGCCCAGATCGGAACAGCAAGAATCAGTTTTCCTCCCGCTTCCATGCCGCCAAATTTTTTCGGGCAAACTGCCGAAAGGTCTGCGGTTTCTTTTCCATAATAGCTTCAAAGGTCGTCGTCACTTTTTTGGCGGCGCCCATGCGCGTCATCATGTAGAGCATCCTCATGACCGTGGCATATTCTTTATCGAGGCCGCGAAGCCCGATCCAGTATTTTTTCGCCAGAGAGGGCTTGGGGTTGGCGTAGACAATGGGCCGGCCCAGCTCTTCGCTGAGGATCTTTTCCACCTGAAAATAGTCGATCGCCTCGGGACCGGTGATGGAATAGCCCCGGTTCTGGTGCTTTTCCGGCTCGGAGAGCACCTTGGCGGTCAGCTCCCCAATATCCTCCGCGTCGATAAAGCTGGTCAGCGCCCGCTTTACCGGCACGACGATGCGGTCGAAATATTTGATTTCAAAGGCGTGGACGCCGCTGATGTTCTGCATGAAAAAGCTGGGCCGGATATGGCAGTAAGGCAGCCCGGCCTGCTGGATATATTTCTCGATCTTGTGGTGTGGAGGAACGGGGTTGTTTTCCACACCGATGAGGGATAAAAAGCTGACCAAGCGGATACCGCCCTTCTGTTTAAGCGCCTCGACGAAGGGTTTCAAATCTTCCGGCCTGCCCAGGTGGGGCGGGCGCATGATAAATACCCGGTCCACATCGCAAAGCGCACGGCCGAAGGTGCCGCTGTCGGTGAAATCAAAATATACCGACTGTGCGGTATCGGCATACTTTTTTTGCAGTGCCTCCAGATCGATGTCGGCGCAGAGAACCTGTTCTCCCCGGGCGATCAGATGTTTTGCCACATAGCCTCCCACGTTGCCCAGCGCCCCGGTCACCATCACTTTTCCCATGTCAGTCTCTCCCTTGCTCTAAAATATCGTTGGCCCGTGCCAAAAGTGCGATCATCTGCTGATAGTCCTTTTCGCCCATTCCGTGATACAGCGTATCCATTGTTCTAAAATACTCGTTGTAGGTTTCCTCCACCAGGGTTATGGATTTTGGCGTGGGAAGCAAACGATAACTTCGCCCGTCCGTGGGGGACGGCTGTTTTTCCAGATAACCGTTTTTTTCAAGGCTTGTCACCATTGCGGTGATCATGGGCTTCTTTACCTTAAAAAATTTGGCGGCCTCGATGGGTGTTACCGGCGTTTGGCTTTTCACCGTGAAAATCAGCAGGCCCATATGGCTGGATCGAATTGGAAGCTCCTTTTTTGTATTGATATACAAGCGGCAGAAAAGAGACACGACTTCTGCGCCATTTTCCAAAAAATCTTCTTTCATATCACACCTCCAACAGTGAAAAAAGTAAATCGGATTAACTTTATTATAGTTAATCCGATTTACTTTGTCAAGGCTTTGCTACCTATTTAAGAGAGCAGGGCGAATCCTGCGCGAATTTGACTGAAATTGCGCGTTACAAAAAATAATCTTCAAATTTGTGCATGTTTTTGAATTAAAATGCTTGATTTTGATTATTTGGCGTGCTATAGTAGGGCCAGAACGAGAAAGGAAGTGGCGCGGATGCTGGCGGAAGAGCGGTTTGCGGTGATTTTGGAGGTGCTGCAGCGGCGGCGGGCGGCCACGGTGGCCGAGCTGGCCGAGGCGCTGGAGACATCGGAGTCCACCATTCGGCGCGACCTGATTATCCTGGACGAACAGGGCAAACTAAACAAGGTGCACGGCGGGGCGACCGCCTGCGACACCGCGTTCGACACGGGCGAGCCCGCCATGAGCGCGAAGGAACAGCTGCACGTGGAAGAGAAGGACCGCATCGCCCGGTACGCGGCGGCCCAGGTGCAGCCGGACGACGTGGTGTTTTTGGACGCGGGATCCACGACCCTGCGCATGCTGGAATATTTGCAGCCCAGCGCCGCCACCTTTGTGACAAGCGGCATTGTGCACGCCCAGCGGCTGGTGCAGAAGGGCATGAAGGCCTATGTGCTGGGCGGCCTTTTGAAGGTGGGCACCGAGGCCGTGGTGGGGGCCGCCGCCGTGCAGAGCCTGTGCGGCTACAACTTCACCAAGGCGTTCATCGGGATCAACGGGGTGGCGGTGGCCCAGGGCTACACCACCCCCGACCCGGAGGAGGCGCTGGTGAAGGCCACCGCCATGCGGCAGGCGTACATCAGCTATGTGCTGGCCGATTCGAGCAAATTCGGCAGGGTGTCGGCCGCCACGGTGGCGCCGCTGGACCGGGCCTGCATCATCACCGACGCGCTGCCCGACAAAATTTATGCAAAACACGCCATTGTGAAGGAGGCAGAACCCCTGTGATCTATACCGTGACCTTTAACCCGGCGCTGGACTATGTGATGCGGCTGCCCGCCGTGGAGCTGGGGCGGGTGAACCGCACCGAGAGCGAGGAGGTGCAGCTGGGCGGCAAGGGGGTGAACGTGGCCTGCGTGCTGGGGCAGCTGGGGCAGGAGAGCGTGGCGCTGGGCTTTGTGGCGGGCTTTACCGGCAAGGCGATTGAGGACGGGCTGGCCGCGCGGGGCGTGCGCACCGACTTTATCCGCCTGCCGGGAGGCTTGAGCCGGATCAACGTGAAGATCAAGGCCGGGGCCGAGACCGAGATCAACGGCGTGGGCCCCACGCTGGACGGCGCGGCGCTGGAGGCGCTGTGCCGCAAGCTGGACGATCTGCAGGAGGGCGACGTGCTGGTGCTGGCGGGAAGCATCCCCCCCAGCCTGCCCGGCAACACCTACGAGAGCATTCTGGCGCGGCTGGAGCACAAGGGCGTGCTGTGCGCGGTGGACGCCACCCGGGAGCTGCTGGTGAACGTGCTGAAATACCGGCCGTTTTTGATCAAGCCAAACGACCACGAGCTGGGCGAGATCTTTGAGCGCGAGCTTTCCACCGACGAGGAGGTGCGGGCCTGCGCGGCCGAATTGCAGCGGAGGGGCGCGCGCAACGTGCTGGTGAGCATGGCGGGCCGGGGCGCGCTGCTGCTGGACGAGGAGGGCGGCGCGCACCGGGCGCCCGCGCACCGGGGCCAGGTGAAAAACTCGGTGGGGGCCGGGGACTCGATGGTGGCGGGCTTTTTGGCCGGCTACCTGCAGACCGGCGACTATGCTTACGCCCTGCGGCTGGGCTCGGCCTGCGGAAGCGCCACCGCCTTTTCGGACGGGCTGGCGAGGCGCGACGAGATCGACGCCCTGATGCAGCGGGACAGGTGAACCAAAGCACACGCTTTTGTTGATACACGCAGTTAAAGAGAGGAAGGGACCAAACACATGCGCATTACCGATCTGCTGAAACCCCAAAGCGTCCGGCTGGGCGCGGCGGCAGCCGACAAGGCCGCCGCCATCGACACACTGATCGCCCTGCAGGAGAAGGGCGGCCACCTGGCCGACAGGGCCGCCTACAAAGAGGCGATCCTGGCGCGCGAGGGGCAGGGCAGCACCGCCATTGAGGCGGGCATCGCGGTGCCCCACGCAAAGAGCGAGGCGGTAAAGACCCCGGGCCTTGCAGCCATGACCCTGGCCGGGGGCGTGGATTACGGCGCGGCCGACAAGCAGCCCAGCGACCTGTTTTTCATGATCGCCGCGCCGCTGGACGGGGACCTGCACCTGGAGATCCTGAGCCGCCTGATGGTGCTGCTGATGGACCCGGACTTTGCCGCAAGGCTGCGGGCGGCCGGGAGCCCGGAGGAATTTTTGGCGATCATAGACGAGGCGGAGGCCGCGAAGTACGGCGGGGAGGGCCTGCCCAAGGCGGAGCCGGCAAGGCAGGCCCCGGCCCGCGCGGAAAAGGAGGCCGGGGGGTACCGGGTGCTGGCGGTGACCGCCTGCCCCACCGGTATCGCCCACACCTACATGGCCGCCGAGGCGCTGGAAAAGGCCGGCAAGGAGCTGGGCGTGCCGGTGAAGGCCGAGACCAACGGCTCGGGCGGCGCGAAAAATGTGCTGACGGCCGCCGAGATCGCGGCGGCGGACGGCATTATTGTGGCGGCGGACAAAAATGTGGACACCGCCCGCTTTGCCGGAAAACCGGTGCTGTTCGTGCCGGTGAGCGAGGGCATCCACAAGGCGGCCGAGCTGATCGAAAGGATCGAGAGCGGCAAAGTGCCGGTGTACCGGCACGAGGGCGGCGAGGCCGCGGCGGCCCCGGCGAAGGAGAGCGCGGGCCGGCAGGTGTATAAGCACCTGATGAACGGCGTTTCGCACATGCTGCCCTTCGTGATCGGCGGCGGCATTTTGATCGCCCTGGCGTTTTTGCTGGACACCTTTGACCCAAACAACGCCGCGAACTTTGGCATGGGTACCCCGGTGGCGGCGTTCTTTAAGACCATTGGCGGCGTGGCCTTCAACTTCATGCTGCCTATTCTGGCGGGCTACATCGCCATGAGCATTGCCGACCGGCCGGGCCTGGTGGTGGGCTTTGTGGGCGGCAGCATGGCGGCGGCGGGCACCAGCTTTGCCACCATCGCCGGCACGGCGGACCCGGTGGCCTCGGGCTTTTTGGGCGCGCTGCTGGCGGGCTTTGTGGGCGGCTACTTCATGCTGGGGCTGGAAAAGCTGTGCGACAAGCTGCCCCGCAGCCTGGAGGGCATCAAGCCGATCCTGATCTACCCGGTGCTGGGCGTGCTGTTCATGGGGCTGTTCATGTGCATTGTGGGCCCGGCGGTGGGTGCGCTGAACACGGGGCTCATGAACGCGCTGGCGAGCCTGGGCGGCACCAGCAAGGTGCTGCTGGGCGCGGTGCTGGGCGGCATGATGAGCATCGACATGGGCGGCCCCTTCAACAAGGCGGCCTATGTGACCGGCACCGGCGCCATTGCCACCGCCCTGGCGGCGGGCGCGGCGCAGGGGGCGATCGAGTATCAGATGATGGCCAGCGTGATGGTGGGCGGCATGGTGCCCCCGATTGCCATTGCCCTGTGCACCACCTTCTTCAAGAAAAAATTCACCGCGGACGAGCGCAAATCCGGCATTGTGAACTATATCATGGGCCTGTGCTTCATCAGCGAGGGGGCGATCCCCTTCGCGGCCGCCGACCCGCTGCGGGTGATCCCCAGCTGCGTGGTGGGCAGCGCGGTGGCGGGCGCGCTTTCGATGGTGTTCGGCTGCGGCCTGATGGCCCCCCACGGCGGTATCTTTGTGTTCCCGGTGGTGACCAACGTGCTGGGGTATATCGTGAGCCTTGCCGTGGGCAGCGCGGTGGGTATGGCCCTGCTGGCGGTGCTGAAAAAGAACAGGGAAGCCTGACTTTTTATTGCCCCGCCATGAAAAACTTGTTTGAAATGGCACTGCCCCCCGCCGCCGCAGCGGCAGCCGGGGCAGAGAACCAAAAAACAGGGCGGGGCCGCGCCGGCCCCGCCCCCACAGAACGGAGGAAAAACAAATGGTGAGCCAAAAGACCAAGATCGTGAACCCCATGGGGATGCACATGCGCCCGGCGGGCATGTTTGCCCAGGCAATGATGAAGTATAACGCGGACGTGACGCTGGTGTTCGGGGACAAGGAAGTGAACGCCAAGAGCATCATGAACCTGATGGCGGCCTGCATCAAGTGCGGCAGCGAGCTGGAGGTGCGGTGCAGCGGCCCGGACGAGGAGGCCGCGCTGGCCGAGGCGATCCGGCTGATCGAGAGCGGACTGGGCGAGTGACGGGCCGGGGCCGCGCGAAGAGAGAAAGGGGCGGAGAGCGATGCTGAAGGGAACGGGCGTTTCGGCCGGGGTGGGCCTGGGAACGGCGCTGGTGCTGGCCGAGCAGGAGCTGGACTGGTCCGGCGTGAGGTTTGCGGGCGAAGAGGCGGAAAAACAGCGCCTGGCCGCCGCCGCGGGGGCGGTGAGCGAAAAGCTGGAGGCCATGGCCGCGGCGATGGCCGGGCAGGTGGGCGAGCACGCGGCCGAGATCCTGGCGGGGCAGAGCATGATGCTGGCCGACCCCTTTATGCGGGGCCAGATGGAGGAGAAGATCGCCGGGGGCGCCACCGCCGAGGCGGCGGTGGACGAGGTGTGCGGCAGCTTTATGGAGATGTTCGGCGCCATGGAGGACGAGCTGATGCGCCAGCGGGCCACCGACATCGGCGACCTGCGCGCGCGGCTGCTCAAGACGCTGCTGGGCATTGAGGAGGCGGATCTGGCAAACGCCCCGGCGGGCAGCGTGCTGGTGGCCCGGGATTTCACGCCCAGCATGACCGTGGGCATCCGGCGGGAGAACGTGGCGGGCATTGTGACCGAGGTGGGAGGCGCCACCAGCCACTCGGCCATTTTGGCGCGTGCGCTGGAGATCCCGGCGGTGCTGGGGGTGCCGGGGGCGCTGGGGGCCATTGCCACCGGCCAGGCCATCGCCCTGGACGGCGAGCGGGGCCACGTGTACGTGGAGCCGGACGAGCGCACCCGCAAGGACTACGAGCAGCGCAAGGCCGAATTTGAGGCGCAGCGGC
This sequence comes from Allofournierella sp., assembly GCF_048388525.1. Taxonomy (GTDB): domain Bacteria; phylum Bacillota; class Clostridia; order Oscillospirales; family Ruminococcaceae; genus BQOK01. The sequence goes on along the minus strand of NZ_DBGCTQ010000027.1, from coordinate 3,056 downwards.
AGCTTTTGAAGGAGTACATGGGCCGGCCCACCGTGACGGCCGAGGGGCGGCCGGTGGCGCTGTATGCAAACATCGGCAGCCCCAAGGACGCCCAGGCGGCGCTGGAAAAGGGCGCCGAGGGCATTGGGCTGTTCCGCACCGAGTTTTTGTTCATGGACCGGGCCCAGCTGCCCACCGAGGAGGAGCAGCTGGCCGCCTACCGGCAGGCAGCGGCGCTGTTTGCGGGCAGGGAGGTGGTGATCCGCACGCTGGACGTGGGGGGCGACAAGGCCATCCCCTACCTGCACATGGAGCGGGAGGAAAACCCGTTTTTGGGGCACAGGGCCATCCGCTACTGCCTGGACGAGCCGGAAATTTATCTGGTGCAGCTGCGGGCCTTGCTGCGGGCGGGCGCCGACCACAAAAACATCAAGATCATGCTGCCCCTGGTGACCGGGGTGGAGGAGCTGCGGGCAGCCAAGGCGCTGCTGGAACGGGCAAAGCAGCAGTTGGCGGCCGAGGGCCTGCCCCATGACGCCGGCGCCCAGGTGGGCGTGATGATCGAGACCCCCGCCGCGGCGCTGGCGGCGGACATCCTGGCACAGGAGGCGGCGTTTTTCAGCATCGGGACCAACGATTTGACCCAGTACACCCTGGCGGTGGACCGGGGCAACCCGGCGGTGGCGAAGCTTTACACCCCCTTCCACCCGGCGGTGCTGCGCAGCATCCGGGGGGTGATCGAGGCCGGGCGGGCCGCGCACATCCCGGTGGGCATGTGCGGCGAGGCGGCGGCGGACCCGAAGCTGATCCCCCTGCTGCTGGCCTGGGGGCTGGACGAGTTCAGCGTGAGCCCCAGCGCGGTGCTGGCCACCCGGCGGACCATCAGCCTGTGGAGCACGGCGGACGCGGCGTTTGCCGCGGGTGAGGCCATGAAGCTTTCGGCCACCGAGAGCATTGTGGGGTGTTTGGAATCGCTGAAAAAGAAGTGAGAACGACCCGAACAGGGAAAAGACAAATTTTAAAGAGCACAGGGGCCCCGGGCAAATTGCCCGGGGCCCCTGCCTGTTTTGCGGTTATGCCGCTTTGGAAAAGATGGCGCGGCCGACAGAAAAAATGCAGGAATCTGCAAGAAAAACACAAGGTTTCTTTCAGGTGCTTTTAAGGCGGGGGGAGCTATACTCAAAGGCAAAGGGAGGGATATTGGATGGCTGCTTTTGATCGCCAACGGGAGAGGGCCGCCGTGTGTTCCGCGCGGGCGGCCCGAAGGCGCAGATACCTGCGCCGCCGGCGCGCTGTGTGTTTGGTACTGCTTGCGATGTGCGGAGCAGGGCTGGCCGTGATCGCCCGGAGCACCGCCGCGTTTCTGACGCAGGCCGGCACGCCGCCCCCGAGCACGGTTCCCGCAACCGGAGCTTATGAGGCCGCGCCCCGGCCCGGCCAGGGCGCCTGGAACGCGGACACTACGGCGGCCCTTATGCTGCTGGCTGAAAGCATCCCGGAGGTGGACGCCATGCTGCGGCAGCCGGAGCGGTGGCCGCAGGAGCTGGCAGCGCTGCTGGCCCACAACCAGGAAACCCTGGATTTTGTGTTGGCGTATCCCGACAGAAAAGACGCCGAACCCCCGGATACGGTGGGAGACCTGGAACCGGGCACCTGCCCGCTGCTGCTGCAATGGGACGAGCGCTGGGGCTGCGTGCCCTATGCGGGAAGCATTCTGGCGGTGAGCGGCTGCGGCCCCACGGCGCTGGCGATGGTTGCCTGCGGCCTGACCGGCGACGACACCCTGACGCCCGCGCGCATTGCCCGATGGGCGCAGGACAACGGCTACGCAGGCGAGGTGGGCACCAGCTGGGAGCTGATGAGAAGCGGCTGCGGCGAATTTGGCCTGCAGGCACAGGAGCTGACTTTGGACAGGGGTACGGTATTCGAGGCCCTGCAAAGCGGCCGACCCATCATTTGCAGCATGCGGCCGGGCGATTTTACCACGACCGGGCATTTTATTGTGCTGACCGGCGTGCAGGACGGCAAGCTGCGGCTGCTGGACCCGAACAGCCCCCGCCGCAGCGCGGAACTGTGGGAGTATGACCGTTTGGAGTACCAGATCAAAAATCTTTGGGCTTATTCGCCCAAAACGGAGTGAGGCGCACGGCAGCCCGTTCGGCGCGCTTGTGAAAAACACTGCCGCACACGCGGGGGCGCCGGATGCCCCGGGTGTGCGGCAGCAAAAAAGCGATTATTCCCTGGCGGCCTGCCAGCCCATGAAGACCACCCACACATAGGCGCAGGTCTTGGGGATCATGAGCATGCCCACCAGGGGCACTGCGTCGGCCCAGAGCACCACCGGGATGTAAAAGGCAAAGCTCAGGGTGATGGCCAGCCACATGAACCGGAAGGGACGGTCGTTCGCGGCCCGGGCCTCGCGGAAAAAGAGCACGATGATGACCACGCCCATGGCCGCAAAGGGGAGGTTGCGCCAGATACCCCAGGAGAGGGGCGCATCCGCGCTGAGCCAGTCGTTCTGCGGGAAAAGGCACAGGGCCACGCGCACCGCCGCAAGCAGGTAGACGGCCGCGGTGAGGCCGGAGCTTTTTTTGTTGTAGCGCAGCTGCCACACATGGTACAGCAAAATGTAAAACACGGTCATGGTGATGGAGGTGATGAGCTTGCCCACCCCCAGCGCCGCCGCGTGGTTTGCCAGCCCGTCGGTGCACAGGGCAAAGGCCCGGGGCACCAGGTGGAATGCGTCGCCGCAGCCCAGGGTGACCGCCATGATCCCGAACAGCAGGGTCGGCTTGTGCCCCTTGGCTTTGCGGATCATTAGAATACCCATTGTAATAACAGTGCAAAGATATACGACGTCGAACAAAGTTTCCATAATTGCCTGCATAAAATTCGCTCTCCTTTTAATACAAAATGCGCCGGAAGGCTTCTTCCAAAAAGGCAGGGTCCGGCTTGCCTGCCCGCAGCTCGCCCAGAGTGGATTGCAGCGCGAAGGCCGCGAAGGCCTGCCGGCTGAACGCCCCGCTGAATGCGCCGGGGCGGATGTTTTTATCCGCCGCCAGCGCGGCCTCGAAGCC
>NZ_DBGCTQ010000026.1:0-10895 GCF_048388525.1 Allofournierella sp. | reverse complement strand
CCCGCCCCTGCCGGCAGGGGGACCGGCACGGGCCCGGATGCGGTGGAAAGGGTGACCGGCCGCCCGCTGCGCAGCCGCACTTCCTGCACGGTACAGGCGAGCGTGGGCGGCACTGCCGCCAATGCTGGCCGCAGAAAGCCCGGCAGGCGCTGGATCGCATTGTAATACTCGTCCATTTCCTTTCACCGTCCTTTGTTTTAAAGGATATGTCCGCTGTGCCCCCGCTAGAACAAAAAAGCGGCCCTCCCCGCAGGGATGACCGCTCAACGCCAAGTTTCATTTTACTGGATTAACTCTAAAAACTCCGCCTCGGTGAGAACAGGGACTCCAAGCTCCCGGGCCTTTGCAAGTTTCGAGCCGGCGGCCTCTCCCGCCAGCACATATGCGGTTTTTTTGGAAACCGAACCGCTGGCCTTGCCGCCGTTTCGTGCGATCAGCGCCTCGGCTTCGGCGCGGGAAAGGTTCTCCAGCGTACCGGTGACCACAATGGTCTTGCCGGCCAGCTTGTCTGTCTTTTCCTCTCCCTGCCAGCGCATGTTCACACCGGCCGCCGCCAGTCTTTCCAAAAGGTCGGCGGTGCCCTGCTTTGCAAAAAACTCGACCGCGCTTTGCGCCATCACACCGCCAAAGCCGTCGATGGCGCTGATCTCTTCCGCACTGGCGGCCCGCACTGCCTCCATGCTGCCAAAGTGCTCTGCCAGCAGCGCCGCGGCCTTGTCGCCTATATTGCGGATCCCGAGGCCGAAAATAAGTTTGTCCAAATTGTTCTGTTTGGAAACCTCGATCGCCGCCAAAAGGTTGCGGGCGCTCTTCTGCTTGAATTTATCCAGCGTCAAAAGCTGCTCCTCGGTCAGATCATAGATATCCGCCGCTGACCGCACGAGCCCGCGCTCCACCAGCTGGGCGGACACCGCTTTGCCCAGGCCGTCGATGTCCATGGCGTTTCGGCTGGCAAAGTGGATCAGATTGCGCAGCGTCTGCGCCGGGCATTCCGGGTTCACGCAGCGCAGGGCCGCCTCGTCCTCCAGATGCACCACGGGTTCCCCGCAGGAGGGGCAGACCTCGGGCATGTGATAGGTTTCCCCCGCCGCGTGGCGGGTCACCGCCACCACTTCGGGAATGATATCGCCCGCCTTGCGCACCCGGATGGTGTCGCCCAGCCGAAGATCCAGCTGCGCAATAAAATCCTCATTGTGCAGGATGGCGCGGCTCACGGTGGTGCCGGCCAGCTGTACCGGCGCAAAGCGTGCCGTGGGGGTCAGGACCCCCGTGCGCCCCACCGACACATCCACCCCCAAAAGCTCGGTCTCCTTTTCCTCCGGGGGATACTTAAAAGCAATGGCCCAGCGCGGGAACTTGTTGGTGCTGCCGAGCTGCCCGCGCTGGGAAAAATCATTCACCTTGATCACGGCGCCGTCCATATCAAAGCTCAGTTCCCCGCGCGCCGCGCCGATCCGCTCGATCTCCCGGATCGCGTCCTCGATGTCGGTGTAGATGTTGTACCGGGGCGACACCGGGAAGCCGAGTGCCTTTACATAATCCAGGCTCTCGGTGTGGGTGGCCGGCTGGGGCCCGCCCCGGAGCTGCTGGATGTTGAATACAAAGATGGACAGGCCCCTGCCTGCGGTAACGGCGCTGTCCTTCTGGCGCAGGCTGCCCGCCGCCGCGTTGCGGGGGTTTTTAAAGGGCTGCTTATCGCTGAGCTCCTGCTCCTCCACCAACTTTTCAAAGGCGGCGTGGGGCATATATACTTCGCCCCGCACCTCCAAAAATGCCGGGGCATTCGGCAGCTTTTTAGGGATATCCCGGATGGTGGCCAGATTAGCCGTAACATCCTCGCCCACCAAGCCGTCACCCCGGGTGGAACCGCGCACAAATTCCCCGTCCCGGTATTCAAGGCTCACCGAAAGCCCGTCGATCTTCACTTCCACCACATATTCCGGCACAAGGCCGTCGCCCCGCACCCGGCGGTCGAATTCCCGCAGCTCTTCAAACGAAAACGCATCCTGAAGGCTTTCCATCTTTACCTCATGCACCACCTTGGCAAAGCGGCCGGCCGGGGTGCCCCCCACTTTTTGGGTGGGCGAATCAGGAGTGATGAGCTCCGGGAAGCGGGCTTCCAGCTCTTTGAGTTCCCGATTGAGGGCGTCGTATTCAAAATCTGTAAGCTCCGGGGCGTCCTGGTCGTAATAAAGGCGGTTGTTATGTTCAATCACGCGGCGCAGCTCCTGCACGCGCTGTTTTGCCTGCTCCAGCTCCAAAGACGTATCACCTCGATCATAAATCTTGGCGCAAAATGCACGCCAACGGCTATTAGTATATCACATTTTGCCCGCCAAATCTCCACCCTGCGCATAAAATTCCGGCACCTGCCCCACAATGAGCATCTGCGCCACACACACCTCGCTGGTCACGGTGGTATCGGCCTGCGCCCCCGCCAGCATCGCGCATAATTCCACCGTAAAGGTCACATTTACTTCCAGTTTTGTCTGGTTTACACCGGCGCTGGAAAAGCGGCTCTCTACCTTGCTTTCCACATTTGAAAGCGGGATCGCCCGCACCGTGAGCTCCGGTCCCAGGCCCGCCAGCGCCTGCACGCCGGTCAGGGTGCCCAGAGGCACGGCAAGCTTTGCCCGCCCCAGCGAATCCAAAGACTTGCTCAGGGTTTCTTCCAGGTCGTTCTGCAATTGGTTAAGCCGCAGGGTATCGCAGGCCACGCTCACGATCTGGCCCGCACTGTCCCGCTGGATGTCGTACAGCTCTTTATACAGCTCCGGCCGCTCGTCGATGGTCTTGTTCACGGCACTCTGCATGGTATGGATGCACAGGTCCCGGCACTCGTACTGGGCGATGGTAAGTGCCACCGGCCGTACCTTTTGCTCCAGCGACACCAGCGAGAACGCCAGCAGCGCCAGCAAAAAAAGGACCGCCAGCAAGAACTTGTGCCGGGCCCGCATTTTTTGCCGGGGCGGCCGTTTTACCCTTTTTTGCATGGCGTTTTCTTCCCTTCTGCACGTTTTATCCTACGCTCTACTATATTCGGCCAGAGGGCGAAACGTGAGGGAAAACGCAAAAAGCCGGGCTCCCCACACAGGAAAGCCCGGCAAAAAATGCAGATTTTAAATAGAAATGGTGTTGGCCACATCCAGCAGCATGGTGTCGATGGTCTTGTGCATCGAGAGCGCCACGTTGATGTCGTAATCCACGATCTTATCGGCCGAAACAGCCACCACACGGTTCACGATGCCCTTTTCCAGCAGATCAATGGCATGGAACCCCATGGTGGAGGCGGTAACGCGGTCCCGCAGGGTGGGCGACCCGCCGCGCTGCACATGCCCAAGCACCGTGGCCCGGGAATCAATGCCCGTGCGGGACTGGATCTCGTTCGCAAGCTCCTGTGCGTGCCCCACGCCCTCGGCCACGATCACGATAAAATGCTTTTTACCGGTCTTTTGAGTAAACGCCATCCGCTCCATAATATCGCGCTCCAGATCGTAGGGGCGCTCGGGGATCAAAATAGCCAGCGCGCCGGTGGCAATGCCCACATTCAGGGCAATGTAGCCGGCGTTGCGCCCCATTACCTCCACCACGCTGCAGCGGTCGTGGCTCTGGGTGGTATCGCGCAGCTTATCCACCATTTCCACCGCGGTGTTCATGGCGGTATCGTAACCGATGGTATACTCGCTGCAGGCAATGTCGTTGTCGATCGTGCCGGGGATGCCGATGCAGGGTACCCCCAGTTTGGCAAGATCCTTCGCGCCGCGGAAGGAACCGTCGCCGCCAATGACCACCAGTGCGTCGATGCCTATTTCGCTGCATTTATCGGCTGCCTTTTGCTGACCCTCCAGGGTCTTGAACTCCAAACAGCGGGCCGTATACAGCACAGTGCCGCCGCGGTGGATGATTTCGGAAACACTGCGAAGGTTCATCTCGTATACTTCGCCGCTCAGCAGGCCGTTGTACCCGCGCTCGATGCCCATCACACGCATGCCGCGGCTCAGCGCAGTGCGGACCACTGCGCGCACCGCGGCATTCATGCCCGGGGCGTCGCCGCCGCTGGTGAGAACGCCGATGGTTTTGATCCTGGTAGACATTGTAAGCCCCTCCCTCGGTAGGAATCCTCTCTCTAGTGCACATTATAGCATTGAAGCAACAAAAATGCAAAAAAATCTTTTATGAAACCTGCCACAAAATTTGCCCTTTCAGCTATTTGGTGGCCACCGCTTTTTCTCCCAGGATACGGCGCAGCTCGCTGTACAGCAGCTCATTGTCCAGTGTCCAGAGATTCCGGGGCGCCTGGGTGAGCTGTTTTTGATCCTCAAAGTACATATATACCGGCATGCCGCCCTCAAAGATGGTCAGCAGATTTTCCACCTTGCCAAACTCCGGGCAATGGCGGCTGGGCAGCTTTAAATACAGGCCTTTTTTGCCTGCGGCGCGGCGCGGCGCCTCGCCGGGGCGGCGGCCCGGGTCGTATTCTTCAATGGGAACGATCTCCTCGGCCACCAGCTTCGCGTTTTCCTCTTCTTTCACGGACACGCGCCCCGTGACCACCACAACGGCGTTGTCGCGCAGGGCGTCGCGGCAGCCCGCCAGAACCTTTGGAAAAATCAAAATTTCCATGGTGCCGCTCAGATCCTCCACGTTGGTAAACGCCATCATGGTGTTGGAGCGGGTGGTCATGAACTTTGTTTTGATGATGGCGCAGGCCACGTTCACGGTTTTGCCGTCGTAAAGCTTGGCGTCCTCGCCCGAAAGGTCTGCCAGGCGGCAGCCGCCGATGGTCTTTATGCGCTCGCGGTAAGCGTCCAGCGGATGGCCCGAAAGGTAAAGGCCGCTCACCTCTTTTTCCAGCTGAAGCAGCTCGCCCAGTTCAAATTCAGGCAGGGCCGGGATGTGATAATCGTCCATCTCCTCTTCCCCGCCGGCCTGGCTGAACAGATCCAGCTGGCCCTCCAGGTTTTTGCGGCTGTCGGTTTCCACACTTTTGAGCACGCCCTCCACGCTTTGCAGCAGAGCGCGCCGCGTGGCGCCCGTTTCGTCGAAGGCGCCGCATTTGATCAAGCTTTCCACCGCCCGGCGGTTCAGCTCGGTGCCGTGCATGCGCTTGCAGAAATCGTACAAGGAGCGGTAGGGCTTTTCGCTCCGCTCGCGCACCACCGCCGCGATCAGGTTGCGGCCCACATTTTTCACCGCGTTCAGGCCAAAGCGGATGTTCTTGCCGTCCACAGTAAAGCCGCCGGCGCTGATGTTGATGCTGGGGGGCAAAAGTTGCAGCCCCAGCCTTTGGCACTCGCCGCTGTACTCGATGACCTTGTCGGTGTTGTCCAGCACACTGGTGAGCAGGGCGGCCATAAACTCGCTGGGGTAGTGGCATTTCAGGTAGGCCGTCTGGTAGGCAACATAAGCGTAGCAGGCCGCGTGGGACTTGTTGAAGGCGTACGAGGCAAAGCTGCTCATATCGTCAAAAATCTCATTCGCCACCTGCGCCGAAATGCCGTTTTCTGCACAGCCGGTCACAAAATGCTGGCGCTCCTTTTCCATTACATCGTGCTTTTTTTTGCTCATGGCGCGGCGCACCAAATCGGCCTGCCCCAGCGAGAAGCCTGCCAGCTCCCGACAGATCTGCATGACCTGTTCCTGGTAAACGATACAGCCGTTGGTCACGTCCAGAATATGCGCGAGCTGGGGCGTTTTATACCGCACCTTGTCCGGCTCGTGCCGGTTGCGCAGATAAGCGGGGATCGAGTCCATCGGGCCGGGGCGGTACAGGCTGATCAGCGCAATGATATCCTCCAGGTTCTGCGGGTGCAGCCCTAAAAGCACCTGCTTCATGCCCGTGCTTTCAAGCTGGAACACACCCTCGGTCTCGCTTTGGCCCAGCATCTCGTAAGTAGCCTTGTCGTCGTACGAGATGGCGTCCATCAAAAAGTCCGGCTCCCTGCGGCGGATCATATCCTCGGCGTCTTTGATGACCGTGAGGGTTCGCAGGCCCAAAAAATCCATTTTTAAAAGGCCCAGTTCTTCAATGGTGGTCATGGTGAACTGGGTCACCGGCACCCCATCGTTCGAGGCCAGGGGCACATATTCGTTGGCGGCCTCGCGGGTAATCACCACCCCCGCCGCGTGGGTGGAAGCGTGGCGGGGCATGCCCTCAATTTTAATGGCTGTATCAATGAGTTCCCGCACCTGGCCGTCCGCCTCGTAGCGGGCTTTCAGCTCCGCCGAAACCTCCAGCGCCCGGTGCAGGGTCATTTTCAGTTCCATGGGCACAAGCTTTGCCACCGCATCCACCTGAGCGTAAGGCAGGTCCATCACACGGCCCACATCCCGAATGGCGGCCCGGGCCGCCATGGTCCCGAAGGTGATGATCTGTGCCACATGATCCGCACCGTATTTGCGGTTCACATAATCAATCACTTCCTGCCGGCGCTCGTAGCAAAAGTCCACGTCGAAATCCGGCATACTGACCCGTTCGGGGTTCAAAAAACGCTCGAACAGCAGGTTATAGCGGATGGGGTCGATGTTGGTGATGCCCACACAGTAGGCAGCGATGCTGCCCGCACCGCTGCCGCGCCCGGGGCCCACAGGGATCCCCTGGTTTTTGGCGTAATTGATAAAATCATACACGATGAGGTAGTAGTTGGTGTACCCCATGCGCTTGATCACGTCAATCTCGTATTCCAGACGCCGGCGCATCTCGTCGGTTGCCTGGCCGCCGTAGCGGCGTTCCAGACCCTCGTAGCACAGCTTTTCAAAGTAGGCCTGGTTCTCCATGCCGTCAGGGGCCTCAAAATAAGGCAGCTTGGTTACGCCGAACTCAAAATCAAAGCTGCACATCTCGGCGATCCTGCAGGTGTTCTCGCAGGCGTCGGGGGCGATGGCGAACAGATCGTACATTTCCTCGGTGCTTTTGAGATAAAATTCGTCGGTCTCAAACTCCAGCTTGTCCGAATCGTTTACCGTTTTGCCGGTCTGGATGCAGATCAGGATGCTCTGCATTTTGCTGTCTTCCCGGCGCAGATAATGGGCGTCGTTGGTTGCGACCAGGGGGATGCCCGTTTCCCTTGCAAGGCGGATCAAAAGCGGCAGCACCTGCTGCTGCTCTTCCAGGCCATGGTCCTGAATTTCAATATAATAATTGCCCTGCCCGAACAGATCGTTATAATAGAGGGCCGCGCTTTTTGCTTTTTCGTAGTCGCCTGCCAAGAGGGCCTGCGGGATCTCGCCCGCAAGGCACGCCGACAGGCACACCAAACCCTCGTGATGCTGCTCCAGCATCTCTTTGTCAACCCGGGGCTTGGAATAAAAGCCCTCGATGAAGCCCGCCGACACCAGCTTGATCAGGTTTTTGTAGCCGGTCTCATTCTTGCACAGCAGCACCAGGTGGTGTGAGCCGTCGATCCGGTTCACCTTGTCGAACCGGGAGCGGGTAGCCACATAAACCTCGCAGCCGATGATCGGCTTGACGCCTGCCTTTTTGGCTGCCTTGTAAAAATCCACACAGCCATACATTGCGCCATGATCGGTAATGGCAATGGAGGTCTGCCCCAGCTCCTTCACCCGGTCGAAAATTTTATCGATCCGGCAGGCGCCGTCCAGCAGGCTGTATTCGGTATGGACATGAAGGTGTGTAAAGTTTTTTTGCTTTTCAGCCATTGGATCTCCTTTGTTTCATGCTCTCTGCAATCTGCTCAAGCTTTTTCAGGCGGTGTGAAAGCCCGGATTTGCTGATGGGCTCCGCGCTCTTTTCGGCCAGCTGTGCCAGCGAAAGCTCGGGCCATGCAAGCCTCAGCTCCGCGGCCTGCTGCAGGGGCTGGGGCAAGGCCTCGTATGCTCCGCTCTCCTTTAAAAAGTCAATGGCGCGGCTTACCTGCACGTTTGCGGTGACCACCTTGTCCATATTTGCGGTTTCGCAGTTGGTAAGGCGGTTTGTTTTGTTGCGCAGTTCTTTATACAGCTTGCGGTCCATAATCTGCATGGCTGCGTTCCCCGCGCCCATAAAGGTAAGCAGATCCTCCAGCTGTTCGCTGGCCTTTACATACACCACGTTCAGCCCCTTGCGCAGCGTGCGGTGCGGGCGGAATTCATGTTCGGCCAGAATGGCCTCCAGATCCTTGGCAAGGTTATGGCGGGCGCACAGAAACTCCAGGTTATACTCCTTGCTGGGGTCAGTCATGGTGCCACAGCACAAAAATGCCGAGGCCACAAACGCGTTCACACACTGGCCGCAGGCCAGAAGCGCGGGGTTCACCCGCAGGCTCACCTGCCCTTTTGGGCAGCCGAACAAAGCCGTCAGCTTGGCCACCTCCTGCGGGTGGGCGATCTTGAACTCGTGCACCGCGCCGCTGGGGCGCTCTTTTGTCAGGATCTCGCCCCGGATGCCACACATCCCGAACAGGCGCTTGGCGTGCTGCGCCACCGCCAGCAGTTCGGTGTGCAGCACCACGCCGCGCTCATCAAAATAGCGGCCGAAGCAGGCGACGCCGTAACAGGCGGCGCTGACACAGCAAGGCCGGGCAAGCTTTTTTTGCACGATCTCATTTTTTACATCCTGAGCAAAGCTCAAAGCCGCCAGCCCCTTTCCCCGTCGTTTTTAAGAAACGCGCCCCGCATCCCGGTGCTGCACCCCCGGGGCGTACCCCAACGTCCGGCAGTGTTCCGCCAAAAGCCGCACAAAGGTGATGGACCGGTGCTTGCCGCCGGTACACCCCACCGCAACGGTGAGCTGGCTTTTGCCCTCTTTGACATAGAGCGGCAGCGAAAAATCCAGCAGCGCCTCAATGTGGCGCAGCAGCTCCCTTGCCTGTGGAAACTGCATCACATATTCGGCCACTTCTGGGTCCATTCCGGTCTTGGGTTTTAATTCCGGCACATAAAAAGGATTGGGCAGGCAGCGCACGTCCAGCACGATATCCGCCTCCTTGGGCAGGCCGTACTTAAACCCGAACGACATAAGGGTAAGCACCATCGGCTGCTGATGCGACTGTAAAAAAAGGCTGCAAATGCGCTCTTTGTTCTGCGCGGTGGAAAGCAGCGAGGTATCCACCACATAATCGGCCTTTTCGTACAGCGGGCGCAGCAGCGCCCGCTCGCGCCCAATCGCCTCGCTGGTGGACAGCCCCTCGTAGCTGCTGAGAGGGTGCATGCGCCGGGTTTCTTTATAGCGCCTCTCCAAAACCTCATCGGCAGAATCGAGAAACAGGATCTGGTAGGTTATCAGGCTTTTGTCCATGCTGTCCAGCGCCGCGGTGATGTCCATCGGGCTGCGGCAGCCGCGCACATCCAGCACAACCGCGACCTTCTCCAGCATATTCTCGCCCTGCTGCGCAAAATCCAGAATGCGCGGCAGCAGGCCGGCCGGGATGTTGTCGATACAAAAATAGCCAATGTCTTCCAGCGCATTCACGGCCAGCGATTTGCCGGCCCCCGAAAGGCCGGTCACCACCAACAATTTCATTCCCCTGTTTCTCCCCTCGATACCGCCGCTTTGCTTCTTTATTGTTTCACTCCACCACGCGGACCTCTTTTTCCAGCATGTAGCCGGTGCGCTCTTTCACCACCTGCTGCACCTGCTCGGCCAGGGCCAAAACGTCGGCGCAGGTGGCCCCCCCCAGGTTCACAATAAAGCCGCAGTGCTTTTCGCTCACCGCCGCGCCGCCCATCTGCGCGCCCCGCAGCCCGCTCTGCTCAATCAGCGCACCGGCAAAGGCTCCTTCCGGGCGCTTGAAGGTGCTGCCTGCGCTGGGATATTCAAGCGGCTGCTTTTCTCTGCGCCGGTTCAGAAGCTGCTCCATCTTGGCAGTGATTGTTTCCCTCTCGCCGGGCTGCAGGCACAGCTCCGCTTTCAGCACACACCACCCGGTGCGGCTGAACAGGCTGGTGCGGTACCCCAGCTCCAGCTGCCCGGCAGGCTTGGTGAGGATCCGGCCCTCGCCGTCCAAAAAAGTAACGGTGTGCAGAACGCCGCTCATCTCGCCCCCGTAAGCGCCCGCGTTCATATACACCGCGCCCCCCAGGCTGCCCGGAATCCCATACGCAAACTCCAGCCCTGTAAGGGAATGCTCCGCCGCCGCGCGGCAGATCCGGTTCAGGGAAACCCCGGAGCTTGCTGTAATGCAATTTTGCTTTACAACGATCTCCTCCCGCATTTCACAGGTGGAAATCACGACCCCGTCAAACCCCTCATCGCGGAAGAGCAGGTTTGAGCCGCGCCCCAAAAGGTAATACCGCGCGGCGTGCCGGCGGCACAGCCCGACCGCGCGCACCAATTCTCCGGTGCTGCGGGGGGTGCAGAACAGCCCCGCAGGGCCGCCGATCCGAAAGCTGGTATGGCGCGCCAGCGGCTCGCCGCAGAAAAATGGAATCCCTGCATTTTTAAATTCCTGCTGCATCGCCTCAAAACACTCCACAAAAAGCCCCCTCAAAACTTTTACGCCCGGCCAGCGGGCATTTTTCGCCTGGTTTTACTGCGCCTGGTTGCCCAGCCACGCCGCACCGACCACCCCGGCGTCGTTGAACAGCTCGGCGCATTTGATGGTCACCCGCCGCTTGCCGTCCCGCGCGTATTCCTCCCAGTCCACCAGCTTGCGCACCGGCGCCAGCAGCGTTTCGCCCTCGTGAGAAACGCCCCCGCCGATGCACACGATGTCCGGCTGGAAAATATTGATGACGTTGGTCAGCCCACAGGCAACATATTCCACATACTTGTCGATGAGCATTTTCGCCAGCTGGTCGCCGGCGCGCATGCCGTCGAAAGCGGTCTTGGCATTTACCTTGTTGATATTGCCCCCAACGAGCTGCCACATCATGTTCTTCGGGTGCGACAGCAGGGCGGCTTTGGTGTCCTCGGTGAGCGCGCGGGCCGAGGCATATTTTTCCCAGCAGCCATTGCG
>NZ_DBGCTQ010000025.1:0-56492 GCF_048388525.1 Allofournierella sp. | reverse complement strand
ACGGGGTGAGCAAGCTGTACCGGGTGACCGTGCGCCCCCGGGCCGAGGAGAGCCAAGTGATTGCCTTGAGCAAGGGGGTGCAGCTGGACGACGGGGCCGTGACCCAGCCCGCCGTGATCAACGTGGTGGTGGACGAGCCCGGCCGCACCGTGCTGGAAATGACCATTAAGGAGGGCAAGAACCGCCAGATCCGCCGCATGTGCGAGGCGGTGGGGCTGGAGGTGGTGCGCCTGCGGCGCAGCGCCGTGGGCGCGGTGAAGCTGGGGATGCTGCAGCCCGGCCAATACCGGCCCCTTGCCAAAAGCGAGCTGGTTGCCCTGCGCGCCGCCGCCCAGAAGGGCAAAGCGCGCGCCGTGACCCGGGAGCAGCAGGAAAGGGCGGCGCAAACGGTGCAAACCCGGCAAAGACCGCCCCGCAGGCGGCCGGCACGGGGCGCAAAATAAGCTGTCACATTCAGACAATTTTGTTGCACGATAGCTTTTGCACGGGCAAAAAGCTATTGTTATCCATTTGTCAAAATAGTATAATAAACTCAAAACTAGATCAATCAATGCAGGAGGGTTTCACATGGCTTCTAAAAAGCTGAGCAAGGGCGAGATCCTGGCCGCTTTCTTCGATGAAGGCGTTTATACCGAGCTGTTTGCGGGCGGCGCGGTACAGGCCGCGTACGGCTGCGCCGGCGGCCAGCCGGTGTATGCGGTGTGCCAGAGCGGCGGCGCCGTGACCGCAAAGGATCTGGATAAAAACCGCAAGGTCCTTGGCATGGCCGCCAAGACCGGCAATCCGGTGGTGACGTTCTACGACTCTGTGGGCGCGAAGCTGGAAGAAGGCCTGGACCTGCTGACTGCAAACGCGGCCCTGACCGCCGAGATCGCCCGGGTGTCCGGCGTGGTGCCCCAGATCGCGGTGGTGACCGGCGTGTGCGGAGGCACGGCCGCGCTGGCTGCGGCCAGCGCAGACCTGTGCATCATGGCCGAGGACGCGCAGCTGTTCTTTACCGCTCCGTTTACCAGCGCCGCCGAGGGCGACAAGCTGGCGGGCGCGGGCAGCGCGGCGTTTGCGGCAAAGGCGGGCGTGGCGGCTCTGACCGCCAAGGACGGGGCCGAGGCAGCCGCCCTGGCCGCCCGTGTGGCGGGCACCCTGCCGGGCAATAACCTGGCCGGCCCCTCGGTGTTCGAGTTTGAGGCGCCCTCGGCTGTGTTGGAGCTGAACAGCTACAGCGCCCCCAAGGCTGTGGAGGCTTTGGTGGATGCGGGCAGCGCGCTGGAGGTATACGCCGGCTTTGGCAAAAAGGTATACACCGCCCTTGCCACCGTGAACGGCAACATCGTGGGCGTTGTGGCCACCGAGCCGGACGGCCTGTGCCACAACTGCGTGTCCAAGGCGGCCCGCATGATGCGCCTGTGCGACGCGTTCAGCATTCCGGTGGTGACCCTGGTGAACAGCGAGGGCTTTGTGAAAAGCGCCACCGACGACCAGGCAGGGGGCATCCGCGAGGCGGCCCGCCTGGCCGGTACTTACGCAGACGCCACCACCGCAAAGGTGGCGGTGCTGGCCGGCAAGGCTGTGGGGCCGGTCTATACCGCCCTGGCAAACGCCGACGTGACCATTGCCGTGGAGGGCTGCACCGTGGCCGCCCTGGAGCCCCAGGCCGCCGTGCGCGTGCTGTATAAAGACGAGCTGGACGCCAGCGACAACATTCTGGCCGCCACCGCCGCCAAGGCGGCACAGTATGCGGCTGCCGAGTGCAGCGCCCAGGCCGCCCTGGCCGCAGGCGCCGCCGATTTTGCAGTGGCCGCCGCCGATGTGCGCGCCACCCTGGCCGCCGCCCTGGATATGCTGGCCACCAAGCGCGCCCAGCGCCTGCCCAAAAAGCACGGGAACCTGAGCCTGTAAGGAAAACGAACGTTCGTATAGAGAATTGAGATTAGGAGGAACCCCCTATGAAACACTACAGCATTACCGTGAACGGAACCGCGTATGATGTGACCGTGGAAGAGACCGCCGGCGGCGCTGCCGCCCCCAAGGCCGCCCCTGCTGCCGCACCCAAAGCTGCCGCACCTGCGGCGGCCCCGGCCCCCGCTGCTGCCGCAGGCGCGGTGAAGGTAACCGCCCCCATGCCCGGCACCATTCTGGATGTGAAGAGCGCCGCGGGAAGTTCTGTAAAGGCCGGCGACGTGCTGGTGATCCTGGAGGCCATGAAAATGGAGAACGAGATCGTGGCACCGCAGGACGGTACGGTGGCTTCCATCACTGTGAAAAAGGGCGACAGCGTGAACTCCGGCGACGTGCTGGTCACGATGAACTAAGGCAGCGAGGTGAAAGAGATGGCGAAAAAGCCCATTAAAATTACCGAAGTGGTGCTGCGCGACTCGCATCAGTCGCTGCTGGCCACCCGCATGACCATGGACGAGATGCGGCCCATCCTGCCCGCAATGGACGAGATCGGCTACTTCTCGGTGGAGTGCTGGGGCGGCGCTACCTTCGATTCCTGCATCCGTTTTTTGGATGAAGACCCCTGGGACCGCCTGCGCATCCTGCGCAGGGAAATGCCGAACACCAAGCTGCAGATGCTGTTCCGTGGCCAGAACATGCTGGGGTACCGCCCCTATGCCGACGACGCGGTGGAGTACTTTGTGCAGAAATCGGTGGCGAACGGCATCGACATCATCCGCATTTTCGACGCGCTGAACGACCCCCGCAATCTGGAAACCGCCATCAAGGCGGCCAACAAGGAAAAGGCCCATGTGCAGGGCTGCATCAGCTACACCCTGAGCCCCGTGCACAACAACGAGTATTTTGCCGAGTACGCAAAGACCCTGGAGGAGATGGGCGCCGACTCGATCTGCATCAAGGACATGGCAGGCCTGCTTACCCCGTATACCTGCTATGATCTGGTGAAGAAGCTCAAGGAGACTGTGAACATTCCCATCGATATCCACAGCCATTACACTGCGGGCCTTGCCTCCATGTCCATCCTGAAGGGCATCGAGGCCGGTGCGGATATTGTGGATACCTCCATGAGCCCGCTGGCACTGGGCACCAGCCACATGCCCACCGAGAGCCTGGTGGCCGCCCTGCAGGGCACCGATTACGACACCGGCCTTGACCTGAACAAGCTCAATGTGGTGCGCGCCCACTTTGCCAAGCTGCGCGAAAAGTATATCGCCAACGGCCAGATCAACCCCAAGAGCCTGGGTGTGGACGCCAACACCCTGTTGTACCAGGTGCCGGGCGGCATGTTCTCCAACATGCTCAAGCAGCTCAAGGATGCGGGCAAAGAGGATAAGCTGGACGAGGTGCTGCAGGAGATCCCCCGCGTGCGCCAGGATTCCGGTTATCCGCCGCTGGTCACCCCCACCAGCCAGATCGTGGGCACCCAGGCGGTGTTCAATGTGATCATGGGCGAGCGCTACAAGATGGTAACCAAGGAATTCCGCGGCCTTGTGCACGGAGATTACGGCAAGACCCCCGCGCCCATCGACCCGGCGTTCAGCAAAAAGATCCTGGGCGACGATGCGCCCATCACCTGCCGCTTTGCGGATACCCTGGAGCCCGAGGTGGAAAAGCTGAAGGCCGAGGCGGCAAAGTACGTGATCCAGGAGGAGGACGTGCTGACCTACGCCATGTTCCCCCAGGTGGCGCCGAAGTTTTTTGAGAAGCGGGCCGAGAAAGCCACCGGCGTGGACGGCGAACACGTGGACTACGCCGGAAAATCCCACCCGGTATAAATTGTTGTACATGAAAACGGCCCATGCCTGGTTACTTCAGGCACGGGCCGTTTTTTCGGCGGAGCGGGCAAAAACCGTTTGAGAAGGCAAAGGAGCAGAAGGGACGGCGCGCCCCGGTGTAAAGCGCGGGACCTACCGCAGCAGGGGCAGGCTGCCGGTGAGGCGATTCACCTTTCGTTTATCGCCGCACAGGGCAAGGCCAAAGTAGTGCAGCGCGCTGCCCGGGGTGCCGGCCATGCGCAGGATGTATTGGTCATAGGTATGGCAGCTTTGGGCAAGATCCTGAAAATCGACCACCGTAAGGTCGCCGTATTCCTGCTGGTAGAGGGCCTGGCGGAGCTGGTGCAGCCGTTCCCCGGAGGCGCGCAGAACCGGAATGGGGATCTGCACGATGCCCAGGTGCTCACAGCCCCCGGCATCGGCCACGGCCGGACCTGCGATGTGTGGGCACTGTTTGCCCAGGGTAACGCCCAGAATGGCGGCTGTGTTGGCGGCGACGCCCAGAGGAAGGGCCTCGTGCAATACCAGCACACATTTTTCTTCAATCTGTTCCATGTGGGATCGCTCCTTTTTTGGGGGCTTTATCGCCGCTCTCGGAGAGGAAAAGGCCCGTGAGGGTGAGGGCCGTGCCGGCAAGGGCGGCAGGGGTGATGGCTTCGTGCAGCAAAAGTGCCGAGGCGGCCAGCGTGACCACCGGAACCGCGTAGATATAGGCGCTGGTGCGCACCGGGCCCAGGGCCCGCACGGCAAAGTTCCAGGTAACAAAACATAAGGCTGAAGCGCCGAGGCCCAAAAACAGCAGGTTCAAAAGGATCTGCGGTTCCGCCAACAGGGCGGGGCGCAGGTCAAAAGGGGAAAAGGGCAGGGTGGGCAGCATAAAAAGCAGGCCGAAAAAGAAGACCCGGCGGGTGACCTGCACCGCGCCGAAGCCATACCCCCCAATGACGCGGGTAAGCAGGGAATAGCAAGCCCATACCAGAGCGGCGGCCAGTGCCAGCAGATCACCGGCAGGGCTTGCCTTGAGCGGCCCGCCGGAAAAGCTGAGCAGGCACACACCCGCCATGGCTGCGGCAAAGCCGGCAAAAAAACGCGGCCGCAGCGGTTCAGCGCCCCGAAACATCCAGTGGGCCAGCAGCGCTGTGAAAAAGGGCGCCACCGAAATAATGACCCCAACGTTGGAGGCGAACGTGAAGGTGAGCGCCACATTTTCCAGTAAGTAATACAGGCAGATGCCGGTGAGGCCCGCCAGCGCAAACGCCGCATTCTGGCGGCCGCTGACCCCCCGCAGGCGGCGGGGGCAGATCAGCCACAGGGCAAGGTAGCCTAGCAAAAAGCGAAGAAACAAAATTTCGACCGGGCTGAGCTGCCGCAGCAGCACTTTGGTGGAAATAAAAGTGGTGCCCCAGATCAGCATGGTCAGGCCGGCGGCAAGGTGCCCGGCACGAAGCTCGCGCTGCATAAACGCGCCCCTTTCCTGGTTATTTTTGAAAAAAGATCTCCCGGTAAGCGCCGGGGGGCATGCCGATAAACAGGCTGAAAAAACGGTGGAAATGGCTTTGGTCGGCAAAGCCGGCCGCCAGCGCGGCCTCGGCCGGGGCGGCGCCCTGCTCCAACAGGGCTTTGGCGCGCTCGACGCGCACGGATTGCAGGTAGCGGTACGGCGTGACCCCCTTGGCGCGGGTGAAGGCGCGCAGCAGGGAAGAGCGGCTCAGCGCGGCGGCGGCACAGAGATCGTCCAGCGCAATGTGCTCGGTGTAATGTTGCCGAATGAAATCACAGGCGCGCTCCACCTCGGCCCGGCTTTCCGGCTGGGCCAGGGAGATCGGGCGGGAGTACCGGCCGAGGAGCCGGTCAAAAAAGAACAGCAGGAGCTCCTCTTTTTCGAACTCACCGCTGCCCTCCAGAATGAGCTGATGCAGCCTGCCGAATTCGGCCGCCAGCTCCGGGTCCCAGATAACGGGCGGGGCGAACAGCGGGGCTTCGCCGCTGCCTGTGAGCTCCTGCGCCAGAGCCTCCATCACGGCGGGCGGCACGTTGAGCGCACGCCAGTCCGTGGCTTCGGGGCCGAGCTGCTGGCAGGCGTGGGGGTCGCCCGGGTTGATGGCCAGCAGGGCCCCGGTCCGGGCCGTGTAGGAGCAGCCCTTATAAAATAAGGTGCGCGCACCCTCTTCCACCAGGCCGAACAGATAATGCTCGTGGAAGTGCGGGGGAAAGGCAGGCTTGAGCCCCTTGAAAAAATGGGCTTCCATTTGCAGGCCTTCATCGTAGCGGAACAGGGAATCGCCCATGCGGGAATACCTCCTTGTGCGGCGCGGGCAGGCCCGCTTTTGGCGAAATCGTATGCTTATTATACACCCGGCCGGCAAGCCCCGGCTTGTACGATATCGCCTTTTTTGCCCGGGTATGTTTTTGCCCCGGCACCGGGTACGGGCAGAAATAACCATCCATTCTTATAGACTCTGTAAAGCTGCTATGCTACAATGAAGCCAGCGCCCAACAGGGGTTTTTGAGGGGGTATCGTATGCTGAAAGCGGTAATTTTTGATTTTGATTATACATTGGGAGACTCCACAAATGGTATTGCTTTAAGTATAAATTATGCTTTGAGAGAATTGGGCTACGCACCCCCAAACATTTCAGATATAAAAAAGTCAATAGGATTATCCTTAACAGAAACATACTTTACATTAACATCGAACGATGATTTGGACGAGGCAGGGCAATTTGCCAAACTCTTTAAGGAAAAAGCTGATAGCGTTATGGTTGCTCATACCACACTGTATGCAGGAGTAAAAAATGCTTTGCAAATGCTGAAGGACAAAGGGCGTAAGACCGCTATTGTTACAACAAAATTTCATTATAGAATTGAACAGATATTAAATAAATTTTCTTTAAGTGAGTTAATTGATATCATTGTTGGGGCGGAAGATGTAAAAGCAGAGAAACCTGATCCGGAAGGATTGCTTTGGGCTATTGAACATTTGGATGTAAGAAATAAAGAGGTGCTTTATGTCGGGGATAGCTTGGTTGATGCCAAGACAGCCGAAAACGCCAAAGTTGATTTTGTTGCTGTGCTAACAGGAACAAAATCAAGGGATGATTTTAAAAATTACAATTGCACATATATAGGCGAAGATATAGCAGACATTTGTAAGTATATTTTAACTTTGGAGTGAAAATTTCCGCTGAATGTCCTCTCCTTGCTATCTTTTTTGGGGCAGTTGGCTTATAACAAAGGGGCTTTTTTCTTATCGCCTCAGGCTATTTTCGACCACTGGCCTAGCCAGTGGTTTTATATTGCTCAAAAGCGGCGGAACGCCGCTTTTGAGCGCTCCGCCGCTTTTGGGTCACTGGCGCAGGCGCGCCTCGCGCACCCGGGCGTGAAATTCCTCGCTGCCGGCGCACCCTGCCAGAAGGGATTGCTGTGCGTCCTCAGGCAGAGAATTGAAGAAGGCCTCGTCCTCGCCTGCGTCGGGGCTCCACTGGCCCAAAAGGCCCGCATCGGCCATGGGAATAAAGTACGGCATCTCGTCCATTGCGTTTCACCTCGCTCTTAGTGTGCCCCGCCCGCACCGGCTTTTTTCTGGGAAATCCGACCATTCACAGGGCAGACGGCGCGCGCAGAAAGGCGGGCAAAAACCTTGCAATGAGGGGGTAAAACGTGTAAAATATGAACATGTATATTTAAAAATGGGTCATACTGCCCAATGAAACAATATACAAAGCCGACTTTCTATTTTTTCATAAGGAAGAGGTGCATTCAATGGCATTGAGCATGACCGGCTATGGCCGGGCCGAGGCCGTGGTGAACGGCCGGGACATCACCGTGGAGATCAAGAGCGTCAATTCCCGCTATTTCGAGTATTCTTCCCGCATTCCCCGCAGCTGCGCCTTTCTGGACGACCGGCTGAAAAAACGGCTCAGCACAGCCATCAGCCGCGGCAAGGTGGAACTGAACATGCAGCTGCAGAATGTTTCAGCCCAAGACACCGCCGTGGAGGCGGACCTGCCCCTGGCCGCAAGCTACAGGGACGCCCTGGCCCTGCTGAGCGCAGAGCTGGGCCTAAAAAACGACGTTACCGCGGGGATGGTGGCGCGCTTCCCGGATGTGCTTGCGGTGCGGCACGCCGCAGTGGACGAGGAACAGCTGTGGCAGGATGTGAGCGCGGTGTGCGACGCCGCGGTGGAAAACTTTGTGCAGATGCGTGCGGCAGAGGGGGAAAAGCTCAAGGAGGACATTCTGGGCCGCCTTTCCACCATTGAACAGGCGGTTGGCACGGTGGAAGAGGGCAGCGCCGGCCGGGTGGAGGCGTATACGAAAAAGCTGTATGCCCGTTTGCAGACCCTGCTGCAGGACCAGAATATTGATGAGGCACGCCTGCTCACCGAGGCCGCGATCTTTGCCGACAAGACCGCCGTGGACGAGGAGACCGTGCGGCTGCGCAGCCACATTGCCCAGTACCGGGAGATTCTGGGCAGCGGCGGCCCGGTGGGCCGCAAGCTGGACTTTTTGACCCAGGAGCTCAACCGGGAGACCAATACCATTGGTTCCAAGTGCCAGGATCTGGCGATCACCCGCGTTGTGGTGGACATCAAGGCCGAGATCGAAAAGATTCGGGAACAGATTCAAAACATTGAATAACGACAGGAGAGGGAATATGAAACTCATCAACATCGGGTTTGGCAACATGGTCAGCGCGGGGCGGCTGATCGCCATTGTAAGCCCGGAATCCGCGCCCATCAAGCGGATCGTGCAGGAGGCCCGGGACAAGGGCTCGCTGATCGACGCCACTTACGGCCGCCGCACCCGTGCCGTGATTATCATGGACTCGGATCACGTGATCCTGTCGGCTGTGCAGCCCGAAACGGTGGCGAACCGCCTGGCGGACGACAACGAGGATGAGCTGGACGAGGAGCTGGGGGATGAGTAACGAAAAGTATCTTGTGGTCGTATCCGGCCCTTCCGGCTCCGGCAAGGATACCGTGGTAAAACGGCTGATGGAGCTTCACCCGGAGATCGAGATATCGGTTTCGGCCACCACCCGCCCCATGCGTCCGGGCGAGAGAGAGGGCGTTGACTATTACTACCTGGCCAGAGATGAATTTGAACGGCGCATTGCAGCGGGCGAGATATTGGAATACGCCCAATACTGCGAAAACTATTATGGCACCCCCCGCGCGGAGGTGGACAGGCGCATTGCGGCCCATAAAACCGTGATCCTGGTGATCGAGGTAGTGGGAGCCGCCAACATCAAGCGGAACTACCCCGGCGCGACCACTGTTTTTGTGCGGCCGCCCAGCTATGAAGAGCTGGAGCAGCGGCTGCGGGGCCGGGGCACCGAGTGCGAGGAAGCCATTCAAAAACGGCTGCGGCGCGCGCTGGAGGAGATGGAGTACGCCGTGGATTACGACGAGGTCGTGGTAAACGCCCAGGTGGACGAGTGTGCGGAAGAGATCTATGCGCTGATTCAAAAACATCAGCGGCAGTAAAAAAGGGAGGCGTCGCTTTTGTTGGATACGGTACAGGTAGCGGTGAGCGGCGCCACGTTCCACTTTGATAAGCTGTATACTTACCTTTTGCCGCCGCGCCTGTGCGGTGCGGTGTTTTTGGGCAGTATGGTGCTGGTACCCTTTGGCCGGGGGAACAAACCGCGCATGGGCGTGGTGCTGGCGCTGGGGCAGCAGGAGGAGCCGGGCCGCTGCAAGGAGCTGTTCGACGCCGCCCCTGAGGAAGCGCGCCTGACCGGCGAACTGATGGAGCTGGTGCGCTTTTTAAAAGAGTATACCTTCTGCACCTGGTACGAGGCGGTCAAGGCGGTGATCCCCTATGGGGCGCAATACCGCCCGGCCGCCACCGAGCAGGGGCCGCGGCTGCAAAAGCAGCTGGTGCGCCACACGGAACCCTTATACCGGCTGGCAGGGGAACTGCCCGCCAAGCCGAAACCGACCGACAAGCAAAAGGCTGCGGTGGAGGCGCTGAAAAGCGGCCCGCTGCCCCAAAGCCAGCTGGCGGAGCTGGGGCTTTCCCGCGCGGTGCTGGATAACCTGTGCGCAAAGGGAGTGCTGGAAAAAAGCAAGACCGACAAGGTCATTGACCTGTACGCCCACATTGCCCCCAGCGGGGAAGTGCTGGAGCTCACCGGGGCGCAGCAGAGGGTGTTTGAGGGCCTGGCCGCCCAGATGGACGCGGGAAAAGCCGCCGCGGCGCTGCTGTACGGCGTGACCGCCAGCGGCAAAACGCTGGTGTTTTTGAAGCTGATTGAGCGCGCCCTGCAAAAAGGAAAGACGGCGCTGGTGCTGGTGCCCGAGATCAGCCTGACCCCCCAAATGATCCGCCGCCTGAAAGAGTGCTTCGGCAACCGGGTGGCGGTACAGCACTCGGCGCTGAACCACACCGAGCGGCTGCTGCAATGGCGGATGATCCAGCAGGGCGGGGCCGATATTGTGGTGGGAACCCGCAGCGCGGTGTTCGCGCCGCTGCAGAATCTGGGCCTGGTAATCCTGGATGAAGAGCAGGAGCACACCTACCGCTCGGAGAGCGCCCCCCGGTTTGACGCCCGCGACGTGGCAAAGCGCCGCGCGGCAAGCCACGGCGCCCTGGTGCTGTTTGCCAGTGCAACCCCCAGCGTGGAGAGCTACCAGGCCGCGCTGGAGGGGCGGTATACCCTTTACAAGCTGACCCAGCGGTATGCCAGCCAGCCGCTGCCCAGCGTGGAGCTGGTGGATATGCGCGGTGAGCTGGCGGCGGGCAACCCCGGCAGCATCAGCGCGGTGCTGGCGCAGCATATCCGCGAAACGCTGGCCGGGGGGCGGCAGACCATTTTGCTGCTGAACCGGAGAGGCTACCGCACGGTGGGCATGTGCACCGACTGCGGCAAGGCCGTAAAGTGCGGCAGCTGCAGTGTGCCCATGGTCTACCACAAGCCCGAGCGCAAACTCATGTGCCATTACTGCGGCAAGACCATCAGCCCGGTGCCCACGGTATGCCCGGAATGCGGCGGCAAGCTGCGGTATACCGGCTTTGGCACCCAGCGGGTGGAGGAGGAACTGGCGGAGCTGTTCCCGGATGCGCGGGTGCTGCGCATGGATCAGGATTCCACCGGGCAAAAAAACGCGCACGAGCGCATGCTGGCGCGCTTTGCCGCGGGGGAATACGACGTCATGCTTGGCACCCAGATGGTCGCCAAGGGGCTGGACTTTGAGCGCGTGACCCTTGTGGGGGTGCTTGGCATTGATTCGCTGCTGTTTTCGCAGGGGTTCCGGGCGTTTGAGAACGTGTTCAGCCTGGTAACCCAGGTTGTGGGCAGAAGCGGGCGCGCCAGCGAGCCGGGGCACGCGGTGATTCAAACGGTGGACCCGGCCAGCCCGGTGCTGAACCTGGCGGCCCGGCAGGACTACGAGGCATTTTTTGCCCAGGAGATCGCCTTCCGGAAGCTGTGCCTTTACCCGCCGTTCTGCGCGGTGTGCATTGCGGCCTTCAGCGGCGAAAAGGACGGCGAGGCCCTGGCGGCGGCGGCACGGTTCGGTGCGCTGCTGGGTGTGGAAGCCCAAAAAACGCCGGAGCTTCCGCTGCGCATCCTGGGGCCCGCCCCCATGAACGTGGTGCTGGTAAAGGACCGCTACCGCTACAAGCTCACCATCAAATGCCGCAACGATCGGGCGTTCCGCGCCCTGGTGGCAAGGACCCTGGAGGCCTATGCCGCCGAAGGGCTGCCCGCCAAGGCCTCGGTCACGCTGGATTTCAACTCGGACGGCGACTAGGCCGCCCGCAAAACGACAAGACGAAAACCATGCAAGGAGGATTTTTTCTATGGCACTTCGGACCATTGTGCAGGACGGCGACCCGATTTTAAAAAAGGTCTGCCGCCCTGTGACCAATTTTGACGACCGGCTGGCCACCCTGCTCGACGATATGAAGGAGACCCTGCTGAGCGCGGGGGGGCTGGGCCTGGCGGGCCCCCAGGTGGGCGTGATGCGCCGCCTGTTTGTGGCGCTGGACGAGCGCGACCTGCCCGAGGACGGCACCGTGCCGGAGGGGTATGAGCCCAAGTTCATCGAGTGCATCAACCCCGAGATCGTGGAGTGCTCGGAGGACGAGGTGACCCTGTACGAAGGGTGCCTTTCCTTCCCTGGGCACAACGGGGCCATTGCGCGCCCCCGCAAGGTAAAGCTGCGCGCCCAGGACCGCACGGGCAAGGTGTTTGAGATGGAGGGCGAAGAGATGCTGGCCCGCTGCTTCTGCCACGAAACAAACCACCTGGACGGCATTACCATTATGGACCTGGCCGACCGTTTTTACGAGGACGATTACCCCGACGGGGCGGAGGAAGAATAAGATGCGCATCCTGTTCATGGGCACGCCGGAGATCGCCGCCGCCAGCCTGCAGGCGCTGCTGAGCGCGGGGCACGAGGTGTGCGGGGTGTTTACCCGCGAGGATAAGCCGGTGGGCCGCAAACAGGTGCTCACCGCGCCGCCGGTCAAGGCGCTGGCGCTGCGGGCGGGGCTGCCCGTGTTCCAGCCCCGCACCC
Organism: Allofournierella sp.; assembly: GCF_048388525.1. Lineage (GTDB taxonomy): Bacteria > Bacillota > Clostridia > Oscillospirales > Ruminococcaceae > BQOK01. The sequence continues at coordinate 44,233 of NZ_DBGCTQ010000025.1, read as the reverse complement.
TGCGCACCGGCGAGGCTGAGGCCCAGATCCGGGCGCTGGCCCCCGAGTTGATCGTGGTGGTGGCCTACGGGCGCATCCTGCCGCCGGAAATTTTGAGCATCCCTGCCAAGGGGTGCATCAACCTGCATGTGTCGCTGCTGCCCAAATACCGGGGCGCGGCGCCGGTGCAGTGGGCGGTGATCAACGGGGAGGCCGAGACCGGCGTGTCCATTATGTATTTGGACGAGGGCCTGGACACCGGCGACATTCTGAAGGTTGCCCCGGTGGAGATCGGCCCCGAGGAAACCAGCGGGGAACTATTCCAGCGGATCAGCGCCCTGGGGGCCGCGACTTTGGTGGAGGCTGTGGCCGGGATCGCCGCGGGCAGCGCGGTGCGCACCCCGCAGGATCACGAAAAGGCGACCCAGGCGCCGCCCCTGACCAAGGAACTGGCGCACTTTGAATTTGACCGCCCCGCCTGGGCGCTTCATAACCTGATCCGGGGGATGAACCCCTGGCCCGCGGCCTACTTTGAGCGGGAGGGAAAAAAGGTCAAAGTGCTGCGCAGCCGGTTGGCGGTGGGCAGCGGCGCGCCAGGCACGGTGCTGGCCGCAAGGCCGCTTGTGGTGGCCTGCGCCGAGGGAGCGCTGGAATTGACCGAGGTGGTGCCCGAGGGTAAAAAGCCCATGGAGGGCGCTGCCTGGGCGGCAGGCCGCCGCCTGAAAGCGGGCGACGCGGTGTGAGGGCGAAAACCGCCGAAGAAAAGTTTGACGATTGCCCACGTGCACCCATGCCCGGCAAGGGGCAGAGCGTGGGACTTTTTTAAACAAGCGTTTGATTGCGGAGCAGCCAAACGACCGGAGGAAATGATTTTATGGATGTTGCCCGCCGCACCGCGGCCCTGGCCCTGGTGCACCAGGAACAGAGCGGCTATTCCAACCTGGTGCTGGCCGGCGCGCTGGAAAAGCATGCGCTGCCGCCCCGAGACAAGGCGTTCGTGACCGCTTTGTTTTACGGTGTTACCGAGCGGCTGCTCACCCTGGACTGGTGCCTGGCGCGCTGCCTGTCAAGGCCCATGAAAAGGCTTGACCCACAGGTGCGCGCGGTGCTGCGTATGGGCCTGTATGAGGCGCGGTATATGGGCACGCCCGCCGCGGTGGCCGTGAGCGAGGCAGTGGCTTTATGCAGAGCACTGAAAAAAAGCAGCGCTGCCGGGCTTGTGAACGCAGTGCTGCGCCGGGCGCTGGAGCAGCACCCGGAACAGGCGCAGTTTGCGGATGAAGCCGAGCGGTTTTCGGTGCTCTATTCGGTGGGGCTGCCGGCCGTGCGGCTTTTGCTGCGGGAATACCCCGCCCAGTGTGAAAAGATATTGCAGGCCTGCTTTGAACCCGCGCCCACCGCGCTGCGATGCAATACCCTGCGCACCGACGTGCAGAAGCTTTGTGCGGCGCTTGAGCAAGAAGGCGCAGAGGCCGGGGCGGGCGATCTGCCCGGGGCGGTGCTGGCGCGCTTTGCGGGCAGCCCGGCCGCCACCAAAGCCTTTGCCCAGGGGCTTTACCACGTGCAGGGGCAGGCCTCGCAGCTGGCGGCGCTGAGCCTTGGGGCGCAGCCCGGCGAAACGGTGCTGGATTTGTGCGCGGCACCGGGGGGCAAAACCCTGCTGCTGGCCCAGGAAATGAAGGGCGAGGGCAGGCTGGTGAGCTGCGATGCGGCTGAGGGCCGACTGCCTTTGATTGAAAAAGCCGTAAAGCGGTACGGCTTTACAAATGTGACGGTACGGCAGAACGACGCCGCGGTTTACAACCCCGCTTTCCAGAGAGCGGACCGGGTGCTGGTAGACGCGCCCTGCTCCGGCCTTGGCATTATGGCCAAAAAGCCCGATATCCGCTATAAGACCCTGGAGGGCGCGGAGGAATTGCACGCGCTGCAATTGAAAATTTTGAGCACCTCGGCGCGTTATGTAAAAAAAGGGGGCAGGCTGGTTTATTCCACCTGCACGGTGGACCCGGCGGAAAACCAGCGGGTGGTGCGGGCATTTTTGGCCGCACAGCCCGGATTTCGAACAGTGCCCCCATACTGCACGCCTTCCGGTGCGCTGGAAGAAGATCATATGCTCACCCTGCTGCCCGGCTTTTGCGGCCCCGACGGATTTTTTATTGCTGCATTGGAGCGAAGCGTGTAGGATCTGGGCCAAACCTGGCCGGAAAATAGGGCGCCGCCCTATTTTTGATGGCAACCACGGAGAGATTGTGATACAATGAGCAAGAAGTGCATTTCTTCCCTTACGCTGGAACAGCTGGCCGCCCTGATGAAGGAGCTGGGGCAGCCGGCGTTTCGGGCAAAGCAGATCTTCCACTGGCTGCACCAAAAGCTGGCTGCGGACTTTTCGGCAATGACCGACCAGCCCAAAGCGCTGCTGGCGGCGCTGGCGGAGGATTGGTACGTGGCGGCGCCTGCGATCCAGCGGCGGCAGCAAGCAAAGGACGGCACGGTGAAATACCTGCTGCGCCTGTTCGATGGAAACTGCATCGAGGCGGTGGTGATGCGCTACCACTACGGCAACACGATCTGCGTGTCCACCCAGGTGGGCTGCCGCATGGGCTGCCGCTTTTGCGCCTCGACCCAAGCGGGCCGGGCGCGCAATCTGGAAGCCGGAGAGATCGCGGCCCAGGTGTATGCCGCCCAGCGGGATATCGGCGGGCGGATCTCGCACATTGTGCTGATGGGGATCGGCGAGCCGCTGGATAACTTTGACAACGTGATGGCCTTTTTAAAACTGATCTCCCACCCGGAAGGGCTGAACATCGGCATGCGCAACATCAGCCTTTCCACCTGCGGCATTGTGCCGCAGATCGACCGGCTGGCACAGGAAAAGCTGCAGCTCACCCTCTCGGTATCGCTGCATGCGCCGAACAACGCGATGCGCAGCGGCATGATGCCGGTAAACGACGCCTACCCCGTGGAACAGGTGATCGCGGCCTGCAGGCGCTACCAGAAGACCACTGGCCGGAGGGTGAGCTTTGAATATTCCATGGTGCGGGGCGTGAACGACAGCCGCGGTACGGCCCTTGAACTGGCCCAGCTTGTGCGGGGCATGGGGGCGCATGTGAACCTGATCCCCATCAACCCGGTGGACGGCAGCCCCTATTCGGCCACCGACGCCGAAAACGTAAAGCGCTTTCAGCAATGGCTTACAGACCTGGGGGTGAACGCCACTGTGCGCCGCCGCCTGGGCAGCGATATCAGCGCCGCCTGCGGCCAGCTGCGGCGGGAAGAGGCGGCAAAGGAGGCAGCTACATGAAACTGGCTGGCAAGACCGACATCGGCAACTGCCGCAGAGAGAATCAGGATAATTACCGCGCCGCCCGCCTGCCGGACGACACGGTCTGGGCAGTGGTGTGCGACGGAATGGGCGGCGCGGCTGCGGGGCAGCTGGCAAGCCAGGTGGCCACCGACGCGCTGGAGGATTGTTTTACCGCCGCCCTGCCCAAACTTGCACAGGGGCAGGAACGGCTGTTTTTGCTGAAGTGCCTGCAAAAGGCCAATAAGGCGGTGTATGAGGAGTCGCTCAAGAACCCGGCAAACAGGGGCATGGGCACCACGGCCGTGTGCGCGCTTGTGCGGGACGGCACGGCCCACATTGCCCATGTGGGCGACTCCCGGGCCTATTTATACCGCCCGGGGCAGTTCGCAAGGCTTACCAAGGACCATTCCATGGTGCAGCAGATGGTGGAGAGCGGACAGCTCACAAGCCAGCAGGCCGAGCGCCACCCCCGCAAGAACCTGATCACCAAGGCGCTGGGCGTGGAACCGGAGGTGGAGGGCGATTATACCTTTGCGGCAGTGCAGCAGGGGGATATCCTGCTGCTTTGCAGCGACGGCCTGTCCGGCGCGGTGCCGGATGGGGAGCTGGAACAAATTCTGGGGCACACCCCGTTTTTTATCACGCCGCGCAAGCTGATCGAGCAGGCGCTGCAGGCGGGCAGCCAGGACAATGTGACTGCCCTGGTTATTGGGGTGGAACCCACGGAGGAATGAGATGGATCAACTGATCGGCAAAAAGCTGGACGGCCGCTACCTGCTGCAGGAGCTGGTGGGCGTGGGCGGTATGGCCAACGTTTACAAGGCGGCCGACCTGAAAAACAACAGCACCGTGGCGGTAAAGATCCTGCGCGAGGAGTTCGCGCAGGACGCCGAGCTGGTGCGGCGGTTTAAAAATGAATCCAAGGCGATCTGCATTCTGGATCATCCCGCCATCGTAAAGGTGTATGACGTGTCGGTCACCGACAAACTGCAATACATCGTGATGGAATACATCGACGGCATTACCCTTAAAGAGTACATGACCCAGCGGGGCGGCCCCCTCACCTGGAAAGAGGTGGTGCATTTTGCCCAGCAGATCCTGGATGCATTGGACCACGCGCACCAAAAAGGGGTGGTGCACCGGGACATCAAGCCCCAGAACATCATGCTGGTGGCGGACGGCCGGGTCAAGATCATGGACTTCGGCATTGCGCGGTTTTCCCGCGCGGAGAGCCAGGCGGCCAGCGAGAAGGCCATTGGGTCGGTGCACTATATCAGCCCGGAGCAGGCAAAGGGCGATGTGACCGACGCAAAGGCGGATATCTATTCCACCGGCATCATGCTGTATGAAATGCTTTCGGGCAAGCTGCCCTTTGAGAGCGATACAGCGGTGTCGGTGGCGATCAAGCAGATCTCGGACAAGGCTGTGCCGTTGGGCGAAGTGGCGCCGGAGGTGCCCAAAGCCCTGCAGGACATTACCGCCCGGGCCATGGCAAAGGACCCTGCGGCCCGCTACCCCAGCGCAAGGGCAATGCTGAACGATCTGGAAGCGTTCAAAAAGGATCCCAGCATCCGATTTGAATATGAGTATATGACCGGGGACGCCCCGGAAAGGGTGATCGACAAGGTGGTACGGCAAACGAAAAACGGGCAGAATGGCCCCCGGCGGCCGGCGCAGCCAAATAAAAGCGGCCAACGCCCGGCAAATGGGCAAAACGGCAAGCGCCCCGCGCCCCGCAAAAAGCGGGTGGGGGTGCTGCCCATCCTTGCGGGCATGGCAACGGCCTTTGCGCTGGGCTCGGTGATTCTGTGCTATATGATCTTTGCCAATTCCACCAACCCTTTGTTCAGCAACAAGGCGGACGTGGAGCTGCCGGACTTTACCGGAAAAAGCTGGGAGCAAGTAAAGGCAGAATACGGCAGCCAGCTGACCTTCAAGGCCGAGGAGGAGTGGAACGAAAAGTACGAGAAGGGCACGATTTTTTACCAGTCTCCCCGGGGACCCCGGACCGTAAAGGAAGGGCAGAAGGTGGTAATCAAGGTGAGCCTTGGCACCCTGTATGTGCAGGTGCCTGACGTGACCCAGTGGCGCATCGCAGACGCGGAAGAGAAGCTGAAGGAACAGGGTTTCTCGGTGCGTCGGATGGACAAGGTGGATGAGAACGTGCCGGTGGGCACGGTCATCAGCACCGAACCCGAGGCCGGGATGGAGATCGCCAGCGGGAGCACGGTGTCGGTGTATGTGAGCCGCAAGGACGTGGACACCGACCGCACGGTGCCCATGCTGCAGGGCCTGACCCTGGAAGAGGCGATGCAGGAGCTGACCAGGGTGAACCTGACGCTGGGCACCCAGACTGAAGACTACAGCGACAGCATAGAGGCCGGGCGCATTATTTCCCAGAGCAGGGAGCCGGGCACCACGGTGCGGCTGAACACCAAGGTAAACGTGGTGGTGTCGATCGGGCCGGCGCCCACGCCGGAGCCCACAGAGGAACCCGAGCCGGAGCCCACGCCGGAGCCGACCCAGGCCCCCACACCGGTGCCCACACCTACGCCGGAGCCAAGCGTCGCTCCCCCCGAACCCACCGATGTGCCGCAAGGCAATGACGGGACCCCGGTCCCCGGGTGAGCGGGGCGGGTAAAACAAGACCATAACGCGACAGAATGGGAGCACCCATGCCAGAAGGATATATCAAAAAAGGAATCGGCGGCTTTTACTACGTGCAGACTGCCCAGGGCCTTTTGGAATGCAAGGCGAAAGGAATCTTCCGCAAGCGGCGCATCACCCCTGTGGCGGGGGACCGGGTAACGGTGGAGTGCGACGCGGGCGGAAATGTGATCGCACAGATCGCCCCGCGCAAAAATGTGTTTGTGCGGCCGCCCATTGCAAACCTGGATGTGCTGTTTGTGGTTGCCAGCACCACCCAGCCCGTGCCCAGCACCCTGGTGCTGGATAAGCTCACCGCCATTGCGGCAGACAAGGGCGCGCAGCCGGTGCTGGTGTTCACCAAGGCGGACCTTGCCAGCGCAAAGGAGCTGCTGGCCGCCTATGAGCGTTCGGCCCTGCCGGTAATTGTGGCGGACTATGCCACGGGGGAGGGCCTGGAGCAGGTGAAGGGCTGGGTCCGGGGAAGGCTGGCAGCTTTTTGCGGCAATTCCGGGGTGGGCAAAAGCACCCTGCTGAACGCGCTGCTGCCCGAGCTGGCGCAGCAGACGGGGGCCATCAGCCAAAAGCTGGGCCGGGGCCGCCACACCACCCGCGAGGTGGAGCTGTTTGAGGCCTTCGGCGGCCTTGTGGCCGACACGCCTGGCTTTGCCAGCCTGGATACCGGCCGGGCCTGCTACATTCCCAAGGAAAACCTGCAGTATGCGTTCCCGGAGTTTGGGCCGTACCTGGGCAAATGCCGGTTTACAGGCTGCGCCCACCGGGGCGAAAAGGGATGCGCGGTGCTGGAGGCGCTGGAGGCGGGGGAGCTTTCACCCAGCCGCTACGCCAGCTATGCCGCCATGTACGACGAGGTAAAGGACATTAAGGACTGGGAAGTACACTGAACACACAGGCGGGCGGGGCAAAGCGCCCCGCCCGCCTGTGTGCCGGAAAGGTAAAACAAAAGGGGATGAGTGCGGTGGAACGGCGGTGTGTGATCCTGAGCGCGGGGCCGGTGGGGCCGGCGGCGAAAAACAAAATGCGCCCGGGAGATTACCTGATCGCCTGCGACGCGGGGTACCTTGCCGCCCGGGAGCTTGGGCTTGAGCCGGACCTGATTTTGGGCGACTTTGACAGCGCGCCCCGCCCCTTGGGCGGGGCGGTGATGGCGCTGCCCGCGGAAAAAGACGACACCGATACCCATTACGCGGCCCGAACAGGCTGGGAAAAGGGGTTCCGGCAGTTCCTTTTGCTGGGTGCCCTGGGGGGGCGGCGGCCGGAGCACGGCCTTGCGAACCTTGCCACAGGCCTTTGGCTGGCAAAGCAGGGCGCGCAGGTGGAGCTGCTGCAGGGGGAAAGCCGGTTTTCGTATGTGCTGCCCGGCGCGCCGGCGCGGTTGGCACACAGGCCGGGCTGGTACTTTTCCATCTTTCCGCTGGAGGGAGCAGCCGAGGGCGTATGGGAAAGAGGAGCCAAGTACCCGCTGCAAAACGCGCGCCTGACGGCGGATTTTCCCTTGGGGGTAAGCAACGAAACGCTGCCGGGCGGCGCTGAGATTTCAGTGCAAAAAGGCAGTTTATTGCTGGTAGAGACCCCAAAAGAAGGTCCTGCGCACAAAAACGGGCCCGGCGGGATATAATGGGATATCCACACCACAGAAAAGAGGGGATATTCCGTGCAAGTCGTCGTTGTTAAGAGCCCGAAATGTCTGGCTGGCCTTTTGAGGGCCATTTTCAAGATCAAAAAAGAGGAGTGAAGGCGCCGCCCTGGCGGCCGCCCCAAACGAGCGCCCTGGAGCCCGGCAGCTTTGTGCCGGGCCCCGGGGTTTCTTTGTCCCCATTTTGCGGCATACTGCCTGTTCGCCGCGAATATAGATGGGGTAGAAACACGCGAAAGGGGCGAAACAATGGAACTGAAGGTGTTTAGGGACACCCTGTCCACGATGGCAAGCCTGTGCGAGACCAAGGCGGAGCTGCCCATCGAGACGGAAATATTGATCCCGGACTATCTGCCGCAAGTCTTTAAGATCGTGAAGTGCTTTGTGTACCTGGTCACCCTGCAAAAACAAATCACGGCGGGCCGCCTCACGGTGGAGGGCTATTTGCGGTGTGTGGTGTACTATCAGGCAGAAGAAGACCAGAGCCTGTGCCAGACCGAGCAAAAGATCCCGTTCACCCGGGCAATGGATCTGCCGGAGAGCAATTACCAGGGCTACACCGCGCAGGTGAGCGGCGAGGTGGAATACCTCAACTGCCGGGCGGTGAACCAGCGCCGGGTGGATGTGCGGGGCGCCTATGCGCTCAGCGCGCTGGTCACGGCACAGAGCGACCAGGAGATCATCACCGCGCTGGCCGACTGCGGGGTAGAGCAAAAAATGCTACCGGTCACCGGGGTCAAGAGCGTGGCCAACCTGGATAAGCTCATGACCGCAGAGGAAGAGCTGACCCTGCCCAGCCAGCCCCAGGCAATTTTGGATATCAGCGGCGTGGGGCAGGTAGAGGAGATCAAGATGATCTCGGGCAAGGCGGTGATCAAGGGAAAGATAAAGGTGGAGCTGACCTACCGCAGCCAGCCCGGCTACCGGTTGGAGGGCGCGGCCAAGGACGTGCCTTTTAACCAGATCATCGATCTGGACGGCGTGCCGGACGACGGCGTGTGCTTTGCCGAGGTGGAAATGGTGGGCTGTACCATGATGGCCACCGCCGGACAGGAGGCGGGCAACACGCTCACGGTTACGGCGATCCTGCATCTGCGGGTGTACCGCCCGGTGGAATGCTATGTGGTGGGCGACGCTTTTTCGACCCAGTATAAAGCGGACGTGACCTACAAGACAGTGAACGCCGAGCAGCTGCAGGAGCAGCTGGACAAAACGGTGGAGGCCGACGTGGCAGGCGCTTTGCCGGATGAGAATGCCGAGATCATCGGCTGCTTTGTGAGCCTGCACCCCCTGGAATGGGGGCAGGCAGAGGGCGGGCTCACCCTGGGCGGGCGCGCCAGTGCCCATGTGCTGTGCATGAACTCTTTGGGCGAGATCGACTGTTACGACAAGGCGTTTGAGTACAGCCTGCCGGGGGTCTACCCGGGAACCGCCGAGCAGTACCGGTTTGAGTGCTGGCCCGGCGTGACGGCGGTGAACACACAGAAGAACGGCATGGACATGACCGCCCAGGTGAACATCCGGGTGCGGGGGCTTTTATTCCGCCGCATAAAAGAGACCATCGTGGACAGCGTGACCTGCGACGAGGCGCTGGAAGTGGGCGAGCCGGACGTGGCCCTGCGCATCTATTACGCCGCAGCAGGGGAAAACGTGTTCGACATTGCAAAGTTCTACCATGTGTCGCCCGCGGCCATGATGAAGCTGAACCATCTGGAAGACCTGGAGCTGGGGGTCGGCGCCCGGCTGCTGGTTCCCATGACGGTTTGAGAGGGGGGACAGAGCATGGAAACAGCAAACGTTTATAAGGACATCGCGGCCCGCACCGGGGGCGATATTTACATTGGCGTGGTGGGGCCGGTGCGCACCGGCAAGAGCACCTTTGTAAAAAAGTTTATGGAGGAGATGATCCTTCCCCAGCTTTCCAGCCAGGCGGTCAGGACCCGCGCGCGGGATGAGCTGCCCCAATCGGCGGCTGGGCGCACCATTATGACCACCGAGCCAAAGTTTATTCCCGAGACCGCCGTGACGGTGGAACTGGAGGGCGGCGGCAGCTTTAAAGCGCGCCTGATCGACTGTGTGGGCTACATGGTGGACGGCGCCATGGGCCATGAAGAGAACGATAAGCCCCGCATGGTGAAGAGCCCCTGGTACGAGGAGGAGATCCCCTTTGACCTGGCCGCCGAGACCGGCACGCAGAAGGTGATCCGGGATCATTCCACCATCGGCCTGGTAATCACCACCGACGGCTCCATCAGCGACATTCCCCGGGAAAAGTACCAGGCCGCCGAGGAACGGGTGGTGGCGGAACTGGAGGACATCAACAAGCCCTTTGTGATCCTGCTGAACTGCGTGGAGCCCCAAAGCACCGCCAGCCGGGAGCTGGCAGCCCAGATGGAGGCGCAATACGGCCACACGGTGCTGCCCATCAGCTGTGTGGACCTGGACAGCGCGGCCATTGACCGCATTCTGCAGAGTGTGCTGTATGAGTTTGATGTAAAGGAAATTGCCTTTGCAATGCCTAAGTGGATCACCATGCTGGAACCAGACCACTGGCTGCAGACTGCCGTGTACAGCGCCGCACAGGATTTTGCGGCCTCCATTGGCCAAATGAAGGATGTGGTGCAGCGGGACCAGCCCATCCAATGCGAATATCTGAAGGAGTCCAAGATTCGCTCCATGCAGCTGGCCACCGGCCAGGTGACCCTGGAACTGAGCCTGCAGCCGGATATTTTTTATCAGGTGCTGGGCGAAACCACGGGCCTGGAGATCTGCGACGAGGCCAGCCTGATGCCCTGCATCATCAGCCTGGCCAAGGCAAAGCGCGAATACGAGAAGATCCGCAGCGCCATTGAGCAGGTGGAGGCCACAGGTTACGGCATTGTGATGCCCACCATCAACGAGCTGCATCTGGAGGAGCCGGAGATCGTGCGCCAGGGCGGGCGCTACGGCGTGCGGCTGAAGGCCAGCGCCCCCTCCATCCATCTGCTCAAGGCGACCATCAACACCGAGATCTCGCCCATTGTGGGTTCCGAGCGCCAATCGGAAGAATTGGTCATGAGCCTTTTGCAGGACTTCGAGCAGGATCCCATCCGCATTTGGGAGTCGAACATTTTTGGCAAGAGCCTGCATGAGCTGGTGAACGAAGGGCTGCAGAACAAGCTGCTGCACATGCCCCAGGAAGCCCGCGCCCGCCTGCAGGAAACCCTGGAGCGGGTCATCAACGAGGGCTGCTCCGGCCTGATCTGCATTATCCTGTGAGGTTCCACCCTTTTTGAAAAGCCGCCGCGTTGTGAAAGCGCGGCGGCTTTTATATGCGGTGTTGGATTGATAATGGAATATCAGGCGAAAATACAAAAGGGATGATTGCTTATTTGGGCAAAATGGTGTAAAATAATAACAAATTGGTAAAAGAATTCTTGGGCGGGGCGGGTCTCGGGGCTCCGCAGGCGCGGCCGGCGGCTGCAGAATAAAAAAGAACTGGTGATAAAGTTTGAAGAAATCTCTCACGGAGCTTGTGCGCAGGTTCCGCAAACAGATTTTGATCTTGTTCGACATTGTGGTCATCACGGCCTCGTATCTTGTGCCCTGGGTGCTCATTGCGGGGCGCGCCAGCTACCAGCAGTATGCCAGCCTTTTGGCTGCCAGCTGCTTTTTGTTCGTGTGCTGCTTTGAGATCGTGTATGGGCTGATGGGTATGTACGACAGCCTGTGGCGCTATGCCGAGATCGTGGAGTTTTTCCGCCTGTGCGTGGCCTCGGTGATCGCGGTGGCGTTGTTTGCCGTTACCTCGCTTTTCATTTTCACGGATGTGCGGGTGCCGAGGTCGGTGTATTTTTTGAGCGCGCTGTTTGCGGTGTCGCTCACCCTGTATTCCCGCCTGACCTACCGCATGTACCGCAATGTGAAGCTGGGCCAGCAGGGCAAAAAGCTGGCGCGGCGCACCCTGCTGATCGGCGCGGGCGATGCGGCCAGCACCCTGCTGCACGAGCAGTTTAAAAGCCCCAGCCCCGAGATGAATATCATCTGCTGTGTGGACGACGCGCCTGAAAAACAGGGCCGCTACATCATGGGCATCCAGATCATGGGCACCACCGAGGACATTCCCGAACTGGTGGAGCGCTGCGAGATCGAAACGGTGCTGCTGGCAATCCCCACCATGGACGAGGAGAACAAGCGCCGTGTGCTGTCGATCTGCAACCGCACCAAGTGCAATGTGAAGATCCTGCCGGACATCGTGAAGATGATCACCGACGGCAAGGACCTGGCGAGCCGCATCCGCGACGTGAAGGTGGAGGACCTTTTGGGGCGGGACGAAGTGCAGCTTTCCAGCACCATCACCCAGTTCGTTGGGGGCAGGCGGGTGATGGTGACGGGCGGCGGCGGGTCCATCGGCTCGGAGCTGTGCAGGCAGATCGCCTCGTGCAGGCCGGAAATGCTGATCATTGTGGATATTTACGAGAACAGCGCTTACGCGATCCAGCAGGAGCTGCGCCGCAAATACGGCTCGGAATTCCAGCTGGAGGTGCTGATCGCCTCGGTGCGGGATTCCAAAAAGATGGACGCCCTGTTCGAGGCCTACCGCCCGCAGCTGGTGTTCCACGCGGCGGCGCACAAGCATGTGCCCCTGATGGAGGACAGCCCCGAGGAGGCCGTGAAGAACAATGTGTTCGGCACTTACAACACAGCCGTTGCGGCCGACAAATACGGCGCCGAGCGGTTTGTGCTGATCTCGACCGACAAGGCGGTGAACCCCACCAACGTGATGGGGGCCACCAAGCGGGTGTGCGAGATGATCGTGCAGGCCATGGCGCAAAAAAGCAAGACCCGGTTTGCGGCCGTGCGCTTTGGCAATGTGCTGGGGTCCAACGGGTCGGTGATCCCCCTGTTCAAGGATCAGATCGCCTGCGGGGGCCCGGTCACGGTGACCCACCCGGACATCGTGCGCTATTTCATGACCATTTCCGAGGCGGTGAGCCTGGTGCTGGAAGCGGGCGCCATGGCCACCGGCGGGGAGATCTTTGTGCTGGATATGGGCAAGCCCATGCGCATTCTGGACCTGGCGGAAAACCTGATCAAGCTCTCGGGCTTTATCCCTTACAAGGATATCCAGATCGTGTTTACCGGCCTGCGCCCGGGCGAAAAGCTGTTCGAAGAGCTTTTGATGGACGAGGAAGGCCTTCAGAAGACCGCCAACCGGAAAATTTACATCGGCGCGCCGCTGAAGCTGAACAACCAGACCTTCTTTGACCACCTGATGACCTTGAAGCAGATCGCTTACACCAACAACAGCGACAACCTGGTGCAGGCCCTGGTGGACATGGTGCCGACCTTTCACCACCGGCGCGACGAATCCAGAGCGGGGGAGATGTGAGGGATGTACCGGCGTTTTTTCAAGCGTCTGATCGATTTTCTGCTTTCGCTGCTGGGCACGATCCTGCTGTCGCCGGTGCTGGCGGCGCTGGCGGTGTGGGTAAAATGCTCCTCTCCCGGGCCGGTGCTGTTCAAGCAAAAGCGGGTGGGCAGGGGCAAAACGTACTTTCAAATCTATAAATTCCGCAGCATGCGCAGCGATACGCCCAAGGATATGCCCACCCATCTGTTGGAAAACCCGGAGGCGTTCATCACCCCGGCCGGGCGCTTTTTGCGCAGGACCAGCCTGGATGAGCTGCCCCAGCTGTTCAACATCCTGAAGGGGGAAATGAGCGTTGTGGGGCCCCGCCCCGCGCTTTGGAACCAGGACGACCTTGTGGCCGAGCGGGATAAGTACGGCGCGAACGGCTGTGTGCCGGGCCTTACCGGCTATGCCCAGGTGCACGGGCGCGACGAGCTGCCCATCCCGGAAAAGGCCCGGCTGGACGGCTATTATGCCCAGAATTTGAGCTTTTGGCTGGATGTGAAGATTTTTTTCAGGACCATCGGCAGTGTGCTGCACCACGACGGCGTGGTGGAGGGCAGGCAGAAAGAATAAAAGAAAACCACCGTCAGCCTGTGGCTGCCGGTGGTTTTTGCAGGTTCAGTCTTTGCCGGAGCATTCGGTCAGCGCGTTCAGCACCAGCGCGTACAGCGCGTCGCCCTTTTCCACAAAAGCGGTCTTTACCATTTCGGCGGTAAAGGGATCGGGCAGCGACAGATCCATGGAGAACACAGGCTTGCCCAGTTCGCGGATGGAACAATGTACGGTATACCCCTCGCCGGCCTTTTCGATCTCGGCTTTGTGCTGGGCCGATTTGCGCACCCACTGCTGGGCACGCAGGGCGGCGCGCACCGCGGTTTCACGCACGCTGCGGGGCAGCAGGTCAAACCCCAGCTCGTCGGTCACAGCCGCGCCCTTGGGGGTGATGCTGTAAACGCCCCCCTCGCTGACCGTTGCCAGGCCCTGCGCTTCCAGATCGCTCAGGTTGGAGGCCAGCTCAAAGTAATTTACCAGCTGTTCGCTGAGCAGGGCCTGCTCGATTTCCTGGCGGGTCAGGGGCGCGGCGGTCTTGATCAGATAGCAAAGCAGCATCCGAACCTCGGAGCTGGAGGTAAGCCCACCCGGCTTTACGCCGCTGGTGAATGCATTCGAAGCCAAGGGCCGCACATCCTTTCGCTGTAAGATACTTCCTACTTATTATACGTGCAACGCCCCGGATTTACAAGGGGCTGGGCAGGGCCGAAAAGTCGGTTTCTATGTATTTTGAGCTGCCCGCGGTGGAATAGACCCACCGGTCCAAATGCCCTTCGCGGATAAAGTAGCGCGGCTCAAAGTGCAGGGGACCGCCCAGGTCCCGGTTCACGATCACCAGCTTCACCTTCATTTTTTCCGGCAGGATATTTTTGATATACACGCTCACCGGCTGGCCCACCCGCAGGCCCTCGCAGCTCTCGGCAAGGCCTGCGAGGTTGGGCGCGATCTCAATAAAAACGCCGTAGGTCTCGATGCTGCGCACCAACCCTACCACGGTCTCGCCCACCCGGAACAGCTCTGCGTTCTGCTGCCAGGTGCCCAGCAGCTCTTTGAGGCTGAGCACGAGCCTTCCCTGCGCGTCGCGGCTTTTTACGGCGCAGAAAATCGCTTCGCCCACCGCAACCCGGTCCGCCGGGGTCTGGATGCGGGAAACGGAAAGGCAGTCGATGGGCAGCAGCGCGCTGATGCCGCAGCCCACGTCGCAGAAAGCGCCGAAGTTTTCCAGATGGGTCACACAGCAGGGGATGATGTCGCCGGGGGAAAGAGTGTCAAGGTATTCAACTTTGCAGGCTTGCTGCGCTTTTCTGCGGGAGAGCAAAAAGGCACCGCCTGCGTCCAGGGGCATTTGTTCGATCACAAAGCAGGTGGGGCGGCCTACCCGGGTCAGAATGGCGATGTCCCGCACGGCGCTTGTTCCCGCGCCGTCGGCACATTCCTCATAGGGCATGTAAGCGGTGCGGCCGCACAGCTCGAACCGCAGCCGGTGGTCATGGTCAAAGGCGAGCGCTGTGCTTTCCAAAATAGCACCGCTGGCTGCGGCGGCCCGCAATTCCTCTTCGCTCAGGTCCGCGGCACAGCGGCCCTGCCCTTCGGGCTTGTATTCCACCATGATTTTCATCCTCATTTCATTCAATACTGGTGCAGTGGGCGCACTGACCCGCTGTTTTTTAAAAAATATATGCGCGGGCGGGCCGGGATATTTGCAAAAAGAGCCAGATAGTATATAATAGAAAAGCCAAAAAGCTTTGAAAGGCGGGTGTTGGAATGGATGTGCGCGTGGGCGACAAAATACTGGTAAAAAAGCCGCACCCCTGCGGGGCGAACCTGTTTGACGTGCTGCGGGTGGGTATGGATTTTAAGATCCGCTGCACCGGCTGCGGCCGCGAGGTAATGCTGCCCCGGGCAAAGATCGAAAAAAACATTAAAAAGATTCTGCGGGAGGGCGAGAGCTAGCAACCCTTTTTTATTTGTGCTTAAAAGTTACAGAAAAGGGGAAAAGCCATGCTGGAATCATTGCGGCAGGTAGGCCGCCGTTACGAAGAAGTGAGCCTGCTTTTGCAGGATCCCGCGGTGCTGGGTGACCAGGCCCGCTACCGGGACTTGGCGCGGGAATACAAGAACCTGGAGCCCATTGTGCAGGTGCTGGGGGAATACGACGCCGCTGAGCGCGCCTGCGCCGAGGCGAAAGCCCTTTTGGAGGAGGGCGGCCTCGAGACGGATTTTAAAGAGATGGTGCAGGCGGAACTGACGGAAAGCAAAGGAAAGCTGGAGTCGCTGACTCAACAGCTCCGGCTTCTTCTTCTGCCCCGGGACGAGAACGACGGCAAAAACGTGATTGTGGAGATCCGGGCCGGGGCCGGGGGCGAGGAGGCGGCTCTTTTCGCGCGCAGCCTGTACCGGATGTACGGCATGTATGCAGCTGGCCGCGGCTGGCGGTGCGAGGAATTGAACCTGAACGAGACCGAACTGGGCGGTGTAAAGGAAATAAGCTTTTCAGTGCAGGGTGAGGGGGCTTACAGCCGCCTGAAATTCGAGAGCGGGGTGCACCGGGTGCAGCGCGTGCCCGAAACCGAAACGCAGGGGCGCATTCACACCTCCACTGTCACGGTGGCGGTGATGCCCGAGGCCAAGGAGGTGGATCTGGAATTAGACCCGAATGAGCTTAAGATCGATACCTTTCGATCTTCCGGGGCGGGCGGGCAGCACATCAACAAGACTTCCAGCGCGATCCGGGTGACCCACCTGCCCACGGGTATGGTGGTGGAATGCCAGGACGAGCGCAGCCAATACAAAAACAAGGATAAGGCGTTAAAGGTGCTTCGCAGCCGGCTGCTGGCCCAAAAGCAGCAGGCACAGAAAAGCGCCATCGACGCGGATCGCCGCAGCCAAGTGGGCACGGGCGACCGGTCGGAGCGCATCCGCACCTATAACTTCCCGCAAGGGCGGCTGACCGACCACCGCATCGGCCTGACCCTTTATAAGCTGGACAGCGTGTTGGACGGCGCGCTGGACGAGGTGCTGGACGCCCTGATCACCGCGGATCAGGCGGAAAAGCTCAAAGCGGCAGAAGGGAACTGAAACGGGATGGAAACAAAACTGCAACAGGCGGACGGGCCGGCGGTGGCGCTGGCCGCTGAACTGCTGAAAGGGGGCGGCATTGTTGCCATCCCCACCGAAACGGTATATGGAATTGCCGCCAGCGCGCTGGACGGCGCGGCGGTGAAAAAAATATTCGAGGCCAAGGGCCGCCCCCAGGATAACCCCCTCATCGTGCACATCGACCGGCTGGAAATGCTGGAGGGGCTGGTGGGCTGCGTGCCGGAGCGCGCAAAAAAGCTGGCAGAGGCCTTTTGGCCCGGTCCGCTCACTATGATTCTGCCCCGGGGGCCAAGGGTGGCAGCCGAGGTGTGCGCCGGGCTGGATACCGTGGCGGTGCGCATGCCGAGCCACCCGGTGGCACGGGCGGTGATCACGGCCTGCGGCCTGCCCCTGGCCGCACCCTCGGCCAATTTGTCCGGCAGCCCCAGCCCCACGACAGCCCACTATGTGATGGAGGACATGCGGGGCCGCCTGCCCCTGATTTTGGATGGGGGTGAGTGCCAGGTGGGGGTGGAGTCCACCGTGGTGAGCCTGGCGGGGCCCCAGGCGATGCTGCTGCGGCCGGGCTATATCACACAGGAGCAGCTGCAGGAGGTTTTGCGGGAAAAGGTGCTGCTATCCGGCGCGATTTTGGAAAAACTGAAAGAGGGCGAAACCGCGCGCTCCCCCGGCATGAAGTATAAGCACTATGCCCCCAAGGCCGAGGTGACCATTGTAAAAGGGGGGTTCCAGGCCTATTGCCGCTATGTGCAGCAGCACGCAGAGCCGGGGACTTTTTGCCTGTGTTTTGCGGGCGAAAGCGGGGCGCTGCCCGTGCCCAGTGTGGAATACGGCGCAGCCCAGAATGGCGCAGACCAGGCAAAGCACCTGTTCACAGCCCTGCGCCAGCTGGACGAAAGGGGCGCGAAGCGGGTGTTTGCCCGCTGCCCCGCCGCCACCGGCGTGGCGCTGGCGGTGTATAACAGGCTGCTGCGCGCCGCGGCGTTCAGGGTGGTGGAGGCATGAGGATCATCGGCCTGACCGGCCGCTCAGGCAGCGGAAAAAGCACGGTGGCGGCCTTTTACCGCAGCCAGGGGTACCCGGTGGCGGACGCGGACCAGGTGGCCCGGCGGGTGCTGGAGCCCGGCTCGGCCTGCCTGCCCGCCCTGGTGCGGCGTTTCGGGGCAGACATTCTGGATGAGCAGGGCAGGGTGCGCCGCCCGCTTTTGGCACACCGGGCGTATGCCGACCCCGGGCACACCCGGGCCCTGGTGGAGATCACCCACCCGGAGATCGTGCGGCGGCTGCTGGAAATGGCGCAGCAGGCGCGGCAGGGCGGCGCGGATCTGTTTTTTGCGGACGGCGCGGTGATCGTGGGGGCGCCTTTTGAGCGCCATTGCGACGCCATTGTGCTGGTGAGCGCCCCGGAGGCGGACTGTGTGCGCCGCATCCGGGAGCGGGACGACTTGACGGTGGAGGAGGCCCGGGCCCGCCTGGCGGCCCAGCTGCCCGAGGAGCGGCTGCGGGCGGCCGCAAACGAGGAGATACGGAACGACAGCGGCCAGGCCGCGCTGCTTTTGCGCGCGGCGGCCGTGCTGGAACACTTGAAAGGCGGTGCATAGGTGGCAAAAAAGAAACGCAGATGGGTGGTTTGGCTGCTGCTGCTGGCCCTTCTGGCCGCGGCGGGGATCTGGGTGCTGCGGGTGGGCCTGCACAGGTTGGACCTGGCCCGCTACCCGCAGAAATACAGCGAAGCTGTGGACCGGTACGCCGCAGAGAACGGGCTGGACCCGCTTTTGGTTTACACCGTGATCCGCACCGAAAGCGGGTTTGACGCCGCGGCAAGGTCCGGCGTGGGCGCGCGCGGCCTGATGCAGATCACGGAAGAAACTTTTTCCTGGATCAAATCAAAGCTGGCCCCCGCCGAGGAGCTGACCTTTGACGATCTGTATGACCCCGCCGTGAACATCCGGTTCGGCGCTTATTATTTCGCGGCCTGCATGGCCCGGTATCAAAACGATGTTTCAACGGCCGCGGCCGCCTATCGCAGCGGCTGGGGTACCGTGGATAAACTGCTGGCAAACGAGGCGTATTCGGCCGACGGCAAGGTGCTGCACACCTTCCCCTACGAGCAGATGGGCCTGTATGTGCGCAAGATCAACCGCAACTACCAAAAATATCAAACGCTGTATCAAACAACAGAAAACGAGGGATAAAGCATGGAAAAAGAAAAGACACAGGGCCAGCAGCTGGCCCGGGAACTGCTGTACGAGCCGGAATTGGCGGCGGACAGCGCGGCCGGCCTGCTGGAGCAGATGAACGCGTTGGGCGGGCAAAGCCTGGGGGAGCGGGCTGCGGAGTTCTGCGAGGGCTACAAGGCCTTTTTGGATAAGGGCAAGACCGAGCGCGAGGTGACGGCTTATGCCGCAGAGCTGCTGCAAAAGGCCGGGTACCGGGCCTTTGCGCCGGGCATGGCGCTGGAACCGGGCGACAAGGTATATCGGATCAACCGGGAAAAGTGCGTGCTGGCGGCGACCGTCGGCGCAAAACCCCTGGCCGAGGGCGCGCACCTGAACATTGCCCACATCGACTCGCCCCGGCTGGACCTGAAGCCGAACCCCCTGTACGAGAGCGCCGATCTGGCGCTGCTGAAGACCCATTATTACGGCGGTGTGCGCAAGTATCAGTGGCCCACGATCCCGCTGGCGCTGCACGGCGTCGCCTATAAAAAGGACGGCACGCGGGTGGAGATCTGCGTGGGCGAGGAGCCCGGCGACCCGGTGTTCTGCATCACCGACCTTTTGCCACATCTCGGCGCCGAGCAGAACGACCGCAAGCTGGCCGAGGGCGTTAAGGCGGAAGAGCTGAACATTGTGGTGGGCAGCCTGCCCTATGAGGAAAAGGAGCTTAAAAACCGGGTCAAACTGCTCACCATGCAGCTGCTGCACCAGAAATACGGCATCACCGAGCGGGACTTCCAGCGGGCCGAAATCGAGGCCGTGCCGGCCCAGAACGCCCGGGACGTGGGCTTTGACCGGGGGCTGATCGGCGCCTACGGCCAGGATGACCGGATTGACGCATATCCCGCGCTGATGGCCGAGATCGAGGCAAAGGCCCCGGCTTTTACCACAATGTGCGTGCTTACGGATAAAGAGGAGATCGGCTCGGACGGGGTGACCGGCCTTGCCAGCATGTATGTATTCCACTTTTTGCAGCAGCTGTGCGCGGCCCAGGGGGCGGACGATATCGCCTGCTTCCAGCACTCGAAATGCCTTTCGGCAGATGTGACCGCCGCATACGACCCCACCTTTGCCAGCGTGTTCGACCCCCAGAACAGTACTTACGCGGGCAAGGGCGTGGCCATTGCAAAATATACCGGCGCGCGGGGCAAGGGCAGCGCCAGCGACGCTTCGGCGGAGCTGGTGAGTTATTTCACCCGCCTGTTCGACGCAGCGGGCGTTGTGTGGCAGATGGGCGAGATGGGAAAGGTGGACCAGGGCGGCGGCGGCACCGTTGCCAAATATGTGGCCAGCCACGACATCGACACCCTGGACGTGGGTGTGCCGGTGCTCAGCATGCACTCGCCCTTTGAGCTGGCCAGCAAGCTGGACATTTACATGGCCTACCGGGCGTTCAAGGCGTTTAACGAGGCAAAAACCTGAAAAACGCAGCCGGAAAAGGCGGGAGGCATCCGGGCCGGGAATCCCACATGGGTTTCCGGCCCGGGCGCTGCCCGAACCGAAGGCGGCAGGCAGGTGCGCTGCCTTCTGCGCGGCGGCTTTTCAAAAGTGAAAAAAGGGATTGACAGAGAAAAGAAGGTTTGCTATAATAGCAGGGCAGCCGAGAAGATTGGCGCGGCCCGTGGGGGTGTAGCTCACTTGGGAGAGCGCTTGAATGGCATTCAAGAGGTAAGGGGTTCGATCCCCCTCATCTCCACCACAAAAAGGAAGAGCCTTGTTTTTATAAACAAGGCTCTTCCTTTTTGTGTGCAGTATAGTTCAGAAAATCGTTTGATGAAAAAAGGGCGGCAGTCCCTTGAAGGAAGACTGGATTTATGGTATTGTTCAAAAAACAGAAAAAAAGCAAATGTTTCATTCTCAGAAGAATAAAAATAAGAGAGAGGGAGTTGCATGGAGCGTTCTTTTGATGAAATATGCCCTTATATTCGTGAAGCCGGGCTTCAACATCAGGATTCCTGGAGAAATACGCCCCGGCGAATTTATGATCATCAGTTTTTATACTGCTTCCTGGGTTCCGCACACATGGTCTTGGGGGACCGGACCTACTTTGTGAAAAAGGGTGTCTTGGTGGTAATACCCCCCAATGTACCCCATCTTTTTTGGGTGGAGGACGAAGAGAGCGAGCTATACTGGTTCCATTGTGATTTTTTGTTTTACCCTGATCGCAAGTGGCTGTTCAAGCTGTATAATGAACCGGAAGAATATATGAAATTGTTTGGCCTGCCACTGGAGCATGAGAAGCATATCCGCGAAAACCCTGTGTTTCAAAACGGATATTGTCTGCCGGAATGCCTGGCCATTGAAAACCGGGATCAGGTGGAATATTTATTCCGAACTATTTACAAGGCATATCTTAAGCATGATCATTTTTGGCAGCTGGCGGCCAAGGCAGCATTCTTACAGCTGCTGGAAGAGGTGTTCAATCAGACCTGTGCAGCTCAGCCCGGAAATGCAGGCGGCCGAAAAGTGGCGGGGCAAATGAAACGTTTTGTGGCAGCGAACTATTACAAGCCTATCACAGTGCGGCAGATCTGCGAAGAAACCGGGCTGCACTGTGAGTATGCAAGCAAAAGGTTTAAAGAGGAAACAGGTATGAAGCCCGTGGAGTATCTCAACCGTTATCGGGTGGGCAAGGCAAAGCGCCTGATGATGGAGGCGGATTTGGATTTGGGAGATATTGCCGAAATGGTGGGGTTCAACAGTGTCAATTATTTTTGCAACGTGGTCAAAAAATACGAAGGAAAGCCTCCCAATGTTCTCCGGCAAAGCTTGCTGGAATTGGTAGAGGAATAAAAGGAGCGGCCGGCGCCTTTGGGTACGGCCGCTCCTTTTTATGGAAAATCTGTTTTGTGCAATTAATTTGGGTTTTTGTGTTTTACAAAGCACGGTCGGATATGGTACAGTTTGATTGTCGAAATAAACAGTTTTATGGCGAAGAAAGAGCGCCGGGAAAGCAAATCGAACGTAAAAGGCTGAAAATGCTTTTGCTGCACAATTGGAACAACAGGCCTGTTTCAAATAGCATAAATCTTTCGTCAGCGGTTTTGTGGTAACGTGAGCTGCGTGACCACACAGGGCGATCTTAACACAAAAAAGGAGAGGATACGATATGAAAAGAAGATTGATGGCGCTGGCAATCAGCACAATGCTGCTGCTTTCGGCATGCGGCGCTTCAGGAAGCACCGCGCCCTCGGGCACTGCGCCCGCAAGCGCCGCGCCCAACCAAAGCACACAGCCTGAATATATTGGAAACACCTTGCAGTACGATGTGAACGCCCCTGTCAACAACGGCGAAAAATTGGATCTGCTGGTCTGGGCTGAGCCCGAGACAGAAGGGTATTACAGCTCCATTGCTGAAAAATATATGGAGATACACCCCAATATTTCCATACAGGTGGTTTCCCAGCCCTGGGATGATTATTGGACCAAGCTGCCCTTGGCCTTGAGCGCGGGAAATGGCCCTGACCTTTATCGCTCGCATTACGGCCACATTAAAGAACTGGCAATTTATTCCCATAGCTTGCCGGAAGACATATTCCCCCGGGAAGATCTGTTTGCCGATTTTCCGGATGCAGAGGATTTGATTATGGAGGACGGGGGGCTTTACTCCATACCGCTTGGCTCCACCTTTTCCAGCGGCATTTATTACAACAAGGCCATGTGGGCCGAGGCGGGTCTCACGGAGGCGGATATTCCTAAAACCTGGGATGATTTTATCCGCGTGGGGCAGGCACTCACCAAAAAGGACGCCAAGGGCAATGTGACCCAATATGGATTTTCCATTGACCATGCCTTTCAAGTGTTTTTAGTAAATATGAATTATATGAGCGGCCAGGCCCTGGTGAAGGAAGATCAGTTTACCTGGAATCTCGACGCGCCTAAAACCTATGAAAACATTGAACTTTTGCGCAAATTTAAAGATGAGTATGGATTTATGATGTATGGTGACGGCGACTGTGAAGATCAGTTCGGCCATGGGCAGGCGGCAATGATGTCGAATTGGAACTGGGTGGGCGGCTATTTTGACGAAACTTATCCGGAACTGGATTGGGGATATTTTTTGTGCCCCACTCAGGATGGGCAGCCTGCTCCTGCCTATGGCCTGAAAGACTATGAATGGTCGTTGGGCGTGAGTTCTGCGGATGAGCAAAAGCGCGCCGTGGCATTCGATTTCCTCAAATATTTCCTGTGCGAACAGACCGTATATTGTGATTTGGCGATCCGCCTGGGCCTTATGCCCAGTAATGTGCAGCTGGCCAGCGATCCGCGGGTAGCTGAATATGAGAACCTGCGTGTGGCCGCCGAGGTGGCCGACCGACATGTGTATTTGGGGGCCATTCCCGGCAATGCCGCACGCAATACCGCATTGCGCGCAGCCGGCAGCGACATCTTTATCAATAAAAAGGACCCCCAAGAAGTGATTCCTGCGACCCAGGCAAACATCATGGAGAACATGAGGCTAAACCAGATGAATTACACCGCGAAGGAAAATCAATATAAATATTACAGCGAATTAGCGCAATAAAAAACTGACCGGACAGGGCAGAATGGTGTGGTTTTGCCATTCTGCCCTTTTTTTAAAACCGGCGCTGGGAAAACGCCGCGATACCCCACAAGAAGCGGAGGCATTGTTTTGAAAAAGAAACAGATGATTCAACCAGGCCGAAAAGGGCTGATTTTGTGGACCATGACCATTGTGGTGCTGGTTTATGGCGTATTTGTATATTTCCCGATTTTTTATGGACTGTTCACCAGCTTGTTTACCTGGAATCCCTTTCGGGATCTATTTACGTTTGTGGGCTTGGCCAATTATGTCAGCATTTTGCAGCGACCGGAGTTTTGGCATGCTTGTGTGATCACGGTGGTATTCACCGCCGGCAGTCTGCTGCTTACCGTAAGCTTTGGTTTGCTGCTGGCAGCTTTTCTGCAAAACACAAAAAAAGGCGTGGCTTTTTATCGGGGCGTCTACTTTTTGCCGGTGATCAGTTCGGCGGTGGCGACCTCGATGCTGTGGCGGTTCATTTTTAATTATGATAACGGCCTGCTCAATGCCCTGCTGATGGATCTTGGTCTTTCCAAAGTGCCCTGGCTGCAGAACTCGCACTTGGCGGTCGTGATGCTTATGGTCGTGGAGGCTTGGAAGGATGTGGGATATGCATTGGTATTGATCCTGGCAGGCATGAACAACATTGACGGTGGCATTTATGAAAGCGCGGCCATTGACGGCTGCTCCAAACCGCGGCAGTTTTTTGCCATTACATTGCCCCTTCTGCGCAATACCATGACGATTTTGCTGATCACCAAGCTGATCGACTATATGCAGATCTACACCCCCATCAAGTTTATGACCGAGGGCGGCCCGGGCACGTCGACTCAAACGATCGCTTTTTATATCTTCGATCAGGCGTTTACTTATTATAATTTTGGCTCGGCATCGGCGGTATCCTTTGTACTGTTTCTGATTATTTTTGTGCTCTCCATGATCCAGATACGCCTGGGGCGCAAGGGGGAGGAGATTTAAATGATGCGAACGAAAAAGATCCCTTGGACACAAGTTTTTATCCATGCAATTTTATTGCTGGTGGCGGGGTTTATGCTGTTTCCCTTTATATGGATGCTGCTCAGCAGCCTGAAAACCACAGCAGAGATCACGCGGATCCCACCCACATTTTTCCCGAATGACATCACGAACATCGAGAATTTCAAGGTGGTCTTACAAAAATATAATTTTGGCACATTTTTTAAAAACAGTATCTATTATGCGGTGCTCAAGAGTGCGATCGTGCTATATGTTTCGTGCATTGTGGGGTACGTACTGGCAAAGTTTCAGTTTCGGGGCAGGCAGGCTGTCTTTTTGATGATCCTGGCCACTATGATGGTGCCCTGGCCCGCCACCCTGATCCCGAACTATCAGATGATGGTTTGGCTGAATTGGCTGGATAAAGATATTTCGATTCTTTATTCGGGGCTTACTTCGGCGTATGGCGTGTTTTTAATGCGGCAGTTTTCTTTTTCCATCTCCGATTCTCTGCTGGAAGCCGCCCGGCTGGACGGTGCGGGCGAGCTGCGCATTTTCCATCGCATTGCATTGCCGCTTATGACCAACGGCATTGGCGCGCTCGCCATTATGACCTTTTTGTGGGAGTGGGACAACTATCTTTGGCCGTATTTGATGCTGAGCAGCCCTGAAAAGTATACACTGCCCATCGGCCTTGCAATGACGCAAGGGCAGTTTGTGGCAAATTATGGGCCGATGTTTGCCGGGATCACTATCTCGGTGCTGCCTGTAGTGGCAGTCTATCTGCTTTTTCAGCGCTCGTTTATTCAGGGGATCGCTCTGGGCGGTGTAAAGGAATAGCATTTTTTCACAGCGAAAGGACGAAGCAAACAATGTATTTGATGGAACAGAACGACTGGGCAAACCTGGAGGTGCTGCAGCGAAACCGGCTGCCTGCCCGCGCTCATTTTTATCCGTTTCAAAGTATAGAGGCTGCGCGCGCCGGCAGATTGGAAGAGTCCAGCCGGGTGGAATTACTGAACGGCTTATGGGATTTTGTGTGGTATGATTCTCCGCTCCATGTTCCGGCGGACACCCCTTCCACGCCCCCTGCTTTCAGCTCCAGCCTGCAGGTGCCCCTGAACTGGCAGTATGCGGGGTATGGGAAGTTCCATTATACCGACATGGATTATCCTTTTCCCGTTGCGCCTCCTTCTATCCCGGCAAACAATGAGACCGGTGTATACAAACGCTGGTTCACGCTGAAAGAAGCCGGAAAAGAGCGGCAGTTCTTGCGCTTTGAAGGGGTGGAAAGTGCGTTTCATGTATATGTAAACGGGCAGATGGCAGGTTACAGTCAGGGCAGCCGTATGCCGGCGGAGTTTGAGATCACATCATTTGTGCACCCCGGGGAAAACCTGCTGTGCGTGGTGGTATATCAATATTGCGACGGCACTTATCTGGAAGCACAGGATATGTGGTGGCTGGGGGGGATCATTCGGGATGTGCTGCTGCTGCATCGGCCGGCCTGCTATTTACAGGACTTGGTGCTGGACCCGGACTACGACCTGGCACAGGGCAGCGGCATATTAAATCTTTCGCCGCATTATGAAAATGGCCGGCTGGAAGTGCTGGTATATAAAGACGATACTTTGCTTTGTGAAGCCGCGGTGCCCCCGCAGGGGCTGCGGATGCATGTGCCCGGTGTGGAAGCCTGGAATGCAGAGGCGCCTGTTTGTTACCAGGTGGTAGCCGCGCTGAAAGATGAACAGGGCCGGCTTATGGAGGCTGCAGGGTTTCAGGTGGGGTTCCGCCATATTGCCATTGAACAGGGGGAACTGCGCCTGAATGGGCAGCGTATTTTGATGAAAGGCTACAACCGCCATGAATATGACGCGCGAAAAGGCCGTGTGGTCACCCGAAGCCAGACCGAACAGGAGCTGCGGCTGATCCGGTCTGCAGGCTTGAACGCAGTGCGGACCTCGCATTACCCCAACAATCCCTTCTTTTATGAATTGTGTGACGCTTTGGGATTATATGTGATCGATGAATGCGACCTGGAAAGTGACGGCCTTACCCCGGTGGGGCAGCAGACACGGCTGGCAAACGATGAGAAATGGCGGCAGGCCTATCTGGACCGGGTCGAGCGCATGGTGAAACGGGACCGAAATTTTGCCTGCGTACTGCTGTGGTCCCTGGGCAACGAATCGGGGTACGGCGTGAATTTTGAGGCGATGTATCGCTGGTGCAAACAAAACGAGCCAAGCCGCCCGGTACATTATGAGGGTGATGTTCACGGCCATAGCGTGGATGTGAGCAGTACCATGTATACCAGCCTGGGGGAATTGTATGAGCTGGATACGCAGGTACCCAAGCGGCCTCATATCTTGTGCGAATTCGGCCACGGAATGGGCAACGGCCCCGGCGGCCTTGCAGAATATTGTGATTTGGTCTATGCCAGCCAGCGGATCCAGGGGATGTTTGCCTGGGAATTTAAGGATCATGGCGTGTATAGGGCGCTGCCAGATGGAAAAGAGACTTATCTCTATGGGGGCGACTTTGGCGAGCGATATCATAACGGTAATTTTTGCCTGGATGGCTTTGTGGCGGCAGACGGCGTCCCTACGCCGGCTTTTTACGAATATGCGGCGGCGGCCTCCAGCATTCGGCTTGAAAGTTGTGTCTTGGAAGACCTGAAGTTCACTTTTTATAACGGATGGGACTTTACCGATCTGGCTGCTGCCGAACTGGCATGCAGATTGGTGGAAGGGGAGCGAACGGTGTGCCAATGGGTGGAACCGCTGCCCCATGTGCCGCCGCACCACAGGGGAGAGGTACAGCTTAAAAGGCAGGCGCTGCAAAGCACAGGGCCGGTGTGGCTGGAGCTTGCGGTTCAATATAAGCGGCAGCCCGGCGGCGCAGCTGCAGAACAGGAGATCTGGCACAGCCGGTTTTTGCTGCGGGAGGCGCCTAGCGTGCCCCAGACGATGCAGGGCGCGCCGCAATGGACCCAAACCCTGGAGGGAGTGCGGGTATGGAGCGACGCTTTTGAGCTGACGATCTCGGCCGTGGACGGGTGCATTGTGAATTACCGGTACGGGGGAGAACTGCTGCTGCACAAGGGGCCGGAGCTTACTTTGTTCCGGGCTTATACCGATAATGACATAAAGTACCGCGATATTTGGGAGCACAGCCACCTGGACAGCCTGCAAACAGTGGTAAAAGAGCTGCGCGGAGAAACCAAAAAAGACCATGTGGCGGTAAGCGCAAAGCTTTGGGTCGGACCCGGCGGAATTGCCTGGGGGGCGGATATGACGGTGTGCTACCGCATCGACCGGTCCGGCAATTTGACCATGGAACTGGAAGGTTGCTTTTCCGGAGCCGGGCTTCCGCCCGCGCTGCCCCGCCTGGGCACAGTGAGCCGGCTTGCAAAAGAGTTGGAACAGATCGTTTATCGGGGCAGGGGCCCCGGAGAGAATTATTCGGACAGCCGGGCCGCCGCCCAGGATGGTGTTTGGCAAAGCCAGGCGGATCACTGGGATGTTGGGTATCTGCGGCCTCAAGAAAATGGAAACCGCACAGAAGTGCAATGGGTGGCGGCGCAAAATGGCACACAGGGGATGGTTTTGGCGGCGAGGAACACAGTGGAGCTTAGCCTGAGCTCTTATGAGGACTGCGATCTGCTTGCCGCGGCACACCGCGCCCAGCTGCGCCCCCGCCCTTACAGGATACTGCATTTTGATTTGCAGAACAGCGGCCTTGGCAGCGCAAGCTGCGGGCCGCTGCCCCTCAGGCATTACCGGGTCCACCCATTGCCGTTTGCATGTGAGTTTGCCCTGTGCCCGTTGAAAGGGCGCCCGCCGCAGTTTGCGGCAGGCTATGCCCAGGGGCTGATGTTAGGAGAGAAGCAAGGAGGTCTGAAATGAGCCTGAGAGAACAATTCAGCCCCCGGCTGCAAGCGCTTTTGGCCCGGGATGAGTGGCTGGTGGCAGAAGAAGAATACGACCCCGCCCAAAACCTGGCGTACGAAAGTCGGTTTTGCCTTGCAAATGGGTATATGGGCAGCCGGGCGGTGCATGAGGAAGGGTTCGTAAAGAATACCCTGCCGGCCTGCTATGTGCATGGCGTGTTCGACCGGTCGGAGGCATTTCAGCGCGAACTGTGTAATACGCCGGACTGGGCCAAACTCAAAATTTATCAGGAACGGGAACCGCTTTCGCCCGAGAGCGGCCGGATCGCGGAATATTTGCGGGTCCTGGATCTGAAAAACGGCTTAGTAGCGAAACGCTATCTGCACACCGACAGCAGAGGGCGCCGGACCCGTGTGGAATCGGTGAAGCTGCTGAGCCGTGCGATGCCCCACTGTGCGTTGCTTCGGGTGTGGCTTACGCCGCTTAACGCTGACGCCCTGTTTGAGATAGAGGACATTGTTGATGCGACGGTCACCAACTTTATGGACTTTCCAAGGTTTCGGGTCAAGCACTTGCAGGTGGAAAAAATCGAGTGCCTTGGGGCAGAGGGCTGCTATGTGGAAACTAAAACGCGCGACCGGGATCTGCCGGTCGGCACGGGCAGCTTTACCCGGGTTTTAAATGAAAAAGGCGTGCCGGTACAGCGCAACCGGGCGTTTCGGCCTTACGGCGAAATCGCCTGCGAATTTATGGATGTGAGAGCGGAGCAGGGCGAGACCATATGCATTGAAAAATTCAGCGCCGTATACACGGGGCGCGATGGAAAGCCGCTCAAGCCCGCGTTGGCCCAGGCACTGGCTGAGCTTTCCCACCATGGATTTGAAGCCGCAGTGCAGGCACACGTTGAAAAACAGGCGGCCTTATGGAGTTTGGCAGACGTACAGCTTACCGGTGACGAAAAAATGCAGAAGGCCCTGCGATTCGATCTGTTTCATTTGTTGGGGGCGGCAAGTTTTACCGACGATAGGGTTGGGATCGGTGCAAAATTGCTGCATGGAGAGGAATACGGTGGCCATAGCTTTTGGGATACCGAACTGTTCCTGCACCCGTTTTTTGACTATGTTTTTCCTCAAGTGGGCCGAAACCTGGCGAATTACCGCTATCACTTGCTGGATGCCGCCCGCCGCAATGCCCGCCGCAACAGCCACCAAGGCGCGCAGTTTCCCTGGGAGAGCGCGGACACCGGTGAAGAAGAGTGTCCACAATGGACCATCGAACCGGATGGGAGCTGCTATCGCTGCCACGTGGCTGAGTATGAACATCACGTGACGGCCGCGGTGGCGTATAGCGCGGTACAGTATTATCGCATCACGCAGGACCAAGATTTTTGGGAGCGGCAGGGGCTGGAATTGCTGGCAGAAACAGCCCGCTTTTGGGCTTCCAGGCTGCAGTACGATGCGGCCGACGGGGCGTATCATATCCGCCAGGTTACCGGGCCGGACGAGTGGCATGAGCCGGTGGATGATAACGCTTATACCAACCGCCTGGCACACTGGAACCTGGTCACGGCGGCCGGGTATCTTGCAGAGTGCCGGGCCGCGCGGCCGGAGGTATATGCCCGGCTGCGGCAAAAGATCCGCCTGAAGGCAGAGGAACCCGAGGAATGGAAGCGCAGGGCGGCCAGCTTGTATCTGGGCGCAAGTCAGGGGCTGATCGAACAGTTCCAGGGCTATTTTGCATTGGCCGACGGTGAGATCACGCAGTGGGACCAAAACAAAATGCCCCTGCTGCCGGAAACGCTGCGGCTGGTGCCAAAACAGCAGCGCTGTATTTTAAAACAGGCTGATGTGGTAATGATGCTCTTTTTACTGGGGCAGGAGTTTGACCCGGAGACCCAGCGCCTCAACTTTGATTATTACGAAAAGAGGACGCTGCACCGCTCGTCGCTCAGCCCGGGCGTTCACTGCATCATGGGGATCCGCACCGGCGAGAGCGCCCGCGCCTATGAATATCTGGAGCGCTCGGCTTATGTGGATTTGGATGATAACCAGGGCAACACGCGGGAGGGAATCCACGCGGCGTCTGCAGCCATCACATGGCAGAGCGTTGTGCTGGGATACGGCGGCATGGGCCTGGGAAAAGACGGCCTGCTGGAGTTTGCCCCGCAGCTGCCCGATCGCTGGGAGAAACTGCAGTTTTCGCTGCAATACCGCGGCAGGGTGCTGCGGGTATGCATTACACAAAACGAGCTGAGCCTGATGCAGGAGGGGGGCGTTACGCCGGTGGCATACCGGTGTAACGGCACAGTGCGGCAGGCGATACTTTCTTGAAAAGGGGAATGGCCCATGGATCCCAAGCAAAAACAAAAGAGCCGTCTGGCCAATTTTGCCTGTCTGGCCGTGGCTGGCATATGGGGCTCGGGCTTTATTGCCAGCGAGTACGCGCTTGAGGCACAAGCTTCGCCGGCGCTTATTATGGCGCTGCGCTTTTCCGTGGCCGCGGCCCTGCTGGCCCTTTTGGCTGGCCGGCGGATCAAACAGATGCCCCGGCACCGGGTAAAACAAAGCATTGCGGCAGGGCTGCTTTTGTTTGCGGCATTTTATCTGCAAATTTTAGGGCAGCGGCATACGACCGTGTCGAACAGCGCGTTTCTTACTGCCACGAATGTGGTAATGGTGCCGTTTTTGGTGTGGGGGGCGACCGGCAAGCGGCCAAATGCAAAAACGTTTATGCTTACAGGGGCAGCATTGGCGGGCACAGGCCTGCTGACAATCTCTCCGGGAAACGCAGCTTTTAATATTGGAGATGGAATGGTATTGCTGTGCGCCCTGTTTTTTGCCCTTCATATTTGCTGCTTGGGGCAGATCCGGCAGGGGGGTGACCCCCTTTGCGTTACTGCGGTGCAGCTGCTCACCGCCGCCGCCGCTTCACTTTTGGTGCTGGCGCTGTTTGACCGGGGCGCGCTGTGTGCAGTCCAGCCGGCAAGAGCCCTTGTTCCGGTATTATATCTGGGAGTCATGAGTACCGGCCTGTGCTATCTGCTGCAGACCTGGGCGCAAAAATATACCAGCCCGGCAAAAGCAGGGATCATTTTGTCGGCAGAAGGACTTTTTGGAAGTTTGTTTTCTGTGGCGCTGAGGATGGAAGCTTTTACCCCGCGTTTAGCGGCAGGGGGAATGATGATCTTGACCGTGGTGATTTTGATGGAATTGCCGCCCAGGAAAAAGGGAAGGGAGGGAGATGCGGCATGAAGGCGATCATGGTGATGTTTGACAGCCTGAACCGGAACATGCTGAGCCCGTATGGCTGCGGCTGGATCAATACGCCAAACTTTGAGCGGCTGGCCCGGTGTTCGGTTGTGTTTGACCGGTGCTATGTGGGGAGCATGCCCTGCATGCCCGCCCGGAGGGAACTGCACACCGGACGCTATAATTTCTTGCACCGCAGCTGGGGGCCGCTGGAACCATTTGACGATTCCGCGCCTGAGATGCTGAAACAGGCCGGTGTACACACCCATTTGGTGAGCGACCATTACC
This sequence comes from Allofournierella sp., assembly GCF_048388525.1. GTDB lineage: Bacteria > Bacillota > Clostridia > Oscillospirales > Ruminococcaceae > BQOK01. Next base: position 12,438 of record NZ_DBGCTQ010000025.1, on the reverse strand, counting down.
ACTATTGGGAGGATGGCGGAGCCACCTACCACAGCCGCTATTCCACCTGGGAGTGTATACGCGGCCAGGAAGGGGACTTTTGGAAGGGACAGGTGCAGCCGCCTGCCAGACCGAAAACTTTGGGGATCTGGTGCGCCCAGGACGAGGTGAACAGGGCGTGGCTGCAAACAGAAGAGGATTGGCCCCAGGCCCGTACGTTTGCGCAGGGACTCGATTTTTTAAAGAGGAATCACAAAGCTGACAACTGGTTTTTACAAATTGAAACGTTTGACCCGCATGAGCCTTTTTGCGCTGCGCAGCGTTTTCGAGGAAAAAGGGCGGATGGGTATGATGGCCCGCGGTTTGACTGGCCGGATTATACCCGCGTGCGCGAAACGCCGCAGCAGGTGGCGCACCTGCGCAATGAATATGCCGCGCTGGTGGAGCAGTGCGATGCGAGCTTGGGGCTGGTGCTGGATGCCATGGATCAATATGACCTGTGGGGGGACACCCTGCTGATCGTAAACACGGACCATGGCTTTTTATTGGGCGAGCATGGGCTGTGGGCCAAAAGCGTGCATCCCTTTTATGAAGAGGTGGCGCACATTCCTCTTTTTGTGTGGGACCCCCGCTATGGGAATGCGGGGCAGCGCCGCAAAGCCCTGGTACAGACCGTGGATCTTGCCCCCACGCTGTTGGACGCGTTTGATCTGCCGCCCACGGAGCGCATGCAGGGGAATCCGCTGCAAAAAGTTTTGCAGCGGGACGAGCCGATCCGTGCAAGCGCACTGTTTGGCATTCATGGCGGGCAGGCGTGCCTTACCGATGGCAGGTATGTGTTTATGCGCGCGCCTGTTCGGCAAAGTCCGCTGTTTGAATATACCCTCATGCCCTGCCATATGCAAGGCTTTTTCTCTGCCCAGGCGCTTGCCAAAGCAGAACTTGTATCGCCTTTTTCCTTTACACGGGGGTGCCCGCTGCTTAAAGTGCCGGCCCGCTCCAAACTGGATGAAAGCGATAACCCGAACGTATGGGAAGATTTTTTATTTGACCTGGAGCAGGACCCCTGCCAGCTGGCACCGCTGCAAAACGCTGAGATCAGCAACCGCTTTCTGAGGCAGCTGGCATTTCATCTGCAGCAGAACGAGGCGCCCCCGGAACTATATGCCCGATGGAGGATTGAGCTTTATGATACAGGCAGTGCTTTTTGATCTGGACGGTGTCCTTGTTGCCACCGATACACTGCATTATGAAGCGTGGAAGCAGCTGGCCCGCACGCTGGGGATCGTTGATTTTACGCGCAAAGATAATCTGCGGCAGCGCGGGGTAAGCCGCATGGAGTCGCTTGAGATCCTGCTGCGGAAAGGAAAAATAAAATATACTCAAGCCGAAAAACAACAACTGGCCGAACAGAAAAATCAGTATTATGTAAAAAAGCTGCAGGAACTGAACGCAGATGCACTGCTGCCTGGGGTGCTGGAAACGCTGGCAGAGCTGCAAAGCAGAGGAATAAAAACGGCGGTGGCTTCCGCCAGCAAAAACGCGGATTTAATTTTAAAAAAGACCGGTCTTGCAGGGCGATTCGACGCAGTGGTGGATGGTTTTGAAGCGCTGCGCTCCAAACCGGATCCGCAGGTGTTTCAGCTGGCCGCACAGAAATTGAGGGTGGACCCGGAGGCCTGCCTTGTGGTAGAGGACGCAGAGGCGGGTGTGCAGGCAGCCTGCGCGGCAGGCATGCCAGTGCTGGGGGTGGGGCCGGCCGCCCTCAGCCGCAGGGTAATATGGCATGCCCGCGATCTGGCCGATACTACCATCCAGTGGGAGCAGATTTTGAAAACAAACAGCCAGACAGTGTGGTAACCTGATACAGGGGGCGATTTGGATGAAAGCAATCATGATAACCTTTGATTCACTCAACCGGCATATGCTGCCAAACTATGGGAACGATTGGGTGCAGGCGCCTTTTTTTCGTTCTTTGCAGGACCACTGTACCACTTATGACCGCTGCTATGTGGGAAGCATGCCCTGCATGCCTGCCCGCAGAGAACTGCACACCGGGCGGGAGAATTTTCTGCATTGCCCATGGGGCCCCTTGGAACCGTTTGACGAATCCGTGCCGCAGATCCTGCATGACAGCGGCATTCATACCCATTTGGTAACTGACCATTACCACTATTGGGAAGACGCCGGGTTTGCCTACCATAATCGCTACAGCAGTTATCGTTTTTCCCGGGGGCAGGAGGGTGACCCGGTATACGGCGATGCACAGGTGGCCAGCCGGCAGCAGGCTTTTGCCGGGCTGCGGGTTCCATGGCTGCGGGCACAAGACCAGGTGAATCGTGAACATATTCGTGCGCCGGAAGAATTTCCACAGGCTGTGACCTTCGGCTGGGGCCTGGAATTTCTGCAGGATAACTGGCAAAAAGACAATTGGTTTTTACACATCGAAACCTTTGATCCCCATGAACCGTTTTATGCGCCTGATGAGTTTCGGGCGCTGTACGGACTCAGCGGCCTCCGACAGGATTGGCCTGATTATGGAAAGGTCAGCCAGAATGCGGAAGCCGTGGAGCGGATAAAAAAAGAAAACGCGGCGCTGGTAAGCTTTTGCGACTATAATTTGGGCAGAGTACTGCGCTTTATGGATGAGCATGAGCTTTGGAAAGACACGTTGCTGATCGTGCACACCGATCACGGCTTTTTATTGGGCGAGCATGGCTGGATGGGGAAAAATGTGTGCCCTTACTATGATGAGGTGGCGCATATTCCTCTGTTTTTGCATGTTCCAGGCAAAAAGGAAACCGGCCGCAGTGAGCGGTTGACGCAAACCGTGGACCTGCCCGTTACACTGTTGGATTGGTTTGGCCTCAATGCCACGCCCCACATGACAGGAAATTCTCTTTTGAAGCCGCCGCAGCGGGAATTTGGGATCTTTGGCACGTTTGGGGGCCAACTCTGTGCGACCAACGGCCGGTATGTGTACATGCGGGGGCTTCGGCAGGGCAAACCCCTGTTTGCCTATACATTGGCGGGGCTGCATTTTGGGCGCATCCCGATCCAGCGCAGAGACGACAGCTATACAGTTCGGCAAGGCCGCGTTTTCGGGTTCTCCAAGGGGTTTCCTCTTATGCAGGTGGAGGATCGGTGTGGCGATTATGCGAGCGGCCAAAATGCGTTCGGCGATCTTTTGTTTGATTTGGAAAATGATCCCGGGCAGGCGGAGCCGCTTTGCGACCCGCGGTTGGAAGCCGAATTTTTGGAAAGGATCCGCCAAAAATTGCAGCAGCTGGAAGCTCCCGGCGAAGTTTACGACGCCTATGAAATATAAAGCGGCACATGCGGGGCTTGGATCCGGCGTCGGAGCCGGCGCCAGACCCAAGCTGAAAGGCTGCTGCCGTGGTTATGAGGGCATAAAAGCCCTTCTCACCCCATTCAGCGCCCGCCCGGCAAAAGGAAAGGCGAAGGAAAACGAAGGTTTTTTGTGATTGCTTTCTTCCTGTTAATCCGATAGAATTTACCTGGATGTGCTGGAATCCGAGCTAAAAAGCGCGGCAAAGCAAAACGGGATGAAAAGGGGCGGGGATCCGATGCGGGGAAGATCCTTTGGGAAAGTGGTCCTTTTGGGTGGCGGCAACACTGAATTGGAACTGCTGCAAAGGGCGTTCAACGGCTGTGGCCGAACGGCCTGCACGGTCTTCCACAATGCGCGGGCTGCGCTGCACTATCTGGAAACGGTTCGGGTGGATGTGATGGTGGTGGACTGCCTGTCGATTGATATGGAGATTTTTAATTTCCTGGAGCAGGCAAGAAAAACGCCCGGCAGCGGCGCCTGCCGTATCGTGGTGACCGGGCCAAGCGGCTATGCGGAAAATGTTCGCCTTGCACTCTTGTCAAACGGGGCCGATTATTATATGATAAAACCGTATAAGGCAAACGCCCTGTTTGTGAGCATCGAATCCCTTGCACCCGGTCATCGCCTGGCGTGGACGACCCCAAAAGACGCTGCCATTCTGCACATGCTGCGGAGGCTCGGCGCGCCGGAAAAGGACGCGGGATATTGGTATCTGGCCAGCAGCCTGCAGTATTGGCTGCGGGAATGGGCCGGGCCGCCCCAGCTGAAGGCGATCTATCTGGAAGTTGGGCGATACTACGGGATTTCACCCAAAGGGGTGGAGAGCGGGATACACCGCATGGCGCAGGTTTTGGCAAAACAGACGGGCGGCGCCCGCCCGCACAGCAATAAAACGCTGCTGACGGAACTGGCACGGGGCGTTTGCCTGGAATTAGACCAGGAAAGCCGGGAAGACTATGCGACAAACTCTTGAAGAACTGGAACGCCAACTGGGCGAAGAACGCCGCCGCACCATGCTGTGCAGCGGCCTTTCCATTGAGATCGAGCAGGTAGCCTGCGCTGTGATGCTGGCCAGCGAGGCGCTGGAAAAGCAGTTTCAGCGCATGGCCAAAACGCCCGCCAAAGAAAAGCTCCAGCGCCCGTTCTGCGCGCTGGACAACAGCGCCCTGCGGCTTGCGCGCATTGCGGAGAATCTGAACGATCTGCTTGCCTGCCGGCAGGCGAAGCTGGCCGTGCGGCCGCAGCCGGTGGATCTGGCCTGGCAATATGGCCGCATTGCAGAGCAATGCCGCCAAATCGGAAAATTGGAAGGCATTGAGCTGGAATGGGAGTGCCAGCTTTCCGACGGGCAATATGTGCAGGCGGACCCCGTGTGGGCAGATAAGGTGCTGCTGAACCTTTTGTCCAACGCGCTGCGCTGCGGTACAAGGGTATGCGTGGCGCTGAAAGCCGGGGAGGAAGAATATTTGCTTACGGTGCGCGATGAAGGCACAGGCATTGAGCCGGCGGTGCGGCAGCATCTCTTTGAGCCGTTTGTGACCAGCCAGGCCGGGCAAAGCAGCGGCGCGGGCCTGGGCCTATATCTGGTGCACGAGTATTGCGGTGCCCTGGGGTGGCGCCTTGAGCTGGAGAGCGGGCCGGAAGGCACGCTGGTGAAGGTCCGCATTCCAAGGCCCGCGCCCGGCGAAGCGGCAGCCTTGAACAGCCCGCAGCGGGATTTGGCTTTTTGCAGCGCGCAGGACCGGCGGCTGGCCCAGGAGCTGAGCGTGCTGCAATAATTTCTGTGCGCCCGGCCTTGGCCGGGCGCATTTGCTGTTTAAAAGTACCCGTGCCTCGCCCTTGCAGGGCAACCGGCCCGGAGGTGCAAAAAATGGCCTTCGCTTCGCTGCGGCCATTTTTATTGTTTACAATAAATCTGTTTTATTGTAAAATGAAAACAAATATAATAAAGTGTACCTCCGGTGCGCTTATTTCAGGCGGTGTGATATTTGACGAACCAGTATAAACGCATTTTATTGAAAGTGAGCGGCGAGGCCCTTGCGGGGGAAAAGGGGGCCGGGTTTGACGAGGCTGCGATGCGCGCCATCTGTGAGGGGATCCGTGAGGCCCACGCCCTGGGCACCCAGATCGGTGTTGTGGTGGGCGGAGGCAACTTTTGGCGCGGCCGCTCCAGCGGAGAAATGGAGCGCACCTGCGCCGACAAGATCGGCATGCTGGCCACGATCATGAACGCCTTGGCGGTGGCCGATCAGCTGGAACAATTGGGTGTGCCCACCCAGGTGCAAACCTCGCTTGTAATGCCGCAGGTGGCTCCGGTGTTCACCAGGAACGACGCAGTGCGCGCCATGGAAGAGGGAAAAGTGGTGCTGTTTGGCGGGGGTACCGGCTGCCCGTTCTTTTCCACCGATACGGCCAGCGCTCTGCGCGCCATTGAAACCGGCTGCGACATCATGTTCAAGGCCACGATGGTGGACGGCGTATACGACAAGGACCCCAAAAAGCATCCCGATGCGGTGCGGTATGAAAAGCTGACCTTCAGCGAGGTGCTGGAAAAGAAGCTTGCCGTGATGGACGGCACCGCCGCAACCCTTTGCCGCGACAACAAGCTTCCCATTTTGGTATTCGACCTTGCCCAGCCACGCAACATTGCCTGTGCGGCCCGCGGCGAGGCGGTTGGAACCTTGGTATACGAGGAATCATAAAGTGAGAACGGCCCGCGCCAGGGCCCGAAAAAAGGAGCAGTCAACATGAGCGAATACACCAAGATCTACGAAGAAAAAATGACAGGTGCGGTGCATCACCTGGGCAAAGAGTTGTCCGCAATTCGTGCGGGGCGCGCAAACCCTGCAATTCTGGACCGGGTCACGGTGGATTATTACGGCACCCCTACGCCCATCAACCAAATGGCTGCCGTGGCCGTGGCCGAGGCACGCATCCTGACCATTACCCCCTGGGACCCCAGCCTGATCCATCCCATTGAGCACGCGCTGCTGGTGAGCGACATCGGCATTAACCCCACCAATGACGGCAGGGTCATTCGGCTGGTGTTCCCCTCGCCCACAGAAGAGCGCCGCCGCCAGCTCACCAAGGATGTGCAGAAGCTGGGCGAGGAGGCCAAGATCGCGGTGCGCAACGTGCGCCGCGAGGCAATGGACAAATTCAAGGCGCTGAAAAAGATCAGCGAAATCACGGAAGACGACCAGAAGAACCTGGAAGATGAGATCCAAAAGATCACCGACCGGTTCACCAAGCAGATTGACAAGGACTGCGAGGCAAAGAATCAGGAGATCATGGAGATCTGACGTGCTGCTACAAACACGGGGCATGCCGCGCGCAGCAAAGCGCGCGGCATTGCTTTGTATGGAAAAGGAAGTGTTCACCAAATGCCGGATCTGCAGCGAATGGCCCAGGGCCTGAGCATCGGCATCATTATGGACGGCAACGGCCGCTGGGCCAAAAAGCGCGGCCTGCCGCGCACCGCCGGCCATAAAAAAGGCGCCGAGGTCTTTCAGGACATCACCCGCTACTGCAACCAATTGGGGGTGGAGGCAGTCACCTTTTACGCGTTCTCCACCGAGAATTGGCGCCGCCCGCAGGACGAAGTGAACGCCATTATGCGGCTGTTCGGCGAGTATCTCATCAAGGCGTTTGATTATGAAAAAGAGAACAACCGGGTGGTTTTTTTGGGCGACCGGGCTCCGCTGGAGGCAAAATACCAGCAATTGATGCGTGAGATCGAGACCAAAACGGCCCATAATACCGGTATGACCCTGAACATCGCGGTAAACTACGGGGGCCGCCCGGAGATCGTGCGCGCGGCGCGCCAGCTGGCCGAGCTGGTGCAGCAGGGGCTTCTGCAGCCCGGCGATATTACAGAAGAACGGATGAGCGACCACATGTACACCCGGGGCCAAAAAGACCCGGATTTCATTCTGCGGCCCAGCGGGGAAAAGCGGCTCTCGAACTTTATGCTTTGGCAGAGCGCTTATTCCGAGCTGGTGGAGATGGATGTGCTTTGGCCGGACTTTACAAGGGCCGACCTGGACGCGGCGATTGAAGAGTTTCAGCGCCGCAGCCGCCGTTTCGGCGGCATTTGACCCCACAGTACAAGGAGGTCTTGGTTTGAAAACACGCATTATTACCGCCGCCGTGGGCCTTGTGGTGCTGGGTGTAGTGATGTTCTTTTTCAATACGCCCGTGTTTGAGATCGTGATTGCGCTCATCACCCTGATTGCCATCCACGAGATCTATACCGCGTTTGATCTGGGGAAAAACGAAAAGCATGTGTATGGGGCGTTCGTGCCCTATACCTTTGTGGTCATGTTTTCAGGGTACCCGGCCGTCAAGGCGGTACTGGTGCCCCTGAGCTTTCTGTTCATGCTGTATCTGGCGATCTGCGTGATCTGGCACAATCAGACCCTTAGCGCGGCAAAGCTGGGGGGGATGGCGTCCTTCAGCGCGCTGGTGCTGGTGAGCTTTTACGCGCTGGTGTACATCAAAAACCGCCTTCCCATGGACCGCTACGGCTACGAGGCGATCTATCTGATCATGCTGGCGCTGGCCTTTGCCTGGGGGGGCGACTCCGCCGCCTATTTTGCCGGGCGCTTTTTTGGCAAACACAAGCTGGCGCCGGTGGTGAGCCCCCACAAGACCGTGGAGGGCGCGATCGGCGGCGTGCTGGGTTCCGGGGTGCTGGGGGTGCTCTGCACCGTGGTGGCCCGCGGCCTGACCGGCTGGACGATGATCGAGGGCGGGCGCCACATTGGTTACATGGCAAGCTGGGCGGCGATCGGGGAAAGCGGCATCGCGGGCGGCTACCTGGCGGGCGGGCTTTTTGGATATCTGCCCATTTTCCTTTTGGGGATGGTATGCTCGGTGCTGGGAATCCTGGGGGACCTGTTTGCCTCGGCGGTAAAGCGGCAGTGCAGCATCAAGGACTATGGCGCTATTTTTCCGGGCCATGGTGGTATTTTGGACAGGTTCGACAGCGTATTGTTTATAGCGCCTGTGATGGCAATCTCGGTTTGGTTTGCCACCACGTTCCTGTGAACAAAGGAGAAGGTTATATGACCAAGCGTATCACACTGCTGGGGTCCACCGGGTCCATTGGAACGCAGAGCTTGGAGGTAGCCCGCGCACAGGGTTACAAGATCACAGGGCTTGCGGCGGGCAGCAACATCGACCTGCTGGAAGCACAGATCGCAGAGTTCGGCCCCGCCTGTGTGGCAGTGGCCGACCCCGCCGCCTGCAGGGCGCTGCAAGGACGCCTGGCGGGCATGCCTGGCGCGCCCAGGGTGCTGGAAGGCCCCGGGGGCGTGGTGGAGCTGGCCCAGGAGGAGGGCGCGGATGTGGTGCTCAACGCGATCGTGGGCATCGCCGGGCTGGGGGCGACCCTGGCCGCGCTGGAAAGCGGGCACGACGTGGCGCTGGCAAACAAAGAGAGCCTGGTCACCGGGGGCCATCTGGTCACCGAGGCCTGCAAAAAGCGCGGCGCCAGGCTGCTGCCGGTGGACAGCGAGCACTCCGCCATCTTTCAGTGCCTGCAGGACGCACACTCTGCGAAAACGCTCACCAAAATTTTGCTCACCGCCTCCGGCGGGCCGTTTTTTGGCCTGAAAAAGGAAGAACTGGCCCACAAAACGCCCGCCGACGCGCTGAAACATCCCAACTGGAGCATGGGGGCAAAAATCACCATCGACTCGGCCACCCTGATGAACAAGGGGCTGGAGCTGATCGAAGCGGTCTGGCTTTTCGGCCTTGCCCCCGAAAAGATCCAGGTGGTGGTGCAGCGCCAGAGCATCATCCACTCCATGGTTCAGTTCAGCGACAATTCCATCCTGGCGCAGCTGGGCGTGCCGGACATGCGTATCCCTATCCAGTACGCCCTCACCTGGCCCGAGCGCCGCCCGGGCTGCGCGCCTGAGCTGGATTTTGCAAATTTGAAGTCCATCACCTTTGATGCGGCCGACGAGGAGAGCTTCCGCTGCCTCGCGGCCTGCAAAAAGGCGATCAGCAAGGGGGGGCTTGGCCCCTGCGCCGCCAACGGCGCCAACGAAGAGGCTGTGCGGCTGTTTTTAGAGGAGAAGATCGGCTTTTTGGAGATCGGCCGCCTGGTGGAGGCCGTGGTGGACAGCGACCGCTTTGGGGGCGGTTATTCCCTGGCCGACGTATACGAGTGTGACCGCATGGCGCGCGCTTTTGTGAACAGCCATATTTGAAGAAAGAGAGTATACACACCGCATGTCAGTTTTGATTACCACCATTGCCGCGATCCTGATTTTTGGCCTTGTGGTCATGATCCACGAGCTGGGGCATTTTATCAGTGCCAAAAAGGCGGGCATCCAGGTCAATGAATTTTCCATCGGCATGGGGCCGGCCTTGTTTACCCGCGTGAAAAACGGGACCCGCTACAGCGTGCGCGCACTGCCCATCGGCGGGTATGTGAGCATGGAGGGCGAAGACGAAGAATTGGAGGAGCAGCCCGCGGAGGAAGAGGCGTTTGCGGGCCAGGCACCCCAGGCGGAGCCGGAGAAACAGGGCCTGCCGTTCCCCCAGGTGAAAGTGTGGAAGCGCGCCGTTGTGATCGCGGCCGGCGCGGTGATGAACCTTATTTTGGGGTTTGTGGTACTGCTGGTCATGTTCAGTATGCAGGATGTACTGGTGAGCCGGACCATCGCCATGTTCGAAGAGGGAGCCCCCGCCCAGGCGGCGGGCCTTGAAGTGGGCGATGAGATTATGGCCATCAATGGGCGGCGCTGCTTTGTGGCCAACGACATCATCTACGAGCTGCAGCGCAGCCAGGACTATACCGCCGACTTTACCGTAAAGCGCGGCGGCAGGATCCTGCAGATCAACGACGTGCATTTTGACGCAGTGCAAAACGGCGAAACCACCACCATGAACATGGGGTTCAAGGTGTATGCCATGGAAAAAACGGTGGGCAACGTTTTGAGCCAGGCAGGCAATTACACCCTGTTCTATGGGCGGCTGGTATTCCGCTCGCTCATGGACCTTGTGACCGGCCGGGTGAGTGCCACCGAGCTTTCGGGGCCGGTGGGCATTGTGAGCGCCATCAACCAGGCCGCCGGCATGGGCCTTTCCGAGGTGCTGAGCCTGCTGGCGCTGCTCACCATCAACCTGGGCATCTTCAACCTTCTGCCCTTTCCCGCATTGGACGGCGGCAAGCTGGTGTTTTTGCTGTTTGAGGGCATTTTCCGGAGGCCTTTGCCCAAAAAGTTTGAGATATGGGTCAATATGGTGGGACTGGTATTCCTGTTTGGGCTGATGCTGTTTGCCACCTTCAACGACCTGGGCCGTTTGTTCTGACCCCGGAGGAAAGGATGTTTCCAATGCGCAAAGTAAAGCGGGAAGTAAAAATCGGAACTGTGGCGATCGGTGCAAACAACCCGGTTGCGGTGCAGACCATGCTCAACGTGCCGGTGGCGGATGTTGCCGGCAACGTGGCCCAGGCAAAGCGGGTGGCCGCGGCGGGATGCCAGATCCTGCGGGCCAGCGTGCCCACTCTGGAGGATGTGCGGCTGGTGGAGGCCATTAAAAACGCGGTGGAGATCCCGTTTGTGGCGGACATCCACTTCAATTATAAAATCGCGCTGGCCTGTGTGGACGCAGGGGCGGATAAGATACGCCTGAACCCCGGGAACATCGGCGCAGACGAAAATGTGCGGGCCGTGGCCCAGGCCTGCAACGCCAAAAATATCCCCATCCGCATTGGGGTGAACGCGGGCAGCCTGGAAAAAGAGATCCTGGCAAAATACGGCGCGCCTGTGCCCGAGGCCCTGGTGGAAAGCGCTATGTACCATGTGGGCCTGCTGGAAAAGCACGATTTCAATAACATCGTGATCTCCATCAAGTCCAGCAATGTGCCCACCATGATGGCCGCATACCGGCTGCTGAGCGAAAAATGCGATTACCCCCTGCATGTGGGGGTGACCGAGGCGGGCACCTATCGCATGGGGCTGATTAAATCCGGCATGGGAATCGGCGGCCTGCTGCTGGAAGGCATCGGCGACACGCTTCGGGTTTCGCTGACCGACGACCCGGAAAAGGAAGTGCAGGCGGGGTACGATATCCTGCGGGCGGCGGGCCATGCCGTGGGCGGGCCCGAAATCATCAGTTGCCCCACCTGCGGGCGCACCAACATTGCAGTGGCGCAGATCGCAGACGAGGTGGAGCGCCGCCTGCAGGGGTATAAAAAGCCGGTGAAGGTGGCTGTGATGGGCTGCGTGGTAAACGGCCCGGGCGAGGCACGGGAGGCCGACATCGGCATTGCCGGCGGCAAAGATGAGGCGCTGCTCTTTATCCGGGGCGAAAAGATACGCATGCTCCGGGGCGACATTGTGGGCCAACTGGTCGAAGAAATATATAAATTGTGAGCGAACACGCGCCTGCGGGCGGGCTGCTGCGGCCCGGCCTGCAGGCTGCGTTTATCTTGTGAGGGGGAGCTTGTGTTTTGAATCCTTTGGTCACGGAGCTTTGGCCCCAGTTCACTGCCGACGAGGCGTTTGCAAGCTGCTTTTCGGGGGTGCTGGTGGAGCGGGTGGAGCTGCTGCGGGGCAGCCGCAAGGTGAAGGTGAGCCTGCGAAGCGGCCTGCCCCTGGCGGCAGAGGCCTGCCGGCGGCTTTGCGCCTCGCTGGCGCCGGGGTTCGAGGGGTTTGAGCTGGCGGTGTGCAACTACTTCCCGTTTGAGCGCATCACCCCTGAAAGCGTGCAGGAGATGGTGGATGAGCTGCGGGAGGACGGCCTGCCGGTCAACGGCTTTTTGGATCATGCCCGGTATGAGCTGCAGGGAAAAACCCTTACCGTGCAGGTGCCGGTGGGCAAAAATATTTTGGAGAGCATTGGGTTTACCGAACGGCTGGCCCAGCGCGTTGCCGAGCGCACCGGCACAAAGCCCCAGGTGGTGCTGGCGGCGCAGGCGGGGGCCGTCAGCGCTGCCGAGTGGGAAAAACGGGTGCTGGAAAAGGTGCCGGCGCCCCGTTTTGAAGAAAAAAAGGTCGCACCGACCTTTAAGATACCGGGCCTTGACCTGACGGACAAGCCGGTCAGCGTTTTTTACGGCAAGACCTTCAAGCCCGGCGAGATCCAGC
>NZ_DBGCTQ010000024.1:0-4973 GCF_048388525.1 Allofournierella sp. | reverse complement strand
CACAGCGGGCGGAAGCCGTTGGGGTCGCGCGCCGCGATCAGCTTGGTGTGGGTCATAATGACGAGGGAGTATGCGCCCTCAATGTCGTCCATCGTGCGGCTGACGGCCATCTCAATGTTCGGCGTCAGCAGACGGTTCTGGGTCAGCAGATAGGCGATGACCTCGGTGTCCGACGTGCCGTGAAAGATCGAGCCGCTCATCTCGAGCTTGCGGCGCAGCTTCGGCGCGTTGACAAGGTTGCCGTTGTGGCAGACCGCCATAGCGCCCTTGCAGTGATGCAGAACCATCGGCTGCGCGTTGGAACGGCTGCGCTGGCCCGCCGTGGCATAGCGGACATGGCCGGTAGCCATCTTTGCGCCGCGGGGCAGCTCCTCCAGCACGCGCTTGGTAAAGACCTCGCTGACAAGGCCCAGATCGCGGTAGCCGGACAGCACGCCGTCGACGTTCAGCGCAATGCCGCAGCTCTCCTGGCCGCGGTGCTGCAGGGCGTACAGGCCGTAATACGTGGTGGCCACCACATCCTGCTCCGGGTCACGGCGGTAAACGCCGAACACGCCGCACTCCTCGTGGATTTTTGAATCAAAATGCTCCATTGTCTCTCCTGTTCCCATCCTTGAATCTTTGGCAGGGCGCCCTGTGCCCTTTGCTCTCATGGCCGCAGAGCCGCGCCTTTTCCCCTCTATGCTTTGCAGTGCAGGGCCCTTTTAACCCAGCAGCCGCTTCATCACTTCCTGGTAGGCGTCCTCTTCGCCGCCGAGATCCCGGCGGAACAGATCCTTGTCCAGGTGGGCGCCGGTCTTGGCGTCCCAGAAACGGCAGGTGTCCGGGCTGATCTCGTCGGCCAGAACAATGGTTCCATCGGGCAGGCGGCCGAACTCCAGCTTGAAGTCGATCAGGCGGATGCCCACCTCCAGCAGGATGGATTTCAGCAGCTCGTTCACCTGAAAAGCGTACCGCGAAATGGTGTCGATCTCCTCCTGGGTGGCAAGGCCCATGGCCAGGGCGTGGTAGTGGTTGATCAGCGGGTCGTGCAGCTCGTCGTTTTTATAGCTGAACTCCAGGGTGGTGCACTTCAGAACGGTGCCCTCAGGCACGCCCAGGCGCTTGGTAAAGCTGCCCGCCGCCACGTTGCGGATGATGACCTCCAGCGGCACGATCTCCACCTTCTTCACCAGGGTTTCCCGGTCGCTGAGCTCCTGCACAAAGTGGGTGGGCACACCCTGCTTTTCCAGCTTCTGCATGAGCGCGTTGGAGAGTTTGTTGTTCACCACGCCCTTGCCCCGGATGGTGCCCTTCTTGGCGCCGTCGCCGGCGGTGGCGTCGTCCTTGTAATCCACGATCACCAGTTCCGGGTCGCTGGTGGCGAACACTTTTTTGGCCTTGCCCTCGTACAGCTGCTGCAATTTTTCCATGATAAATTTCTCCTTTTCCGTTCGTTTTTGTTTTTTATTTCCCCCAAAATACCGCTTGTTCCATGCAAGAACACCCCGCACTTTTACAGCGCGGCCAGCTCGGCCTGGAGCTTGTCCTCCCTGGCGGCGATCTGGGCTGCCATGGCGGCGCGGTCGGCGTCCAGCGCAGCAGCCAGCTCCCCGTCGGTCACGGCCAGCATCTGGGCGGCCAAAATGGCCGCGTTTTTGGCCCCGTTCAGCGCCACGGTGGCCACCGGGATACCGCTGGGCATCTGCACGGTGGCAAGCAGGGCGTCCAGGCCGTCCGCGGCGCCGCCCTTCATGGGGATGCCGATCACCGGCAGGGTGGTGTTGGCCGCAATGGCCCCCGCCAGGTGCGCGGCCATGCCCGCGGCGCAGATCACGGCGCCAAAGCCGTTTGCCCGGGCATTTTTTGCAAACTCGGCCGCCGGGGCCGGGGTGCGGTGGGCGCTGAGGATATGCGCCTCGAAGGGCACGCCCAGGCGTTTCAGTTCGGCGCAGGCGCCCTTCACGGTGGGCCAGTCGCTGTCGCTGCCCATCAGGATCGCTACTTTCTTGCGTTCCATACTTTTACTGCCTCCATCTTTCAGCTTGCGCCCGCCCCTGCGGCCGGGCAAAAGAAAAAGGCGTGGTGCGCTTGCACCACGGCCTTTAGCGTGCGTTTGTCCTGCGGCTGCTCTGCCCCTTGCACAGGCGGCGGCAGGGCGCGGCATGGCTGTGCCCCGCCCCCAAAGCCTTGCCCAGGCAGCAACGCGCTTTGTTTTCCATGCTCGCACCCCCTTGAAAAACAACACGGCTCACCAGCCCAGGCACGGCCTGTTCCGGCAAGCTCTCTGCCTTTAGTTTAAGGTGTGGGCCGCCAAAATGCAACCCGTTTTCCATCCCTTTCCGCATTTTCAGAACAATCGCTTTTCGGGGGCAATTTTTGCCTCGTTTTTTGGCACAATTACCAATTGAAAAGGCGATTAGTCATACTTCCTATACAAAATTTCACTGCATCGCGAGCTCTCCCCAAGCCGCGCCCGTCACCGCCAAAAGATCGGCGGGCCGCAGCTCCACCTGCGCCCCGATGCGCCCCGCGCTCACCATAATGGTGGGCCAGTTTTTTGCCGAGGCGTCCACCACCGTCACAAAGCGCTTTTTCATGCCCACCGGGCTGCACCCGCCCCGGATGTAACCTGTGGTCTTTAAAAGGTCCGCCACGTGCAGCATAGTCACGCTCTTTTCCCCCACCGCCCGGGCGGCCTTTTTCAGGTCCAGCCCGGCCGCCACCGGGATCACGAACACATAAAACGCCCGGCTCGCCCCCTGTGTGACCAGGGTCTTGAACACGCGGGCCGGGTCCTGCCCCAGCTTGCCGGCCACGGCCAGGCCGTCGATCGCGCCGTCGTCATGGGGGTATTCATGAAAGGTGTACGCCACCTTTTCCTTTTCCAGCATGCGCATGGCGTTGGTCTTGGGTTGCGCCATCCTTCCCTCGCCTCTTTCTTTTTTTCATATTATAAAGCTTTCGCCGTGCCCCGCGCAAGGGCCTGCTCCTGCCTTGCGGCGGGGGCCCGCGCATGCTACAATGAAAAAAACACGGCCCGGGAGGCACGCGATGCTTGTCGATCTGCACATGCACACCGAATATTCCATGGACGCCCAGTCCCCCCAAACCCCGCTGGCCAAGGCGCGCGCCGCCTGTGCCCGCGGGCTCGGGATCATCGCCATCACCGACCATCTGGATTTTTACCACCGGCACGGCCCTGCGGAAAACCGGGATATTGAGGGCTGCGTGCAGGCGGTGCGCGCGGCAAAAGAAGCCTTTGCCGGCCGGCTGGAGCTGCTGGCCGGCATCGAGCTGGGGCAGGTGCATGCGGACCCGGCGGCGGACGCCTTTCTGCGCACCCATGCGTTCGATCTGGTGATCGGCTCGCTGCACGTGATGCCCAACGATCTGGACATCTATTTCCACGACTTCGCATCGCTGGACTGCGACGCCTTTTTGCGCGAGTATTTCGCCCAGGTGCTGGCGATGGAGCGCCACGGCGGCTTTGACGTGCTGGCCCATCTGGATTACCCGCTGCGGGTCATGCGCCGCGAGGGCTATACCCCCTCCTTCGACCAGTACATGGACCGCATCTCGGACGTTCTGCGCGAGTGCGTCTCGCGCGGCTATGCGCTGGAGCTGAACGCCGCGGGCCTGGACGGCTGGCAGAAAAAGGTTGGCCCGCCGGACTGTGTATTGTACGAATACCGGCGGCTGGGCGGCCGGCGCATTTCCATCGGAAGCGACTCCCACAAGCTGTCCAACGTTGGCCGCGGCGTGGAGGAATGCGCGGCGCTGGCCAAACGGTTCGGTTTCGATTCCGTGACCGTGTTCCGCGGCCGCAGGCCGGAGCAGGTCCCCCTGTAAAAAGCCCCGCTTCCGGCTTCCGGGGCCCAAAAAAAAGTTTCACGCTTTACTTGACAAAAGCAAAACGGCGTGCTATGCTTGGCACAATCCCACCGCACACGAGGTATGTATCATGGCAAACCTGCTTTCTGCCAGCTATTTTTATTACGGCTTTTACTTTACCGGTAAAGGCCTGTTTTGCTGTGGAAAAACCCGCGGGGTGGGCGGCGCGTAACGCGCGCTGACCATTTGAAAACGCCGGGGGGCCTGCAGCGGCAGGCTCCCCGGTTTTTTGTTTTACATTGTGAAAGGGGCAATTCCATATGATCATTATTCTCAAACAAAACGCCGAGCAGCAGGCCATCAAGGCCCTGTGCGAGGAACTGAAAAGCCAGGGGCTCTCGATCCACGAGAGCGTGGGCGAGGCCACCCACATCCTTGGCCTCATCGGCGACACCACCTCCATCGCCGAGAGCTGGCTGCGGGCCATCCCGGTGGTGGAGGACGTGCGCCGGGTGTCCGAGCCTTACAAAAAAGCCAACCGCAAGTTCCACCCGGAAGACACGGTGGTCACGGTGGGCGGCACCCGGATCGGCGGCGGCAGTTTTGCGGTAATTGCCGGCCCCTGCAGCGTGGAGAGCAAGGCGCAGATTACCCAGGTGGCCGAGAGCGTGCAGGCCGCCGGTGCAAGCCTTTTGCGGGGCGGCGCGTTCAAGCCCCGCACCTCGCCCTACTCATTCCAGGGCATGCGCGCCGAGGGTCTGGAGCTGCTGCGCGAGGCCCGCCAGGCCACCGGCATGCCCATTGTAACCGAGATCATGAACACTGAACACCTGCCCCTGTTCGGCGATGTGGACCTCATCCAGGTGGGCGCGCGCAACATGCAGAACTTCGAGCTGCTCAAGGCGGTGGGCCAAAGCGGCAAACCGGTGCTTCTCAAGCGCGGGCTCTCGGCCACGCTGGAAGAGCTGGTCATGAGCGCTGAGTACATCATGGCCGAGGGCAACGACCAGGTGATCCTGTGCGAGCGGGGCATCCGCACCTTCGAGAACAGCATGCGCAACACCCTGGACATCAGCGCCGTGCCCATGCTGAAAAAAATGACCCACCTGCCGGTGGTGATCGACCCCAGCCATGCTGCGGGCATCGCCTGGATGGTGGAG
>NZ_DBGCTQ010000023.1:0-6222 GCF_048388525.1 Allofournierella sp. | reverse complement strand
TCTGCCCGGGGATGCGGCTCAAAAGCTGCGGGCGCAATATGTGAGCTTTGACCAGCTGGGGCACTACGACGCGGCGTTTATTACCACCCCCACCCATCTGCATGCCCACGCCATTGCCGAGCTGGCGGGCAAGGCGGACTGTTTTTTCATTGAAAAGCCGATCTTTGAGGGGACCGGCTACGACCTGGAACAGCTGGGCCTTGGCCCGGGGCAAAAGGCGTATGTGGCCGCGCCCATGCGATGGTGCGGGGTCTACCTGGCGCTGAAGGAGCTGCTGGGCAGCCTGCGGCCGTATTCCGCACGGGTGATCTGTTCCTCGTATCTGCCGGGCTGGCGCCCCGGCGTGGATTACCGGCAGGTCTATTCGGCCCACAAGGCCATGGGCGGCGGCGTGACCATTGACCTGATCCACGAGTGGGACTACATGGTGGATCTGTTCGGGCCGCCGCTGGCATGCTATAATTTTAAGGGCACCTATTCCCACCTGGAAATCGACTCGGACGATCTTTCGGTTTACATTGCCCGCTACCCCAATATGCTGGCAGAGATCCATCTGGATTACTTTGGCCGCACCTACCGGCGCAGTATCGAGCTTTTCTGCAGGGACGGCACCGTGACTGCAGACTTTGGCGCGGGCACCCTGACCCTTGCCGACGGCACGGTGGAGCGCCATGAAGAACCGCTGAATCAGCGCTATTTGCGGGAGATGGAATACTTTGTGGACTATGCCCTGCAGGGCCGGGGCGAGAGCGTGAACAGCCCGGGCATGGCGCTGGATGTGCTGCGCCTCACCCTGGGGGAATAACGGCCGAATTTTTAAAAGAGGGGAATCAGCATGGAAAGACTGCTCATTACCATCTGCGGAAGAGCGGGGAGCAAGGGGTTCAAAAATAAGAACCTGAAGACCTTCTGCGGCCGGCCGCTGGTTTACTACAGCCTTGCGGCGGCACAGTTGTTTTTGGAAAAAATGCCGGGTGTGCAGGCGGACATCTGCCTGAACACCGACAGCGAGGCCCTGGCGGCGCTGGTGGCCGAAAAATACCCCGAGGTGGCCTATCTGCCCCGGGAGGCGGCGCTGGGGGGGGACACCGCCCCAAAAATGGCTGTGATCCAGGACAGCCTCGCCCGCATGGAGGCGCGGCAGGGCTGTGCCTACGACTACGTGATGGACCTGGACATCACAAGCCCATTGCGCACCGCCCAGGACATCCGCAATGCCTATGAGCTGAAAAGCGTGAGGCCGGATCTGGATCTGGTTTACAGCGTGACCGAGAGCCGCCGAAACCCCTATTTCAACATGGTGCGCGACTGCGGGGACCACATTGAAAAGGGGATCGAGAACCGCCCCGAGGACGGCACCGGCAGCGGGTCGTATACCGCACGCCAGCAGGCGCCGGTGTTCTACGACGTGAACGCAAGCATCTATGTATACCGGCGCGGCTTTTTGGCGGAGAACACCACAGGGATCATATGGGACGCCAAGACCTATGTGGTGACCATGATGGACACCGGCATCCTGGACATCGACAGTGAAGAGGACTTCAAGCTGATGGAGGTCATTGCCGGCCATCTGTATGCCACCCTGCCGGAATTTGCCGCGGTGCGGCGGGCCGTGCGGGCTTAGAGGGGAGCTTTGGGGATGGACGAGCAGCAGCACGCGCTGGATCTGGTGACCGCGGCGGGGGAACTGATGCTGAAAAACGGCGCGGAGGTGAGCCGCACCCAGCAGACGATGGAGATCATGGCAAAAAGCCTGGGGGTGCAGAACTTCCACGGTTATGTGCTGACGAACGGCCTGTTTACCAGCATCGGCTCGGAAGAGGGGCACCCAGCCCAGATCCGCAGCGTGCCGGCCAGCGAGGTGCATTTGGGGCGGGTGGAGGCGCTGAACGCACTCTCGCGCCATATTGCCCAGGGAAAGGTGGACCTGGAGGGAGCGTACCGGGAGCTGGACCGCATCCGGGCCATGCCCTATGCCCCCAGCCGCCAGCAGGTACTGGCCTGCGGGTTCGGCAGCGCCTGCTTTGCGATCCTGTTCGGCGGGGCCTGGCAGGACGGCCTGGCGGCCCTGGCGGTGGGTCTGGGCCTGCAGGCGGTGCTGCTGGGGTTGGGCCGCTGGGGAACCAACAAGCTGTTCACAAAATTTTTGGGCGCGGCGTTTGTGTCGCTGGCGACCATGCTGCTGTTCCGCATGGGGTTTGGCTGCAACATGGACAAAGCCATCATCGGCGCGCTGATGCCCCTGGTGCCCGGCATGGCGCTGACGATGGGGATCCGGGACCTGCTGGACGCGGATTTTCTTTCCGGGGTGATCCGCATGCTGGACGCGCTGCTGACCGCCGCCTGCATTGCGTGCGGCGCGGGCCTTGTGCTGCTGGCGGCGGCCGGCCTGCCGGGAGGGATCGGGTGATGCTGTTTGAGCTTTTGGTGCAGCTGGCCGCGGCCTTTTTCGGCACCCTGTGCTTTGCGCTGCTGTTCCACGTGCCCCACCGGCACCTGTGGTGCTGCGGCGCCGCGGGCATGACCGGCTGGCTTTTTTACTGGAGCATGATGCAGGCGCAGCCGAGCCCGGTGGCGGCCAGCCTGGTGGCGGTGATCCCGCTGGCGATCCTGACACGGGTGTTTGCGGTGGCGCGCAAGGCGCCGGTGACCCTGTTTTTGATCCCGGGGATCTTCCCGCTGGTGCCCGGCGCGGGCATTTACTACACGGCTTACAGCTTTATCACCGGCGACACGGCGGCCAGCGCCGCCAAGGGGGCCGAGACCTTAAAGATCGCGGTGGCCCTGGCCATGGGCATCGCGGTGGTGATGTCGGTGCCGCTGCGGCCACGGCAGGGCGCGAAAAAGATGAAAAATGAATAGAAAGACCCGCCCGGCGCACAAAATGTGCGCCGGGCGGGTCTTTTGTTTGTGGGCGGACCTTGTTTGCGCCCTGCAGGGGGCCCGGGCGGGGCCGGGTCAAAGGATCACGATCTCGAACCGCGCCTTTTCTGCGATCGCTTCGGCACAGGCTCGCATGGACTCGCTGATGGTGACCTGCTGCAGCGCGGGCAGGGACAAAAGCGGCGTGAGATCTGAAATGGCGGTGCCGCACAGTTCCAGCGTTTTGAGCTGGGTGTGGGCCTCGATCCCCTGCAGCGAAGCGAGGGGCGTGTTGCTCAGCACAAGGTATTCGAGCCCCTGCACCTGCGAGATGTCCGCCAGATCGGAGAAGCCGGAATAGCTGAGCCAGAGCTCGCGCACGCGCATGCCGGCAAGCTGCCGGTAAGAATCGGTCAGGTTGCCCACCCCCAGGCAATCGAGGGCATGGATCTCTGAGAGGAAGGCAGGGTCATATCCGTCGCACAGGCCGAGCTCCAGGCTGAACAGATGGGGAAGCTTGGCCAGGGCCGACGCGTCCGCCAGGGGGTTATGGAACAGGTGGACATAGCGCAGGGAGGCCATGCCGGCCAGGGGCGCGCAGTCGGTGATGTCGTTTTCGCCCAGGGCGAGGCGGGAGAGGTGGGGCAGGGCCGCCAGGGGCGTGAGGTCGGAGATGTGCGCGCCGTAGATGCCGAGGTCGGTGAGGTTTGGAAAGCGCTCGAGGTCGCGCAGATCGCGGACGTCGCTTTTGATCGAGCCGGACATTCCCCACCGGTAAAAGCCGCCGTAAAAGGCGTCGGCATCCGCACAGCACTCGGCGCCGAGAAGGTACAGCGAGGTGACCCGGCGGCAATCCTCGGCCGTAAGGCGGCCGCCCGGGGGCAGGCCCAGCGAAACGAGGGCGGCCTGCTCGATGAGCGGTTCCCGAAAACCGCCGGAGCGCCCGGAGATCCATGCTGTAAACGGGATGGCCGCGGCAAGTGCAAGCAGCGCCGCGGCAGCCGCAAGCCCGCGCGATGCGCGGCGGCGCGGCGGTTTTTGGGGCTTTGCCGACAAAAAAGCTTTTACTTCGTCCACAGACTGAAACCGATCCTGGGGCGCAAACTGGGTGCAGCGCAGGATCGCCTGCTTCAGCGCGCCCTCCGGCAGCGCGGCGGCGCCTGGATCCGTGCCGCCGGTGAGGAGAAAGCAGAGTACCATGCCCAGCGAAAAAATATCCGCCCGGCCGTCTGTTTGGGAAAAACCATACTGCTCGGGCGCGGCGAAATGCCTTGTTCCCATCACAACTGTGTCGGCCTCGCGCCCGGTGTGATAGCTGCGGGAAATTTCAAAATCGATCAGCGCCAGCCCGCCGCCCTCGCGAAGGATAAGATTTTGGGGCTTGATGTCCCGGTGGATGACCGGCGGCGTTTGGCTGTGCAGGCAGGCCAGGGCATCGCAGAGAAGGCAGCCGATGCCGCACACCTGCGGTTCCGAGAGGGGCCCTTTGCGGCAGAGCTCGGCCAAGGTGACGCCGGGCACATACTCCCGCACCACACAGAGCATGGAGCCGGTCTCGAGCTGCTCGAGGTACCGGGGGACGGCCGGGCAGGAGAGGGCGCGAAGCAGCGCGGCCTCGTTGCGGCCCGCCGCGATCCGCTGGCCGGTATAGCATTTGACGACGCAAAGGCTGCCGGAACAGCGCTCCCGCGCGAGCAGCGTTTCCCGCCCTTCGCCTGCGCCGAGGCATTCCAGCAGCTCATAGCGCCCGGTCAGGGGCCCGGGGTAAGCCGCAGCTGAAAAAGCCTGTGCAAATTCATCTTTCAGCATTCTGCGCCTCCCAGAGGGGATAATCCCAGGTCACTTAACAGCAGCTGCGTTTGCACAAGGCTTTCGCCGCGATTGATGCAAAAAAGGATGGCCGCATCCCGCTTGAGCCGCGGATAGAGCGGGCTCTTTTCCGCCGCGCGCAGAAGGCGCTGCGCCTCCGGAACGTTGAGACCGAAGCCAAAGGCGAACTGAAGGACTTTGTCGCGGGAGGGCTCGCGGATGCCCCGGAAGATCTGATGGCCGTAGCTGCGCTCGATATTTGCGCGCTGGATCACGTGTTCCCGAACAAGGCCCTTTTGCCTGCACAGGGCGCAGATGTAAAGGTGGAACGGCTCCGGCTGCATTGCCTGCTCGTTCTGCTGTAAAAAGTGGTCGAAGGACGCGGTCTTGAAAAGCCGCTCCAGCAGAGCGGCGGTGCCGGGAACCATTTCCGGCCGCGTTTGATCTTTCATGGGCAGCCCCCCTTGATGAGCCCATTATAGCGCATCTCTGCGCGCGGTTCAAATAAAACTTCAGGCGTGTGTGCAGCGCGCACACCGATCGGCGGCCGCGGCCTGCTACAATTTAAATTGGGCCGTTCCATGCTTTTAGTTTGAGGTGATTTTGTATGAAAAGAATACGCGGCATCCTTTTTGCAGCCGCCCTGCCGGTTGTTTTTGCCGCCTGCGGCACGCAGCAGCCGCCGGTTCCCGCGGGGAGCGCCGCCCCGCCGGCACAGGCGCAGGCGGCCGAACAGCCCGCACAGAGAGAGACAGCCCGCGCGATCTCCCTGGGGCTGGTACCGCAGGCACTGCAGGCGGACTATTCCGCGCCTGTGCTGGACACCGAGTTGGGGGAGCTTTTGGGGCGGATGATCGCCCTGCGGGACAACGGGGCCGCCGGAGAATGGGCGCGCCTGTGTGAAAACAGCACCGGCCAGGCGGTCGACCGCGCCTGCGGGGCAGTGTACCTGATGTGCGCCGCCGAGGCGCTGGGCGACCTGCGCATGAACGCGCTGTACGATGGCTATTTTACCGAGGGCAACGCGCCCTGGGACCAGGAGACGGCGTACTGCCCTCTCCCTGTGCCGGACGAGGTGATGATCCCGGGGCCGAACGGGACCGACTACGCGGGCGACGCCTATGTGGGGGCGATGCTGTTCAGCTTTAACCGCTGCTCGCGCCTGAGCCACAAGCCGCTGCTGGAGTTCAGCGGGGAGTGGGAGTTCCGGGGCGGCGAGCCGCTGACCCGGGAGGAGGCCATTCTGGCGGCCGTGCGGCTCTACGACTCCTTTGAGGACGAACCGGAGTACATCACGCTGGAGGTGGCTGCGGCGCGCAGCACGATCGGCCGGGAGAGCATCGATCAGGCCCCGGCGCTGCCGGAGCTGAAAGGCGGCGCGCTTCCGCTTTGGAAGGGCGTGGGCTTTACCTGCAAGGCGGAGAGCGACTTTTGGCCGGAGCATTACACCCGGGACTACTACCCGGAGGAATTCCGCTTTGCGGCGGAGGAGGGGTTCGACTTTTTCCGCATGATGGTGAGTTTCACGGCCCTTCAATTCCCCGATTACCC
>NZ_DBGCTQ010000022.1:0-20478 GCF_048388525.1 Allofournierella sp. | reverse complement strand
CGCTGCGGACGCCGAGGCCCAGGGCGCGGTGGTGGCCGAGACCAAAAAGCAGTACGAAAAGGCGCAGGCCGAGTTCGATGCCTGGGTGCGGCAAAATTCCTCCAGCGGCAGCGGCGTGTGCGCCGAGGGCTTTATCTGGCCGCTGCCCGGCTATGGGGAGATCACCACCTATTTCGGCGGCACCCAGAACCTGGGCGGTTACATCACCAGCGGGCACAGCGGTATTGATGTGCGCGCCCCCAAGGGCACGCCCATTCTGGCGGCTCACGACGGCGCGGTCAAGTCCACGACCGGGCACTGGACCTACGGCAACGTGGTCATGCTGGACAACGGCGACGGCGTTACCACAGTTTACGCCCACATGAGCAGCATTGCGGTGGGGGTGGGCCAGCAGGTGAGCCAGGGCGACGTGATCGGCTATGTGGGCTCCACCGGCAATTCCACGGGCAACCACCTGCACTGGGAGGTGCAGATCAACGGCGTGCGGCAAAACCCCCTGAGCTATGCCAGCCCCTGAACGCGAAGGAGAGAGTGACGGTACGATGAAGAACGGAAAGCGCGGCGTGCGCATCGCATGCCTTGTGATCGTGGGCCTTATGGTCCTGACCCTGTTCAGCGGGGTCATTTCCCAGATCGCCTACGGCATCTGAATCTATACCCCCGGAGGAAAAGCGTATGAACAAAAAAATCAGCGTGAGCCTGGCCATCACCATCGCCATCATCGCCATGACGGTCACCTTTTCGGTGACCATGATCCTGGCGCGCCAGTTGTTTGATCAGACCATCCCCTCGGTCAAAGAGAAGGAGAGCATGTATTCCAAGCTCTCGGAGATCGACAAATACGTGCGCGCCAACTATTATGGCGACATCCAGGACACGACCCTGAACGACATGATCGCCTACGGGTACGTGCTGGGCATCGGCGACAAGAACGCCAGCTATTACAGCGCCAAACAGTATGCGGAGCTGCTGGACATCCAGAACGGCAACCTGCTGGGCATTGGCGTGGATGTGGTGAAGGATTCCTCCGGCTATGCGCGCATTACCGAGGTGTACGCGGGCAGCCCCGCCGAGGAGCTGAGCCTGGAGGTGGGCGGGTTCATTACCGCCATCGACGGCGCCGAGGTGAAGGGCATGACCCGTGACAACGTGGTGGCAAAGCTGCGGGGCGAGGCGGGCACCGAGGTGACCGTGAGCTATATGGCGCCCGACTCCACCACCAGCGACTTTACCGTAAACCGCAGCAAGTATGTGATCCCCAGCGTGACCTGGCAGCAGCTGGAAGAGGGCTACGGCTATGTGCGCATCCTGCGGTTCGACAGCACCACCCTGAACCAGTTCAGCCGCGCAGTGAACGAGCTGCAGGACCAGGGCGTGAAAGCGCTTGTGTTCGACGTGCGCGACAACGCGGGCGGCCTTTTGAGCGCCGCGGTGGACTGCATTGATATGTTGGCGCCCAAGGGGGATCTGGTTTATGCCGAGTACAAGACCGGCGACCGCAAGCTGCTGGGCGAGAGCGATGATTCCAGCATCAGCCTGCCCATGGTGGTGCTGGTAAACAAGGGCACAGCCAGCAGCGCCGAGTTGTTTGCCGCCAGCCTGCGCCAGTACAACGGCGCTCAGCTGGTGGGGGCGAACACCATGGGCAAGGGCACCATCCAGGCCGAGCCGTACCGCATGTCGGACGGCAGCGCCGTGGTGATTACGGTGGCCAAAATGCTGACCGGCACCGGCGAGAGCTTTGACGGCACCGGGCTTGCCGTGGATGTGGAGGCGGCCCAAAAGGTGGATGCCGAGGGCGGCGAGCTGACACTGGAGAACGATGTGCAGCTGCAGAAGGCCCTGGGTACGGCAAAGACCCTGACAGGCGGCGGCCCGACCGACGGTTCTGCCGGCGAGGGGGAGAGCGGCCCAGGCAGTGAGAGCGGAGAGCCTGACGGCGGGGGAGAGGCGGCTTCGGCCACAGGCGAGCCCTCGTCCGCTGCCGGCAGCTCCGCGGCCTCCAACGAGGATTGAGACCGGCGGAGAAACCTTGGACAAAAGGGCGGCACCCCTGCCCGCGCCCGGCGCGGCCGGGGGGCGCCGCCTTTTTGTTTTGAGCGCAATGTGATTTTGGAAAGGCGGTGGCAACCCATGCCAACCCTCACGGACATCGCGGTGATCCGGGAGCTGTGCGCCCGGCATGGCTTTACCCTCTCGAAGGGGTTTGGGCAGAATTTTATCGTAAACCCGGGCATCTGCCCAAAAATAGCCGAGGCTGCGGGCATTGGGCCGGGGTGGGGCGTGCTGGAGATCGGGCCCGGCATCGGCGTGCTCACCAAAGAACTGGCCCTGCGGGCCGACAAGGTGGTGGCTGTGGAGGTAGACGCCCGCCTGCCCGCCCTTTTAAAGGAAACCCTGGCCGGATTTTCGAATGTGGAGATCGTGCTGCAGGATGTGCTGAAAGCTGACCTGCGGGCGCTGATCGCCGAAAAATTTGCCGGGCTGCGGGTGGCAGTATGCGCAAACCTGCCTTACTACATTACCAGCCCCATCCTGATGCGCCTGTTGGAGGAAAAGCTGCCGGTGGAGCAGATCACCGTGATGGTGCAGAGAGAGGCGGCGCAGCGCATTACCGCCGCGCCCGGCACCCGCGAAGCGGGGGCGATCAGCTACGCGGTGGCCTATTACGCCGCCCCCAGGCTGCTGTTCACGGTGCAGCCGGGCAGCTTTTACCCGCCCCCCAGGGTGACCAGCGCGGTGATCCAGCTGGCGGTGCGGCCGGCCGCCGCGGTGGACACGCCGGACGAGGCAGAATACTTCCGGCTGGTGCGGGCGGCCTTTGGGCAGCGGCGCAAAACAGCGGCAAATTCCATCAGCGCGGGGCTGGGTCTTGCAAAAGAGCGGGTGAACGCCGCGCTGGCAGCTGCAGGCCTGCCGCCCGCGGCGCGCCCGGAGCAGCTTACCCTGCAGGACTTTTGCGCCCTGCAAAGGGCATTGAGGGGGAAAATGGTATGATTCGGATCGGGATCATTGGGGCGGGGGCCACCGTGGCCATTGCCGACGAACATGTGGAGGGCTTTTTGGCTGACGGGCGCTGTGCCGTTACAGCCGTTTACAGCCGCACCCAGGCGAGCGCGCGGCGGCTGGCCGCAGCCCACGGGCTGGGAGAGCAGGTGGTCTGCGGCAGCGCGGACGCGGTGTACGACAGGGCGGACGCGGTGGTGATCTGCACCCCCAACGACACCCATTTGAGCTACCTGGAACAGGCGGTAAAGCGGGGCAAGGCGGTGCTGCTGGAAAAACCCCTGGGGCTGGAATTCGCGGCGTCTGGGCAGGAGGAGCGGCTGCTGACGCGCTGTGAGGGAAAGCCCGTGATGGTGGGCTATGTGTGCCGCCACTCCGCCCTGATGCGGCGGGTACGCGCCCTGGTGAAGGAGCGCATGGGCCGGGTCTACTGCTTTGAGGCCGAGCACGGCGGCGCGCGCCTGGCGGATCCCCGCCTGCCTTTGGAATGGCGCATGCGGCAGGAGGCCTCGGGCAGCGGGGCGCTGGGCGACTTTGGCAGCCATCTGCTGGATCTGGCCGGCTTTACCGCCGGGGTGCAGCTGGTGCGCGCCGCGGGCTTTGGGGCCACCTTTCTGCGCGAGCGCCCAGCAGACGGCGCGGGCCGCACCCAGGTGGAGAACGACGACGCTTTTTTGTTCTGCGGCCAGGGGGAGAAGGGCGAGGTATGCAGCTTTTCCACCAGCCGGGTGGGAATGGACGGCGCGCACCTGAAAATCAGCGGCGAGGGCGGCCTGATCCGAGCTCACCTGAACAGCGGGAAACTGTGGTTCTGGCCCAAGGAAAGGGCCGGGGCCTACGCCCCGCAGGAGCAGGCGGTGCGGGAGGATTATGCCGCCGACGGGCCGGCGCAGTGGTTCAGCCGGCAGGCCTCGGCGTTTTTGGATCTGATCGAGGGGCGGCCGGGCGAGGGCTGCTGCACCCTGGCACAGGCTGTGCGCACCGAGCGCACCCTGCTGGAGCTGGCGCAGGCCGCGGCGGAAAAGCCCCTTGCCCACGGCTGAAAAGTTTGCTATAATAAAGACCGCGGCGGCAAAAGCCCGCCGCGAAGATGCCGGCATAGCACAGTTGGTAGTGCAGCTGATTTGTAATCAGCAGGTCGGGGGTTCGAGTCCGTCTGCCGGCTCCAAAAAACCCGCATTGTGAAGCCGTTTTTCACGATGCGGGTTCTTTCTTTTTGTGCGGACTTGCAAATTTGTGTCTTGTTTGTGGCTTATAGAATCCGAGAATTATGAAATAGAATGAAAAGGTATGGAATAAGTTGAGGCTAAGTGAAAAGATAAAGAGCCATCCAAGAGCTTTCATTCTGGATGGCTCTTTATCTTTTTGAATTTTTTTCTTGCCTGGGAGTCAATTACAACCAAATCCCGGTGAACCGGCCCAGGGTGGAGGTGCACGACTACCACCGGGACGGCCTGATGCGCACCGACGGCAACTACGGCGGGGCGCCGGCCTATTCTCCCAACAGCCAGGGTGAGTGGGCGGCCCAGCCCGACGTGATGGAGCCGCCGCTGGATCTTGCGGGCGCGCTGTATGCCTATGACCCGCAGGATGATCCCACCGACGACTGCTTCCGGGCGGGGGGCGATCTGTGGAGGGTGATGACCGAGGAGAAACGGGCGCTTTTGATCGAGAACACCGCCCGGAACATCGCCCAGGTGACCGAAAACGTGAAGTACCGCCACGCGGTGCATTGCTGCTGGGCGGACCCGGAGTACGGCCGCCGTATGACCGAGGCACTGGGCCTTGATATGGAGCGGGTCAGCGAGCTGGCCAAAGGCGACCACAGGGCGCTGGTGCAGGCCACCCTGTGACCCGGTGCCGGCCCGTTTCAAACACGGCAAAAGGGAGCCGCCCCGCGAAGCGCAAAGCTTCGCGGGGCGGCTTTTTGAAAAAATACACGGCGAAGATCAGGGAGTAACGGCCACCTTGATCACGCCGCCCCGGCGGTTTTCAAACAGATCAAAGGCCGCATCCACCTGGCACAGGGGGTAGGTGTGGGTAATCAGGGAAAGGGTGTTGAGCCTGCCGGCGGCAATCAGCCCAAGGATTTCCGGGCAATCGCAGCCGTCGACCCCGCCGGTCTTGAAGGTCAGGTTCTTGCCGTACATGTGGGGCAATGGCAGCAGCTGCGGCTCGCTGTAAAGGGCGACTACCGTGACGATGGCGTTCGGGCGGGCGCACTGCCAGGCCAGCTGGAAGGTGGCGGGGCCGCCCGCGGCCTCGATCACCCGGTCGGCACCGCCGTGCGGGCTGTTGGCGCGCACAAAAGCTGCTGCGTGTTCCGGCCCCACCGTGAGGACGTGGGGGTAATGCAGGCGCACGAACCGGCGCCGCGCGGGATCTTTTTCGCACACGATGACCCTTTGGGGCTGCTTTAGCAGCACGCATTCCAGGGTGCAAAGGCCGGTGGGCCCGGCCCCGATCAGAAGCACCGTGTCGGCCGGAGTTATCTCGGAGATGCGGGCCGCCCAAAAGCCGGTGGCCAGCAAATCGCCCACGAACAGGGCCTGCCGGTCGCTCACACCCGCCGGGATGGGGGTCAGGCCCTGGTTAGCGTGGGGCACCCGCACATATTCAGCCAGGCCGCCGTCGATCCGGCAGCCCAGCGCCCACCCGCCGTCCGGGTCGGTGCAGTTGTTCACATAGCCCTGCCGGCAGAAAAAGCACTGGCCACAAAAGGTTTCCACATTCACGGCGACCCGGTCGCCGGGGGCCACTGCGGTCACAGCGGCCCCCGCCTGCTCCACAACGCCCACCAACTCGTGGCCCACCGTGACGCCGGGCACCGCCCGGGGCACGCTGCCGTGTTTGATGTGCAGATCGCTGGTGCAGATGCTGGCCAGGCTTACCCGCACGATCGCATCCCGCGGGTCCAGCAAAACAGGCTTTGGCTTTTCCAGCAGGCCGAACCGGCCGGGCCCGGTGTAGGTATAAGCTAACATTGGCATCGCCTCCCGGGTCCCAGTATACGGCACAGGCAAAAAAACCGCAAGTGCCGGCCGCCGGTGTTCTTTTTTTATAAAATGCTGTATACTGGAACAAACGCAAACGAAAGGGCGAGAAAAATATGGCTTTGGAAAACCGGCCCACGGCGGCCCTGATCGGCCTGGGGGCGCTGGGCATTTTATACGGCGAAAAACTGCTGCAGGGGCTGGGGGCGGACCGGCTGCGGGTTATTGCAGGCGCGGAGCGGGCCGTACGCTACCGGCAGCAGGGGGTGCTGGGCAACGGCAGGCGGTGCGAATTTTCGTATACCGCGCCCGGAGAGGCCACCGGCCCGGCGGACCTGGTGATCTTTGCAGTGAAGGCCACGGGGCTTGCAGAGGCCATCCGGGACGCCAAAAACCAGGTGGGACCAAACACAGTGCTGCTGTCTGTGCTGAACGGCATCACCAGCGAGCGGGAACTGGCGGCGGCGTTTGGGCCGGAAAAAGTGCTTTACAGCGTGGCCCAGGGCATGGACGCGGTGCGCCGGGGAACTTCGCTCACCTACACCCACGCGGGGACGCTGGCGCTGGGCGAGGCGGACGGCGCTATAACGGCGCGGCTGAAGGCGGTGGCCGCCCTGCTGGAGGGGTGCGGCATCGCCTGCCAGCTGCGGAGCGACATCCTGCGCCACCAGTGGAGCAAGCTGATGCTGAACGTGGGGTGAACCAGGCCACCACCGTGTATGAGACCGGTTACGGCGGGGTGCAGCGGCCCGGGCCGGCGCGGGATGCGATGCTGGCCGCCATGGAGGAGGTGCGGGCCGTGGCGGCGGCCCAGGGGGTGAGCCTGACCCGGCAGGATGTGGACGGCTGGATGGACCTGCTGGCCACCTTTGATCCGGCGGGCATGCCCAGCATGCGGCAGGACGCGCTGGCCCGCCGGCCCACCGAGGTGGCGCTGTTTGCGGGCACGATCACACGCCTGGGCCGCGAAACTGGGGTGCCCACCCCGGTGAACGACCGGTTTTTGCAGGCGATCCGCGCCATGGAGGCCGGGTGGAAGAAATAGAGAGAAAGCCCTCGGTGCAGGCTGTGCCGCCGCACCGGGGGCTCTGCATTTTGTTGCGTCGTGGGAACGGCCTCACCCACTTTACACTATACCCTTTTCGGTGATGACAAGATCCACCGGCACGTCCAGCGGGCCGCAGGGGAGGCTGGGGAACACCGCGAGATCCGGGCAGAACACCGCGGTGGAGCCGCGCACCCGGGTCAAAAAACGGTCGTAATAGCCGCCGCCGTGGCCCAGCCGCACCCCGCCGGGCGCGGCGGCAAGGCAGGGCGCCACCACCAGGTCGATCTGCCCCGGCTCCACGGCGGGAAGGCCCTTGGGGGGCTCCAGAATGCCGTGGGGGCCGGGCTGCAGCGCAAACAGCGCCGCCACCTTTAAGGCCTCCATCTGCCCCGGGGCCTCCTGCTGGCGGGGCAGGCACAGGGTGCGCCCGCTGCCCAGGACCGCCTGCAGAAGGGCCGTGGTGTCCGGCTCTTTGGCACAGCTCATGTAGCACATCACGGTACGGGCGGTGCGCCACACCGGCAGCGCCTGGAGGTGCTGCAGCATGAGCCAGCCCCAGAACTTTGTCTGCTCGGGCGTGACCGGCAAAAGGCGGGAGCGCGCCTCCAGGCGCGCGGTATGTTTTTGTTGCGCAAGGCTTGGCTGCTGCATAAGGCGGCGCCTCCTGATCGGTATGTTCCATTTCATTATAGCATGTTTCCCCCTGGATTTTGAGCAAAATGTGGAAATTTTGTGCGCCCCTTGTGCGCCGGTGTGCTCGTCCTGTATAATAGAAAAAAGAATTTGCCGGGCCCCTTGTGCGCGCCCGTGGGGATACGATAAAGCGAGAGGGAAGAACCAACGTGAAGAGACTGCTCTGTGCACTGTGCGCGGCGGCCCTGGCCGCCGCTGCTTTTGCGCCCGGCGCCCTGGCCGAGAGCGCGCCGCCCGAGACCTTTTGCGAGGCCTATATCGTGGTGGATGCGGACACCGGCCAGGTGCTGCTGGAAAAGAATGCCGACGAGGTGCTTTACCCCGCCTCGATCACCAAGATCATGACCCTGGCCCTGGCCTGTGAAAAGGCCCAGGGCGACTGGGACACCCAGCTCACCATCAGCTACGAGGTAGCCCACAACCTGGAGGCGCGCTCGACCCACATTGCCCTTTTGCCGGGCGAGGTGGTGCGCCTGGAGGACGTTTTGTACGGCACCGAGCTCGAGAGCGCCAACGACGGTGCCAACGCGCTGGCCGAATATTTTGGCGCGGACGGCACCATTCAGGGCGGCGTGGATGCGATGAACGCCAAGGCCGCGGAGCTGGGCCTTACCAATACCCATTATATGAACCCCCACGGCCTGTATGCCGACGAGCACTACACCACCGCCCGGGACATGGCCGCCCTGACCCGCTGGGCGCTCACCGTGCCTGGCTTTGAAACGGTGTTCTGCCGCACCGAGCCCTGGGAGATGGAGCCCACCAACCTGCAGAAGGCCCGTACCTTCCACAACACCGATTGGATGCGCATTTCGGGCGATTACTACCGCACCTATGCCAAGGGCTCCAAAATGGGCTTTCACGATCAGGCCATGACCACCTTTGTGAACTATGCCGAGCAGGAGGGCATGCGCATTATTTCGGTGGAGCTGAAATGCCCCCGCCTGGAGGACAAATACCGCGACGCCTGCGCGCTGCTGGACTATACCTTTGAACATTTCCGCCGGGTGGAGGTGCCCGCCCCGCAGGACTCGTTCCAGGTGCCGCTGGTGGGCGGCGGCGGGGCGCTGGGAGAGGTGACCGTGAAGGCGGTGGGGGCCAGCGTGCTGCTGCACGACGATTTTACCGCCGCCGACGTGGACGCGGATTATTCAGTGCCCGAGCAGTACGTGCTGGGCCGGCCCTTCACGGCCAGGGTGCATTTTTCGCTGCGGGAGAACCCTTTGCAGCCCACCGACCTGGGGGGCGAAACGCTGGAGGTGACCGGCCTGCCCGAGGTGCTGCAGGCCAGCACCTATGTGCCCCAAAAGTCGCTGGCGCCGCGCCAGAGTTACCTTGGGTGGGGCGTGGGGGCTGCCGCGGCCCTGCTGGCGCTGGTGCTGGTGCTGCGGCTGCTGCGCCGCGGCAGCGGGCCGAAGCCCTTTAAGCATGGCAAAACAAAGCCCATTACCGAGGCGGACTGGAGCATCATCACCCGCAAGCCCCTGCCCGCCGAGGATCTGACGCCCCGCGCCAAGGGCAAGCCCAGCCAGGGCTACGGCCAGGGCGCAGGCCAGCGCCCCCGCCAGTAAAAATCACAGGCGCAGCCCTGCGCCCTGCTTTGTTTGAATGCCCCGCCCCCGCGGCAAAACGCGGCAGGCGGGGCATTTGTGTGGGGAAAAGGCCCGGCAAAATGCGATAAATTACAAAAAAGTTACAACCCCGGACGCGGAATTGGGGATTTTAGGTTGCGAATCGGGGCCTGATAGGGTACAATATACGATGGATCATACCGGGTGGCCACGGGCCTGCCCGATTGGAAAAAGGGGGCCGAAACGCTTGAACATCCTGCCCAACGACCTGCACCGGCAGTACAGCCTGCACGCGGCGGAATACGAGGAAAAAGCCCTGGAGGTGCTGCGCAGCGGCTGGTACATCCTGGGCAAAGAGGTGGAGGCGTTTGAGGCCGAGTGGGCCGCCTACATCGGCGCGCGGCACTGCGTGGGCCTGGCCAGCGGGCTGGACGCCTTGTGGATCAGCTTCCGGCTGCTGGGCGTGGGCGAGGGCGACGAGGTGATCGTGTGCTCGAACGCCTACATCGCCTGCGTGATGGGGATCTCTATGAACGGCGCGCGCCCGGTGTTTGTGGAGCCGGACGAATACGACAACATTGACGCAGAAAAAATCGAGGCGGCTGTTACCCCCCGCACAAAGGCAATCCTGGCGGTGCATCTGTTCGGCCAGGCCTGTGATATGGACCGCGTGATGGAGATCGCCCGCCGGCACGGCCTGCGGGTGGTGGAGGACTGCGCCCAGAGCCACGGCAACCACTGGCGCGGCAGAACGGTGGGCACCTTTGGGGATGTGGGCTGCTTTTCCTTTTACCCCACCAAGGGCTGCGGCGCTTTTGGCGACGCGGGCTGCATTGTGACCGGCGACGCGGACCTGGCCGAGAGGTTCCGGGTGTACCGGAACTACGGCAGCGAGCGGCGCTACCACAACCGGGTGGTGGGCACAAACTCGCGCCTGGACGAATTGCAGGCGGGGCTGCTGCGGGTCAAGCTGCGCCATTTGGACGAGTTCAACGCCGAGCGCCGGGCCATTGCGGCCCGCTATACCGCGGAGCTGGAAAACCCCCGGGTGCGCCTGCCCAGGGTGCGACCCGGCGCCGACTGCACCTGGCACCAGTATGTGGTGCACGCGGAAAGGCGGGACGAGCTGGCCGCCTTTTTGAAAGAGCGGGGCATCGGCACCATCATCCATTACCCCATCCCGCCGCACCTTTCGCAGGCGTATGCCTACCTTGGCAAAAAGCCGGGCGATTACCCCATTGCCGAGCGGTACGCGGGCGAGGTGCTGAGCCTGCCCATGTACAACGGAATGACCGCCGCCGAGCAGGGCGCGGTGATCGACGCCATCAACAGTTGGGAGCCGTGAGATGTATAACAAAAACTACGACAAGATACGCATGCTGCGCTTTGGCGATTTGGGCGACGAGCGGGGCAGCCTGATCGTGGTGGAGGGCGGCGGGGACGTGCCCTTTGAGATCCGACGGGTGTTTTATATATATGGCAGCGACGCCACCATCGTGCGGGGGCAGCACGCCAACCGGCGCAGCGAATTTGTGCTGATCAACGTGGCGGGCCGCAGCAAGGTGCGGGTGGACGACGGCCTGGGCCGGGAGCAGGTCTACAGCCTGGACACCCCCAACACCGGCATTTACATCCCCAGCATGGTGTGGAAGGATATGTACGATTTTTCGCCCGACAGCGTGCTGCTGGTGCTGGCCAGCGAGCATTACGACGGGGGCGAATATCTGCGGGATTATGCGCAGTTCAAGGCTGCCGTGACCTGTATGGAGCAAAAGTGAAAAAGGGAGCGTTGGAAGCAATGGCAAAATTCAAGTTTATCGAAACCGAGCTGCCGGGGGTGCTGGTGATCGAGCCCACCGTGTTCGGCGACGCGCGGGGCTACTTTATGGAAACCTTTCAGAAAGAGGAGTTTGCCGCCGCCGGCATCGCCGACGAGTTTGTGCAGGACAATCAGTCCAAAAGCCGGCGGGGGGTGCTGCGGGGGGTGCATTTTCAAACGCGGCACACCCAGGGCAAGCTGGTGCGTGTGACAAAGGGCGAGGTGTTCGACGTGGCGGTGGACTGCCGCCCCCACAGCCCGGCTTTCGGCAAATGGGTGGGTGTGACCCTGAGCGAGGAGAACAAAAAGCAATTCTATGTGCCGAAAGGCATCGCCCACGGCTTTTTGGTGCTGAGCGACGAGGCCGAGTTTTGCTACAAATGCACCGATTATTACGACCCCACCGCCGAGGGGGGCATCCCCTACGACGACGCCACGGTGGCGATTGACTGGCCGGACTGCGGCTGCGAATACCTTTTGAGCGAAAAGGATACAAAACACCTGCCCTTTGCGCAGCAGACTTTCGATTATTTTGAAAGGTGGTAACGCCGCTTTGACTACGGTACGCCTGTATCTCAAGGACTTTTTCCGCTACCGGTACCTGTTGTACAACCTGATCAGCCGGGACTTCAAGCTCAAGTACCGCCGCAGCGTGCTGGGCGTTGCGTGGAGCGTTTTGAACCCGCTGCTCATGTGTGCGGTGATGGTGGTGGTGTTCGGCGGCCTGTTTGGCGGGCGGGGCAGCGGGATCGACAATTTCCCGGTCTACCTGGTGATCGGGCAGCTGATGTTCACCTTTTTCCGCGAGTCCACCACCATGGCCATGGGCAGCGTGATGGCAAACGCCATGCTGCTGCGCAAGGTGTACATCCCCAAATACATTTTTCCGCTGGAAAAGACCTGCTTTGGGCTGGTGAACTACTTTTTCAGCTTTATTGCGCTGATCATCATCATGATCGTGACCGGCACCCCGCTGCACGCCACCGTGCTGCTGGCGGTGTACCCCATCGTGACCCTGTTCTTTTTCAGCCTGGGGGTGGGGCTGGTGCTCTCGACCCTGGCGGTGTTCTTCCGGGATGTGATCCACCTGTGGGAGGTGTTCACCACCGTGCTGATGTATTTTTCGGCCATCTTTTACCACCCCTCGCAGTTTGGGGTGGCGGCGCTGGAGCTGTTCATCAAGTTTAACCCGATCTATTGGTATATCACCGCGTTCCGCGCGGTGGTGCTGGACGGGGAGCTGCTCACCTGGAACATGGTGTGGATCTGCGGGCTGTGCAGCCTTGTGATGCTGGCGCTGGGGCTTTTTGTGTTCAAGAAAAAACAGGACAAGTTCGTCCTGTACATGTGAGGGGGGGCGGCCCGGTGGAACCCATCATCCAGGTAAACAATGTTTCCATGCGCTTCAACCTGGCAAAGGAAAAGAGCGATAGCCTGAAGGAATACTTTTTGCAGCTGGCCCACGGCAAGCTGCACTTCGACGAATTCTACGCCCTGCACGACGTGAACCTGACCGTGCAGCCCGGCGATTTTTACGGGCTGATCGGGCTGAACGGCAGCGGCAAATCCACCCTGCTGAAGGTCATCTCGGGGGTATACAAGCCCAGCGGCGGCAGCTGCACTGTGCGGGGCACCATTGCGCCCCTGATCGAGCTGGGGGCCGGCTTTGACATGGATCTGACCGCCCGCGAGAACATTTACCTGAACGGCGCGGTGCTGGGCTTTACGCCCAAATACATCGACTCCACCTTTGACGAGATCGTGGAGTTCAGCGAGCTGCGGGAGTTTTTGGACGTGCCGCTGAAAAACTATTCCAGCGGCATGGTGGCCCGCATCGCCTTTGCCATCGCCACCATCACAAAGCCGGATATCCTGATCGCCGATGAGATTTTGAGCGTGGGTGACTTTTTGTTTCAGCAAAAGTGCGAGGAGCGCATGCAGCAGCTCATGAGCGGCGGCACCACGGTGATTTTGGTGAGCCACTCGATCGAGCAGATCGAGCGCATGTGCAACCGGGTGGCCTGGCTGGAGCACGGGCGCATTAAGATGAACGGCCCCACCGAAGAGGTTTGCGCGGCCTACAAAAAGACCACCCGCGGGAGCGACGCGCAATAGCCGGGCAAAAGGGAAGAGCAGCAACAAAAAACGAACGGCCAAGGGCATGCACCTTGGCTGTTTTTAAAACCGGCCCGCTGGGCCCGCAAGGGGAAAGGAGCGCACGATGCCCGACAAAAAGGAACTGGAAGCGCCGCTGCCCGCGGACGTTGCAAAAAAGGACAGCCTGGCCGGCATGGCCCGCCGCCTGCTGGACCCCGGCCACATCCGGCAGATTGCCGCATGGTGCGCCAAGGTGGGCCGGGAAGAAGGGGCAGAGGCCCTGTGGCGGGAGATCTCGTTCCGGGTGAACCTTGCGTTTCACCGGGATGCCTGGCGGTACCGGGCCGACCTGCCCACCCGCAAAAAGCTGGCCGCCCAGCGCGCCGCGGGGGTGCTGGGCGGGCCGAAGATCAGTGTGGTGGCGCCTCTGTACAACACCCCGCCCCGCTTTTTGCGCCAGATGATCGAGAGCGTGAAGGGCCAGAGCTACCAGCGCTGGCAGCTGGTGCTGGCCGACGCCTCGGACGCCGCACACAGCGAGGTGGGCCGCATTGCCGGGGCGTACGCAAAAAAGGACGGGCGCATCACCTATGTAAAGCTGGGGGAGAATAAGGGCATTGCGGGGAACACCAACGCGGGTCTGGCGGCGGCGCAGGGCGACTGGCTGACCCTTTTGGACCACGACGACCTGCTGTATAAAAACGCGCTGTTTGAGGTGGCGAAGGCCGCCGCGGGCGGGGCGGACTTTGTGTATTCGGACGAGATCGTGCTGACGGAAAATCTGAAGCACCTGGTGGACTACCATTTCAAGCCGGATTTTGAGCCGGATTACCTGCGGGGCTGCAATTACATCACCCACCTGGCCGCTTTCAGCCGTGCGCTGCTGAACCGGGCGGGCGGCGGGGAACGCAGCGAGTACGACGGCAGCCAGGACTTTGAGCTGATCCTGCGGCTGACCGAGCGGGCAGAAAAGATCCTGCATTTGCCCTATGTATTGTACATCTGGCGCAGCCATGCGGGGTCCACGGCCTCTTCCATGGAGGCAAAGCCCTACGCCCTGGCCGCGGGCGAGCGGGCGATCAACAGCCATCTGAGCAGGGTGGGGCTTGCGGGCGAGGCCTCCGCCATTCCCGGTTGCCCCGGCGCCTACCGGGTGCGGTACGCCCTGACGGGCCAGCCGCTTGTGAGCGTGATCATCCCGAACAAGGACCACGCCGGGGACCTGGCCCGCTGCCTGGAAAGCCTCTACGCAAAGGCGGGTTATCCGCGGTTTGAGGTGATCGTGGTGGAGAACAACTCCACCGACCCGGCCACCTTTGCCTATTACGAGGCGGCAAAGCGGAAGTTCGCGGGCCTGCGGGTGGAAACCTACCGGGGCGCCTTCAACTTTGCGGCCATCAACAATTTTGGGCGAAGCTTTGCAAAGGGCGAACAGCTGCTGCTTTTGAACAACGACATCGAGTGCCTGAGCGAGGGCTTTTTGGCCGAGCTGCTCATGTACAGCCAGCGGCCGGACGTGGGCTGCGTGGGGGCAAAGCTCTATTACCCGGACGACCGCATCCAGCACGCGGGGGTGTTTATTGGCATTAACGGTACTGCGGGGCACAGCCACAAAAGCCACCCCCGGGCCTCGGCAGGGGATCTGTACCGGCTGGCCACCCCACAAAACCTGCTGGCGGTGACCGGCGCCTGCCTGATGGTAAAGACCGCTTTGTACGATGCCATGGGGGGGCTGGATGAGGCGCTGTTCGCGGTGGCCTACAACGACATCGACCTGTGCCTGAAGCTGCACGCGGCGGGCCGCACCAATGTGTTCACCCCCTTTGCCGAGGCCTACCACTACGAGAGCAAGAGCCGGGGCCTGGACACCCAGAGCGAAAACGCCGCCCGCTACGAGCGGGAAAAGGCGAACTTCATAAACAAGTACGGCGCGCTTATCGCGGCGGGCGACCCCTATTACAACCGGCATTTTAATTTGCTGTTCGAGAATTACGGCCTCAAGTGAGCCGGGCCGGGCAGCGCCCCACAAAAGAGGAAAAAGAATGAAATTGAAACTCAAGCGCATCAAAGAGCTGCTGGGCTATGCCCTCACGGTTTTGAGGGACGAGGGACCCGGCCCCATGCTCAGGCGGGCGGCGGGCTTTGCAAGGCGCCGCCTTTTTGGCAAGCGGGCGAGGTACCTGCCCAAAAAGACGGTGCTGGAGGCGCAGCAGCAGGCGGCTGCGGGCGGCGAGGGGCTGCCTTTGGTGAGCGTGTGCGTGCCGCTTTACAATACCCCGCAGCAATATCTGCGCCAGCTGCTGGAAAGCCTGGCCGGGCAGACCAGCCCCGCCTGGCAGCTCTGCCTTGCCGACGCCTCGGACCCCGGGCACCCGGAGGTGGAGCAGCTGGTGGAGGAGGCACAGAAAGCCGACGGCAGGGGGCGCATTTTATACACCAGGGTGGAAAACAAGGGCATCAGCGCCAACACCAACGCGGCGGCCCAGCTGGCCACAGGGGAATACCTTGCGCTGGCCGACCACGACGATGTGCTGGCGCCCCACGCCATTTACACGGTGCAGCAGCTCATTCTGGACACCGGCGCGGCCTTTTTGTACAGCGACGAGGCCCTGTTCACCAAAAGCATCCGCCGGCCGATCGTAGGGCACTTCAAGCCGGACTTTGCGCCGGAGTATCTTTTGTGCTGCAATTACATCTGCCATTTGGCGGTGTTCCGGCGGGAGCTGTTTTTTGGGGTGGGCGGCGAGCGGCCGGAGTGCGACGGCAGCCAGGACCACGATTTATTCCTGCGGCTGACCGAGCGCCTGCAGGAGGACCAGATCGTGCACATCCCCCAGGTGCTGTATTACTGGCGGGTACACGGCGGTTCCACCAGCGGCGGGGTGGAGGCAAAGCCCTATGTGGCAAAGGCCGCAAAAAAGGCGATCGCCGATCACCTGGAGCGCACCGGCCAGCGGGGCACGGTGCGGGACGGCCTGTTCCCCAGCACCTACAAGGTGGATTTTGAGATCGAGGGCGAGCCGCTGGTGAGCATCCTGATCCCCAGCAAGGACCACGCCGGGGACCTGGACAAATGCCTGCGGTCGATCTATGAAAAGACCGAGTGGCCTGCTTTTGAGGTCATTGTGATCGAGAACAACTCCACCGAGGCAGAGACCTTTGCGTATTACGAGGCGATCGCCCAGGGCGGCCGCTATCCCCGCTGCCAGGTGGCACACTACCAGGGGCCGTTCAATTTTTCGGCCATCAACAATTTTGGCCGGACGTATGCAAAGGGCGATTACCTGCTGCTGCTGAACAACGATGTGGAGGTGATCAACGGCGGGTGGCTCACCGAGCTGCTGATGCAGGCCTCGCGGCCGGGGGTGGCCATGTGCGGGGCCATGCTCTACTACCCGGACGACACCATTCAGCACGCGGGCATTATCACCGGCCTGGGAGGCTACGCGGGGCACAGCCATAAGTATAAGCCGCGGGGCGGCAGCGGCTATATGTTCCGGGCGGCCACGGTGCAGGACCTCTCGGCCGTGACGGCGGCCTGCCTGCTGGTGCGCGCCGAGGTGTACGACAAGCTGGAGGGCCTGGACGAGGACTTTACCGTGGCCTTTAACGACGTGGATTTCTGCCTGCGGGCCCGGCGGGCCGGCTGGCGGGTGGTGTGGACCCCTTACGCCCAGCTTTACCACCACGAGAGCAAAAGCCGCGGCATCGACGAGCGGGACAAGGCGAAAAAGGAGCGGTTCAGCGGCGAG
Organism: Allofournierella sp.; assembly: GCF_048388525.1. Taxonomy (GTDB): domain Bacteria; phylum Bacillota; class Clostridia; order Oscillospirales; family Ruminococcaceae; genus BQOK01. The sequence continues at coordinate 3,499 of NZ_DBGCTQ010000022.1, read as the reverse complement.
CAGCGGCGGCTCACCGAGCGGTTTGGGCGGCAGGCGCTCACCCGCGACCCCTACTATAACCCCAGCCTGACGCTGGACCGGGAGGACTTTTCCGAGAGCGGGGATCTGCGCGGCCTGCAGCGGCCGCAGCGGTAAAACGCCTGCGTATATACTTTTTGTATAAAATGGATGCCCCAAAGGAAAGAAGCAAAACATCCCGCCCGGGGCATTGACTTTCCGGCCGCGGCCGGGTATACTAAATCTTGTTCCCGGCGCAGCGGGGAACGACACACAACAGAACACCGCCCCCACAACTGACGGGAAATGTGGGCCAACCACAGGGGAATGGGGCGCGGAAGCTATGCCGACCGTCTGGGCAACATCGCGTTTTGCGGTGCTGCCCTTTTTTATTTGCGCGGGGCGGCGCCGGGCGCGGTGGCAGGCAATACAGGAGGGAAAGCGATATGAACAGCGAGTGGAACGGCTTTGCGGCCGGGGCGTGGCAGCAGACCATTGACGTGCGGGACTTCATCCAGAAAAATTACACCCCCTACGAGGGCGGGGACGAATTTTTGGCGGGCCCCACCGCCCGCACCGGGCGGCTGATGGAAAAGCTGGACGCGCTTTTGCGGGCCGAGCGGGAAAAGGGCGGCGTGCTGGACGTGGACACCGAGAACGTGTCGTCGCTTTTGAGCTACGAGCCCGGGTACCTGGACAAACAGGATGAATTGATCCTGGGACTGCAGACCGGCGCGCCGCTGCGGCGGGGGGTGAACCCCTTTGGAGGCATCCGGATGGCCCGGCAGGCCTGCGAGGCGTACGGGTACAAGCTCTCGGAAAAGATCGAGGAGGAGTTTTGCTACCGCACCACCCACAACGACGGGGTGTTCCGGGTGTACGGGCCCGAGACCCGGGCCGCGCGGCACTGCGGGCTGATCACCGGCCTGCCGGACGCCTACGGACGGGGGCGCATCATCGGCGATTACCGCCGGGTGGCCCTGTACGGCGTGGACCGGCTGGCACAGCAGAAAAAGCAGGATCTGGCCGCGCTGCAAAAGGGCGCGATGAGCGAGGAGACCATTCGCCTGATCGAGGAGGTCTGGCGGCAGATCGACTTTTTAAACAAGCTGGCCCAAATGGCGGACGCCTACGGCTGCGACATCCGCCGCCCCGCGGCAAACGCCCGCGAGGCGGTGCAGTGGCTGTATTTTGGGTATCTGGGCGCCATTAAGGAGCAGAACGGCGCAGCCATGAGCCTGGGCCGCACCAGCACTTTTCTGGACATTTATTTTGAGCGGGATCTCCGGGCGGGCACACTGAGCGAGAGCGAAGCCCAGGAACTGATGGATCACTTTGTGATGAAGCTGCGCATGGCCCGGCACCTGCGCACCCCGGACTACAACGAGCTGTTCGGCGGCGACCCCATGTGGATCACCGAGGCGGTGGGTGGCATGGGGCAGGACGGCCGCACCCTGGTAACGAAAAATTCCTTCCGGATGCTGCACACCCTTTATAACCTGGGCCCGGCGCCCGAGCCGAACCTGACCGTGCTGTGGGCGGAGGGCCTGCCCGAAGGGTTCAAGCGCTTGTGCGCAAAGGTATCCTGCGACACCGACGCGATCCAGTACGAGAACGATGATGTGATGCGCCCGGTTTACGGCGACGATTACGCCATCGCCTGCTGTGTTTCCGCCATGCGGGTTGGCAAAGACATGCAGTTCTTCGGCGCGCGGGCCAACCTGCCGAAGCTCTTGCTGATGGCCCTGAATGGCGGGCGGGACGAGATGAAGAACGAGCAGGTGGGCCCCGCTGCCGCCCCCTACGAGGGCGAGTACCTGGAATACGGCGAGGTGTGCCGCCGACTGGATTTTTACCGGCAGTGGCTGGCGGGCGTGTACGCCAACACCATGAACGTGATCCACTACATGCACGACAAATACGCCTATGAAAAATTGCAGATGGCCCTGCACGACACCGACGTGCACCGCTACATGGCCTTTGGCATTGCGGGGCTGTCGGTGCTGGCGGACTCGCTCTCGGCCATTCGGTACGCGCGGGTGCGCTGCGTGCGGGATGAGGCCACCGGCCTGATCCGGGACTACCAGGTGGAGGGGGAGTACCCCGCCTACGGCAACGACGACGACCGGGTGGACGGCATTGCCGCCGAGCAGGCGCGGCTGTTCTTTGAAGAGCTGAAAAAGCACGCGCTGTACCGTGGGGCGGAGGCCACCCTGTCGGTGCTGACCATCACCTCCAATGTGGTGTACGGCAAAAAGACGGGCGCTACCCCCGACGGGCGCAAGGCCGGCGAGCCCTTTGCGCCGGGCGCAAACCCCATGCACGGCCGGGAAAAAAGCGGCGCGCTGGCCAGCCTGAACTCGGTGGCGAAGGTGCGCTATGACTATTGCAAGGACGGCGTGTCCAACACCTTTTCCATCCTGCCCGCGGCGCTGGGCCGCACCGCGCCGGAGCGCACGGACAACCTGGTGCGCCTGCTGGACGGCTATTTTGCCCAGGGCGCGCACCACCTGAATGTGAACGTGATGAACCGGGAGATGCTGCTGGAGGCCTACCAGGACCCGGCAAAGTATCCGAACCTGACCATTCGGGTGTCGGGGTACGCGGTGAATTTCCACAAGCTCAGCCGGGAGCAGCAGCGGGAGGTCATTGCCCGCACCTTCCACAGCGGAATGTGAGAAAAAAGGCGGCGGGCCCGCCGCGACCGAAGGGAGAGCATGTTATGCCGCAGCCACAGCTTGCCGCCGCGCCGGTGGGGCGGGTGAACTCGTGCCAGTCGATGGGGGCGGTGGACGGCCCGGGGCTGCGGTACGTGGTTTTTTTGCAGGGCTGCCCGCTGCGCTGCGCCTACTGCCACAACCCGGACACCTGGGAGTTTGGCGGGGGCGAAGAGACCACGGTGGAGAGCCTTCTGCAGAAAATACGCCGCTGCGCGCCCTACATCAAAAAGGAAGGCGGCGTGACCGTGACCGGCGGCGAGCCGCTGGCGCAAAGTGAGTTTGTGGCGGCGCTGTTTGCCGCGCTGCGGGCCGAGGGCTTTCACACCGCGCTGGACACTGCGGGCGCGGGGAGCCTGGCCGCCGCGCGGGCGGTGCTGGCCCACACCGACTTTTTGCTGGCCGACCTGAAATTTACCACCGAAGAGGAGTACCGGCGTTGTGCGGGCGGCAGCCTTGCCCACACGCTGGAGTTTTTGGACCTTGCCCGGGAAATGGGGGTGCCCCTGTGGCTGCGGCATGTGGTGGTGCCGGGCCTGACCGACGACGCGCAGCACGCTGCACGGTTTGCCGCGCTCTGCTGGCGGTACGAAAACCTGCAGAGGGTGGAGCTGCTGCCCTTCCGCAAGCTCTGCCTGGAAAAGTACCGGGCGATGGGGATACCGTTTTTGCTGGAAGACACGCCCGAGGCCGGCCCGGAGCATTTGCGGGCGCTGCGGGCTGCGCTGGGGAAATTGGCCGCACCCACAAGCTGAAAAGGGAAAAAGAAAATGCGCCGCATTCTC
>NZ_DBGCTQ010000021.1:0-5567 GCF_048388525.1 Allofournierella sp. | reverse complement strand
CCAGATCGGCGCCATACTCCCACTGAAACATTATCTTCCCCCATTCCGGCAGCCGCCTGCCTTTGCGCGGCCGCTTGTGCCGCGCAAAGGCGGGCGGTTCAAGGGTGGCGCTTCCCCGGCAGCGCGGCGCGCTCGCCGTGATACTCGCTCCTTTTTTGGCCCGTGTAAAAGCAGCTTGTGTTTTTGCCCTGGCACTTTGCCTGGTACAGCGCAATGTCCGCCCGCTCATACAGCGTTTCATACTCCCGGCCAAACTCCGGGCAGGCCGCCGCCCCCACGCTCAAGGTAACCTGTAACGCATCTTTTGCTTCGGGAATGCGCACGCGATGCACTGCCTCAAGCAGCTGCTCTGCGCGCTGCGCAAGGGCAGCCCGCCCCTGCAGGCCGGTGGCGAACAGGCAGAATTCGTCGCCGCCGATCCGCCCCAGCAGATCTTCCGCGCGGCACTGGAACAGGGTAATCATATAGCCGCAGGCAAGCAGAAGCAAGTCCTTCAGCACCAGGTCCAGGTGCACCGGCACGCTGATCTCCGCCGGGATATCCCCCCGGAACAGCTCCAGCACGGTCACCAGCGGCACAAAGGCCATCATGGCAAAGGGGGCGGGCCGGTCCACCAAAAACTCCGTCACCACCGCAATGCTCCCGTTGCACACGCCGGCGGCCAGCATGTGCCAGGCCTTCACATGGAAGTCCGCCACCAGCTTGTGCACCCAATGGAAGCTGGCCACGGTAAAGCTCACGGAAGACAGGAACAAGGTAACCGGGCTGGAAAACAGCCGGCTGAGAACATCGTTCAGTTCTGCCATAGCGCACCTCCCGCAGCCAGAATGTTTGGCCCGCGCTCAAATTGCTCCTGCCGGGGCAGGTTTGAAGCCCTGCGCCCTGCGCCCCGCGCAGCGCCTCTCAGCCCGTGGCCGGGCGGCGCAGCATCTCGCAAAATGCGGTCGCCGGCACCGGGCGTGAAAAGTAGTATCCCTGCTGCACCGGGCACCCATGCGCGGCCAAAAACTCGGCCTGCCCGCGGCTCTCGACCCCCTCCGCCACCATGCCCAGCTCCAGCTGCCGCAGCATGTCGATCACCCCGCCCAGCAGCAGCCTGCCCCGCTCGCCGCAGGTGCAGCGGTCCACAAAGCCCTTGTCCAGCTTCACCACGTCAAAGGGCAGCTCCCCCAGCATGTTCAGCGAGGAATAGCCGCTTCCAAAATCGTCCATTTCCAGCACAAAGCCCATCTCCCGCAGCTGCCTGCAGGTCTCTAAAAGCTTGGGCCCCTCCTGCGCGCAGGCGCTCTCGGTCACCTCCAGGTGCAGGGCCCCGGCCGGCAGCCCATAGCGCTCCAGAATGGCGGCCAGCCGGGCGCAAAAATTTTCGTCGCGGATGTCGCAGCGGGACACATTCACCGAAACGCTTTGCAGCGCAGGCATTTGGGGGTCCGCTCTCCAGGCCTGCATAAAGCGGCAGACCTCTTCCCATACGTAAAAATCGAGCTGGGTGATCAGGCCCCCGCTCTCCAAACAGGGCACAAAGGCCGAGGGCTGCAGCATGCCCGCCCGGGGGCGGATCCAGCGCACCAGCGCCTCCGCCCCCACAAACTCCCGCCGGGTAAAGTCCACCTGGGGCTGGAAATACACCTGGAACTGGCGCTGCTCCATCGCCTGCGGAAAATTTTTAAGCACTTCCCCTTGCTGCATCGGCATTTGGCCGTCCTCCCTCCGGTGATAAAAGGCGGGTGCGGCGCCGCTGTATCCCACATAAAGCGCGTCCCCGCTTCCGGTCACTTGGCCGCCCCGGCGGCTTCCTCCTGCACTGCCGGCTCCTCCCCCGGCGCCTGCGCCGCAGGTTCGGCCAGCCGTATCTCCGGGCGGGCGCCCTCCGGCTGCACAATCTCCACCTTGCCGTTTATCCTCGCGCCCTCCGCCACGCCCAGCCGCCCGGCGGTAAGATCGCCCTGCATGTACGCCTTGGCGCTGAACAGGTGGGTCAGCGCCTCGATCCGCGCGTTGCCCTTCAGCGTGCCCCCCAGCGCAAGTTCCTGCGCCGTCACCGCGCCCTCTATCTCACCGCTCTCCGCCACCCGGGCGCTGCCGCTGCAAACAAGGTCGCCCTTGACCTTCCCGCTGTTCAGCGAAAAGCTTTGGCAGGTGATGTTTCCCACCACCACGCCCGTCACGGAAACCTGTTTCGAGCACACGATATTCCCCTGCACCCGCCCCTCAATTACGATCGGCTCCTCCGAGGCAATATCTCCCTTCACCTGGGCGGCCGCCCCCAAAACGGTCCGCTGCGGGGCCATGACCAGCGGCGCCTGCGGCTCGGCCCTCTCCGCCTGTTCCGCCGTCGCCGCCAGCTCGCCGCCGCGCCGCTGCACATCCTCTTCCAAAATCGCTGCCCGCCCTTTTTTAAACGGCATTTTCTGCACCTTCCTTTCTGATAAACACGGGGGCATTTTCCCCTTACCCTGTCAGCGCCTGCCAGGCCTGGCCGGGCGTGGCCAGGCCGCGGCTCTGAATGGCATATACCTGAAACGGCGCTCCCTCGCCCGGCGCGCCGCCCTGCACCCGGTCAAACAGCTGGATGCGCACCGCGGCTTCCTTTTTGCCCACGGCCTCCACCTGGCAGTAGTACACCGCGCCGTCCGTGCCCTCAAGCTGGGACCAGCCCTCCAGCGGGCCCGGGGCAAAGGCCCCGCCCGCCCAGTGGCCCCATTGCTGGCCGCCGGTTTTCCCCAGCGCCAAAAACAGGTAGCAGGCCTCGCTGCCGGGCTGCACGTTCACGGCGGGGGCGCACTCGCTCACGCCCTCCCCCACCGCCGGGCTGCCGGTAAAGCCCTCGCCGGTAAAGCTCACCTCCAGGCTGCCCCAGGTAAACACCTCGCTGCGGCGCACCGCGCCAGCCGCCAGCCAGCCGAACACCAGGGCGGCCGCCGCCAAAGCGGCGGTGGCTGTCAGCACCCTTCGCCGCAGTCTTTGGCGGGCGTTCTCCGCGCCCTGGCGGCGCTCTGCGGTTTCGTTCATCCCTGCTGCACCTCCTCTGCGCCTTGGCGGCAGATCGCCGCCCAACCGGGTAGCCCGTCGCCCGCCGCCTCAATTCCTTCCGCCAGTACCTGCACCTCCAGCCGGCCCTTTCCCTCACCGCTCACACTCTGCAGCAGCGGCGCGGTGGCTTCGCCCGGCTGGAGCACGCCGTGATAATAAAAATACCCGTCCGTCGGCTCATAGCTCCAATACCTTCCGTCCCCGTCCGGCACATCCCAGCCGGCGGCCAGGGTAAAGGTGATCCCGCCCATACGGTACTCGCCGTCCGCAACACCGGCCGGCCAGTCTCCCACAGGCTCGCCGTTTCCGGCGCCCCCGCCGTCCCGCCAGACCGGCACCAGCGCGGCCCGCACAAAGGCGGGGGCCGCGCCCGGGTTTTCCTGCGGGCTCTTGTTGTAAACCGCCGCGGCCAGCGCGTCGCCGCCGGTGCCGCCCGCAAGATACAGATCCTCGCGCAGCCAGTCCCCCTGCTTCACCGCAATATCCACCGAGGCGCCAAACTGCAGGGGCGCCGCCCCGCCGCTCTGCAGCGCAAGATAGGGCAGCGCCCGCCGCCGGCTCACCGCCAGCAAAAGCAGCAGCATCAGCAGCACCACCGCCGCGCAGAACAGTGCCCGGGCCCAGGGGTGGGGCTGTGCCGGCCCCCGCCGGTCCTCCTGCCACTCCGGGGCGGGCGCCGCCGCCCCGGGCCGTACAGCCTGCTTAAACATGCGCCTGCCTCCTCTCCTCGGCCTCTGCCTCGCCGGGGCCGTCCTGCTGTTCGTCTGCCTTTTTCAGCCAGTGGGGCAGCGCCAGCCACAGCGCCAGCATTGCGGTCAGGGCGGCTCCCGCCGCAATGCCGGGCCAGGTGTGCAGGCAGGCCGCTGCCCAGCCCAGCCAGGGCACCGCCCAGCCGCCCCGCCCCAGCACGCTGCCATAGGGGATCACCGTTCCGTCAAACTGGGCGTTGTGGTCGCCCAGTACCCGCAGCTGCTGCCTTTCCGGGTCTGTCTCCGTCACCCGCGCGGTCAGCACCTGCCCATCCTTCAGCCGGTAGGTCACCTTGTCGCCCGGCGCCAGTTCCCCGGCCTGCGCGCCGCGCACAAACAAAAGGCTGCCCGCCGTGTAGGCGCCGCGCATTCCGCCGCTGGTCACGATATACGGCCGCCAGAAAAACAGCGCCGCAGTCAGCAGCACCGCCAGCACTGCCAGGGTGGCCGCCAGCCCCAAAGCAAGCCGCCCCGCCGTCAAATTCGCTTTTTCCATCCCTTATCCCTCCTGCCCGCCGCCCATGTTCACGGCAAAGGTTGGGTCGCTGAGCCACTGCTCATTCTGCAGCTCCACCGAAACGCTCACCCGGGCGGCCGTGTCGGTGCCCGCCGCGCCGGTGTACTGGCGCGCCGCGGTGATCTTTTCCGGTGCCCAGGTGCATCTTTCCCCCAGCACCACCGTGGCGTCCTCCGGGTCGTTGCGGGCGCTTCCGGGGTTTTCATCCAGATAGCCCGCGGCCCCATAACGCCAGCTCCAGTTCTCCAGCTGCTCCACTGTATACGTGCCCCACTTAAGGCCGCTCACGGTTTTGCTCCCCTCGCCCTGCACCGCCTCGTAAAACACCTCCCGCCGGCTTCCCGCCTGGCGGGTGATGCGGAACAAAAAGCTCTGGTTCGGCGGAATGGCAGCGCCGTCGCCGCTCTCCACCGCAAGGTCGATCTGCCCCTTTGCCACCCGCACCGACAACACGTTGTCCGTTCTGGCGCGGGCGTAGCCCGGCAGCACGTTTCCCACCGGGTCCAGGTAGCGGCCGTTGCCCGTGCGCACCAGCGTGTCCGCCCCCTCAATCCTGGCAATCCCCAGCATCAGCATGCGGTCGCCCAGGGTATAAGGCTGGTAATCAATGTGATAAACGTAGTTGGTGTTTTCAGCGGGCATGGCGCTCACCAGCGTTTCGTCCCCCTCAAGCCGGCAGTCCAGGTAGCCATAGGCGTCGTCCACCCCGTAATCGTTCAGCTTGTAATGCTTTTCCAGCAAAAACGCCCGCAGGTCGCCCGCGGCCTCCAGGGTCTGCCCGTAAAACAAAAACTGTTCCTCACAGTAGCTTTTGAGCGGGCGCAGCTGCACGTTTGCCGTGGGGATGGGCAGCCAGATGCTGTTCTTCCCCTCCTTCAGCAAGCAGGAATCCGCCGTATTGGTGGGCACCATGTTCCCCCCTGGGAACGAGGACCGGGCGCGCACCGTGGCGGTCCACAAACGGGTCTGCCCGCCCGTGATGTTCTGGCCGTCCCACCGCACAAAGCTCTCGTTGAAGGAACTGGGCTCCTGCGAAAACTCGTGGGTGGGGTAAAAGTGCCCGTCGATCTCGTCATACACCGTAAAATCCCGGATCGCCGGCATGGGCACCCGGACCTTGTTCAGGGCCGCCACCATATCCTGCGCCATGTCCTGTGGGGCCATATGCTCCTTCTGGAACGCGCTGGCCTTGCCGTCCGGGTGGAACAGCAGCACCTTACTGTAATAATAATTGCCCTGGTTCGCCGTGCTGTAAGTCAGCCCGTCCG
>NZ_DBGCTQ010000020.1:0-5555 GCF_048388525.1 Allofournierella sp. | reverse complement strand
GCGCATTTTTGCGGTTTTTTACAATTTTGTCAATCCCATCAGCCCTTGTAGCCGTCCGGGTTGGTGCTCTGCCACTTCCAGCTGGAGGCACACATCTCCTCAATGCCATATTGGGCCTGCCAGCCGAGCTCCTGCTTTGCTTTGGCGGGGTCGGCGTAGCAGGAGGCGATGTCGCCGGGGCGGCGGGGGTCGATGACGTAGGGCAGGGTTTTGCCGCAGGCCTTTTCGTAGGCGTGGATCACGTCCAGCACGCTGTAGCCGTGGCCGGTGCCCAGGTTGCAGATGAACAGGCCGGGCTTCTGCTCGAGTTTTTTGATGGCCGCCACATGGCCCCGGGCCAGGTCCACCACATGGATGTAGTCCCGCACGCCGGTGCCGTCCGGGGTGGGGTAATCGTTGCCGTATACATGCACCTTTTCCAGCGCGCCCACCGCCACCTTGGCAATGTAGGGCACCAGGTTGTTGGGGATGCCGTTGGGGTCCTCGCCGATCAGGCCGCTCTCGTGGGCGCCGATGGGGTTGAAGTAGCGCAGCAGGGCCACATTCAGCTCGGGGTAGGCTTTGCAGCAGTCGGTGAGCATCATCTCGTTCATCAGCTTGCTGGTGCCGTAGGGGTTGGTGGTGCCGCCCACCTTGCTGTCCTCCCGGATGGGCACGGTTTCGGGGTCGCCGTAAACGGTGGCCGAGGAGGAGAACACGATGTTGTTCACCCCATGGCGGCGCATGGCGGCCAGGATGGTAAGGGTGGTGGAGAGGTTGTTGGAGTAATACTCGATGGGCTTGGAAACGCTCTCGCCCACGGCCTTGTAAGCCGCGAACTGGATCACGGCGTCGATGTCCGGGTTTTCGGCAAACAGGGTTTCCACCTGGGCCGCGTCGGTCAGGTCCACCTCGTAAAAGCGGAACTCGCGCCCGGTGATCAGCTTGACCCGGCGCACCGCCTCGGGGCAGGAGTTATAAAAGTTATCGGCCACCACAATGTCGTAACCTGCCGCGAGCAGCTCCACGCAGGTGTGGCTGCCGATGTAGCCGGCGCCGCCGCATACCAAAATTGCCATAATAAAGCACCCTCCTTAATTGCATCTCAACTTGCCCGGCGGCGGGGACGGGGCGAGCGGGAAAGCGGACGTTTTGCCGCGCGGCGCCCTTTTTTAAAAGGGGCCTTTCCGTTTGCACCCGCCCGGCGGGGCTGGGCCGTTCTATACGTTAGTATGGGGGATAAGCGGCGTTTCGTCAAGAGCGGAGGGCGCACCCTCGGCAATTTTTGAACAAAAAAAAGCAATCTATCACAATCAAACTGAAAGAGCCGGGACCGCAGGTTCGTTTATATAGCACAGGGCCCGCAGGGCGAAAAAAAGCATATCCCGCCGCGAACCGGCGATACTAAGCAGCGGGGGCCAACTTTTTTGCCCCCCGGCTTGCGCCCCGGCACGGGCTGGGGTATAATGATACACATGTAAGATTTGCATGGAAGCCGGGGGCGTGTTTGGCCCCTGTAATGGAGAAAACAGGTGCCCGGTGCGCCTGGGGAGAGAGGGAAGAATGGCAACCTATCGGGAATTTCGTGAACAGGCAAAGCGCCGCCGCCGCAAGCGGGTGCTGCGCCGCGCGCTGGTGTTTTTGCTGGCGGTGCTGGTCATTCTTGGGCTGGCTTTCCTGATCACCCGGCTGATGAAGGGCGGGGCGCCCGGCGGCGCCTCCGGCAGTTCTGCGCCGCAGAGCGTTTCGCAGCCGCAGAGCACGGCCAGTGCGCCCGAGAGCGGCGAAGCGGCCAGCCAGGCGCCGGCACCGGCGCAGGACCCGGGCGACACCAGCTGGAACCAGATGGGACCGGTGGAGCAGACCCTGAACTATTCGGTGAACAACCCGGATTACCGGCTGATCGCCCTGCCCGAGAACGGTGTGGTGGACTACACCTACTTCGACCGGGCCGTGCTGATCGGCGACAGTGTGAGCCAGGGCTGGAACATCTACGAGTCGCCCATGAAGGCCCATGCATTTGTGTGCGCGTATAAGAGCATTGGGCCCAGCGCGATTGTGAACAAGCAGACGCTGGATCCCGGCCAGGGCAGCGGCCGCGGCCAGGAGGTGGGCTTTGACACCATTGTGAACTCCCAGCCCAAGCGGATGTATATTCTCTTGGGGGCAAACGCCCTGGTGCGGGACGGCGAGGCCGTGGAACAGAGCTTTTTGGCCTATTACAGCCAGATGCTGGACATGTTCCGCGAGGCCGTGGGCAGCGAGGTGAAGATCTATGTGGAATCGGTCACGCCGGTGCGGCCCGGGGTTTCGCAGCCGGGCCTTTACAAGGAGCGCATTGAGCGGGTGAACAACCAGCTTGCCGCCCTGGCCCAGGAAAAGGGCTGCTATTTTGTGAACCTGTACGAAGCCCTGGCGGACGAGAACGGCGATTTGCGGGCGGAGCTTGCAGCCGCCGACGGCGTGCACCTGAAGGCCGAGGCGTATACCGTGATGGCCGAGTATCTGGCAAAGCACACGGCCTATGCGGCGGATAACCCGTACCTGCCCGGGAGCCCCTATTACAAGGGCGAGTAAGGCATCCGAATATGGACGTAAAAGGCAGGCGACCCGGTTTTGAATGGGCCGCCTGCCTTTTAAAAACAAACCCGCCGGGCACGCCCGGCAAATAAAGGAGGAAAGAGTATGCAGTACGAGATTCAGGGCGATACTTTACCCGTGGTCATCTGCAGCCTGGAGCAGGGAGAAGCCATGATTACCGAGCGGGGCTCGATGGCGTGGATGAGCCCCAACATGAAAATGGACACCACCTCCGGCGGGGGGCTGGGCAAAGCGTTTGGAAGGATGCTCTCGGGGGACTCGATCTTCCAGAATACATACACCGCCCAGAACGGCCCAGGCCTCATTGCGTTTGCATCCAGCTTTCCCGGCAGCATTCAGGCCTTCACTGTGGCCCGGGGGCAGGAGTATATTTTGCAGAAAAAGGCGTTTTTGGCCGCGGAGACCGGGGTGGAGCTGTCGGTTCATTTTCAGAAGAAGGCGGGCGCGGGGCTGTTTGGCGGCGAGGGCTTTATTTTGCAGAGAGTGGCCGGGCAGGGCGTGGTGTTTGCCGAGTTCGACGGCCACGTGGTGGAATATGAACTGGCGGCCGGCCAGCAGATGGTGATCGACAGCGGATACCTGGCGGCTATGAGCGCAAGCTGCCAGATCGATATCCAGGCGGTGCCAGGGCTGAAAAACATGATGCTGGGCGGCGAGGGACTCTTTAACACCGTGCTCACCGGCCCGGGGCATATCTGGCTGCAGACCATGCCGATCAGCAGCGTGGCAGGCGCGCTGCGGCCCTATTTCCCCAGCACAAATTCCTGACGGGGCACAGGCGCGGGCAATACAGCACAGGGCGCGGGAAAGCCGCGCCGGGGAGAGGAAAGAATGGGCAACTATCGTGAATTCCGGCAGCAGACCAGGCAAAAGCGCCGCAAAAGGGCGCTGCGCCGCCTGCTGGCGTTTTTGCTGGCGGCACTGGCTGTTTTGGGGCTTGCCTGGGTGATCACCTGGGCCATTGAGCGGGTCGGGGGCAGCGGATCGGGCGCGCCCTCGGGCCCGGCCGCCAGCGAGGGCCAGACCGGCCTTGTGGGCAGCGTGCTGGCGCCCCTGCCCATGCAGGTGGAGCAGGGGGGCACGAGCTGGCAGAGCGTGGGCCCGGTGCGGCAGACCAGCGGGTATACCGTGGTGAGCCCCGGGGCGGCCGCCCTGACACTGCCCGAGCGGGGCCTTGTGGACAACAGCTATTTTGCCGACGCTGTGTTTTTGGGCGACAGCGTGACCGAGGGGCTGGACACCTACGCAAACCCGGTGAAAGGGGTCGCAGCGGTGTATGGCTACCGCAGCGCCGGGCCCAGCGCCATTCTGAACCGCACCAGCCTGCACAATTTTGCCACCGAGACCGATGAGATCGCCCTGGACAAGATCGCTGAGCGCGCGCCCAAGCGGCTGTATATCCTTTTGGGGGCCAACGCCCTGGCGCGGGACGGCGAGGCCGAGGAGAACGCCTTTTTGGCCTACTACGGCCAGATGCTGGATCTGATCCGCGAGACGCTGGGCGAGGGCGTGACGATTTACGTGCAGGCCATGACGCCGGTGCGGCCCGAATACACCCAAAAGGCCGCAGGCCTTTATAAAGAGCGCATTTTGCGGGTGAACGATCAGCTGGCAAGGCTGGCGGCCGAAAAAAACTGCCCCTTTGTGGACCTGTACAGTGTGCTGGCCGACGAAAACGGCGATCTGCGGGAGGACTATTCGGCCGACGGGCTGCACATGAACGCCTCGGGCTACAGCGCCTGGGTGAACCACCTGGCCACCCACACGGTGTACAGCGCTGAAAACCCCTATGTGGCGGGCAGCCCCTATTATAAAAGCTGAGAAAAAGCCCCCGTGCACACTGCACGGGGGCTTTGGCGTGTGTGGGAAAGGCGCTCAGAACAGGCCGGTGATGCGGCCGGTCTCATCCACGTCGATGGATTCGGCCGCCGGCTTTTTGGGCAGACCGGGCATGGTCATGATGCTGCCCATGATGACCACCACGAAGCCCGCGCCCGCCGAGAGGCGCACGTCCCGCACGGTCATGGTGAAGCCCTCGGGCGCGGCCAAAAGCTTTGGGTCGTCGCTGAAGGAATACTGGGTCTTGGCGATGCACACCGGCAGGCCGCCGTAGCCCATGGCCTCGATCTCGGCCAGGGCCTTTTGGGCCGGCGCGCTGAAAGAGACGCCCGCCGCCCGGTAGACCTTTTTGCACACCGCCTCCACCTTGGCCTTCAAGGGCGCGTCGTCCGGGTAGGCGAAATTGACCCGGGTGTCGGGCTGGAGTACGCTGAGCACGGCCTTGGCCAGCGCAAGGCCCCCCTGGCCGCCCTTGGCGAACACCTCGGTGAGGGCGCAGGGAACGCCCAGATCGGCGCAGACTTCGCGCAGGCACTCGTGCTCCTCGGGGGTGTCGGTGGGGAAGGCGTTGATGGCCACGCATACGGGCAGGCCGTAGTTCTGCATGTTCTCCACGTGGCGGCGCAGGTTGGCGGCGCCCTCCTGCAGATACTCCACGCCCGGCACGCCGAGCTGGTCCTTGGGGCAGCCGCCGTGATGCTTGAGCGCCCGCACGGTGGCCACCACCACCACCGCGTTGGGCGCAAGGTGCGCCTTGCGGCACTTGATGTCCAAAAATTTTTCGGCGCCGAGATCCGCGCCGAAGCCCGCCTCGGTGACCACGTAATCCGCCAGGGAAAGGCTCAGCTTGGTGGCCATGACGCTGTTGCAGCCGTGGGCGATGTTGGCAAAAGGGCCGCCGTGGATGATGGCGGGATTGTTTTCCAACGTCTGCACGAGGTTGGGATCAAACGCGTCCTTGAGCAGGGCGGTCATGGCGCCGGCCGCCCCTACCTGCCCGGCGGTGACCGGCTCGCCCGCGTAGGTGTAACCCACCACAATGCGGGAAAGGCGGGCCTTCAGGTCGGCAAGATCGGTGGCAAGGCAAAAGATGGCCATGACCTCGCTGGCCACCGTGATGTCGAAGCCGTCCTCGC
>NZ_DBGCTQ010000019.1:0-3044 GCF_048388525.1 Allofournierella sp. | reverse complement strand
AGGAGAAAACAGGAATGCAGCAGACGGTGACCGAATTGATTGGCCGGTTTGGCTATTGGGGCGTTTTTTTTCTGATCTTTATTGAGAATATTTTCCCGCCGATCCCCTCGGAGGTAATTCTGCTGTTCGGAGGGGCGCTTACCCTGAGCACGGCCATGGAGGTGCCGGGGGTTGTGGCGGCGGCCACCTTCGGCTCGCTGGCCGGGGCGATCGCGCTGTATGCGCTGGGGCGGGCACTGGGGCTGGAGCGGCTGAAAAAGCTGTTTGCGGGGCGGCTGGGGCGCATCCTGCACTTCCACCCCGAGCAGGTGGATCAGGCGTTTGGCTGGTTTGGGCGGTACCAGAACCGGGCGGTGTTCATCTGCCGCTGCGTGCCGGTGGTACGCAGCCTGATCTCGATCCCCGCGGGGTGCAATAAGATGGGCCTGCCCTTGTTTTTGCTGCTGACGGCCCTGGGCAGCGCAGTGTGGAATACGGTGCTGGTGTGGCTGGGCGCGCTGCTGGGCACGGCCTGGGAGAGGGCGCTGCCCTACCTGACCCGCTACTCGCGGATCATTTTGATCGTGTGTATCCTGGCACTGGCGGGCTACCTGATCTGGATGGCGCTGGGGCGCAAACGCCCGAAAGAATAAACAAAAGGCTTTACAAAGCCCCTTCACCTGTGCAATGATAAGAAAAATGCATTTGTGGAGGAACTGCCATGCTGCGCTATCCCTGCCTTGTGCTGGACCATGACGACACGGTGGTACAGAGCACCCCGACCATCCATTACCCCGCGTTTGTGGCCACGCTGAACGAGCTGCGGCCGGAGGTTCGGTGGAGCCTGGAAGAGTTTATGCAATACAGCTTTGAGCCGGGGTTCGAGGCCCTTTGCAGCGAACTGCT
This sequence comes from Allofournierella sp., assembly GCF_048388525.1. Classification (GTDB taxonomy): domain Bacteria; phylum Bacillota; class Clostridia; order Oscillospirales; family Ruminococcaceae; genus BQOK01. The sequence goes on along the minus strand of NZ_DBGCTQ010000019.1, from coordinate 2,159 downwards.
GGGGTTTACGCCGGAGGAAATGGCCCGCCAGGAGGAAAATTGGCGCGCCTTTTCGCTGACCCATGAGCCGCCCATGTTCCCGGGGATGGCGGAACTGATCCGCAGGCAAAGGGCACGGGGCGGGCTGGTGTGCGCGGTGAGCCATTCAGAGGCGGATATCATTGCGCGGGACTATGTGAAGAACTGCGGCTTTGCGCCGGACCTGATTTTTGGATGGGAACAAGGGCCCGGACGGCGCAAGCCCAGCCCCTGGCCGCTGCAGGAGATCATGCGGGTGTACGGGCTTGCGCCCGGGCAGCTTTTGATGGTGGACGACCTGAAGCCGGGATGGCAGATGGCCCGCGCCTGCGGCGTGCCCTTTGCGTTTGCAGGGTGGGGCAGCCCGGTGGCTGCCATCCATACCTTTATGCGCACAGGCGCCGACCATTATTTTACCCGGGTGGAGCAGCTGGAAAAACTGCTGACGGGCTGTGAGCGCTGAAAATCAGCCGCAGCGAAGCTTTTTTGTGGTGAATTGCCGCTGTTCCCCAGGGATTACGGGGAAGGATCAAAGGACAAGATAAAAACAGTTTTGCCCAGGCGGCCCGCAGGGATTTCTGCGGGCCGCCTTTGTGCAGGCCGCCGCAATTTTCAAATACCTTTCAAAGGAATTTTGCAAAGTTTTCACACCCCGAAGGTACAATGAAGCTTGACAAAAAGCGGAAAAGGGTTGAGTTGCTTTTTGCGCATTGAGAGCAAAGGAGTGTGGCTTTTTTGATCCAGGCAGAGCATTTGACCAAGCGCTACGGCGGCCACCTGGCGGTGGACGATATCTCGTTCACAGTGAAGGAGGGTACCGTATACGGGCTGCTGGGTCCCAACGGGGCGGGCAAATCCACCACCATGAACATTCTCACCGGGTATATCTCGGCCAGCAGTGGCAGCGTTTCGATTGATGGACACGACATTTTGGAGGAGCCGGCCGCGGCCAAGGCCTGCGTGGGGTACCTGCCGGAGCAACCGCCCCTGTACCCGGATATGACCCCCGCCGAGTACCTTGCGTTTGCGGCTGAGCTGAAAAAGGTAAAGCGCGCGGACCGGGCCAGGCAGATCCGGGCGGCCATGCAGCGCACCGGCGTGCAGGAGGTGCAGCACCGGCTGATCAAGAACCTGTCGAAGGGATACCGGCAGAGGGTCGGCCTGGCGGCGGCGCTGCTGGGCGAGCCCAAGGTCATTATTCTGGATGAGCCCACGGTGGGGTTGGACCCGGCCCAGGTGATCGAGATCCGCGAGCTTATTACCGAGCTGGGCAAAGAGCACACGGTTATTTTGTCGAGCCATATTCTGAGCGAGGTGAGCGCTTTGTGCGACGAGGTGCTGATCCTTGCCCAGGGGCGGCTGGCCGCACAGGGAACACCGGCCGAACTGGCGGACGCACTGGGAGGAAGGACGACCCTGAAGCTTGCCGCGCTGGGGGAGGCGGGCAAGGTGCTGGCCGCCCTGGAGGGCCTGGAGGGCGTGCAGAGCGCCGAGGTAACGGGAGAGGCGAACGGCGAGACCAGCCTGCGCCTTACGGCGGAGAAAGGGAACGATCTTCGCGCAGCCGTGAGCGCGGCGCTGGCGGCAGCGGGCTGCCCGGTTCTGGCCCTTACCACCGAGGCGCTGAGCCTGGAGGAGGTGTTCTTGCAGCTCACCGCCCAGGAGCCGGTGGAAGAGGCGGAGAGCGCCGACGCGCCAAAGGCGCGGGAAGCCGGGCAGGATGAAGCGCAGCCCGGGGGCGCGGAGGAAACGGAACAAGAGCCGGAGGATGGCGGGCCGGAGAATGCCCCCCTGGACGGCACGGCGCGGCAAGAGCAAGCCGCGGAACCTGCCCTGGAAGAAAAAAAGGAGGGGGAATGAGCCATGGCTGCGATCTTTAAACGGGAGTTCAAAAGCTATTTCAGCGGCATGATGGGATGGGTGCTCACCGGCGTGATGCTGCTGTTCGGCGGGATCTATTTTACGGCCGCGAACCTGCAGGGAGGGTATACCGATTTTACCATTACCCTTTACAGCTTTGTGATTGTGCTGCTGGTGTTTATTCCGCTGCTCACCATGCGCAGCTTTGCAGAGGAAAAGCGCGCCCGCACCGACCAGCTGCTGCTCACCAGCCCGGTGAGCGTGCCGGGGATCGTGCTGGG
>NZ_DBGCTQ010000018.1:0-1680 GCF_048388525.1 Allofournierella sp. | reverse complement strand
TGGGATGCACGGCAAATCCCCCTCTTACAAGCGCACAAAAAAGCCCCCAAAACGCAAAAAATCTGCGCTTTGGGGGAACTTTTATTTTGTCTTTTTCAACTTTTTTGCGGGGCCTCTTTGCCCTCCTCCGCGCCTATAAGCTCGGTCACGGCGCGTTCCATATACTCCTCAGGCACCTCTGGCCAGCGGCAGCCGCCCTGCCCGCCGCGGCAAAGCTCCATCGCCCTTGCCAGCACCCTTCCATGAGGTACATCCTTGCCGCGCAAAAGGCTCACCGTAATGGCGGTCCACCAGGGCGCATGCTCCTGCAATCCTTCTTCATACAGCTCTTTAATGGCGCGCTCCACATCGTATTCCAGGCTCACGAACTCCTCTTCCCATCGCCCTGCCCCACCGTGCAGCAGCAGGAACTGCGCTTTGCCGCTGCTGAAAAGCGGCACGCCCACCGCGCCCGGGTTCAGCGCCGTCCGCCCGCTGTGCTCGATCCTGCCCTGCACGTGGGTGTGCCCGCACAAAACCAAGGGGGTCTTGCTGCGCGCCAGCACCTCCAGGCTCTCCGCGTCCCCGGCCAGCAGCTTGCCGTTCACTTTTTCCGGCGAGCCGTGGCACAGGGTCACGGGCGGCAGCCCGCAAAATTCCACCTGCCGCGCGGGCGGCATCGCGGCAAAAAACTCCAGGTCCCCCCGGCGCAGCGCCCGGTCCACATACCACAGGGTACCGGTCAGGGAATTCCCGCTCTGCCAGCCGGCCGCGCCCCTCTCGCGATACTCCAAAAAGTACTGTTCCCGGTTTCCCTGCACAAAATAACAATCGTGGCGGGCTTTCAGCCCGTAAAGCGCGTCAAGCGTTTTTTGTGGGTACGCCAGCTCGCCCACATTGTCCCCCAGGATAAAAAAGGTGTCGGCGCCCCGGGCAAGGGCGTAGCCCAGGCAGCGTTCCAGGGCAATGTGGTTGCCGTGGATATCCGATAAAACTGCGATCTCCATCTGCTTCTCCTTGTTCTCCGCCCTTTTTCACGCGGCTCTTTTTGGGCCGTTTTCAGCAAGCGGCCCGTCTTTCACTGTCTTTTGAACGCCGAAAGGAACCCTCTATATGTACCCTTATCACAACAGGATCAAACAGCGCATCCGGGCAGGGGAGCTGGCCGGGTACGAGTTCGTCGCCCATTATCCCCGCATCGGCGAGGCGCTGGTGCTGTACTTTTTCACCGACCCGCCGGTGCGCCCGGTGCGGCCCCACCGGTACGAAGAATACGCGCCCCTGCTGGCCGCATGGGAGGCGCAGCAGGCAGGGCGTGAGCCCTAGCCCGCTCCGCGCGCCCGCTTTCCCTTTCCCAACGTCCGTTTTATGTCCGCCCCGGCCGCACCCGGGTCCAGCCCCTCCCCCGTGCGGATGGTCCGGCCCGCCCATTCCAGCAACCGGCCGCCCAGCCCGTCCAGGTCGGTGGGGTCCCCTTCCAGCAGCGTGCGCTGGGCCGGGGGCAGCAGCGGCGCCAGCTCGCGGCGTTGCTTTACGATCCGGCCGGTGCGGCAGTACCACGCGGCGCGCAGCGCAAAAAAGGCCGCCTTTTGCAGCCCTGCCAGCAGCTGGGGGCTGCGCTCGTGCAGCAGATCGTGCACGCAGGCATGGTAGATTGCGCAGGCCCCATTGCGCACGCAGCAGCGGGCGGCATCAGGTCCC
>NZ_DBGCTQ010000017.1:0-1940 GCF_048388525.1 Allofournierella sp. | reverse complement strand
CCATGCCCTCTCCCATGCCCGAGGCGGCAAAGCGCCTGGTGGTGCTGGACGCCGCAAATATACAGCAGATCGCAAGCCAGGTCGACTTTGTGTTTTGCGCAGTCAACATGAAAAAGGATGAGATCAAAGCGCTGGAAGAGGCCTACGCCAAGGCTGAATGCCCGGTCATCTCCAATAACAGCGCCCACCGCTTTACCCCGGACGTTCCCATGGTGGTGCCCGAAATAAACCCCGGCCATATCCAGATTATTGAGGCGCAGCGCAAACGCCTGGGCACAAAGCGCGGGTTCATCGCGGTAAAATCCAACTGCTCGCTGCAAAGCTACGTGCCTGCGCTGCACCCCTTAAAAGAGGAATTCGGCCTTACAAAGGCCCTGGTCTGCACCTACCAGGCCATTTCGGGGGCGGGCAAGACCTTTGACACCTGGCCGGATATGATCGACAACTGCATCCCCTACATCGGCGGCGAGGAAGAAAAAAGCGAGCAGGAGCCGCTCAAGCTGTGGGGCAGCATTCAGGGCGGGGCCATTGTGCCCGCCGCCCGCCCCGCCATCACCGCCCAGTGCCTGCGCATTCCTGTATCGGACGGCCACATGGCCGCCGTGTTCATGAGCTTTGAAAAAAAGCCCACGAAAGAAGAAATCCTGGCCCGCTGGGCCTCTTTTGAAGGCGAGGCCCAGCGCCTGGCCCTGCCCAGCGCCCCCAAACAGTTTTTGCATTATTTCGAAGAGAGCGACCGCCCGCAGACAAAGCTGGACCGCAACCTGGAAAACGGCATGGCGGTTTCCATCGGCCGCCTGCGGGAGGACACCCAGTACGATTACAAGTTTGTATGCCTGTCGCACAATACCCTGCGGGGCGCCGCGGGCGGTGGGGTGCTGCTGGCGGAATTGCTTGCCGCAAACGGCTATTTTGACTGACGCATTTAATTCATAGAGGGAGTTGTTGCACATGAAAAAGGTGATCTTTACCGGTTCCGGCGTGGCCATCGTAACACCGATGAAGCCGGACGGTCAGGTGGATTTTAAAGAGCTGGGCCGCGTGATTGAATTCCAGATCGAAAACGGTACCGATTCCATCGTAATCTGCGGCACCACAGGCGAATCGGCTACCTTAAAGGACGGCGAACACCTGGAATGCATCCGTTGTGCCGTTGAAACCACGGCGGGCCGGGTGCCGGTGATCGCGGGCACCGGTTCCAACGATACCGCCCATGCGGTGGAAATGTCCAGGGAGGCTGCCGCCCTGGGCGCGGACGCGGTTCTGTTGGTGACCCCGTACTATAATAAAACCAGCCAGGCCGGTCTGGTAAAGCACTTTAACACCATTGTGGACGCCGCGGGCCTGCCCGCAATCCTGTATAACGTGCCCTCCCGCACCGGGATCAATATTCAGCCGGAAACCGCGCTGGAGCTTTCCAAAAACCTGCTGATCTGCGGTATTAAAGAGGCCAGCGGCAACATCAGCCACGTGGCCGAGATCGCAGCGGCCTGCGGTGACAGCCTGAACATCTACTCCGGCAACGATGACCAGATCGTGCCGCTGCTGGCTCTGGGCGGCAAGGGCGTGATCAGCGTGCTGTCCAACATAGCCCCGCAGTACACCCATGACATCTGTGCCAAATGGTTCGCCGGTGAGACTGCCGAGAGCCTGTCCATGCAGCTCAAGGCGGTGCCTCTTATCAAGGCACTGTTTGCCGACGTCAACCCCATCCCGGTCAAGTGGGCCATGAACCGCCTTGGCTGGAATGCCGGCGACTGCCGTCTGCCGCTCGTTGCGCCCTCCGCCGCAGTGCAGGCACAGCTGGAGACTGCCATGCAGGAGTTCGGCCTGCTGAAATAATTTCACAGCCGACCCACTGCCATGCCGCGGGTCGGCTTTTTGCTTTTGCACGACTTTTGCATGAAAGGAACAATAACGCATGACGGATATTATCATTC
>NZ_DBGCTQ010000016.1:0-33350 GCF_048388525.1 Allofournierella sp. | reverse complement strand
ATGTGCTCACCACCCTGGTGCAGCTGCTGGAACAAAAAAACCTGCTGGCCGGGGGAGGCATTGCCTGGATGGATCTGGGCCTCTATGCCGGGCCTGCGCAGGAAAAGCTGTTTTTGCAGGATCTTTATGCCGCCCTGGCGGGCCCGGGCCAGGTGGTGGCCTTTGAAAATTGCGACAAATGCCATGCCGGGTGTCTGGCGGTGCTGGCGGACCTGGCGGTAAAGGGCGCCGCGCCCCTGGCAAACCGGTATGTGGTGCAGAAGGGCATGCTGGTGGAGGCGGGCACCGCCCTGGTGCCCGGCGCGGTGAGCCGCCTGACGCCCCAGGGCAAGTACCTGGTGTTCCTGGCGCCCTGGGGCCCGCAGAAGCTGGCGGATCTGATGGGCGTGCGGTTTGTGAACGCGGCGCGGGACGTGTGCACCGCCGCGCCCTTTGCGCCGGCTGAGCTGCGCTCCATTGCGCTGGCCCAGCTGAACGAGGTGAGCAAAAAGGCCCGGGAGCGGCTTGGCCTGCGGCTGGCGCTGGAAAAGCAGCCCGAGGGTGAAGATGTGGCCAGCCTTGCTGTGGCCGCCGCCAAGGGCGGCGTGGGCGGCCTTGTGAGCTGGTGCGGCCGGTGCTTTGCGGCGCTGGCCGAATACACCCTGCGCCGCAGCCCCGCGCCCGACACCGCGCTGACCCTGAGCCGGGGCGGCGCGGGCAAGGTGCTGGCCCGGGCGGAGGGGGAGGAGCCCTTTGACCTGCTGGCCCTGCTGCCCAGGGAATACACCGCCGCGCTGGACGAGGTAAAGGCGGAGCTGGACCAGATCGTGGGCCTGGGCGAGGTAAAGGACTATGTGCTGGGCCTGGAGGACAACGTGAAGGTGCAGCGCCGGCGGGCAGAGGCGGGCATGAAGACCGCCAGCATCTCGATGCACATGATCTTTACCGGCAACCCCGGCACCGGCAAGACCACCATTGCCCGGCTGGTGGGCAAGTACCTGAAAGCGATCGGCGCGCTGAGCGGCGGCCAGCTGGTGGAGGTGAGCCGGGCCGACCTGGTGGGTCGGTATGTGGGGCACACCGCCCCGCTGACCAACAAGGTGATCCAGTCCGCCATTGGGGGCGTTTTGTTCATCGACGAGGCCTACGCTTTGTGCCGCGGCAGGGACGACAGCTTTGGCCTGGAGGCCATCGACGCGCTGGTAAAGGGCATGGAGGACAACCGGGAGGATCTGGTGGTGATCCTGGCGGGCTATACCAAGGAGATGGGGGAATTTTTGCAGGCCAACAGCGGCCTGAAATCCCGGTTCCCAAACCAGATCGAATTCCCCGACTACACCGGCGGGGAGCTGCTGGCCATTACCAGGATCAACGCCAAAAGCCGTGGTTACCGGCTGGCCGAGGGGTGTGATGCGCCCCTGCAGGCCTTTTACGACCGGGCCCAGGCGCAGGATGCCGCCAAGAATGGCAACGGGCGCCTGGCCCGCAACAAGCTGGAGGAAGCGATCCTGAACCAGAGCCGCCGGGTGGTGGCGCAGCCGGACGCAGCGCTGGACGAGCTGCTGCCGGGCGATTTTGAGCTGGGCGAAGAACATTAAAACTGCAAAAGCGCGGGCCGGTGAGTTTTGTACCGGCCCGCGCTTTGCTGCGGAGAACCCTCGCCACAGGAAAAACGGGCAAAAGAAAAAAGCGGGCCTGCCCCTTTTGAGGAGGCAGGCCCGCCGGAACGTAAAAATGAGTTAAAAGCCCCGTCAGCTCCAGAACAGACTCCCCTGGCCGCGCCAGGCCTCCCAGGGGCTGATGGGGACGCCGTACAGGCGCATCTCGCAGGTCACGTGGCCCTGCGTGGTGCCGATGACGTCGTTCTGGGCCACGTAGTCGCCCTCGTTTACCGAGATCCTGCCCAGCAGGTACACAATGCTCTTGAGCCCGCACCCGTGTTCGATCACCACGGTGCGGCCGCCGCCGTCCACCGTGCCGGCAAACACCACCCGGCCCGCCGCCGGGGCCAGGACCTTTTTGCCCGGGGTGACCGCCATGGTCACATTTACGCTGCGCCGGGGCTCGATGAGCTCGTTCACCGCCGCGAGCTCCGGGTAGATGGCCAGGGTGGCGGCGTCGATGCGGTCGGTGTATTCCAGCACGGCGTAATCGCGCACCACCTTGCCGCTGACCGGCTGGGTAAAGGCGCCGCTCCAATATACGTCCGGGTCGCAGACGGCCAGCACTTCGGCCAGCTTTTTGGAGGTGGAGCCTATGTAGGGGATCGCGGCGCTGCCGTCGATGGTGTAGGTGTCCAGCTCGCGGCGCTCGCGGCCGTAGATGTTCACGGTGGCGCTGACGGTCTGGCCGTTCACGGTGGCGCTGATCTCGTAATCGCCGCCGGGCTGGTTATAATCGACCGGGACATAGCTCAGCCAGCTGCCGCCGTGCCGCACGAACACGGCCTCCGGCTCCAGCTCGGTGGAGAGGCTGGGGGGCACTTCGCCCAAAGCGCCGGTGAGCTTTACCCCCACCACGCCCCCCTGCACCATACTGGAGGCCGAGAGGGTGATGCTTGGCTGTGCCAACAGCTCAAAGGTAAAGGAGTAGAGATAGTGCCCGTGGGGCTGCACGATAAGGCCCAGGGGGTCAGGCTCTTCGCCCAGCTGCAAAAGGGCGGTATACACCCCATCCGCCGAAAAGGCAAAGCCTGCGTATTCCTCTACCGTGCCCTCGAACACGGTTTCGCCCTGGGTGTTTTGGATGTGCAGCGTGCCCTGGGTGGAGGCGGGCGCCGCCAACTGGGGATGACTGTCGATGGCGCGCTGCAATTGCTGGGGCTCGCCGTGCTGGGCGCGGCTGAACTCGCGGCTCATCCATTTGCCCGCCACCGGCACCGACCACTCGTAGCCGCACTGGCGCAGCTCCTCGCCGCCGAAGCTCACGGAATACTCGGGCAGATCGCCCAGGCCCACCCGGCTGTACAGCCAGCCCATCACGCCCGCCACCAGCAGCGCCAGGACGACCAGGACCAGCGCCAGCCATTTGGCCAATGATTTCAGGAAATCCAATCCAATTCCACCTCACAACACTTGTGTTTCAGCCCCGCGGCTGGTAAAAAAGGCCGCCCTGGCCCCGCGTGAGCAGGCCCGGGTCCACGCTTTTGTTGCCGATGCGCACCTCCCAGGTGAGGGCTTCGCCCGCCTGGCCCAGCGCCGCGCCCTGGGTCACCACCTCGCCCACCTGAACATTTAGTGCAGCCAGGCCGAACAGATAGCTTTTTACGCCGCAGCCGTGATCCAGCACCAGGGTGCCGCCGGTGAGCGCCAGCTGGCCCGCGTAGGCCACCCGGCCCGGGGCGGGCGCGCGCACGCCCTGATCTTCGCCGCAGAGATAGCCGATGCCGGCCGACCGGCCGGAGAGGGCGCCGTCTTCGCTATATAGATATGCGCCGTAGGGGCGAAGCGTGTCCCCCGAAACGGGTGCGGAAAAGGCCCCGTTCCAGTAAGGGTCGCCCGAACCTTGGCTGTAAAAGCCCCAGATGGCGCTGCGGAACTGCTCGTTTGCCCCGGCGGGGGAAGGCCCCCCAGGGCCGGCGTCCGCTTTGCCCCAGTCGGCAAGCTCCACCGTGACCGTGGCGGCAAGGGTATACCCGCCCAGGGTGACGGTGAGGGGATACTCGCCCCGCTCGGCGTTGTAGGCAACAGGCAAAAAGCCCAGCCAGCCCGCCGCGGTGCGGGTGAACCAGACCGGCCCCAGCTCACACTGGGCCGCGGGCGAAGCGCCGGCAGGCAGAAAGCCGCCCACATACACCGCCGCCGTGCCCCCCTGGGCAATGCCGGGGGCCGAAAGGGCCAGGGTGGGCCGCAGATCCACCGAGAAGCGGCACTGATATACGTTGTACCCCACCGGCTTTGCGGGCTTTTCACCGGAGGAGGCGCGCCCGGCGCGGATCTCCAGCGTATAATCGCCGTTGTGAGAAAAGGAAAAATCCGCCCATTGGGCGGCGGAACCCTGGAACACGGCCGCGCCCGCGGCGTCGGTGAGGGTGAGGGTGGTGGCGGAGGCCGCCAACTCGCCGGTCACCTCCAGCGGGGCGGCGGGATCGGTCAGCCCGGCCAGGCGCTGGTAATTCAGGTCGGGGCTGCGGCTGTGCCGCCGCCACAAAACGCCCCCCAGCACCGGCACCTGCCAGTCGTACCCGGCGGGGGCGCCGAGATCCTGCCCGGCGAGCGAGACCCCGCCCCGGGGCAGGGCGCTTTCATCCGCCCGCCACCAGAAAAACCCCAGCGCGCCGGCCAGCAGGGCGCAGGTGAACAGGGCCACCAAAAGCAGCCAGAGAACAAACCGCCGCACGGCCTGCGCCCCCTTTCCAGGGCATTCTACCCCATAATATGTAAGATATTATAGCATAAAAGTGCCGGAGCGGATATATTTTGTCGAACGGAATTGTGCTATGTTTTGAATTTGTTAATCTCTGATCTCTAAAAGCCGATTTGGGGGGATCTTTAATGTGTCGGCAATGTTGAATAAAACTTCAAGGGTAAATGTTACCACCATATTGGACGCTTCAATTTGCCCCAAATAGGAACGACTGATCCCAGCTTTTTCTGCGAGTTGTTCCTGAGTCATACCCGCCCGTTTTCTGTAGTATGCGATGTTTAAACCCAATGCAATGTATCTGCTTTGATTCGCTAATGAAATTTTAGTGCTCTTTGGCATGACGATCACCTCACTAAAATTCTACTGCGATTTCAAATAGTTATAAATTATCTATCGAACAACAATTGACAACTGATAGATAACAATATATAATTAATTGAAAACAAAAATGCGTTATGCACTGTTTGGGAGCTAAAATAGAGCCGACTGCATACAAACGAGGTAAAGCCCATGAAATTTGATTTCCGGGAATCCATTGCAAGCAACCCCTGCAAAGGAGCCTTTCCATGAGTGAGCTGAAGATCTCCAAACGCACCGAGCCCGTCACCTTTACCATCCGCGCCGACCGCTCGGTCCTTGAATTTTACGACCGCCTGGCCGGGGCCACCAACCACAGCCGCAACGAGCTGCTTTGCCTAGCCCTGGACTATGCAAAGGATAAATTTTGGGTCGAGGATCCCTTAGGGCAGCCCGGCCGCACAGCCCCGCCGGACTCTTTTCTGTGAAGGCTTGCAGACGAAAAAAGGCTTGGCCCGGCTTTACGGCACGGGCTGCCCCGCCCCGGTGCGTTTCAGCAGCAATTCGTGCATGGCGGCCATGAGCAGCAGGATCACAAGCAGGTAAACGGGGAACAGGGCCGCGCTGAGGCGGGCGGCGATGAGGCCGAAGAGGGGCGGCATGAGGCAGGTGCCCACATAGGCGCTGGCCATCTGCACGCCGATGATGGCCTGGGACCGGCCGGCACCGAAACGACCCGGCGTGGCGTGGATGGTGCAGGGATAGATGGGGGCGCACCCCAGGCCGATGAGCAGGAGCCCGCAAAGGGCGGCCTCTTTTCCCAAGGGCAGAAGAAGCGCGGCGATGCCCGCGGCGGCGACACCCTGGCCCAGGCGCACCATCTGCCCGTCGTTCAGCCTCATGGTCAAAAAACCGCTCAGGGCGCGGCCCACGGTGATGCCGACGAAGAACAGGCCCGCAAAGCCGGCCGCCGTGCCGGCCGCGACGCCCTTGTGCAGAACAAGGTAGCTGCTGGCCCAAAGACCGGCGGTCTGCTCGAGCGCGCAGTAACAGAAAAAGGTGAGCATTACCGCCTTGGCCCCCGGGATGCGAAGGATCTGGCCCAGGGTGAGCGCCTTGGCCTTTGTCGCTTGCCTGCCGGGAACAGCGCCGCTGCGGAGCTTCCAAAGAGGCAGGCTGGCCAGCAGGATCGCGGTCAAGCCCGCCTGCAGCAGGGCGATGGAGCGATACCCCGCGTTCCATCCGCTGCCGGCGGTGAGGGCGCGGCCCATCACCCAGGGGCCGAGGGAGGCCCCTACACCCCACATGCAGTGCAGCCAGCTCATATGGCGGCTGGCGTAGTGCAGGGCCACGTAATTGTTGAGCGCGGCGTCCACGCTGCCCGCGCCAAGCCCGTAAGGCACGGCCCACAGGCACAACTGCCAGAACGAGCCGCTCGCCGAAAAGCCCAGCAGCGCCAGGGCGGTCATTGCCACACTGATGAGCGTGACCCTGCCGGCCCCCAGCTTTCGCGTAAGGCGGTCGCTTTGCAGGCTGGAGAGGACCGTGCCAAGGGCGATGATCATGGAGAGCGCCCCCGCACAGGAGACCGGCACGCCGAATTCGCCGTACATGGACGGCCAGGCGGCCCCCAGCAGGGAATCGGGCAGACCGAGGCTGATGAAGGAGAGATAGATGACGGCCAAGAGCAGATGGACCATTTGACGGCCCTCCCGTTGTTTGATAGGATCATGGCGGCCCAAGCCTTTTGCGGATGGAACAAAGCGCCGGGCAGGAGGCGGCAGGAAGGCCCATGGGGCGGGGATGACTGCCCGCAAAGGGCAAAAAATGCCCCGGGGGCTTGTAAGAGGCCCCCGGGGCACCGCGCGGTCTTATTCCTCGGTCTCTGGCAGGGGCTCGGCCTCGTCGGGCTCGCCCGGCTCTTCGTCGAAATCCTCGCTGAAGAGCAGCTGCTCGTATTCGTCCAGCTCTTTTTCGCGCCGGCGAATGTACATCCAGGCGGCGGCAAGCGCGCCGGTAGCGGCAGCCAGGAACACGATGATGGCTGCGAAAGTGGACTGCTTCATGGGTGTTTTCCTCCTTTGAATGGCTCCGCACGATGGGAAAGCGGAGATAGACACTTGTTATTGTATTTATTATATCCCAGCGCACAGGGGAATACAACAACGAATTTGTGAACTTTTAGCCCTGCGAGCCCCCGGTCATAAGGGCCTTGTAAACCTTGAAGGCACCGGGAAGGGCGTAGCCGGCGCGCAGCTGCTCCGGGCCGGCAAAGGCGCAGCCCGCGGGGGCCGTGCCGGCGGCCGCTGTGGCATACCAGCCGGCCATGTGCCATTCGATGTGGCTGAAAACATGCTTTGCGGGGGGCAGCGCGCCCCCCAAAGAGGCGCGGACCCCGAGGTCTGCCAGCGCGGCAGCCGCCTGGGCGCGGGTGAGCGCCCCCTCGAACAGGACCGGCTGCCACAGCCCGGCCAAAAGGCCGGTATCCGGCCGCTTCTGCAAAAGCCACCCGCCCGGGCCCCGCACCAAAAGTACGGTGATGGGCTGCACCCGGCGGGCCTTGGGTTTGGTTTTGACCGGCAGCCCCAGCTGGGTGCCTGCGGCCCTGGCCCGGCACAGCCGCGCCAGCGGGCAGGCGCAGCACTGGGGCGCGCCGCCCGGCAGGCAGACCAGCGCCCCCAGCTCCATCAGGGCCTGGTTGTAATCGCCGGGGGCGGCGGGGGGCTGGTGCTCCATCACCCGGACGGTGAACGCCTTTTTGACCGCGGGGTCCATGATGTTGCCGGGGTCGTTGTAAAGCCGGCTGAACACCCGCAGCACGTTGCCGTCCACCGCGGGCACCGGCAGCCCGAACGCGATGGAGCCGATGGCCCCGGCGGTGTATTCGCCCACGCCGGGCAGCCGCAAAAGCTCCTCGTAGCTGGCGGGCAGCCGGCCGCCCCAGGTTTCGCACACGATGCGCGCGGCCTTTTGCAGGTTGCGGGCGCGGCTGTAGTAGCCCAGCCCCTCCCACAGCTTGAACAGCTGCTCCTCGCCGCAGGCGGCAAGATCCGCCACGGTGGGAAGCGCCTGCATAAAGCGGCGGTAATGCTCCAGCGCGGCGGCCACGCGGGTCTGCTGCAGCATGATCTCGCTGACCCACACATGGTAGGGCGTGGGGTCGGCGCGGAAGGGCAGGGCACGGGCGTTTTTGTAAAACCAGGGCAGCAGGGCGGGGGCGATGGGCTCAAGGGTCGGCATGGGCGTTCTCCTTTGAAAATCCGTTCAGATGGGCAGCAGCGCCTGGGCCACGCTGAAGTAGATGACAAGGCTGGCTGCGTCCACAATGGTGGTGATGAGGGGCGAGGCCATGATGGCGGGGTCCATGTGCAGGGCCTTGGCCAAAAGGGGCAGCGCGCCGCCGATGGTTTTGGCCAGCATTACGGTGAACAGCATGGTGATGGCCACGGTGAGGGCGATCAGCTCGTTGCCCGGGTAAGTGAGGGCGAGGCGCACAAAGTTCACCGCGCTCAGCACCATCCCCACCAAAAGGCTCACCCGCAGCTCCTTCCACAGCACCTTCGGCAGGTCCCGCAGCGAGAGCTCGTTTACCGCGAGGCCGCGGATGATGAGGGTGCTGCTTTGGCTGCCGGCGTTGCCGCCGGTATCGGTGAGCATGGGAATGAAGGTGACCAGCATGGGAAGGGCGGCAAAGGCGGCCTCGTAATGGCCAAGGATGCCGCCGGTCAGCATGCCCGAGATCATGAGTACCAGCAGCCAAAGGATGCGGTGCTTTGCCAGTTCGAACACCCCGGTTTTCAGATAGGGGCGCTCGGAGGGGGTCATGGCGGCCATTTTTTCAAAATCCTCGGTGGCCTCCTGCTCCATCACGTCCACGGCGTCGTCCACCGTGACGATGCCCACGAGGCGGCCCTCGCCGTCCACCACCGGCAGGGACAAAAAGTTGTAGCGGCCCAAAAGGCGCACCGCCTCTTCCCGGTCGGCGGTGGTGGGCACCGAGATCACGTCGGTCTCCATGAGATCGCGCACCAGAAGCTCATCCTTTGCCAGCAACAGGCTGCGCACCGTGACCACCCCCAGCAGCCTGCGCCGGGGGCCCACCACATAGCAGGTGTACACGGTTTCCCGATCCTCACCGGTGCGGCGGATGTGGCTGAGCGCCTCGCCCACCGTCATGTCCGGATGCAGGTCGGTGAACTCGGCGGTCATGATGCTGCCGGCCGAGCCCGGCGGGTAGTGCAGGAACTGATTGATCAGGCCCCGCGTTTCGGGCGTGGCGTTTTTTAAAATGCGCTTGACCACGCTGGCCGGCATATCCTCCAGAAAATCCACCGCGTCGTCCACGAACAGATCTTCCAGAATGGCCGCCAGCTCAGCGTCGGTGGCTGCCGTGACGATGTGCTGCTGGGTCTCCGGCTCCAGCTCGGCAAACACCTCGGCCGCCGGGCCCTTGGGCAGGGTGCGGAAGGCGAGCACCGCCTCCTCGGGGGGAAGGGTTTCCAGGAATTCGGCAATGTCGACCTCGTTCAATTCGGCCAGAGCGTCGCGCAGTTCCTTGTAAGAGCGGTTTTTGAGCAGGGCTTCCAGCACTGCCGCGTTGAAATGCAGTTCCATGTTTGTATCCTCCTTTTCACGGGGTATGGGGAGGACGAGCGAAGGCCCGGCCGGTCTGCGGGCCGGCCCTGCAAAAACAGTGTTCCCACAGGGCAGCGCCGAAAACCGGCGGGGGCAAAAAACCGCCCGCGGCCCAAAGGGCCACAGGCGGCGCAACAGCAAAACAAAAAAGGCGGGCGGGCGCACCGGGGTATGCCCGCCGCCCGCTTTTGAGATTTAAAAAGCGGATGGAGAGCGCCCCGGCGCCGCCGGCTGCTCATTTGTTTGGCTGCCCGCCCACCGGGCCGGACTTCGTCCAACGGGTTCCAAGGTCGCTTCCTCCTTTATAAATCAGGTCGCAGAGGGGATTTGCGCCTGCGCCACCCCCATTGTACCCGCCGGGTCCCCGCAATGCAAGCCTTTTTGGGGCAAAGCGCCCCGCCCCCGGCGAAAATTTGCGAAAAATGTTTGCAGGGGGATTGACAGACGGGTGAATTGGTGATATGGTTAGTTACACAAGTAATGAACCAATCAACGCGGAGGTGATCTGGTGAATGGAACATTGAACGACCAGAGCTCGATCTACCTGCAGATCGCCAGGATGCTGGAGGACAGCATCCTGAGAGGGATCTACCGGGAGGAAGAGCAGGTGCCAAGCACCAACGAGCTGGCCAGGCTCTACCGCATCAACCCGGCAACGGCGGCCAAGGGCATCAACCTGCTGGCGGCCGAGGGGCTTTTGTACAAGCGCCGGGGCATCGGGATGTTCGTGGCCGGGGGCGCGGTGCAGGCGGTGCGGCGGAAACGCCGCGAAGCTTTTTACGACACTTATGTGACCAGCCTGGTGCACGAGGGCGGAAGCATCGGCCTTTCCTGCGCGGACCTGACCGAAATGGTGCGCCGCGCCTGCGGCGAAAACAACAACGACCTTTAAGAGGGGGAGAAAACAATGGAAAACAAGAGCCTTGTTGCAGCGGGTGTTTGCAAGAGCTACGGCAAAAAAGAGGTGCTTCACAATGTGGACCTGACCCTGGAGCCGGGCCGCATTTACGGCCTGATCGGCCGCAACGGCGCGGGCAAGACCACCCTTTTGGGCATTTTGACCGCCCAGAACACCATGGATTCAGGCAGCGTGCGGTACGGCGGCGAGCCGGTGTGGGAAAACCCGGCCGCCCTGGGGGACATCTGCTTTTCCCGCGAGCTGTCGGCCGGGGCGGGCGGCAGCGGCGCAAACTCGCTGAAGGTGAAGGATTACATGCGGGCGGCGGCCATCTATTACCCCCGCTGGGATCAGAAATATGCCGACGAGCTGGTGGAGCGCTTTGGCCTGGAGACCAAAAAGCGGATCATCAAGCTGTCGAAAGGCATGATGAGCATGGTGACCATCATCATTGCGCTGGCCAGCCGGGCGCCCATCACCATTCTGGACGAACCGGTGGCAGGGCTGGACGTGGTGGCCCGGGAAATGTTCTACAAGCTGCTGCTGGAGGAGTATGACGCCACCGGCCGCACCTTTGTGGTGAGCACCCATATCATTGAGGAGGCCGCGGCGGTGTTCGAGGAGGTCATCATCCTGGACGAGGGCCGCCTGATCGAGAAGGCCCCCACCGACGAGCTGGTGGCGCAGTTCCACTGTGTGAGCGGCCGGGAGGACGCGGTGGACGCGGTGTGCGCGGGGCTGACCGTGCTGAGCGCCGAGGCGCTGGGGCGGCACAAGGCCGCCACGGTGCGCTGCCCGCTGGCAGAGCTGGAGCGGGCGGCAGCGGGCCGCGATGTGGACATCGCCCCCCTGAACCTGCAAAAGGCGTTTGTGGCCCTGTGCGGCCACGGGGAGGTGCAAAATGCTTAAAAGCGCGCGGTTTTTGAGCCGCTCGATGCTGAACAACCTGGGCATCCTGTTTGTGTTTGAGGGAGGGTGCGCGGCGGGCGTTCTGCTTTTAAAGGATTCGGACAATATTTTTGGGACCTACCTGGGGGCCTGCACCATGATGACCCTGATCATCGTGATGGTGATGTGCTCGAACTGGACCCAGAGCCTGGTGCAGGTGGGCCTTGCGATGAGCGGCACCCGTAGGGGCATGTGGGGGGCGATCGAGCTGAACCTGCTGGCCGCCGCGGCCGGTGGCCTGGCGCTGCAGGCGGTGGTGGACCGGGTGATCGCCGCCCAGGGCACCCGCTTTGCCATGAACCTGCCCGCCCAGGGCTTTACCCTGCCGCTGCTGGCGGCCCTGCTGCTGCTGGTGGGCAACCTGGGGGCGCTGACCGGCATGCTGAAGGTCACCTGGATGAAGGTGGTGTTCATAATCGTGATGATGCTGGCAGTGGTGGGGGGCATGCTGCTGGGCATGGCGCGGGAGTTTGCGTGGTTCCGGCCCGGCCTGCAGGGCCCCGTGCTGGGCGCGGCCGCGGGGGCAAGCCTTGTGCTGGCCGCGGGCTGCGCCGCCTGGCTGCACAAAAAACTGCGCACCGCCCAGGTGCTGGTCATGTGAGGAGGGAACGGACATGGCGCTTTTTAAAAAGCATTTTTGGATGAACCGCTTTGACCTGCTGGTGGAATTGGCGGTGCCGGCGGGGCTGTGGCTGCTGCTGGAGCTGATTGTGGACATTGCCCAGAGCGTGACCGGCGACTACGTGTACTTTGGGGTACCCGCGGTGGTGGCCCTGTTCGGCAGCGCCATCATGGAGCTGTTCGTGAACGCGGCCCGCATGTGCACCAACTATTCCATGGGCCTTGCCATGGGCCGCACCCGGCGCTGCATGCTGGGGCTGATCCTGGGTGAAAGCGTGACCCACATGGCGCTGGCGGTGGCAGGGGTGCTGGCGCTGAACCTGGTGAGCATGGGGATGGACCGGCTGCTGGGCTTCCCCGCGCGGCAAAGCCTGTTTGCCCTGATCCCCTGGTGGGTGTGGCCCGTCACGTTTTTGGCCGCCCTGGCGGTGGGGTTTGCCAGCGGCATCCTGCTGCTGGCGTTTGGGCAGAAGGGCTTTTGGGTGATGTGGGGCATCTGGATGGCGGCCTTTATTGTGCCGGCCAACACCCCGGGCCTGAATTTTGCGGAAATGCCCCTGCCTTTGGTGGCGGTGGGCGCGGCCCTGGCGGGCGTGGTCCTGTTGGGGTGGTTTATCTGGAGTGTGTGGTACGCGCTGCACTGCCCGGTAAAAATATGAGGGCGGCCCGGCGGAGCGTTGACAAAGCCCGCGGGATGGAGTATCATTGCTTTATCGCAGTAGTAAAGTGAATTACATGCTGATCAGAGGAGGAGAAGAATGGAACAAAACCAAGCGATCGCGGGCGCGGCCCCGGCCGCGCCGGCACTGCCGGGCTTCAAGCGAAGCGTGAGCCGGCTGGGCCTGGCGTTTATGGTATATATGGTGGTGTGCCAGCTGGCGCAGCTGGCGTGCATCTCGGCGGTGCAGCTGCTCTGGCCGGAGGCGCTGAATAACGGCTGGGCGGTCTGGCTGCTCACCGACCTGCCCCTGTATCTGGTGGCCTTTCCGCTGTTTTTGCTGACCGCGCGCCTGGCGCCGAACACCGCGCCCGCGCCGAGCTACAGGGCCCGGCGGGAGAGCATGGGGCCAAAGCAGCTGGCGCAGCTGTTCTGCGTGATCATTGCAGTGACATACATCGGCAATTACATCTCGCTGGGCATCAACGCGCTGCTGGCCCTGATCAAGGGCGCGGCGGTGGTAAACCCCCTGGAAACGGTGGCGGGGGGCGGCACTTTGCTGGCAAATCTGATCTTCGGCGCGCTGGTGCCCGCGGTGGGCGAGGAGTATGTGTTCCGGGGCGTGGCGTACAAAAAGCTGGCGGGCTTTGGCGAAACGCCCTTTATCCTGGTATCGGGCCTGGTGTTCGGGTTGTTCCACGGCAACCTGAGCCAGCTGATCTACGCCTTTGCCATTGGCTGCGTGCTGGCCTGGCTGGCCTGCCGCACCGGTACCCTGGTGTACGGCATGGGCCTGCACTTTGTGGTGAATTGCTGGGGCATCGGCATTGCGCCCCTGCTGGTGCAAAGCGAGGCGGGCAGCATTGCGGCGGTGGCGTTCATCCTGATCGCGGGTGTTCTGGGCGTGGTGTTCGCGGTGCGCTATTGGCGTACCCAGCCCCACCCGGGCCCGGGCGTGGGGCTGCCGGCGCACCCGGTTCGGGCCGTGCTGCTGGCCCCGGGCATGCTGGCGTATGAGCTGGTGTGCCTGGCGCTGATCGTAATGGTGATCCTGATGTAAAGCGACAGCCTGCCCCACCCCCGGAGCTTTTCCGGGGGTGGGGCGCTTTTTTGCTGGAACCTGCCCGCGGGATGTGGTACACTGAAAAAGGCGCAGCGGGCGCAGGCTGCTTTCAGAATATTCCAAAGGGAATAAAAGCTGCGCAAAGGAGGCGGAAAAGCGCATGGCAGGCGAGCTTTACGAGCCGGCGGCGGGGCTGGACTTTCGGCGCACCATGAGCCGGGTGGGCGCGAGCTACGCGGCGTTTCTGCTGGCGGCAGACGGGGCTGTGCGGCTGATCTGGGAGGCGCTGTGGGCCTTTTTGCCGCCGGAAGCTTATGACCGGGTGTATTACAGCGACCTGGCGGCAAGCCTGATCGGCGACGGCGGCCTGTATCTTGTGGGCCTGCCGGTTCTGCTGGCGCTGCTGCACTGGCTGCTGCCGGATACGGCCCCGGCCCCCCGGCCCCTGGGCGGGCCGCGCCCCTTTACCGAGCGGCAGTTTGCCCGGCTGTTTTTGGCGGGGTTCGCCCTGATGCTGCTGGGCGCGCTGATTGCCGACGACCTGGGCTGGTTTTTGGAGTTTTTGCGGGGAACGGCCATTCCAGACCCGCTGGAGGGCGCGATCAGCGGCAGCGTTTGGGGGGACTTTTTCTTCCTGTGCATGGCGGCGCCCATCGGCGAGGAGTTTTTGTTCCGCTGGCTGCTTTACAAAAAGCTGGCCGGTTTTGGCGAAACGGCGTACATTCTGACCTCCGGACTGATGTTCGGGTTGTTTCACGGCAATTTTGAGCAGTTTTTTTACGCCACGGCCCTGGGATGGCTGTTGGCCTGGGCAGTGTGCCGCACAGGGGGAATGCTGTGGCCGGTGCTGCTGCATGCGCTCATGAATTTTACAGCCGGCGTGCTGCCCTCGCTGCTGGAGATGCTTGAGGGGGGCTGGCGGGTGTACTGCGGCCTGGAGGCACTGCTGGCGGTGTTGGGGGCGCTGGTGCTGCTGGGCGCGGCCCGCAGGCAGCGCCCGGAGCCCCCGCCCGGCCCGCTGCCCCCCTCGCCCGGGGCGGCGGCGGTGCTGAACCCGGGCATGCTGGCGTTTGGCGGATATTGCCTGTATTTGTGGCTCACAGGCATCCTGGCCTGAAAGACCGGGGCGGGGAGAAAAGCTTGCGGAGGCCATTGCAGGCGGGCGGTGCTGGCGGCGCTGTGGGGGCGCGGGTGGAAATCTGCCGGCTGCCGTGGTACACTATACCAAACGGGCGGAAAGGGGGGCGGCGGCATGCCAAAGGAAAAAAGGGCGCCGGGCTTTGCCAAAACGGTGAGCTTTTTGGCGTTTGGGCTTACCCTGATGACGGGGGCAAGCTGGGGCGTGGTGAACGGCGTGTACGCGCTGGCGGCCAGGTTCGGCTGGAGCTGGCCGGGCGGCAACGCCACCTGGGCCATGCTGCTGAACGATGGGGCCATTTACCTGGCGGGGCTGCCTTTTTTGCTGCTGCTGGGGCGCTTTGTGCCCAGCTGCGCGCCGATGCCGCTCATCCCCCGGCGGCCTTTGACCCCCGGGTGCTTTGCGCGGCTGGGGTGCATCGCCTATGCCGGTTCGTACCTGGCAAACCTTGTGACTGTGGTGCTGCTGATGCTGCTGCGGCTGCTGGCGGGCGGCGGCCTGACGGCAGGCCGGGTGAACACGCTGCTGGAGGGGCTGCCCCCGCTGTGGGGCTTTTTGCTGGTGGCGGTGCTGCCTGCGGTGTGCGAGGAGTTGGTGTTCCGGGGTTACCTATACAAAAAGCTCATCCGCTTTGGCGAGGGGCCGTATATCCTGCTGTCCGGCTTTTTGTTCGGCACCTACCACGGAAACCTGGAACAGTTCTTTTACGCCTTTGTGATGGGCTGCTGCCTGGCGTTTTTGGTGTGCCGCACGGGCAGCGTGCTGTACGGCGTGCTGCTGCACTTTTTGATGAATTTTCTCAGCGTGTGCGTGCTGCTGCCCCTGGAAAACAGCCTGGCGTTCACGGCTTTCCTCGGCTGGGCGATGCTGGCGGTGATCGGCATGGGGATCGGCTTTTTTGTGCAGCTGCGCCGCGGCCTGCACTTTGCCCGCTCCCCCGCGCTGCCCGGCCACCCGGCGGCGGCCGCGCTTTTGAACCCGGGCATGCTGACCTGGATCATCTGCTTTGCGCTGCTGGCGGTGCTGAACCTGATCTCTTAATAAAGAAAGGAAATTACACATGCGACTGATCAGTTGGAATGTGAACGGCCTGCGGGCTGTGCTGCGCAAGGAGTTTGCGGCCCAGTTTGCCGCATTAAATGCGGATGTGTTCTGCGTGCAGGAGACCAAATGCCAGCCCGGCGAGGCGGACTTTGCCCCCGAGGGCTACACCGCCTACTGGAACAGCGCTGAAAAAAAGGGGTATTCCGGCACGGCCTGCTGGTGCAGGACGCAGCCCCTCTCGGTGCGGTACGGCATTGGCAAAGAGGAGCACAGCCACGAGGGCCGGGCCATCACGCTGGAGTTTGAACGGTTCTTTTTGGTGAACGTGTATGTGCCCAACGCCCAGGAGGGGCTGGCGCGCATTGATTACCGGATGCAGTGGGAGGATGACCTGCGCGCCTACCTGCTGGCGCTGGATGCCGAAAAGCCGGTGGTGCTGTGCGGGGACATGAACGTGGCGCATGAGGAGATCGACCTGAAAAACCCCAAGACGAACCGGGGCAGCGCCTGCTTTTCAGACCAGGAGCGGGGAAAAATGACCGAGCTTTTGGCGGCGGGCTTTGTGGATTCCTTCCGCGCGCTCTACCCCGCGCGCACCGGCGCCTACACCTGGTGGAGCTATAAATTCGGCGCCCGTAAAAACAATGCGGGCTGGCGCATCGACTACTTTATCGTGAGCGGGCGGCTGCAAAGCGCGGTGAAGGACAGCCTGATCTTTGCCGACTACATGGGCAGCGACCACTGCCCGGTGGGCCTGGAGCTGGAGCTGTGAGCGGGGGCTTTACCCGGATTTTACTTGCATTCGGTCCCGGGGCGGGGTATAGTAATAAAGTATACGGCGGCGCCCAGGGCGCTGCACACACCATTTTGTTAAGGGGACTTTACAAAATATGAAAGCCATTTTGGATCTTCTGCGGGGCATCGTGATCGGCATTGCCAACATCATCCCCGGCGTGTCCGGCGGCACCATGGCGGTGTCGATGGGCATTTATGACAAGCTTATCGGCGCGGTGAGCAACCTGTTCAAGGATTTTAAAAGGAACCTGCTGTTCCTTCTGCCCCTGCTGATCGGCATGGGCGCGGGCATTGTGGGCTTCGGCAAACTGCTGGAATATTTGCTGGAATACCATGTGCTGGCCACCTGCCTGACCTTTGTGGGGCTGATTTTGGGGGGCGTGCCCGTTTTGTGGGTGCACCTGAAGGGCAGCGTTTCCAAAAAGCCCGGCGGGCGCCTGGGCGCGGCCGAGGTCGCCTGTTTTGCGCTGCTGCTGGCGGTGGGGGTGGGCCTGCCCCTGTTGCAGGGCAGCGAGGGCGCGGTAAAGGCCATGAGCCTTTCGGTGGGCAGCGCGGTGATTTTGTTCCTGCTGGGCGTGATCGCCAGCGCCACCATGGTAATCCCCGGGGTATCCGGCAGCATGGTGCTGATGGTGCTGGGCTATTACAGCACCATTCTGGCGCAGGTCACCGGCCTGCTGGACAGCCTGCTGGCCCGCGACTGGGCGGCCCTGGGCCACTGTGTGGGCCTTTTGGTGCCCTTTGGCGTGGGTGTGGTGCTGGGCATTTTCCTGATTGCCAAGCTCATTGAGTGGCTGTTTAAAAAATTCCCCAGCCAGACCTATGCGGCGATTATTGGGCTGATCGTGGCGAGCCCGTTCGGCATTTTGTATTCCTCGGGCGCGCTGGAGAGCTTCAGCGCCATAGGCCTGATCGTGGGCCTGGTGCTGGGCGCGGCGGGCGGCTGGGTTACCTGGCTGATGGGCGAAAAGGAGCCTGCCTGACGGTTTGCAGTTTACAGCGCCCCCCATTTGGGGGGCGCTGTTTTGCTGCCCAGGAGTAAAACGGTTCGTTTGAAACGCAAGCCGCGCCGTGCCTGTTGGGGGCAGCCTGCGCGGGTGTGCAAAAAAGCAGGCGGCACCAGACCGCGGCCGCTTTTTTGCCCCGGCGCCCCCGGTTGCCGCGAAAGGGCGAAACCGGTATAATAGCTTTGGCAGACCCTGTAAAAAAACAGGGCAGAGCCTGCGGCACAGGAAGAAATATCCGGCTGCAATTTTTTTGAAAAATTTGAAGAAACCCGTCTTGCGCCCTCGTTACGTAGGCAGAGCGGGAAGAAATGCGGACGTTCCAAACGCTCGCATGGCTTTGTGGGGAAGGCGGTGAGGCGGCAGCGTGACCAATGCACAATTCAGCACACTGGTGGAGCAATATCAAAAGCTGGTTTATACCGTGTGCTACCAGCTGGTGCGGGATCATCAGCTTGCCGAGGACCTTACGCAGGATACCTTTGTGGCCGCCTATTCCCACATGGACGACTGCCCGCCCGAAAATTACAAGCCCTGGCTGGCCCGCATTGCCACAAACAAGGCAAGGGACCACCTGAAAAGCGCCTGGAACCGACGCGTGTCGGCCCCCGGCGACGAGGCCATGCCGGAAACACCCCAGGTTTCCGGCGCGCCGCCCGAAACCCCCGAGGACCTGACCGTGAGCGAGGCGGAGGCGGAGGCCATCCGCCAGATGGTACGCCAGCTCAAGGAGCCCTACTTACAGGTCTCCGTGCTGTACTTTTTGGAGGAGCGCAGCGTGGAGGAGATCAGCCAGGCGCTGCGCCGCCCCCCCAAGACGGTGCACACCCAGCTGTTCCGGGCAAAAAAGATGCTGCAGCAAAAAATATTGGAAAGGAGCGCAAGGCGATGAGCGAATTGTTTCTGGAAAACGGGCACCTCAGCAATGAGGGCCTTAAGGCCCTCATTCAAGGTACCTTGAATGAGACCAGCCGCCTGGAAGCGGCGGAGCACCTGAGTTTCTGCGATGAATGCCTTGTGCGTTACACCGACCTGCTTGTGGAGGACGTGCAGGTGGAGCCGGAGCAGAGCGTTACTCTGCCGGTGATGCGCAGGCTGCGCCAGAGGGCCGTAAAGGTGCTGGTAAGCCGCTACACCGCGGCTGCCGCGGCTGTGATGATCGCGGGCACGCTGTGGTACAGCGGCGTGCTGACCGGCGCGGCCGAAGCCTTTGCCACCCGCACCCCCCAGGCTGAGCCCCAGCAGCGGCCGGCCGTGACCGACACCGAGGGGCCCAAAATACCCCAGAATGTGCTGACCGGAGCCATCAACGGCTGGCTGGCCGGCCTGCGGCCCGCACCGCAGCAAAAACCGGCGCAAAACGACCAGCAGACGGATCCGGCAAAGCCGGAGGCAACCCCCGAGGCGGATCAGCAAGCGAAACCCGAGGCCACGCCGGCCCCCACGGCAAAGCCCCAGGCAACCCCCCAGCCTCAGGGTGCGAAAGCCCCCCGCGATTTCAGCATCAGCAAGCTACTCAACAACCTGTTCGGCGGCAATGCGGCCCCGGAAGCTTAAGGAGGAAATAACGTTATGAGAAAAAGTGGATTTTGGACCGTGTGCTTTGCCTTTATCCCCGGAGCGGGCCAGATGTACCAGGGTTATATGAAACGCGGGCTTTCGATGGGCCTGCTGGTGGTGGTGCCCTTTATGCTGGCGGCGTTCATGGGCATGGACGTGCTGGTGTTCCCCTGCCTGATCCTGTACATGTACAGCTTTTTTGACACCCTGAACCTGCGCAGCCAGCTCACCATGGGGGTCGCCCCGCCGGACGACTACCTGTACCACCTGAACGGCGTGGGCGGCGACTTGGACCGGCTGCTGGCAAAACGGCACCACCTGATCGGCTGGGCGCTGGTGCTGCTGGGCGTGTTTGCGATCTACAACAACTTTGTGAGCCCCTGGCTGTGGAACCTGGCCCGCCTGTTCGGTTACGAGAGCATCTTCTATAATGTTCTCACCAGCCTGATCAACGGCGTGCCCAACCTGCTGGTGGCCGTTGCCCTGATCGTGGTGGGCCTGTGGCTGGTGAAAGGCGGAAAGCGCAGCGCCGCCCCCGCCGAGGACTTTACCGAATTCAAGGGCGCCGAGCCGAAGGAGTAACGCCATGAACGACAAAATTGAACTGAGCCTGCCGGGCACACCCATTCCGGAGGAGTTTACGCCCCCCACCCTGGCCGACGGCCCCGCGCCCGCCGCGCCGGTGCCGCCGGTGCCGGAAGACGCCGTGCCCGACCCCGTGTTTGCACAGCCGGCCCCGGCCGGTAAAAAGGGCCGGGGCGGGCAGGCCCCGAAGCCCGACAAGCCCCCGGTGCGCCGGGTGGGTACCTTTACCCTGGGCGTGGCGCTGATTTTAACCGGCCTTTGCATCACCGCCAGCTTTGTGATGCCGAACTTTGACATTGTAACCGTGGCGAAAATGGCCCCGCTGGTGCTGGTGGCCCTGGGGCTGGAGATCCTGTGGGTGACCGCCCGCCACGGCAGCAGCCGCCTGAAGTACGATTTTTTGAGCATGCTCGTGTGCTTTACCCTGATCTGCGCCAGCCTGGCCGCCGCCTGCGTGCCGGTGTTCTGGAAGTATTACGGGCCTGAGCGCGACCTGACCGAGTACCGCCTGGCCCACGAGCTGGAACAGAAGCTGTACGAGGAGCTGAGCGGCCTTGGGGTGAGCGACTGCGATGTGTACGTGAACCTGAGCGGTATGGAATTTGATAAGGACATGACCGTTTCGGAGCTGACGATGCAGGACCAGGTGCACGCCAACCTGACCCTGAGCGGCGATTTCAAGGAAGAGGCGGCGTTTGTGGCGGCAGGGGAAAAGGTGCTGCCGGTGCTGCGCCAGAACGGCGTGAACGACGTGAACCTGTATGCCCAGAGCGACACCGACCGCTGGGAGGCGACGCTGTACGGCACCTTTTCGCTGAACGCCGCGGGCGACGACTTTGCACGCCATGTGAGCCACGAGATTTATGTGACCGACGCGGACGGCGACAGCTACTGGTACGACGCCCAGGCCTGGGCCAATAAGGCCGCCTACGAGGAAGAGATGCGCCAGCAGATGGCAAAAGAGCAGGCGCAGGACGAGGCTTACCAAAACGGTTACCAGGCAGCCCTGGCAGACTACGGCCTGGGCGAGGAAAGCGAGCCGCAGGCGGAGCCGGATGCGCAGAGCGAGCCCCCGGCAGACGGCGAGGGCGGCGCGGACGGCATGGACGCCGCGGCGTGACGCCCCGCGTTTATAAAGCCCGGGTAACAAAATACACAACAAAACCCCTGTAGATTTTACAGGGGTTTTATTGTGTTTTGAACTTCAAAGTGTTACACTTTATAGTAAGGACGCAACCGGGGCGGCCCAGCCGCCCCCAAAACGAGCGTGCCGAGGTGGAACATGAAGTTGTTGAGCGGTTATACCAAACAGGAAAAAAGCTGGATGATGTACGATTGGGCCAACAGCGCCCATTCGGTGATTGTGGTCACCATCCTGCCGATCTTTTACAACACAGTGGTGGGCTATATGGCGGACGCGGCGTCCGGCATGACCACCTGGGGCTATGCCACCAGCGCGGCCATGGCTATTGTGGCGCTGCTGGCGCCGGTGCTGGGCGTGTTCGGGGATTTTAAAGGCATGCGCAAAAAGCTTTTCACCGCTTTCATGCTGGTGGGCGTGGTGAGCTGCGTGGGCCTTGCAGTGACCCCGCAACTGGATTTTATGACCCCCGGCGTGGCCGAAAAGGTGGGGCTGGCGGTGCTGGCGCTGTACATCCTTTCCACCATCGGCTTTGCGGGCGCAAACCTTTATTACGACAGCTTTTTGAACGACGTGACCACCGGGGACCGCATGGACAAGGTGTCCACCATGGGCTACGGCCTGGGATACATCGGCGGCTCCACCATCCCCCTGCTGACCTTTTTGATCATGAACCTGGTGCTGGGCAGCGAAAAAATGCTGTTCTGCCTGTCGTTCGCCTTTGGCCTGACCGCCGTGTGGTGGCTGGTGTTCAGTTTTCCGCTGCTGAAAAACGTGGAGCAACTGAGCTACGAGGAGCGGGAAAAGGGCGCGGTGGGCAAGGCGCTGCGGGGCCTGTGGGGCACGGTGAAGGAGATCGTGAACTACAAGGCGATGTTCGTGTTCCTGATCGCGTACTTTTTCTACATTGACGGCGTGAACACCATCATCCATATGTCCACCAGTTACGGCGACACCCTGGGGCTGGACTCCACCAGCATGCTGTTGGCGCTTCTGCTGGTGCAGGTACTGGGGCTGCCCTTCTGCCTTTTGTACATCAAGCTCAGCGAAAAATACGGCGCGCGCACCATGGTGGGGGTGGGGATCTGCATTTACATGGGCGTGACCGTGTTCGGCTTCTTTTTGCGGGACGTGTGGCAGTTCTGGGTGATGGCCATCGTGGTGGCCACCAGCCAGGGCGGTATCCAGGCGCTTTCGCGCAGCATGTTCGGCAAAATGATCCCGGACAAAAAGCGCACGGGCGAATTTTTTGGCTTTTACGATATCTTTGGCAAGTTCTCGGCCATCATAGGGCCGGCCCTGGTGGGGTGGACCAGCGCCCTTGCGGCGGATGTGCTGCTAAAAAACGCGGGCGCCACCCGCGCCACCGCCAGCGAGGCGCTGCTGGCCCAGATCAATGCCCAGTCGGCCCCCTGGGGCATTCTGAGCGTGCTGCTGATCTTCTTTATCGGCGGCGGGCTGTACTTTTTTGTGCTGCCCCGGTATATGAAGAAAAAGGGCGAAGAAACCAATTGAGAATTTTTTAAAACCAGTGTACAATAAAAGGGCGGGGCCGGCGCCCCGCCCTTTACAATTTTGCCCGGTGCTGCCGGGGTGAGGCAGGTGACCTTTATGCCCGAGGGCTATACCCATATCCGGACCGCCCGGGCGGCGGCCAAGCTAGCGGGGCTTTCCATTGTGAGTGACGAGGCGGCCTTTGGCTGCGGCGCCAATGGGCCGGATATGCTGTTTTGCTACCGGGTGTGGCGCAGGGCCGAAAACCGGGGCGAAAACCTGCCCCTGATCGGAGAGCGGCTGCACAACGAGAACACGGGCACTTTTTTGCAGAGCCTGATCGAGAACGCGCAGACCCCCAGCCAGCGCAGCTATGTGCTGGGCTTTCTGGCCCACTACGCCACCGACTGCACCATCCACCCCTATGTGGTGTATCTGTGCGGCGAGGGCCAGCCCTACGCCCGGCCCGGCGGCCACGGCTATTTTGAGATCGCGCTGGACAGCTTTCTGCACGAGCAGGACACCGGCAACCGGGCGGTGCCCGTGAAAGCCAACACCCCCAAGCTCACGGGCGCGGCGCTGGCCGGGGCGGGGGCCCTTTTGCAGCAGGGCATCCGGGAGGCGCTGGGCGTGGAGGTGAGCCGGGAAGCGCTGGCCGACGCCTTTTGGCACACCCGGCGGATGCGGCGGATGTTTGTGAGCCGCCTGAAGATCAAGTACGCCTTTTTTTGGCTGGTGGAGCCGCTGTTCGGGGGGAGGGGCTTTATTACCGCACACATGACCCCCGCGCGGCTTTACGGCACCGAGGCGCGGCCGGACGGCGAGCTGCCCGACCGCTGGTGCCACCCTTTTACCGGCGAGGCGATGGAGGACGGGATCGACGAATTGCTGGAAAAAGCCATCCGCCGCTCGGCCGCCTACATGATGGCGGCCCAGGGGTACTGGGCGGGCAAGCTGAGCCTTGCCAAGGTGATGGGCCTTTTGGGCAGCGCCAGTTACCTTTCCGGCATTCCGGACGAAGAGAGCGCCCCGCGCCAGTTGGACCGCATGCCCGAAACAGAGCCGCTAGAATGCTGATGCACCACAAAAGAAAGCGCGCCCGCAGCGGGCGCGCTTTCTATATTGAGCCCCCTGCCCGCAGGGGGCCTTTCTTATTCCTTAACCCCGGAAGCGATGACGGAATTCACGATGTATTTCTGCGCGTAGAAAAACAGCGCCAGCAGCGGAAGGGTCACGATTACGGCAACCGTCATCTGCATGGGGATGTTGGCCGCACCCGCCGAACCGATCTGCCCCGAGCTGAACCGCGCAACGAAAAGCTGGATGGTCCACCAATCCTGGTCGATCAAAAAGATCGAGGGCCCCAGGTAATCGTTCCAGATATAAATGAATTGGAACAACCCCTGAATGGTGACGACAGGCACCAGCAGCGGAAGGATGATACGGAAAAAGATCCTGCCCTGCCCGGCGCCGTCGATCTTTGCACTTTCGATCAGAGAGTCCGGGATACCATAGCAGTATTGGCGCACAAAAAAGATGGTGGCCGCCCCGCCGGCAAGCCGGGGAATGATATAGCCCCAGGGGCCGTTCGTTACCAAACCGAACCGCTCCAGCATCATGAACTGGGGCAGCATGATCGTGACATAGGGAATTGCCATGGAAGCGAGCAGAATAGAAAAGCAGGCGTTGCGCAGCGGAAACCTGATTTTGGAAAAGGCGTACCCGGCCATGGCGGAGGTGAGCATCTGCGACACGGTCAGCCCAACGGAAAAAACGGCGCTGGCCTTGAGCCCGCTCAGAATATTCACCTTGCCCCACACCTCGGCGTAGTTTTGAAACACCCAGTCGTGCCGCAGCAGACCCGAGGTATAAACCTGGTTCAGCGGTTTGAAGGAGGTGAAAAACATCCAGAGAAACGGGTAGAGCATGCAAAACCCGAAGGCGGCAAGGAACAGCAAAAGAACCAGCTCACCGCCTTTTTTTCTGGCAGCGGGCCGCATTTTCGGCTTATGCATGGCGTTCCCCCCTTTTTCGATATAAAAACTGGACGAAGGTTGCCAGAAGGATGAGCAGGGTGATCGCCCAGGAGATGGCGCTGGCCAGCCCCAGGTTGTTGCCGGAATAAATCTGCATCAGAAACACCATCATGGTTTCGGTGCCGTTCATTGGGCCTTTTCCCAGACTGTTCTGGAAAAGGATCGCCGGTTCCGTATAGATTTGCAGCCCGCTGATTACGTTGGTGACCACCAGGAAAAAGGAGATGTTTTTCAGCGCGGGCAGCGTGATGTTTTTGATCGTTTGAAAAAAGCCCGCGCCGTCGATTTTTGCAGCTTCGTAGATTTCGGCCGAGATCCCCTGCAGCCCGCCCAGATACAAAAGCATGGTGTAGCCGATGTTGCGCCAGACCAGCATCACCAGAATGACCACCCGGGAGAGCCCCGGAGATTGCAGCCAGTGCAGGGCTTCGGCCCCGAACAGGCCGAGGCAGGCATTGACGACCCCGTTTTGATCGAACAAATTTTTGAACACCAGCGTGATGGCCACCGCGCTGGAGATGAAAGGCATAAAATAACTCAGCCGCAGGGGGCTTTTCAGGCGGGTTTCTTTTCGGTTCAGCGCGTAAGCCAAAAGAAACGCGATGATGATATGAAGCGGGACAGACAGCATTAAAACGACCGTTACAAAAACCGCGTTGCGGAATTCGCCGGCATAGATCCCGTTCGGGAGAAAGGCGGCAAAGTTTTTGAAGCCGACAAACTGCGCCTGTTCAACGGGGATAAAGCCGTTCCATTCCATCAGAGAGATATAGATGGAAAACAGGGCGGGCAAAAATACAAAAAGAATCACAGACAGCACGGGAACCGACACAAAAAGCAACCCCCACACAGCGTCCTTTTGATTTAGTTTTGTGGGTTTCAATTTCATACTTGGCCTCCTAATGTTGCGCCGCGGGCCCATCTTACACTGCGTTTTCATCAAAGGGGGAAGCGGTAAATATCGCAGAGCGCAAGGTCGCAATATTTACCGCTTCCCAAACGGCGATCCTGTTTCAGGCATGGAGAACAGGGTCATACACAGGGTGGTCCGGTCAGGTTCCCGCTTCCAAAAGCGTTTGGATCTGAGGCTGCTGGACCAGCATCCAATTGAAAACGTCCTCCTGTGTGACGATGCTGCCGTCCAGGCAGAAGCTGTTGGTATAATTGGTCATAAAGGTGTTCCACCAGGTGCGGCCGACCGTATAATAGGTCTCCTGGACCTGGCCGTTTTTCCCGCTGATGATCCGGTTGTAAACATTTTTACAGTTGGCGTCGTAGGGGTACACGCCGCTGCCAGCATCGTTTTGGTTGATATACGCATCCCAGGAGTCATCGTACATGGGCACGTTCATTGCGTTTTCCAGCTGGAACGCCTCGGAGCTGCGGGAGAGGAAAGCGCCCATAACCCTGGCGGCTGTTTCCTCGTTGGGCGAGCCGCTGCGCAGGACCATGCAGGAGCCTGTCTGCCCGCTGACCCACTTGCTGCGGTCCGCGCCGTCGGGAACAGGGATCGGCATCATGGGAACATCCATGCCGTTTTCAAGATACGTTCCGTTTTCCCAGGTGCCGGTGTTCGCGTCGAACAGGTACATGCCGGACACCCAGTTGTTCCAGCCCTCGCCGCCGTCCGACATGGGGTCGATATAGCCTTTGTTCATGCCGTCCTTGAGGAAAAATGCCGCCTGTACCACACCGTCGTCGGCGAGGGTGACCGTGTCGAAGCTGCTGTTCAGGAACGAGCCCCCTGCGGAATAGGTGAGCAGCTTGAGTGCGTCGCCGCCCTGGAGGGCGTATTTGAGATTTTCGGCGGGGCCGGTCAGCGCGCCGGCGTCGATGACTTCCTGCAGGCCCGCGAGAAGCGCCGCGAATTCGGAATAGGTGTAGGCTTCGACCTGGCCGTCCATGCCCACCTCCCAGGGCTTGCAGGGAATCGCGCCGCTGCTCACCAGGGCCTCGACCTTTGCGCTGAGGGCCGGGGTATTTTGGATCGCGCCCCGGTTGATGCCGAAGCTTTGGCAGCCGGAATCAAAGGGGATGGCCCAGAGGGGATCGGTGGAATCGGAAGACCTTTGCACGGGGTTATCTTTTGCCCGGCGGCATTGGTCGAAGGTGCCCTTTGTGAGCAGATCCCAATCTTCCAGCTGTGTTTTCCACGCGCCGGTAAAATAGGCGTTCAGATCGGTGGCCAGGCCGTCCTTGACAAAGCTTGTTAAGTACTGGCCGTTGAGCTTGAACAGATCCGGCTTTTCGCTGGATTGCAGCTGTGTTTGAAGGAACTGCTCGTAGTTGCCGGGCGCTACCACAAGGTCGATGGTGATGCCCAGTTCATCGGCGATGGTTTGGAAGAGCTGGGCGTACTGGTCGGTGGAGGTGTTGTCCATTACAATTTTGATGGTGGTGGCGCTGGCGGCCTGCCCTTGGGAGGCCGCTCCCTGTGAACCCGGCGCGGCGCTGCCGGACCGGGGCTGGCCGCACCCGGCAAAGCCGAGGCTTACTGCCAGCAGCAATGCCAGACCTGCCAGAGGCCGTCTTGCTTTTTTTGCTTGTTTTGTCATTCGAATTCCTCCTTTAAATATGTTCTGCTAAAATCTTGGGGGTCAAGATTTTATCTGCCCTCAGCGTGTAAACCGCAGCGTTGTGATGGAGCTTGGCTGCAATTCAACCTGTGTGAACCGTCCCGGCGGCAGCTCGGCCCTTTGCCACTGCGCGGTGTTGGTGGAAACGATTATTTCTGCCGTTTGGGGAACAAAGCCGCCCAAAGTGAGCTCGAGTGTTTGGGGTGCGTTTTGCAGGTTGCAGAGAATGACCACCAGCGTGTTCCCACCCGGGCTCACGGCGGCCACACAGTAAAACGCATCACCGTCGTTTTCCAAAATGGAATACCCTGGAAGAATATACTTTGAGTAATGCCCCATTACGTAATACTGCATGGTGAAGATGGTGTCGCCCAGCTTGTACCCCATTTGGCTGACGTCCAGCGTGCCTGCCAGTTCGTTATTAAGGGGATCCTGATACATCCCTTCGATCAGGCCCCAATGGCTGTGCCGGGCAATGTTGTCGGACAGGGTGTCCATGGCCTGCCAGATCACCCATGCGCTGGCGTGCGCCAGGTTGAGGTCCTTATGGATCGCCCGGCTGAGCCGTTGGGCAAGCCCGAAGTCATCCTCTCCCTCGCCGTAACAGACCTCGTCCATCCAAAGCCGGCAGCGGGGGTGGGAAAAGCCGTTTGGATAGGCGATGCGGCAAAGCGCGGCCAGCGCGCTGTCGTCTTCGAGGTAGTGGTGATAATTGATTTTGCGGAGAATGCCCTGCCTGACGGGTTCGCTCAGGCTTTGATAGCTTTCCAGCGCCACTGTGGGGTTGGTTTCGTCGGTGCCGGCGATCTGGATCCCCGGGTGGCGCTGCTGCAGCTTGCGGTGCGCGGTTTCCAGCAGCAGGCTCTGGTGCGCCCCGGGCAGCACCTTATTCCCCTCTTGCCGCTGCCCTTTTGCCCAATAATCCGACGCCGGCTCGTTCATGGGGGAGAAATAGTCCACCCGGAGCTTGCAGTCGCCGGTGAGGTAATCCAGCACGCGCACGCAATAGTCTATAAACTCGCCATAGCGAAGCGGGGACAGATTCTCGCTGCAGGCCTGCAGGTTACCGGCGCTGCACTGCGAATTGGTCATCCACCAGGGGGGTGAATTGACAAACACCTCGGTGATCAGATCGCTCCGGCGAAGCTGGGCTGCCCGCCGCAGGACCCAAACCTGCCGCTGGTCGGCGGTTTTGCTGAATGCGCCGCCCTCCTGCGGCTGGAAGCAGGGCATCCCCCGGAAGTGGAACATGTGCTGCTCTTCCGCTGGGTTATCGCCTGCGCCGATGTTGTAGCGGACGATGTTGAAGTTCAGCCCCTGCGCCGAAAAAATCGCCTGCATCAGCTCTTCCCGCCTGGTGCGGCCCGATGGGCCGCGCATGGTCCAGCCGCCCGCCGCGTTGGCCCACCAGCACAGTGAGGTGCCCCAGCCCTCGATGGTCTGCTGCGGGCAGCCGGTTCGTATGTTAATCGTTTTCATAAACACCCTCGTCTATTGCAAATTTAAAGCAGCCGTCTTCCATGGCTTCCAGGAAAAAATAAAGTTTACGGTCCGGACACAAGACACCCGGGATCAAAAACTGGGAGCTGTTGTGCGAGCCTGCCTGCGCGATCTTTTCGCTTTTTGCCACGATCCGGGCGATCACCTCACCGGCTTGCAGCACGGTTGCGCGGTAGCCGCTTCCACCGGCAAGGCCGTAGGCGTCCCGCTCCAGGGGCGTTTCCAGGCACAGGGCGTATTGTTTGCCCCGCTCCAGGCGCAGCGGCAGCCGCGCCGGCTCGAGAGGGGTGCTGTAAACCTGGCGGTGATCGACCCGCCGCAGCTCAAACTCGCAGGGGATCACCCGCAGCAGCCACAGGCGGCCGGTTTGGACCGCCCAATTTCTTTTTCGGACGCAAAGGGCGATCAGGTTTTTTGTGCCGGGGCCAAGGAACCCGGTTACATTGATGCTGGACCGGCTCTCGGAAAAACGGGCCACAAAGCTGCCGTTGATGAACAAATTGCACTCCGCCTCCATGCCCTCCAGCACCAGCACAAGCTCCTCGCCCGGCTGCGCCTGCGGCACGATCTCGGTGTAATAGGCGGCAAACAGCGGTTCATGGGTGGAATTCCAGTGATTGATGGAGATATGGGGATCCGTTTCGCAGGGCTCGATCTTTACCGTGGGGGAAAAGCTGTCCACTTCGGTGAAGCTCCACCGGTTCAGCTCCTGCCGGGAACGGATGCGGAAAATCTTCTCGACCCCGCGGGGGGAAGCGATGCGCAGGGAACGCCTTCGGGCATCGTCGAAATTGCTGTGGCCCCATTGCTCCACCAGGGCTCTCACCTGGCCGCTGCCCGGCAGGATCACATCCCCGCCTGCGCACAGCCCGGAAAAAACGGTCTCGCCGCCGCAGTGCACCGTTAAAAAATCTGCCACGCCCTGGAAAAACAGGTCGCCCGTTTCGCCCAGCGGGTTCAGAATGCGGTATTCCACCTGCCCATACCAAATCTGGTTGGAGGAAAACAGGGAGCTTTCGGCTTTTGCAAACTCGCCGCGGTTCACAAAGCGGCCGGCCAGGCATTCTGTTACAGGGCGGGGCGCAAGAGCGTTGGCATAGGTGAGCGCAAGCCCGCGGCCGGCCTTAATACGGCTGATCGCTTCTTCCCTGGGAATAAACGAAACCTCGATCCCTTCATAGCAGCCGCTTTGGGTAACAAGGATCTGCTTTGCGCCCTTTTCAAGCAGCAGAAACGGTTTGCTGCGCTCTATAAACACAAGCGGCTTGAGGGAGAAAATTTCGTTGTTGGAAAACACGATGGTGCAGCCGCCTGTTTTGAGCTGATAGGGAAGCGCGACCGCTTCGCCGGCTGCAAGGGAAAGCTCGAATTCCTGCCGGCCCAAACGGCTGTGAAGAACGGCGGGCATTTCCCGCACGCTGCGGGCACAGAGCAAAAAACCATTGCCGTCTGCCAGGGCCAGCGCATTTGTGGCGCACAGCGTTTCGTCCGCCGAGGGGAAGGGCGGTTCCATTTTGCAGAACGCCGCTCTTGCAAGGGCAATTCCATAAATGCGGAGCATTTCCGAGAACAGCAGCGCTTCATCCGCCTCGGGGGTGCAGCGGCCCAGGTTGTCGATCATGCCGTCCAGCTCGTACAGGGTGCTGATGAGGGAAAGCGGATCGCCCCAGTTGTTGACGGATTGGTAATACCCGAAATTTGTTCCGCCGACCTGGTTGTAGGCGCCCAGCAGCTTTGCACCTGCCAGCAGTTCCCGCTTGAGGATGTGATGGCTTTTGGAGGTTTCGCTGACCAAAAAAGCCGCGCCCTTTTTTTGCAGATATTCGGCGTACCGGGCGAGGGCGTGGTCGAAGACCGGATCGGTAAAGGAGGGATAGAAATTATAGGCGGGAAGCACGCCCCCGGTCAGCCCGCCGCTGCGTTTAATATCGCCCTGACCGGCACAGGTGAACAGGGGAACGGTGATCTGGCGGCAAAGCGCCATGTCCCGCAGGCGCTTCACATAGCCGCCCACATCCTTACAGTCGAAAAAATCCAGCTCGTTTTCCAGCTGCAGCAGGATGACACAGCCGGTATCCCGCACAGTGCGCTGATGGGGGGCGAGGAGGGGCAGGATCTGATCGTACCAGCGCTGGACCTGCCGTAAGTAGCGGGGCTCGTTTTGGCGGATGTCTGAGTCACAGAGCACCCAGGCCGGCAGGCCGCCGCCGTCCCATTCCGAGCAGATGTAGGGGCCGGGCCTTGCCATGACATACAAATTGTTTTCCTCGCAGATCTGCAGGAAATGATCTATATCACGCTCGCCGGAAAAATCGAATTCACCGGGGGCCGTTTCGTGATAGTTCCAGGGGAAATACACGTCCACACAGTTATAGCCCAGCGAGGCGATCAGTTTTGCCCGGGCCCTCCATTCTTTCTTTTTGATGCGAAAGTAAAAGAAGGAAGCGCACAACAGAATTTCCGGTTTGCCGTTTATATTGATCCCGTTTCCGTTAACCTCTATTTTGATAAATAGTTCCCCTTTCTGTCGTCCAGATCGATGTTGGACTTTTTGATAAACTCCCAAGGGTCATCTTCCGGGCATTGCCTGGAATAATCCCGCGGCGGGATGCCCTTGAGTTCGGAAAAGCACCGGGAAAAATAGAGAGGGTCCTTGTAGCCCACAAGGCTGCTG
The DNA here is from genome assembly GCF_048388525.1 of Allofournierella sp. Lineage (GTDB taxonomy): Bacteria > Bacillota > Clostridia > Oscillospirales > Ruminococcaceae > BQOK01. The sequence goes on along the minus strand of NZ_DBGCTQ010000016.1, from coordinate 2,339 downwards.
ACTTCTTTGACGCTGTATTTGTTTTTGCGAAGCAGGTCGCAGGCATTGGCAATGCGAAACAGTGTAAGATACCTCATGGGCGAAAGCCCCACCTCCGCGGTGAATGCGTTTACAAGGTGGTTTGGGCTGGTGCCCACGCTTTTGGCCACAATGTCGAGCGAAATTTCGATGGAGTAATTATCGTTAATAAAGATAATGGCCTCCCGAACGATCTTGTTAATGTTCTTTTGAGGGCGCGCCGCATTTTCTTTGGCGAGTGAAAACAGAATTTGAATGAGGAACAATGTGCTTTCAAACAATTCGCCCCGCTCGAAGTGAGCGTCGACCATTTTTTTGAAATAATCGCTGGCCGCGGGGGCTTTTGGTTTGATATAATGCTGGGCTTCGCCCAGCCCGCAGCTTGTAAAAATTGGGCCCAAATTTTCCCCGATAAAGTCGACCCAAAGAAATTCCCAAGGGTCGTTTTTATCGGGATAATAAACAATGTCCTCGCCGGGACGGATCAGAAAAATACTGCCCTTGCCGACATGGAGCGTTTCGCCGCCCACCGACAGATAACCCTCGCCGCGCAGCACGTAATGCAGGCTGAAATAGATCCGCTGGCCGCTCTCCTCTTTTTTGTCGGCCAGGCACCGCTCGCGGCCGCATTTGACCAGCCGGAATGTAACGTCCCGATCAAAGGGCCAGATTTCATTGGGGACGTCGATTTTGACATTTGATGACATTTTATCACCCGATTCTTGAAAAAGACTGTGTGATTATTATAATTTGCATGGATTTAGTTATCAATCATCTGCGCAAATCGCCGTAATTTTGTCCATGTATTTTATGGGAGCCTTGCCGGGGGGAGGGAACAGTGTGAGCCCTGGGGCAAACAAGCAAAAGAGGAACGCCACTGCATGGCGTTCCTCTTTTGGAAAAATAGATTGTTTTTAGTTCGCTGTTTGGGCCGCCCACGGGAATAAAGAAGAAGGGCCGTTTAAAGGGAGGCTTTTAAAAACCGGGCGCCCGTTCAAAGGGCCTTGAGCTCGAACGACACGGGGCGGATGCCGTCGGTGCAGCAGACGACGGTCTCGCCCTCGGCGTTGTTCCAGGGGGTGTAGGTGCCGCCCGCGGCCAGCGCGCTGAGGTTGGCGTAGATATCGACCCAGGCCCAGGGGCAAAAGCCCGCAGGCATCTGGGCGCCGCCCCCGTACAAAAAGGTGTCGCCCGGCCGGAAATACGGGCAGGGGCCGGCCGCCGCCCCGTCGGTGAGATACCGCGCGGCCAGGGCTTCGTCGAAGGCGACTTTCAGCACGGTGATGCGCACGTTGTTCATGGAGCTGGCTCCTTTCTTGCGGCGGCGCTTATTTGATGCGCACGTAGGCCTGGTGGGTGTGATCCTTGTTCTGCTCGGTCTTGACCTCGAAGATGCCGAGGGATTTGACGAAGGGCGTGAGCTTGGAGAAGCCGAAATTGCGCACATCGAAGTCCGGGTAGCGCTTGACCAGGATGTTGCCGATCATGCTCACGCCCATCCAGTCGTCTTCGTCCGACTGCTCGGCCACGATGGCCCGGATGGCCGCCCGCATGGCGGTGAGCTCCGGGTCCTCCTGCGGCGGGGGCGGCGGGGCGGCGGGCTTCTTTTTGGCGGGCCTTTTTTTGGCCGCGCGGGCGGGCGCTTCGGCCCCCGCCGCCTCGGCGGGCTCCGGGGGCTGGGCCGCCTCTGACCGGGGCGCGGCCGGGGCCGGCGCGGGCTGCTGCGCGGCCCCCGGGCCAGGCGCGGCGTCGGCCGCGGCCAGCACGTCCAGATAGCGGAACATGTTGCAGGCGGCGATAAAAGGCTTGGGCGTTTTGCGCTCGCCCATGCCGATCACCATCATGCCGCCCTCGCGCAGGCGGCTGGCGAGGCGGGTAAAATCGCTGTCGGACGAGACCAGGCAAAAGCCCTCGACCTTGCCGGAATATAAAATGTCCATTGCGTCAATGATCATGGCCGAGTCGGTGGCGTTTTTGCCGGTGGTATAGCTGTATTGCTGGATGGGCGTGATCGAGTGGTCCAGCAGAACGTTTTTCCAGCTGGCCATGTTTGGGCTGGTCCAGTTGCCGTAAATGCGCTTGTAGTTGGCCACCCCCTCGTTGGACACCTCGTCCAGTATGATCTTAACATATTTATCCGATACATTGTCCGCGTCGATGAGCACCGCGAACCGGCGGTCGATGGGCATGCACAGGCCCCCTTTCTGGTTTCATGGTTCCAGTATACCACACAATGGGCAAAAGCGGTGCAAAAAACGCTGGCTGGCGGCATTTTGCTGGTAAACAGGCCCCTTGTGTGTTAAAATAAATGCATGTGTGCG
>NZ_DBGCTQ010000015.1:0-5501 GCF_048388525.1 Allofournierella sp. | reverse complement strand
GAGCATGGTGGACGTGAAGCTGTTCCAGAGCCTTTTGGCGGCTCTCAAACACGGGTGCCGCATTGTGATGGTGGGCGACGCGGACCAGCTGCCCAGCGTGGGGCCCGGCAACATTTTGGGCGAGGTGGTGCGCAGCGGGGCGGTGCCCACGGTCTGCCTGACCCGCATCTTCCGGCAAAGCGCCAGCAGCCTGATTGTGGAGAACGCCCACCGCATTGTGCAGGGACTCATGCCCCAGCGGGGCGATAAAAACAGCGACTTTTTCTTTTTGCAGGCGGCCGGCCTTGCCTGCCAGCAGCTGGTGTGCGACCTGGTGAGCGCCCGGCTGCCCAAAAGCTACGGGCTGGACCCGGTGCGGGACATCCAGGTGCTTTGCCCCACAAAGCTGGGGCCGGTGGGCACCGCCGCGCTGAACCAGCGCCTGCAGGAGCTGCTGAACCCGCCCCTGCCGGACAAGCCGGAATTGCAGATGAACGGCCAGACCTTCCGCCTGGGCGACAAGGTAATGCAGGTGCGCAACGATTACCTGATCCCCTATGAACGGGACGGCGGCGAGGCGGGCGTGGGAGCCTTCAACGGCGATATGGGCGTGATTTTGAAGGTGGATGCGGCCGAGCGCACGCTGCTGGTGCAGATGGACGACCGAAAACTGCTTTACACCCCGGAAAACATTCCCGAGCTGGAGATCGCATACGCTGTTACCGTGCACAAGAGCCAGGGCAGCGAGTTTGCCGCGGTGGTGGTGCCAGTGAGCGACACACCCCCCAAGCTTTGTTACCGCAACCTGCTGTACACAGGCGTGACCCGGGCAAAGCGCCTGTGCGTTTTGGCGGGGCAGGGGGCCACCGTGCAGCGCATGGTGGAAAACGTGCGCCAGAACCTGCGCTACAGCTGCCTGGCCGACCTTTTACAACACGGGGGCGAACAGTGAGCGGGCCGGGAATCCTGCGCCCCGCCCTGGCGCTGCTGTACCCCCGGCGGTGCCCGTTCTGCGACGGGGTGCTGGGCCTGTGCACCCGCTGCGAGGCGTGTGAAAAAGAGGCGGCGGCCCTGCGGCTGCCGGTGCCGAGGCTGGCGGCGGGCGACCACCATTTTGGGCGGCTGGCCGGCGCGGCGGCGCTGTACCGTTACAAGGGCTGCGTGCGCACCGCCGTGCTGCGCATGAAGAACGGCGGCCGTGCCTGCTATGCCGGGTACTTTGCGGCGGAGCTGGCGCAGGCAGTTTTTGGTTGCACATTGGCGCAAAAACGTGGTATAATAACTCTTAAGACCCCGCCGCCGCTGGCCCGCTTTGACCTGGTGACGCCCGTGCCGTCGGCACGGGGCGGCGCACGGGGATACAACCCGCCGGACCGACTGGCAAAGCCGCTGGCGGCGTATCTGCAAACGCCCTATCAGCCCCGCGCGCTGCAGAAAAGCCGCCGCACGGAAAAGCAGGAGGGCAAAAACGCCCGCGAACGGCTGGAAAATGTGCGGGGGGCGTTTACCGCGCAGCCTGCCCTGGCGGAAGGGCGGCGGGTGCTTTTGGTGGACGACGTGATCACAACGGGGGCCACTGCGGCCGCCTGTGCAGAGGCGCTGCTGCGGGCCGGCGCGCTGGAAGTATTTGCCGTGAGTGTGGCTGAAACCCCCTTGAGCAGTTGAAACGGAACATTTTGGTGTGCGGATCAATAAAGGAGAGGGCAAACTATGGCACAAAACGATATTGGAATCGATTTGGGCACCACCAGCATCATTGTGGCGCTGGAGGGAAAGGGCGTGGTGCTGAACCAGCCCAGCGTGGTGGCGGTGGACCACCGCAAGGACCAGGTGCTTGCCGTGGGCGACGAGGCGCTGGCCATGGTGGGGCGCACCCCCAACTATATCGCGGCTGTGCGGCCCCTGAAGGATGGCGTTATCTCAAACCACATGCTCACCAAAGAGCTGATCTGCCGCTTTGTGAATAAAGTTTACGATTCGCACCTGATCAAGCCCCGGGTGGCCGTGTGTGTGCCCGCGGCCATTACCGGCATTGAGAGCGACGCCGTGGTGGAGGCCGTGGTCGCCGCCGGCGCCCGGCAGGTGTTTTTGATCGACGAGCCGATTGCGGCCGCCATTGGCTCGGGCATTGATGTGCGCGAGCCCTCGGGCCACATGGTGGTGGATATCGGCGGCGGGACCACCGACATCGCCGTGATCAGCATGGGCGGAAAGGTGCGCGCCACCAGCGTGAATGTGGCGGGCAACACCTTTGACGACGAGATTGTAAAGCTGCTGCGCCTGAAGTTCAGCGTGGCCATTGGCCTGCGCACCGCCGAGGAACTGAAAAAGGAGATCGCCTGCTGCCGGCCGGGCACATTTGCCGATTCGATGGAAGTAAAGGGCCGCAGCCTGCTGACCGGCCTGCCCCAGCGCCTGACGGTGACCACAGAGGATCTGTACGAGGCGGTGATGCCGCTGGCGGAGCAGATCGCAGCGGCGGCCCACCAGGTGCTGGAAAAGACCCCGCCGGAGCTGGCGGGCGATATTTATACCGACGGCGTGATGCTGACCGGCGGCGGCGCCATGCTGAAAGGGCTGGACGAATACCTGGCCCAGCAGCTCAAGGTGAGGGTAAGGGTCGCGCCGGACCCCATCAACTGCGTTGCCCTGGGCACTGCCCGCTGCCTGGTGATCGGCGAGGAGCTGGAGAGCGGTTTTCAGGACGCGACCCCGCGCCTGGGCCGCCGCTGATCCGGGCGCTGCCCGCCCCATAAAAAGCAAAGGCAAAAGGGAAAACGGAGAGCGTTCCCTTTTGCCTTTTTAATTTGCACAAATGCTATTTTTTTAACGTGAAAAGGGATTCGAGCTTGAAAGAAAAGGGGCGATCCGTTATAATGTTACAAGATATCGTTTGAAAGTTTTTGTTGGAGGAGGCCGTACCATGAAAGCGTTCCTTGCCGCAGCAGCGGTCACGTCCGCTGAGCCGTCGGTGGCGGTGGTCGCGGGCACGGGCATCTCGCTGGTGTTCCTGATCCTGGTCCTGCTCACCCTGATCATTACCCTGCAGGGGAAGATCTTTGGCGTGATTGAACAGCGCAAAAAAGCGAAGGCTGCGCCTGCACAGGCCGCAGAGCAAGCGCCGGCGCCCGCCGCGCCGGTTAAATGCCCGCCCTTTGTGGAGGAGGGCATTCCTGAGGAAGTGGTGGCGGCGATCGCGGCTGCGGTGGCGGCTTCCTCCGGTGGAAAGTATACCTTGCGTTCGCTCACCCGGGCCGCTTCGGGCAGGGGCAGCTGGGGCGCAGCCGGTGCCGTGAGCGGCACCGAGCCGTTTTAAAGGGGGGCGTTGCAGATGAGCGCATTTTTTGATACCATTGCCAGCATCTGGCAAAATTCCGGCTTCAACGGCATTGCGGCCGACCCGCGCTACCTGGTCATGATCGTGGTGGCCTGCGCGCTGCTGTACTTAGCCATTGTAAAAGAGTTTGAGCCCCTGCTGTTGCTGCCCATCGCCTTTGGCATGCTGCTTGCAAACCTGCCGGGCAGCGGCATCATCCACATGCAGTTCTTTATTGATACCGCCACCGGGCACCCCCTGTGGACGGACATTCTGAACAGCGGCGGCCTGGCGGATATGCTGTACATGGGCGTAAAGCTGGGCATCTACCCGCCGCTGATCTTTTTGGGCATTGGCACCATGACCGACTTCGGCCCCCTGATCTCCAACCCCAGAAGCCTGCTGCTGGGCGCGGCGGCGCAGCTTGGCATTTTCAGCACCTTTTTCATGGCGAAATACATTGACATCCCCTACAACGCTGTGGTCGGCTTCCTGAACGGTACCTTTGGCTGGAACATCCAGGCGCTGGCACCCTTTACCGGGCCGGAGGCGGCTTCGATTGCGATCATTGGCGGCGCCGACGGGCCCACGGCCATTTATGTGACAACAATCCTGGCTTCCGGGCTGCTTGGTTCCATTGCGGTGGCGGCGTACAGCTACATGGCGCTTGTGCCGGTGATCCAGCCGCCCATTATGAAAGCGCTTACCACCAAGAAGGAGCGCAGCATTGTGATGACCCAGCTGCGGCCGGTGTCCCGCACGGAGAAGATCATTTTCCCGATCCTGTGCACCATCATCATCAGCCTGATCCTGCCTGACTCGGCTATTTTGATCGGTATGTTGATGCTGGGCAACCTGATGAAGGAATCCGGCGTGGTGGAGCGCATCAACCGCACCGCAGGCAATGAGCTGATGAACATCATCACTATTTTCCTGGGGCTCTCGGTGGGCTGCACCACCAGTGCGGGTACCTTCCTTACCCCGCGCACGGTGCTGATCGTAATTTTGGGCCTGCTGGCGTTCTGCTTTGGTACGGCCGGCGGCGTGTTGTTCGGCAAATTGATGTGCTGGGCCACCCATGGCAAGGTGAACCCCCTGATCGGTTCGGCCGGCGTGTCCGCGGTGCCCATGGCGGCCCGGGTGTCGCAAAAGGTGGGCCAGGCCGAGAACCCGCAGAACTTCCTGCTGATGCACGCGATGGGCCCCAATGTGGCCGGCGTGATTGGCAGTGCGGTGGCGGCCGGTATCCTGATCAATATTTTCCGCTGAACAAGAATTTGAACGCACAAAGCGCCCCGCGCGATGGATCTCATCGCGCGGGGCGCTTTTATTTGTGCACAGAATTTTGGAGAGAGGGAAGGGGCCGCTCGTTTTTTGCGCCTGCCTAAAAAAGACGGGAAGAGGCTCGCGCTGCAAAAAGAAGCCCCGCCGGGCCAGGCGGCCGGCGGGGCGCAATGGATCGGGGTGCGGGTGAAGGGAATCAGGAATATTTTTTTACAATCTCGGCCATTTCGGCCCAGTGCTCTTCCATGTCGCGCACCAGCTTGAACTGGGTGCGGCAGCGATCCAGGTTCTGGCCCTCCCGGTGGGTGCGGAAGTAGTGGTCGCCCTCCAGGTAATCGGTCAAAAAGCGGATGCCGCATTCCAGGGTCATGAGCTTGGCGCCCCAGGGCAGGGTTTCTTTTTCCAGATCGGTCAGGGCGCTGCCCGCGGCCTGCAAAAAGCCTTTGGTGTAGCTCTCGAACAGGGGCAGGCTGAAGTTTACCTTGGCGAGGTCCGGCTCGTCCTCGGCGCAGTCGTTGGCGCCGAAGCGGATGGAGTCGCCGTAATCGTTGGCGGCAAGGCCCGGCATCACGGTGTCCAGATCGATCACGCAGATGCCCTTGCGGGTGGCCTTATCCATGAGGATATTGTTGAGCTTGGTGTCGTTGTGGGTCACGCGCAGGGGCAGTTTTCCCTCTGCCAGAAGCCCCACCATGTAACCGCAGTCCGCCTTGCGGGCCGTCACAAAATCGATCTCGGCCTGAATGCCTTTGGCGCGGCCGCACACGTCGGCAGCCAGGGCTTTTTCAAAGTTTGCATAGCGGTTCACGGTGTCGTGGAATTTGCGGATGGTCTCGTGCAAGGTGGCGGCGGGATAGCCGGCCAGCTGGCGCTGAAAGTTGCCAAACGCCACGGCGCTCTCGTAAAAATCCTGGGGAGTTTC
>NZ_DBGCTQ010000014.1:0-43839 GCF_048388525.1 Allofournierella sp. | reverse complement strand
CGCGCCGGGCCGAACAGATACCCCACCCTTACCGCCAATGCAAACCCCGCCAGCCCATACGAGAAGGAATAGAACGCCAAAATCACGCGGTTTTTCCAGTGACCGCCATAGTTCACCAGGGCGGGCAGGAAATACGCCACCCCCAGCACCATAAAACGGCCGCTGCCGTCGCCATAGCCGGGCATCCGCACCGCCACCAGGCACATGAACGCGATGAGCAGGGCCGTGATGCCCGCATAGGTGCCGAGCGCCGCCCAAAAAGGATGTTTGCGCTGAGACAGCACCCAGATGGAAACAAACTCCACCGCAATGATCTCCAAAACGGTGAGAAGATTCAGCAGCAGCTCCATACGGCGGGCTCTCCCCCCTTTTTCCTTCAATCCTGTTTCCTGCCGTTATTATAGCATACTCCCGCACGCTTGCGGAGCACCGGGCCGTTTTTTCCTGCTTTTGGCGGGCAGCAAAAAGCGGCGCGCCTTCGAAAAGCAGTTTTACAGCTTTTCGGAAGCACGCCGCAAGGGTGTTCCGCCTCACCCCCGGTACAGATATCGCTCTGCCTTTTCCCAGTCCACTTCGATCCCAAGCCCCGGCCCCTGGGGCAGGATAAAGCACATATGCTCATCCATTTCCAGGTTCTGCTTGAGCAGGTCGGTCCGCAGCGGGTTCGGGTTGAGCTCGCACTCGATAAAGGGCACGTTGGAAAGGCTGGCCGCGAACTGCACGTTGGCCGCGTTGAGCACCGCGGAAAAGAAGGTGTGGGGGGTGAACATTTTTCCGTGGGCCAGCGCCAGCGCGGCGATGCGCCTGGCTTCGGTGATGCCGCCGGCCCAGCCCAGGTTTGCCTGCACCACGTCCAGGGCGCCCATCTCCACCAGCTCGCTGTACCGGGCCAGCCCCTGCTCCGACTCGATGCCCGCCACCAGCGTGCTTTTCAGGCTCGCCGCAATGCGCGCGTAGCTGCGCGCGTCGTCGCTGCGGGTGGGCTCCTCGACCCAATAAACGCCGTATTCACTGAACATCTGCTCGCCGGCCACCACGGCGTCCGGGTCCCAGGTACAGTTCATGTCCACCATGAGGCGGGCGCCGGGGCCGATCACCCGCCGGGCCGCGGCAATACGCGCGGCGTCCTGTTTTTGGGTATAGGCCCAATCCCCCTGGTTCATGTACCGCAGGGGCGAATTGACGCCGCCCTGCACCCGGCCGATCTTCATCTTGAAATCAGAGAAGCCCATGGCGCAGTAGCTCTCCAGCTCCCGCTCCAGATCCGCGATCTCCTTGCCGGGGGCGTAAAAGCCCGCGCTGGCATACCCCTTCACCCGGTGCGCGTTCGCCCCCAGCAGGCGGTACAGCGGCATGCCCGCCGCTTTGCCCAAAAGGTCCCAAAGGGCGATGTCGATGCCGCTGATGCCGCCCATCACCATGCCCCGGCGGCCCGCCGACCAATTGTTCCACATCAGCTTGTTCCACAGCCGCTCGATGTCCAGCGGGTCCTCGCCCACCAAAAGCGGGGCAAGCTGGCGCTCAATGATGACCTTCATCGCATCCAGGCTGCCCCCAAAGGTGGCGGCCTCGCCCAGGCCGTAAAGCTGGGTGTCGGTGTTTACCCGCACCAGCACCGACGACCGGGCGCCGCACACGGTGCAGCCGTCCGCAATGGGGCGCTCGTAGGGGTATTTCAGGCAGACTGCCTGTATGTTGGTAATTTTCAATCAATCTTCCTCGCTTTCAAAAGGCTGTGTCAGGCCAAAAGATGGGGAAGCAGCAGCGAGAGCTGCGGCACGAAGGTGATCACCAGCAGGTCAAGGATGAGCACCGCAAAGAACACCAGCAGATACCGCATCATGCCCTCGATCTTCACCTTGGCGCTGTCGCACACCACGTACAGGTTCACGCCCACGGGCGGGGTGACCATGCCCACCGCCAGGTTCGCCATCATGATGATGCCGAAATGCACCAGGTCGATGCCAAGACCCGCGGCCACCGGGGCCAGCAGGGGCGCCAGGATGACCATGGCGGCCCCCGCCTCGCAGAACATGCCCACCAACAGCAGCAGCACGTTGACCAGCAGCAGGAACACATATTTGCTGCCGGAGATGCTCAGGAACGCGTTTGCCACCAGCTGCGGCACCGACTGCTTGGCCAGCACCCAGCCAAAAATGTTGGAGCAGCCAATGATGACCAGCACGGTGGCCGCGGTAAGGCAGGAATCCAGCAAAATTTTGGGCAGGTCCTTCCATTGGATCTCTTTATACACGAACACACCCACCACAAAGCCGTAAACCACCGCCAGCACCGCCGCCTCGGTGGCGGTGCACAGGCCCCCGTAGATGCTGCCCAGGATCATGACCGGCATGAACAGGGCGAGCAGGGCCTTGCGCAGGGCGGCAAGCTTTTGTTTGCCGGTGCTTTTCTCGCTGGGCACAAACCCCTGCTTTTTCGCCATGAAATGGGCGGCGGCCATCAGGGTGACACAGATGAAAACGCCCGGCAGCAGCCCCGCCTTGAACAGATCGCCGATGGACTGCTCGGCCGCCACCCCGTACATGATCAGGCCGATGCTGGGCGGGATGATGACCCCCAGCTCGGCCGAAGAGGCCACCGTGGCGGCGGCGAAATTGCGGTCATAGCGGTGGGTGAGCATTTCAGGGATGATGATGGCCCCGATGGCGGCCGCGGTGGCCGCGCTGGAGCCGGAGATGGCCGCAAAGAAGCCGCAGGCCACCACCGCCACCATGGCGAGCCCGCCCGACACATGCCCCAGCATCACGTTGCAGAAGTTGATTAGCCGCCGGGAGATGCCGCCGGAGCTCATCAGGTTGCCCGCCAGCACAAAAAACGGGATCGCCATCAGGGTGAAGCCGGACGAGCCGGAAAAAATGCGCTGGGCCACAATGGCAAGATCCATATCGCTGCCCAGCGCGATGGCCAGCAGCGAGGAGCCGCCCAGGGTGAACGCAATGGGCAGGCCCAGGAACAGCAGCACAAAAAAGCACACAAATAAAATTGCGATCATTCCCGGTTCACCCACCCTTTCACGCAGCCCTCACACAATACGAACACCGAGTCCAGGGTCATGAGGCCAAACCCGGCCGGAATGGCCGCGTACACCAGCCCCATGGACCATTTCAGCATGGGGGTGGTGTTGCCCCAATACATCACGGCCAGCTTTGCGCCCACCACCGTGAGCGCGGCCAGCAGCAGTACCTGGATCACCAGCACCAGCCCCTTCACCACACGGCCCGCACGGGCGGGCAGCGCCAGCTGGATCAGATCCAGCCCCACCATGGCCCCCTTGCGCACGCACAGCGCGCCGCTTAAAAACGCGCACCACACCATGGCATACTGCGAAAGCTCCTCGCTCCAGCGGATCGAGGCGTGCAGCCAGCGGAACACCAGCTGCGCCGTGACCACCAGCACCATGCCCGCCAAGAGGGCCATGACCAGGTATTCCAGCGCCCGGTTGAGCGCCCGGTCCAGCTTTTTTACCACACGCAACATCATCCCAGACCTCCTTTTAAGGGCGTTGCCCGCGCTCAGGGCTTGACCGCGCGGATCTTTTCCACCGTATCGCCGAACTGGGCGGCGTAGGTATCGTACAGGGGCTGGATGGCCCCCTGGAACGCGGCCTTGTCGACCTCGTTCACCTGCATGCCGTTGGCTTCCAGATCGGCGAGTTCGGTTTCATAGTTGGCCAGGTTCTCTTCGCGCTGGTGCTGCACGGTCTCCTGGGCGCACTGCATCAGCAGCAGCTGCTGATCGGCCGAGAGCTTTTCCCAGGTTTTTGTGCTTACGAGCAGGGGCAGCACCACATACATGTGCTCGGTGAGCGAGAGGTACTTCTGCACCTCGTAAAAGCGTGAGGCGTCGATGACCGAGATGGGGTTCTCCTGCCCGTCCACCGCGCCGGTCTGCAGGGCGGTGAACAGCTCGCCGAAGCTCATGGACACCGCGTCGATGCCGAAGCTGTTCAGCCCCTCCACCAATACGTTGGACTGAAGGGTGCGCATGCGCAGGCCCTTGCAATCCTCGGGGGCGGCGATGGGGCGCTGGCTGTTGGTCATGCTGCGGAAGCCAAGGTCAAAAAAGCCCAGCAGCTTGAGACCCTGCCCCTCGAGGTTCTCGAACATCCCGCGGCCGATCTCGCCGTCCAGCACCGCGATGCCCTGCTCGCGGCTCTCAAACAGGTAGGGCAGGTTGAACACATCCAGCGCCGGGTCGAACCCGGTGAGGGTGGCCACCGCGCATACAACCATGTCCACGGTGCCCATCTGCAGGCCCTCGGCCATCTCCTTCTCGTCGCCCAGCGCGCCGTTGGGCTGCACATTCACCGTGATCGCCCCGCCCGAGCGTTCTTCGATGAGCTGTTTGAAAAAGAGGGCGGCCTTGTGGAAGGAATGCGCCTCGGACTGGCCGTGCCCAAAGGTCAGGGTGATGGCCGCGCCCGGGGCGGGCGCGGCGCCGGGATCCGCTCCGGAGCCCGGCTGCGAGGCGGGCACAGAAGCTGCCGGTGCTCCGCCGCAGCCTGCCAGAAGAGTGAGACACAAGGTACATGCCAGGCAAAAAGCAACAAACCGTTTCATGATTTCTCTCCTTTTTATCCAAAATAATCCACTTATCGGTCAATATATTTGACCAATCTTTCTATTTTTATTATATATGCCCTTTTTATAAATTCAAAGGATTCATCTTGTATACAAGATGAATCCTTTGAATGGATGTTAAAACATGTGTTGCCTTTTGCTTTTTCTTCTTTTATAATAAACCTGGGCGGGGATCCACCCGCCGGAAGGAGCAAAGGAATGGCCGAATACAGCTTAAAAGACAAAGCCTACCGCCTGATCAAGCAAAACATCATCCACTGTGTTTACATGCCCAACACGGTGCTGAGCGAGGCCGAGCTGATGGCCACCGTGGACGCCAGCCGCACGCCCATCCGTGAGGCGCTGAACAAGCTGGAGCACGAGCACCTGATCCGCATTCTGCCCAAGCGGGGCGCGGTGGTGGCCGATATTTCCATCAGCGAGGTGAGCATGATCTTTGAGGCCCGGCTGCACACCGAGCCCTATATCCTGCGCAACTTTTTGCAGAATGTGGACCGGGCCCCTCTGGAAGAGATCCTGCGGCAGATGCTGGCGGCGCCCATGGACGAGGGGCAGTATGAAAAGATCTATTCCATGGACGATCTGCTGCACCGCATTTTGTGCAACGCCTGCCCAAACCCCTACATCCGGGACCCCATGGGCCATATCCTTGACCAGAGCAACCGGCTGCGCATTCTGGCGGGCAAAAACATCCACGGGCGGCAGCTTTCGGCCACGCAGGAGCACATCGCCCTGCTGCGTGCGGTGCTGGCGGGCAACGCGGAGGAAGCGGCCGGCCTGCTGACCGAACACCTGAACAACTCGCGGGACGCCGCCATCCGCTCGCTGCTGGACAGCGACATGAGCACCAGCTTCCCCGCGCTGCGGCTGTGAGGGCTGCCTGCGCGGAGAAAAAACTTTGACCGTTAAAAACGGCGCTTTCCCCGCTCGTTGAGCCATGGGAAAGCGCCGTTTTTATTGCCTCGCAGCAAAAAGCAGGTATACCCCACCCTTTTAAACAAAAATTACCGTCTGCTCATATACAAAAGAGGATAAGGGTTTCCCTGTTCGTCATTTTCTGTTCTTTTATAAACCTTAAAGCCCATGTGTTCATAGAAACCCTTCGCAAGGGGATTTTGTTCATTCACCGCCAAATCTTTGACCGAATACTTTTCCATTCCATATCTGAGCAACGCCTTGCCAAGGCCTTTTCCCCTTTCCCCGTGAGCGATGAACAGCATTTCCAGGTGCTGTTCTGCAATTCCCATAAAGCCCACCGGAACTTGATTTTCGTTTTCCGCGGCGATCAAATGCGGTATTTCTTTTAATGCCTGAGGGACATATCTCTTGATGCTTTCTATTTCATTCTCAGATAAAAAGAGATGGGTGGCCTTTACAGAACTTTCCCACACGCCTAATAGCTGTTCCATCAACAACGAATTTCTGTCTGTCACTTCAATAATTTTCATTTTCGCTCCTCTAACAAAAAAATCTCACTGTTTCCTGCAGCCGATCACTAAATTCTTCGAGATCTTCAAAACGAATTTTTAATCCGCTTCATTTTGGACTATATGTATCGTTACTTCATCTTTCTTCTTAGACATAGTGATCCTTCAGTACACAATCTTTTCTTACATCTCCATCTTATGAGTGGTTGTTGCAAATTTTGCAGCAATCACTTTTTCATCGAACTTTATTTTTGCTGTTTTCCTTTTTGTTCCAGCAGCTTTATGCTATTCAAATAATCATTTTCCACACTGCTGAGCGTTTTTGCTTTATACTTTTTATACTCCGCCTGAGCCCTTTCCATCGCCTGTAAGTGGCTGACTGTTCCCCTTCCGATGAGAAGATTTTCCCCTGTAGACGTCAAAATCCCGTCAAGATGTTTTGTCCAGTCTTCCATGGTCATGGGGATTTCCCGTTCCGCCTGTCTTTCCGCAAAATCAAGATATCCCGATACCAGTTGACCCATTGCCCGCAACTCTTTTTCATCCAGATAGTTCTTTGCAATTTTTGCTTCCCGCAGCGTTGGCTGTTCTCCCGAAAATGACATCAGTCCCATAAAGTCTTTTTCGGCATCTGCACGATGATAAATCACTTCCGCCTCCGCCCAGGTCTTTTAGACGGTCATCGTCCATCGCAAAACCTTTTTTGATATATTCTTTTAAGACGCTTGTCGCCCAGATACGAAACTGCACACCACGCTGTGACTTTACACGATATCCAACAGAGATAACAACATCAAGATTATAATAATCGACTTGATATGTTTTATTATCAGAAGCAGTATAGGCAAATTTTGCCCACACTGAATTTTTATCCAGTTCGCCTTCTTTAAATATATTTCTCACATGTTTTCCGATAACGCTTTTATCCCTCTGAAATAATTCAGCCATTTGATCAATAGAAAGCCACACTGTTTCATCAACTATGTTTACATCTATTTTGGTCAGACCATCTTCCGTCTGATAAATCAACATTTCTCCATAACTGTCCACAATAGTGTCCTCCTAATCTTCTCTCTTCACATAAGTAAGTTCGATGTCGTAACCAAGGCCTTCCAGCATCTGAATAAAGGTTCTATTTACAACGCCGTCCTGCTTTTTGATGATGCGGTTGACATATGGACTGGTGGTTTTAATTTTCTCCGCAAGCTGTGCCTGTGTTATGCCGCTCTCGATACATTTTACCTTCACATCTACTTCTATATTATTTTTCAGCATTCAAATCTCCTCTGCCTACACAGTTTTAATAAATTGCATTTATCAGATAATTTATTATACCGCACTTCCAAGTTCTTCTCAATGTTCAAATAAAAAACAAGCACCCCGCTTTCCGCAGAATGCCTGTTATCACGATTCTTTTTGTTTTGTCTCAAACAGGTGCAGGCCCGCCAAACGGATCAAACGTTTGGCGGGCCTGCGCGTTTGCCGCCGGTCTTGCTTTGCCAGGCTGCATACCCCCCTTTTAAAAAGCTGCGGTATCTGGGCCGGCGCAGCCGCCTCTGCGAGTCGCGGATGATGTAGCGGATCCGCTCTTGCTCCACACCGATCTCCTTTGCGATCTGCGTGTAGGTAAGACCACTCTCGTAGCGAAGCCGAACGATCTTTTCGGCCCTTACCCCGTTCGCCATGCACTCGGCCAGGACCGGCCGCAGCCCCGCCGCAAAATCGGGCGGGACCTCGTTTTGGCCGAGCTCCCGTTCAAGCACCTCTTCCAGGTAGTTTTGCGGGAAAGGCTTTTGGGAAATCGTTTTTAATGTTGTGCGGACCATGGGTGCCGCCTTTCTGCCGTTTTTCAGGCTGTATCCCTTATTTTGCCGAACCTTTTTAGGCCGGTTTACGCCCACCTTTTTTGAAGCTCATGCAAAGGCCGCCGCCTTTAAAGCGACGCCATCTCGGCAAGCGCCTGGATGCACTGCGCGCAGACCGCGCTTTCGCCCTGCGTATACAGGTTTTCAGTGCAGCCGCACAGGGCGCACTGGGGCGTTTCTTTTTCCAGGATCACCCGCCGGCCCTCCAGGGTCAGCCGCACCGACGCGCCCTCGCCCAGGCCCAGCGCGCTGCGCAGCTCTTCGGGCAGCACCACCCTGCCCAGGCCGTCGGTCCTTCTTACTGTGCTGATCTTCATTTTTTCTTCCATCCTTTCTTTTATAAAAGCGGGTTTTATGTTTTATAACGTATAAATTATACGTTATAAACAACTAAAAATCAAGTTTTTTGCGAAGTATAATATACGCAATAACAAAGCATTCAAGAAGTGGTGACGTATGAAAAATGTTCTTGATGAAATAACTAGACTTCGTTTAGAGAGAAATTGGAATGAATATGAGCTTTCAACGCATTGCAAAATCTCGCAGTCTACCATCTCTACTTGGTATCGAAAAAATCAAACGCCAACTATAAAAACCATAGAAAAAGTATGTAAAGGTTTCGGAATTACACTTTCTCAGTTCTTTGCGGAAGGTAATGATCCTGTTTCACTTACACCTGAACAAAAGGAAATGCTGGATAACTGGTCTTCTCTAAATCCTACGCAACAACAAATCATTAAAGCCTTGCTACAGAATATGTAGGAAACGTTTTCACTGTTTTTAAAACAATGTTTTATACGGCTTGTCCAACTAATATTTAATTTTTTGGAGAACTATAATATACGATAAAAGTTAGTATTGATTGGGGTGGACAGCATAAAAGATATTCTTGAAGAAATCACCCGCCTGCGCTTGGCACGGCACTGGTCTGAATATGAACTGGCCCAACATTCGGGTATCTCGCAGTCAACAATTTCCACTTGGTACCGTAAAAGGCAAGCTCCCACAATAAAATCTTTGGAAAAAATCTGCAACGGCTTTGGGCTTACCTTATCTCAGTTTTTTACTGAGGGGGAGGAACCCCTTCCTCTCACTTCAAAACAGCGGGAACTGTTGGACAATTGGGCCTCCTTAACACCAGAACAGCAATCTCTTTTTCTGGCTTTGTTTAAAAGCATATAGAATATACCCTATGTACAAGTAAGGCCGCCCCGGACCGTGTGGCCCGGGGCGGTCGCCTTTATATATCCTTGTCACCTGTCTTTTTTCGTATCTCCCTCACCAGTTTATGTACCGTGGTACAGGGGCACATCTGCGAGGGTTTATCCCTCCCATTTTTTAAATACTGTGAAAGCCGGGATTCCGCAAGTTGAATTGCCACTGTTTCCTCGCCGTATTGATTCAACAGAGCATAAATTTGTCCGCTGGATTTTCTGTATTCCTGCCCCGTTTTCTTTTCGAAGGTGTTTGCAAATTCCCTACAGCATACAACTGAATCCACATAACTGTGCATTTTACCAAAATAGGCATCGAACCAAATTTCAATGCAGAGATTAGACCACCCCGCGCGAACACCCTCCCGTTTTGCCGTTTCTATGATCTGATCAAACCGCGTGACCCGGACGCGGTCAATAACCAGCCGTTGTGTAAGCCACACTGCAGCTATCTTTTATTGTGCCATTCATTCAAAACAGCTTCTACTTGGGCAATTAGCTGTTCTTTTTTGGGAATATAGGAAACATACCGAGAAGCGAAAATAGTATTCGACAATCCCCCTAAAGCATATTCTGCGGCTATGCTATCCTTATCCGTACACAGGATAATACCGATTGGTGGATTATCCTGTTCGTCGTTTACTTCGGCAGCATAGTAATTCAGGTACATATTAAGCTGCCCAGCGGCTTCCGGCGTGAGCTTTGTCGTTTTTAACTCAATCAACACATATGCCCGAAGAACTTTGTTATAGAAAACCATATCCACATAATAGTGTATATTGTTCAATGTAATACGCTGCTGTGTGCCCACAAACATGAAACCACGCCCTAATTCCAGCAAGAATTTCTCTATCTGCTCAACAAGCGCTTTTTCAAGATCGTTTTCAAGCATTGGTTTGTTTTCCGGCATGCCCAAAAACTCGAACACATAAGGATCTTTTATCATGTCAAGCGGCGTAGCTAGTTCTATTCCTTTTTCGGCAAGGGCAAGCACCGTTTCTTTGTTCGTTTTCCCCTCGGATAATAACAGGCGTTCAAAAAGAGATGTGGAAATTTGCCGCTTCAATTCTCGTATTGACCACCCAGAATTAACTGCTTCCTTTTCATAAAAGCTACGCTTATCGGCATCGGTAACCGTTAAAAGCTCACAGTAATGTGACCATGATAATTTAGCAGACACTGCCTGTTGAATTTGATATGTTTGATAAAAGCGCCGCATAAATTGGAGATTCGAAACAGAAAATCCTTTTCCAAACTCTTTCGTCAAATCTTTTGAGATCTGCTTTAATACTTTCTTGCCATAATCTGCCCGCTCTTTGTTTGTCTGCTCATGTTCTACTATAATTCTGCCTATATTCCAGTAAGTAGATAAAAGTTCTGTGTTTACCTGGACTGCCACACGCTGACGTGCACTTAATAATAATTCTCTTATTTCATCCATTACAGAATTCGTATGCGTCAAGTTGTTCAAGCTTATCGCCTCTTTCAAGGTATCTATTCTTTGCCTGGTATGACTTACTTTATTATCTTCTTTATGAAAAACAGGGTTGACAGAAAGGCTTCATTTCTTATCTTTTTATTATTAGATAGTAAAGAGATAAAGAACATCAAAAACAGTTGCGTTGTACCCTCTAAAGTTTCAAGGCGAAAATATTTTTAGGCTTATCGCTAAACAGAGATTCTTCGGTCTCTATAATATCTATATTATATCATCCAGATGTACATTATTGCAATTGATTCCAACTTCACAGCACCCCAAGCTCGCTAGGGCAACCGATGAAATTGCTTATTATACCATTCACGTTCCACGTTCATGGTATAATAAGTATATTCCCCTTTCACATCCACCCGACAAAGGAGGCCTGTTTTATGAACTATCTTGATCTCGGCGGCAGCGGCCTACGCGTTTCGGCGGTGGGGCTGGGCTGCATGCGCATCGCCTCGCTCACCGCGGCCCAGCTGGACCGCCACGTGCACGGCGCCCTGGAGCTGGGCGTGAACTTTTTCGACCACGCCGACATTTACGGCAAGGGCGCCTGCGAGGAGAGCTTCGGCCGCCTGCTGGCAAGCCAGCCCGGCCTGCGCCAGCGCATGGTGCTGCAAAGCAAGTGCGGCATCCGGCCGGGGGTGTGCTATGACCTCTCAAAAGAATACATCCTGGAAGCGGCCGAAGCCAGCCTGCGGCGGCTGCGCACCGACCACCTGGACGTGCTTTTGCTGCACCGGCCGGACGCTTTGATGGAGCCGGACGAGGTGGCCGAGGCGTTCCGGCTGCTGCGGGCCGAGGGCAAGGCGCTCCACTTTGGGGTAAGCAATTTCAGCGGGCCGCAGCTGCGCCTTTTGCAGCGGGCCGTGGGCGAACCGCTGCGCGTGAACCAGCTCCAGTTCTCGCTGGCGCACTGCGGCATGGTGCGCCAGGGCGTAAGCGCCAACACCCTGTTCGACGACGGGCTGGACCGGGATGGGGGCGTGCTGGACGAATGCCGCCTGGCCGGAACGACTATTCAGGCGTGGAGCCCCCTGCAATTCGGCATGTTTGGGGGCGTGTTCCTGGATCACCCCGACTGGCCCGAGCTGAACGAGGCGCTGGCCCGGCTGGCCGCGCAGTACGGCGTGAGCAAGGCGGCCATCGCGGCAGCCTGGGTGCTGCGGCACCCGGCGGGCATGCAGGTGATCGCGGGCACCGCCTCGCCTGCGCACCTGGCCGAGCTGTGCGCAGGGGCGCAGGTCCGCCTGACCCGCCCCGAATGGTACGAGCTGTACCGGGCGGCGGGCAACCGCCAGCCGTGATGACACCGACCGTTATAAAAAGTTTATTCGGGAGCCTACGTGGCCATTAAAAAGTCTTTTTGCACCGTTTCCCCCAGCGTTTAATTGGCTTTCGCGATATGGCTTCTTCCGATCAGCTTTAAAATTATTAAGTGGATAACTGCGGCGCATTCCGATTGTCTCGGCCATCGGAATGCGCCGCAGCCGTTTTCTTTTCGCCTTCCCATTGCACCGCAGCCGCGTTTCCCTGCCCGGTGGGCCGAGCCCCCTTTCACTTTACCGCGGCGGCGCGTAATAATGCGGGACGCTGTTTTTCAGGCTTTGCGCGATGCCCTTTACCGAGCACAGATATTCCCGGGGGGACATCCCGGTAGCAAGTTTGAACTGCCGCGAAAAGTATTGCAGCGAGCTGAAAGATAAGTAATAGGAAAGCTCGGTGATATTCATGGCTTCCCCGCGCAGCAGCTCTTTTGCCTTGTCTATCTTCAGCATGTTGAAATAGGCGATGGCGCCCATCTCTTTTTCTTTGTGGAACAGCCCTTCCAATGTTGCCCGCGAAAGGGAAAAAAGCGTGCACAGGTCAGGCACCGTCAGTTTTTCGGTGAGATGGTCCTCCATATATTTTACGATCTGATCCAGTATTTTTTCACCGGAAAGCTGCTCTTCATTTTCCGAAAGATGCAGATGCTTTGCCGAAGCCTGCATGCGGTTCCGGGTGTGGTAGATCGTAAGCAGAAACTGCTCCAGGTAAAGCGAGATCAGCTGCGGATAACCGGCCAACTGGCCATCGCGCAGCTCCACTTTTTCAATCGACGGGACGTTCAGGGGCGTTGAGAAACAATCCTTCGCGGCGGCGATGATCCGCGAGATGATGGTCCGCTCGTTGGGTGTCAGCCGAAAAACGCCGCCCCGAAAATAGTCCATGAATGAAGAATCCGAAAAAAAAGACATCACCACCAGGTTAGGTGGCCTTTCGCCCGTGGCCCTGAAGGCATGAAATTCGCACGGCTCGTGAAAAATCACTTCGCCCGGTCCGAGGGTATGGGTTTCACCCCCAGCCTGAACGCAGATACCGCCCCGGTCCACGTAAAGAAACTCCCAAAAATCGTGCGATTCGCCGTGAAAAACAAAATCACAGGGGTATTCGAAATAGTGGATGGTGACGATGGAACTGATCGCCACCTCTTTTTTCAGATAGGTGCTCACATAGGCCATTGTGCTTTCCCTCCGGGCATAGTGCGCCCTAAAGTTGCCGCATTCAAACGATTATAGATAATATTATAAGTTATCAAGACAAAAAGGCAAGCAAAAACGCTGCAATAACTGTACAATCAAGTTAAAAGATATGTGTATATTGTCCAAATCCTTTGATTGCGGTCTAGAGGGAGCTGAACGCATGGAAAACAAGACCTCGCACTGTACATTCCCCCGCTTACATATGGACGTGACCTTGGAGCATCCCGAAGAGCGGCTGCGCATCACCTGCGAAGCGGGCACCTGGGCCTGGGCGGAAACGTATAAGCCACATTTTCGCATCGGCCATGGGGAGCTGATTTACTTTTCCGAGGCAAGGGAAATTGTGCACGAGACCTACGAAAACGGTGTGGGCGCAGGGATCGCAAGCACCTACAAAGGGTTTTCCGGCAGCGGGGACGCGGCGCGGTTTTGCTTTCAGACGCTGATCTGGATCGAAGCGTGTACGGGCGACGTCCATTTGGAATGGATCCCGCTGGCGGAAAGCCGTTCCGTAACGGCGGTATACTGGCCGGGCCCCATGGAATTTGAGGCGGCCAGAAGCGACTGGTATACCCTGCTGAACCTGCGGCAGGGGCTGCTGCTGCCCAACGACTGGCCCCACCCGCTGGAGGGTATCCCGTTCAACGGGCTGTTCGGCACGGCGGCAAGCTATATGCCCTGGTTTGCCCAGGTAAGGCAGGGGCAGGGTTACATGCTGATCTGCGAGACGCCCGCAAACGCCGGCTATGAGGCCGAGCATCCCGCCGGCGGGGGCTGGACACGGGTGGGCATCCGCCTGGAGAACAGCCTGGGCAGGATGGCGGGCCGCCGCAGCCTGCGCTACCGCTTCTTCCGCCGCTGCGACCACAACACGATCTGCAAGGCGTACCGCCAGTACGCGAAAGAGCGGGGCCTGCTTGTCACGCTGGAGGAAAAGGCCGTGCGCCTGCCCGGGGTAAGGCAGCTGGCGGGGTGCTCGTTTCTTCATAAAGGGATCAAACGGCATATCCGGCCGGATTCCTCGTTTTTTGACCCAAAGCAGCCGCAGGACAACGACCGCCTCATCCGCTTCAGGGAACGCGCAGGCGAGATCAGCCGGCTCCACCGGTTGGGGGCCGGCCGGCTGCTGCTTCATCTGGACGGCTGGGCGCAGCCTGGATACGACAACTGCCATCCCGATTATCTTCCCGTGTGCGGGGAAGCGGGCGGCGCGCATGGATTGAAAGCTCTGTGCGAAACACTGCACGGTTATGGGGATCTTCTGGCGCTGCATGACCAATACCGGGACTATTATCACAAAGCGCCCAGCTTTCAGCGGGAGTATTCCTGCGTGGGGCCAGACGGCACATATCCCGGCCACAGCCACTGGGCGGGGGGCGCGCAGGACTACCTGTGCACAACGCAGGCGCCCTATTATCTGCGGCGAAATATCAAAGCCCTGCGCGAACAGGGCGTGGCGCCCGACTGCAGTTACCTGGACGTGTTCACCTGCAATGAAGGTGACGAATGTGCCAACCTCCTCCACCCCATGACCCGGGAGGAAAGCTACCGCTGGCGCTGCCGCTGCTTTTCGTATTTGATGGCCAACGGGCTGATCCCAGGTTCCGAAGAAGTGAACGAATGGGCCGTGCCGACTCTGGTATTCTGCCACTACGCGCCCTACGAGCACATGATGCGCCCGCCCGAAGCCGCCCCCCTGGGGCTGCCGGCGCCGCTGTTCAACCTGGTGTATCACGACTGTGTGATCGAGCCCTGGATGATGGACCGCTTTTCCCAGAAGAACGATCACATGCTGTACGCACTTCTGAACGGCGGGGCGCCCTATCTTGAGCGGGACCCTGCTTACGACAACATCGACGGCGCATTTTCCGTGGGAACGCCCCTGACCCTCCGGCAGAAGATAGAGCGCTGCCGCCCGGTGGCGGCACTGCACGAGCGGGTTGCATTTCAAGAAATGGTGAGCCACGAATTTGTGGAAGGCAGGGCGAATTTGCAGCGGACCACATTTGCAGACGGAACCACCGTGCTGATCGACACCGCAAAAGGCGTTTGGGAGATCGGCAAGGCGCAGGCTTAAGGCGCGGCGCAATTGTTATCGCCCTTCTGCTTTTTTAAGCGGAAGGTATGGATAGAAGGCACAATAAAAGGAGGACAACATGAAAATAAGAAAAGCGATCGCACTCACTCTCGCAGCCGCCATGGCCTGCAGCCTGGCCGCCTGCGGCAGTGCCCCGGCAAGCAGCGCAGCGCCTGCTTCCGGTTCTTCTCCCGCACAGCCGGCAGGCGAGATCGACATCTGGGCGCCCTACGACGAACCGGTGCAAATCACCACCGCTTTGGTGGAGAACGCCGGCATCCAATGGCACGACGGCGATACTTACGACGACAACCCCTGGTACCGCGAGTACAAAGAGCGGTTCAACATCGAGGTGACCAACGACTGGGTGGTCAGCAGCGACTATACCACCAAGCTCAACCTGGCCATCGCGGATGGCTCGCTGCCGGATGTATTCTTCTGCAAGGCGGACCAGTTCCAGCAGCTGTACGAGGCGGGCCTGATCTGGGATCTCACCGAGGTCTATGAGCAGTATGCCTCGGATACCCTGAAGAGCTACATGGAGCAAGAGGCCGATACCTTTGAGACGGCCAAGCGCGACGGCAGGATATACGCGATCCCCCAGCTTTCGTACGGGGTGATCGACCAGATCAATCAGATCTGGATCCGGCATGACTGGATGGAAGCCACCGGCCTGGAAGATCCGAAAAGCATCGGGGATGTGGAGGCCGTGGCCCGCGCATTTATGAAGGAGCACGGCGGCTATGGTATCACCGAAGACAAGGATCTGACCTCCTTCAAGATCCTCTCGCCCGCCTGGGGCGCTTACCTGGTGGCAGGCGGCTCTTACACGGGCATCTGGATGGAAACGGCGGACGGTAGCCTGGGCTACAGCGCAGTGCAGCCTGAGGTGAAAAATGCCCTGGCGGCGTATGCCGAATGGTACAAGGACGGGATCATCAACCCCGAATTCACCTCGCAGGATATGACCCAGATGTCGCAGGAGGTGGTCAGCGGCACGGTGGGGATCAACCCGTTCTACCAGTGGTGGGGCGATGACCCGGGTGTGGCCGTAATCGGCAACCTGGGCACCGACGCCATCTTCGACGCCCACGAGATTCCCTCGGCCACCGGGGCGGAAGTGAAGTTTCCCATCACCTTCCCGAACTATGGCTACATTGTGGTGAGCAAGGACTGCGAGCACCCCGAGGCGGCCCTCAAGCTGCTGAACCTGTTTGCCTACCTGAGCGACGACGCGGCCGGCAAGGAGGATCCCGAGTGGCTCAACAACTTCTTCGACAAGGCATACCCCGTAATCCCCTATGGTCTGCGCGTGTTCAACCCCAATACCGACTATGACCAGTACGTGCAGGTGTCCGGGGCGCTGGAGCAGGGCGAGGGCGTGGACGTGACAGCGCTGGGCAAAAACTCGGCCAAATATTACAACTGCGTGGATTATTTAAAGAACGGCACGCCTGCTTCGGTGGCGGATTACTGCCAGCAGGGCAACGGCGAATACGCCGCCTACTACGTTTCCAAAAACGTTCTGGACTCGGGCCGGATCATCAAGGACGCCATGTGGGGCGCTCCTCCCCCGACCCTGAGCACCATGGGCACCACGCTGGACGACATTTTGATCGAGGGCTTCACCCAGATCATCGTGGGGCAAAAGCCGGTGGACTATTTTGACACGGTGGTGGGATCCTGGAAGGCCGCGGGCGGCGACCAGGCCACACAGGAGATCAACGAGATGTACGGCAAATAAACGCTTGCCGGCCGATCTCAGTCTAAAGGCGCAGCGCGGAGCTTTTGCTCCGCGCTGCTGCCCATGAAAGAAGGGACGAATCTTGCGCAATCTCAATAAGGTAAAGCGGCAGTGGCAGTATTATCTGATGCTCGTCCCGGGCATTGTGGTGATTTTTCTGTTTGCATATATCCCGCTGTACGGGCTGATCATCGCGTTTGAAAAATACAACCCCGGGCTGGGCTTTTCCTCTCCGTGGGTAGGGCTGGAAAATTTCAGGTATCTGTTCCGTCAGCCCACCTTTATCCGAACCATTTGGAACACCTTCTTTATTTCGTTTTTCAAGCTTTTAGGCGGCATCGTGGTGCCCGTGCTGTTCGCGCTGCTGCTCAACGAGCTGCGCTCAAACAGGCTCAAGCGTATATTCCAGACACTGGTTTACATTCCGAACTTCCTCTCGTGGGTCATCCTGGCCGGCGTGCTGACCGACATCCTTTCCGGCAATGGTATCCTCAACACGATCCTCAAGGCCGTGGGGCTGCAGCCGGTGGGCTTTTTGAGCGACCCCTCCGTGTTCCCCTTTACCATGATCGTGAGCGATATTTGGAAGAGCTTCGGCTTCGGTACAGTGATCTACCTGGCCGCACTGACCAGCATCGACCCGCAGCTGTATGAGTCGGCGGTGCTGGATGGCGCCACCCGTTTGCAGCGCATCCTGCGCATTACCCTGCCCATGATCCTGCCCACCATTATTTTGATGCTGGTGCTCTCGCTGGGCAGCGTGCTGGACGCGGGCTTCGACCAGATATACAACCTCTATTCCCCCATCGTGTACCAGACGGGCGACATCATCGACACCTATGTTTACCGCATGGGCTTCGAGCAGGCGCAGTACAGCGTGGGCGCGGCCGTGGGGCTGTTCAAATCCGTGATCTCCAGCCTTTTGGTCGGTCTTTCTTATCTTTTGGCCGACAGGGTGGCCGGATACCGCATCTTCTGAGGGAGGGAAACCATGAGAACTTCACTGAAAAAGAAAAAGCTCACAGGGTTTGATATCTTCAACATCCTGTTCCTGACGGTGGTGTGCGTTACCTGTGTGCTGCCCTTTGTGAATCTGCTGGCCATCTCGTTCAGCGGCACGGCCGCCGTGCAGGCCGGAAAGGTGGCCTTCTGGCCTGTCGACTTCACAACGGCCTCCTACGACTACGCGCTGAAGGGGGGCAAATTTCTGCGCGCCCTCTGGGTCTCGTTCAAGCGTGTGGGGCTGGGGGTGGCCATCAACATCGTGCTGATGGTGCTCACCGCCTATCCGCTCTCCAAAAGCAAGAAAGAGCTGGCCGGGCGCAACATTTTTATGACCTATTTTGTGATCACCATGCTCATCAGCGGCGGCATGATCCCCACCTATTTGGTGGTATCGCGCCTGGGGCTCAAGGATTCGCTTTGGGCGCTAGTGCTGCCGGGCGCCCTGCCGGTGTACAACATGATCATTTTGATGAACTTCATGCGGGGGCTGCCGGATGAAATCGAGGAGGCCGCGCGCATGGACGGCGCGAGCCCCATTGTAATTTTGACGCGGGTGCTTTTGCCCCTGCTCACGCCGGCGCTGGCCACGGTGGGCCTGTTCTGCATCGTGTTCCACTGGAACGATTGGTTCTCCGGTATGATCTACCTCAGCAAACCCTCCATGTATCCGCTGCAGACCTACCTGCAAACTCTGCTGCAAAATTTTGAGCAGCTCATGCGGGAGGCGAACGGAAGGGACATCCAGCGGCTCATCGCCCTGATGAACGCGCGCACGGGCCGCGCAGCGCAGCTGTTCCTGGGCGCGATCCCGGTGATGGCGGTGTATCCGTTCCTGCAAAAGTACTTTACCACGGGCCTTGTGATGGGCAGCGTAAAGGGTTGATGCCATGAGGACGGTTCGCGAATTTGCGCAGTGGATCGGCCTGCCGGAACAGGTGGCGGACTGCGCGCAGCACTGCCCCCTCTCCGCGCAGGAAAGGCGCGGTTATCTTTCGCTTTTCGAGCGGGACGAAGCGGCCTTTTTTGAAAAGGTCCGGGCTCAGCCCGAACCGGAGCAGCTCGCGCTGTGCCTTTTTGTGCAGTACGCCATGGAGCGGGAAGCAAAATGGCGGGCCGCCGGGATTCCCGGGCAGGTGTACCGCGACACCATGAGCGATCTGGCGCTGTGGTACGGCGAATGCCTGCGGCGCACCGGCAAGCCGGGGCTGGTGGAATGGGACTGGCTGGCGCTTTCGCTGAAGGGAAAGCTGTACCGCCTGGGGCGGCTGCAATACCGGCCGCGCATTTTGAAGGATAAAATCACCGCCGCGGGCAGGAGCTTTGCCGCGGGCGTGCCCATGCTGGAGATACACATCCCCGCAGGCGGGCCGCTACGCCCCCAGGTGGTCCGATCTTCAATGGCGCAGGCCTGGGCGTTTTTTGAAAAGGGGCGGCCGGAGCTGATGTACTGCCACTCCTGGCTTTTGTCGCCCGCCTTGCAACAGCTTTTGCCGCAAAACTCCAACATTTTGCACTTTCAGTCGCTGTTCGAGGTGTACGACGAGGATTTTTCGTTTCGCCAGGCCGAGGAGCGCGTGTTTGGAGAGATCCGAAACGAGATCCGTGCCTACCCGGAAAACACTGGCCTGCAAAAAGCACTCAAGCAGTTTTTACTGGGCGGCGGGCGCGTTGGCATGGGCGCCGGCGTGATACCGCGCGGCCTGCCTGAAAAATGATCCTAAGAAAGAAGGGATATTCATGCCGCAGCGCATGATGGATGCCCTGGTGAAAACCGGGCCGGAAAAAGGGCTTGTTTTAAAGCGGATGCCCGTGCCTGAACCGGGGCTGGCAGAGGTGCGCATAAAAATCCATAAAACCGCGATCTGCGGTACCGACCTGCACATCTACAACTGGGATGCCTGGAGCCGGGAAAACATAAAGCCGCCCCTGATCGTCGGCCATGAATATGTGGGCGAGATCGACGCGCTGGGCGCCGGCGTTACGGCATACCGCCCGGGGCAGATCGTTTCCGGCGAGGGGCACATCGTGTGCGGCCACTGCCGCAACTGCCGCGCCGGAAATGGTCAGTGGTGCAAAAGCACCCAGGGCGTGGGGGTGAACCGGGACGGCGCATTTGCCCAGTACATCGTGATCCCTGCCGCAAACGTGATCCCCATCAACCCGGGCATCGACGAGGAGGTGGTGGCGTTTTTCGACGCGTTCGGCAACGCCGCGCACACCGCCCTGATGTTCGACGTGGTGGGCGAGGACGTGCTGATCGCGGGTGCGGGCCCCATCGGCATCATGGCCGCGGCCATCGCCCGGAAAAACGGCGCACGCAGCGTGGTGGTCACGGATGTGAACGACTACCGCCTGGAGCTGAGCAAAACGATGGGCGCGACACGTACGGTGAATATTCTGCGGGAGCGCCTGGAGGACATCTTCACCGAGCGCCGCATGGTGGAAGGCTTCGATGTGGGGATGGAAATGAGCGGCAGCACCGCGGCGCTGAAAAGCATGATCGCCAACATGCGCAATGGGGGCAGGATCGCGCTGCTGGGCATCCAGCAGCCCGGCGCGGACCTCGACTGGAACCAGATCATTTTTAAAGGGCTGTGCATCCAGGGCGTTTACGGGCGCAGGATGTATGAGACCTGGTACAAAATGATGACGATGGTGGAGGGCGGGCTGGACCTTCGCCCCCTTATCACCCACCGGCTGCATTACACACAATTTGAAGAGGGCTTCGCCGCCATGAACAGCGGCAAAGCCGGCAAGGTGATCTTGGATTGGCAAGCGGAAAGGAGCCCGGTATGAAACCTGCCATGGAACGTTACGCAGCCCAGCTGGAGGCCATCCGCAAGGCGGGCACTTATAAGGAAGAGCGGCTGATCACTACGCCGCAGGGTGGGCGCATCGACACCACGGCCGCCGCGGGCGTTTTGAACCTGTGCGCCAACAACTACCTGGGTCTGGCCGACGACCCGCGCCTGATCGAAGCGGCAAAGGCGAGCTATGATACCTGGGGCTACGGCCTCTCCTCGGTGCGTTTTATCTGCGGCACCCAGGCGCAGCACCGGCAGCTGGAACAAAAGATCGCCGCGTTTGTGGGCATGGAGGACGCCATTTTGTACTCTTCCTGCTTCGACGCCAACGGCGGGCTGTTTGAAACGCTGCTGGGCCCGGAGGACGCCGTAATCTCGGATGAACTGAACCACGCAAGCATCATCGACGGCGTGCGGCTGTGCAAGGCCAAGCGCTTCCGCTATAAAAACAGCGATATGGCCGATCTGCGCCGCCAGCTGGAAGCGGCGGCGCAGGCGGGCTGCCGCACCAAGCTCATCGCCACGGACGGTGTATTCTCCATGGACGGTTTTATTGCAGATCTGCGGGGCGTCTGCGATCTGGCGGACGAATTCAGCGCGCTGGTGATGGTGGACGACAGCCACGCGGTGGGCTTTGTGGGTGATACGGGCCGCGGCACGGCGGAATACTGCGGCGTAACAGGCCGGGTGGACATCATTACCGGCACGCTGGGCAAGGCCCTGGGCGGCGCCTCGGGCGGCTACACGGCGGCCTGCCGGCCCATCGTGGAGCTGCTGCGCCAGCGCTCGCGCCCCTACCTGTTCTCAAACACGCTGGCCCCCTCGATCTGCGCGGCGGCCATCCACACCTTTGACATTCTTGCCTCGTCCACCGCGCTGCGGGATAAGCTTGCCGGGAACACGCGATATTTTCGGGGTGTGCTGAAAGAAGCCGGTTTTGACGTGCCGGACGGGGTGCACCCCATCGTGCCGGTAATGCTGTATGATGCCCGCACGGCACAGGAGTTTGCGGCGCGCATGCTGGAAAAGGGTGTTTATGTGATCGGCTTTTGCTACCCGGTGGTGCCCCAGGGCAAAGCGCGCATCCGCACCCAGGTGAGCGCCGCGCACACAAAAGAAGACCTGGACTTCGCGGTGCGCTGCTTCAAAGAAGTGCGGCGGGAAATGGGGCTTTGCCCCACTGCGGGATAAAGCCCGCAAAACAGAATTGACAGAAAAGAGTTGAAGTTTTTATGAAGGAACAATTGGGAGTTGCGGTCGTCGGCTTGGGAAATCGCGGGGCCAGCTTGCTGAAGCACTGCATTTTACCTTATAAGGGCGTGCGGGTTTTGGCGGTATGCGACCAGTACGAGGACCGCCGCGAAAATGCAAAAAAGATGGTACTGGAGGCGGGGCAGCCCGAGCCGCGCCTTGTGGAAGATTATCACACGATCCTGGCGATGGAGGAGGTGGACGCGGTCATCATCATGGCATCGTGGGAGTCGCATCTCGACCTTGCCTGTGAGGCCATGCGGGCGGGCAAGTACACCGCCGTGGAGGTGGGGGGCGCTTATTCCATAGAGGATTGCTGGCGGCTCGTGCGCGCCCACGAGGAGACCGGGATCCACTGCATGATGCTGGAAAACTGCTGCTTTGGGCGCGAGGAGCTGATGGTGCTGAACATGGTGCGGCAGGGCGTATTCGGCGAGATCGTGCACTGCCAGGGCGGCTACCGGCACGACCTGCGGGATGAAGTGGCCTACGGCCGGGAGATGCGGCACTACCGTTTCCGCAATTATCTGGGCCGCAACTGCGAGAACTACCCCACGCACGAGCTGGGGCCCATTGCCAACGTGCTGGATATCGGCCGCGGCAACCGGATGCTTACGCTGGTGTCGATGGCCAGCAAGGCGGCCGGCCTGCACGAGTATCTGCTGCGGGAAAAAGGCCCCTCTTACGACGCCACCAACATGCGGTTTGCCCAGGGCGATGTGGTGACCACCGTCATCAAGTGCGCCCGGGGCGAGACCATCTGCCTCACGCTGGACACCACCCTGCCCCGGGCCTATTCCCGCGGGTTCCACGTGCAGGGCACAAAGGGCATGTATATGGAGGACAACAACAGCATTTTTTTGGACGGTAAGGACAACGAGTACGATTTCAAATGGCGCGAGCGCTGGGACAACGCCAAGGACTACCGCGGGCAGTACGAGCACCCTATGTGGAAAAAATACCTTGCCGAGGGGGTGCGCGGCGGCCACGACGGCATGGACTGGCTGGTGCTGGGATCTTTCTTCGAGGCGGTAAAAGCCGGAAAGCCCGCGCCCATTGACGTGTACGACGCGGCGGCCTGGATGAGCGTTACCTGCCTGAGCGAGCAAAGCGTGGCCATGGGCGGTGCGCCGGTCGCCATACCGGACTTCACAAACGGCAAATGGCTGCAGCGCGGCCCCTGGGAACCCTAATGGCCGGGCCGCAGCAGAAATAGTAAGCGATCAAGGGGCCGCACCGGCAAATGCCGGTGCGGCCCCTTGATTGTTTTGCACCTGTGCGTGGCCCCTTTATCCTGCGGCTTTTCCCTGCTGTTCTCTTTTAAAGAAAGCGGTGGCTTCAGCCCCCGCGCACCCGGCGGTAATTTTCTCCGATGCGGTCCCACAGCTCCAGCGGGTCCTCGGCCGCCACCGAGGTGCCGTAGCCGCCCCGGTAGGTCCAGGTTGCCAGCCGGTCCACCCCAAGGCTCTCGTACAGCTTTACCACCCGGTCCACCTGGGCCAGGTCCTCCGGGCGCTTGTTGTAGCCCATCAGCCACCGCTCCGACTGCTTGCCGTACTTTTTGGCCATGGCCACCGTGCGCTGGGTGATCTCTTTGAAAAAGCTCTCGGGCAGTGACCAGTTGATGATGGTGGTGGAGAACACGTCGAACCAGGGGCAGGCTGCCACCAGCTCCCAGTTGTCGTAGCCGCGCTGCTCGGTGACATAGTAGCCGTTCAGGGTGGCGTGCACACAGCAGGTGATCTCAAGCCCGGGGTCGTGTTCCTTCAGGGCCTTGGAGGTGCCCGCCAGGGTCTCCAGCGCCTCGCGCCAGCGGAACTGCTTCACGTCGTCGTTCATAAAGCGGGGCATCTCGTAGCCGTAATAGGCCTCGAATTTTTTCATGCACTCGGGGCAGCGGCAGGACCAGTCGTCCCCCGCGCCGCCGGTGATGGAGGCGTAGGCCTTGGGGTAGGCGTAGTGCGGCTCGTCCCAAAAAAAGCCGTCCACCTCGGTCTCGCGGGCCAGCTTCATGCACAGGCCGGTGAAATAATCGCGGAAGGCGTTTGTGTTGAAGCAGGCGGCGGGCAGCGCCTCGCCGGTGTAGGCCGACACCTGCCGGTGATGGATATTGTTCTGTAAAAACAGGCTCACCTGTTCGCCCCCGAAGTACTTGCCCACGCCCCAGGTATCCGCCAGCACCCGCAGGCCCAGCTCGTGGGCCTTCTTTACAATGGCGTTCAGGTTGGGGAACCAAAAGTCCATATCGAACTCGGTGATGGCCAGGATCACCGTGTCGCAGCCGTGGGCCAGCATTTCCCTGAAATCCTGTTCGGCGTGCTCCACATAATTCAGGCCGTAATAGCTCACGGCGGTGTGTTTGATTGCCATTCTCCCGTTCCTCCCTGTCAGTTCATATAGACCGGCCGGCCGCTGGCGATGGACTCATAGCAGCGCACCATGGCCTCCACGGTCCGGCGGTGCCACCGCAGATTGATTTTGGGCTGGCGGCGGCGCAGGATGCAGTCGCAGAATTCGTCCATCATGCCCACCCACTCGTCAAAATAGGTGTACTGGATGGTGTAGCGGTCGTTGGGGCCGCCGCAGAAATAGACGTTGGGGCCAAAGCAGTCTGCCTGGATGACCCCCTTGGTGCCCACGATGGAATAGTTCACCTCCATGCGCTTGGGAAAGCGCTCCCACCCGGGGCCGGGCCGTTCCAGCTTTTCTTCCAGGCGGCTCCAGCTGGGGTCCAAAAGGAACCTGCAGCCGTTTTTCATGCGGCCGGTCACATAGAGCAGGTCCTCTTCCTCGATGTCGCGGATGTTGTCGGCCGCGTCGGCGAACACATACTCGTAGTCGCTGCCGGTGACCCAGCGCAGCATATCGAAAATGTGGGGGTGGTCGCTCAGCGCGCCGCCGCGGCAGCGCGCATCGCCGGGCCGCAGGGGCACCCGCCTGCCATAGGATTTTTCCGGTACGCCCTGCCAGGGGAACGCCCACACGGGCGAGAGGGTAATGTTGGTGGCGTTGAAGGACACCAGCTCCCCGATCGCCCCGCTCTGTGCCAGCTCCAGCGCCCGCCGGGCGGTGGGGTTGTAGTGCATTTCCAGCTCCACCTGGCAGATGACCCCCGCTTTTTCCACCATATGGATCATGCGGTCGTATTCGGCCAGGTCGAAGGTGGGCACCTTCATGGAGAGCATGTGCTTGCCGTACTTGCAGCACAGGGCCATGTCCTCGAAATGGCGGCTGTTTTCGCTGGCCACCACCACCCCCTCGATCTCCGGGTGGGCGCGCAGCATCTCTTCCGTGCTCTCATACACTGGCACACCGTAGCCCAGGGTCTTAAAATGGTCCGCAATGGCCCGGTCCGCGCAGCTCACCGCCACCCAGTTGAGCTTTGCGTTGTCGTGCAGGGTTTGGTAATATTTGCGCACATGCGCGTGGGTGAGCGAGCAGATCGCCATGTTTACCTGCCTCATCTCTGTCACACCTCCACCTTGGTATACGCTGTGGTTTTGCCCGAGCACACGGCGGCCCGCCACACTGCCCGAAGATGATCGGCCGCCGCCCGCAGCGCTGCGGCTTCTTCCGGCTCCCGCAGCACGCCCAAAATAAACCGGATGCAGTCGGCCTGCGTGTTTTCCAGGCCGTACAGCTCCGCGTCCAGGTCGGCGTAGGTCACGGTCTCGCCGCCCCGCAGCACATACACAGGGTATTGCTGGGTCTGGGTGTCCACCGCCACGTCCGAGGCGACCCCCTCTTTGCCGATCACCTCGTGCAGAAGCACCGGCTGGCTGCCGGCCGGCGAAAAGCCAAGCTCCAGGCTTACCCGCACCCCGCCCCCGGTGCAAAAAATACAGTTGACGTAATCCGCGCCCGAAAAATCCGCGAACACCCGCTCGACTCTCTGGCCGGTAATCCATTCGGCCAGGTCGGCCTCAAAGCTCACCAGGTCCTGCGGGCTGCGGCCAAATTCGTCCCTTGGCACGATGTGGTGAATGCGCATTGCAAGCGGCCTGCCAATGAACCCCTGTTCCACTATGCCGCGCAGCTCGGCATAGCGCCGCTTGGCACGCCAGTGCAGCAGCGGCAGCTCGCTCCCGCTTTGCGCCGGCGGCTGGGCGAAGTCATAGTAAAAGCGGCAGGCGCCCGCCGCATGTTCCACCCGTACCGCACCGTTTTCCAGGGCGATCTGCAAGGGGCCGGCAGCCGTGTATTTTTCGGCCACCTCCCTGAGATACGGGGCGAAACGCTGTTCCTCCATGATGGTCGCTCCTCCTTTTCCGTTTTACAGCATCTTGATGCGGGGGCTGTATCGTTCCAGGTATTTCCGGTTTGCCTCGTCGCCGCCGGGCACGTTTGCGCTGTGCCAGAAGGGGGGCTGCACGCCCCGGGCAAGGCACTCCTTGGCGCACTCGATCTCCAGCCGGTGGGCGATGTAAAAATCCACAATGTTGGAGATGGGGCCGATGGGCGTGTCAAACCCGGGCAGCTCCACCACCGTGTCGCCCAAGGGGTTGTAATCGTCGATGCACACGTCGGCCAGATCATTCAGGTTTTTGCCGGAAGAGTGTCGCAGCGGGTAACCGGCGGGCAGGCCCTGCTGCCACGCGGCGGACGAGATCGCCACGATCACCGCGCCCCGCTCCCTGGCGGCCAGGGCCGCGTCGATGGTGGCGGCGTTGGTGCCGATGTTGTGGAACAGCAGCAGCACTTCGCCCGGTTGGATGTCGTAATAGCTCATGATGGCCCGGCCGTAATTTTCGCACCGCTCCAGCGCCAGGTATTTTTGGGCCTGGTTGAACACCGAGAGGCCGGTCTCCATGCAGGGGTCGATGTTGCACAGGCCCCCGGCCCGGAAAAACATCTCCCCCACCGGCAGGGTGGTGTGCCCGCCGCCGCCGTACACATGAATGAGCTGGTCCTTTTGAATGGCGCTTGCCATCAGGCGGGCCGCGGCCCGTATGTTTTCGTATTGCTCGGCCTCCACCCGCTCCAGAAGTTCAAATACCTTGGGCAGATACCCATTGGAATGATCGGTCATGATAAAACGCTTCCTTTCCTGTTACTTAATACCGGACATTGCCAGGCTCTCGATGAATTTTTTCTGTGCACAGAAGAACACGATGAGCAGCGGCAGGGTGCTGATGACCGAGGCCGCCATCACGTAGTTCCAGGTGGTGCCCACCTCGTTGCTGAACAGCGACAGGGCCAGGGTCGAAGTGTATTTCTCGCTGCTGTTCAGGTAGATCAGGGGCAAAAAATAATCGTTCCAGGCATTGAAAAAGGTATAGATCACCAGCGACGCCATGGTGGACGAGGCCATGGGCAGCACAATCCGCCCAAAGATGCGGGGCTGGGCGCAGCCGTCGATCTTGGCGGCCTCGATCAGTTCATCCGGCACGGTGATGAAGTACTGGCGCATCATAAAAATGCCGAACGCGCCGCCCATGCCGAAGATCTGCGGCACAATAAGGGCAAAGTGGCTGTCGGTCAGGTGGAAACGGGCTAACCCCAAAAAGGTGGGCACCGTAAGCACTTCCACCGGCAGCATCATGGCACTGAGGAACAAAAGGAAAAAGAAATTCCGCCCCGGAAATTTGATCTTGGCAAGGCCATAAGCCGCCAGCGCTGCCACCGCCACCGTGCCGGCGGTGGTGAGGCTTGCCACCTTGAAGCTGTTCCAAAGATAGGTGCCAAAGTGCGAGCGGGTAAACAGATCGGTGTAGTTGGCCCACTTTACCGGGTCCGGCCACCACTGGGGGGGCGTGATAAAAATTTTGGACGGGGTCTTGAGCGAGGTGCACACCATCCAGTAATAGGGAAACAGCACCAGCAGCGATACGATCGCCATGATAACGTATTTGGTCACGTTTTCTTTCTGGCGGGCGCTCAGATGTTTTTTAGTCCTCATAATACACCCACTTCTTTCTTACGCTCCACTGGGCCAGGGTGAGCCCCATGATCACCAGGAACAGGATCACCGAGAGGGCCGAGCCGTAACCGAACTTGTTCATTTTAAAGGCCACCTGGTAGATGTAATACACCATCACATAGCTGGCTGTGCCGGGCCCGCCCTGGGTGAGCACGTTGATCTGGGCGAACACCTTGAGCGAGCCGATCATGGTGATGATGATAATCAGAAAAATCGTGGGCGAGATCATGGGCAGCGTGATGCGGAAAAACTGCTGGCGCTTGCTGGCGCCGTCCAGGCTTGCGGCCTCGTAATACATTTGGGGCACCTCCTGCAGCGCGCCGATAAAAATGATGGTGTTCATGCCGAAGCCCTTGAGCAGGGTCACCAGCACCACAATGGGAATGACCAGCTTTGTGTTGTACAGCCAGTTGGTTCCCTCCAGCCCGAACATGTTCAGCACCATGTTGATAAACCCGCCGTCGCTCTGCAGCATGAACTGCCATACCAGTGCCCACGACACCACATTGGTCACATAGGGCGTAAAAATGGCGGTGCGGAAGAACCCCACGCCCCGGATGTTTTTGTGAAGCAGCATCGCAAGCCCCAGGCACAGCACCAGATTGGAGGGGATGAGCAGAAGGGTGAAGTACAGGGTGTTTTTGACCGCCACCACAAAGGTGGGGTCCGCGGTGAAAAGCTTGATGTAATTGCCCCATCCGCACCAGGCCATGCCCTTGATCAGGGAATAATCGCAGAAGCTCAGATAGACGGTGGCCGCCAGGGGCGCGATCACGAACACCGAAAAGCCGATGAGCATGGGCGCGATGAACCCGAAACCATATTTGTAGTCCCTGCGGCCAAGGGAGCGGCCGTGCGCGCGTTTTGGGGGGCGCTTTGCCTTTTCCATGGTTTTCATGGGGAAGAGGCCTCCTTTCCCGTTCACTATTTGCCGGTTTTGCCTGAAAAAAGGGTGCAAAAGGGGGGCATAGCCGTCGTTTGGGAAAACAGGCCATGCCCCCCGGACTTCTACGCGGTGGATACGCTGCTATTTACTTGTGCGGCGCGCGGGCCGCGCTTTACGGGGCGATGATGGCATTGCACTGGGTCTCCATCTCGGCCGCCAGCTCCGAGGTGGTGTACTGGCCGGCGTACCAGGCGCTGAGCAGCTCTTTCACCTTCAGGTCGCACTCGTCGTAGCTGTCGCAGGTGGGGTACACCTGTGTGTTGCCGCTCATGGGGTCCAGGATCGCCAGCTCCAGCGCCTTGGCCGAGGGCGCTTCGCCCTGATCCAGATATTTGTCGCTGCCCAGCACCGAAACGCGTACCGGGCTGAAGCTGCCCATCAAAAAGTCACTGGCCACCAGCTCTTTGGAAGTGATGTATTTGATGGCCTCGATCGCCGCCTCCTTGTGTGGCGCGCCCTTGGGCACCACGTAGGCGGCCACGCCCACGGCCACGGGGGCGTCCTTCACCGCGCCGCTGGGGTTCGGCAGGATGTCCCAGGCAAAGTCCACGTCGCCCAGCGTGCCCTTTTGGGAAATGGTATTGCGGGAGAAGCCGATCTGCCCGGAGGCAAAATCCAGCGAGGAATCGGCGGTGGGGGTAAGCCCCTCCTCGATGCAGGCTTTATAAGAATCCAGCGCCGCCACCCCTTCGGGGGTGTTAATGGTGCATTTTGTCATGTCCGGGTCGAAGAAAGACGCGCCCTGCGCCCAGGTCCAGTCCAGCAGGATGTTCCAATCGTTGGGCGACTGGTAGTTCCAGATGGAAAAACCGTAATTGCCCTTGCCCAGCGCCTTGATGGCACGGGAGTATTCGGTCAGCTTGTCGTAGGTCCACTCTCCCCGCTCGGCCAGGGCGAGCGGGTCCTCCAGGCCGGTTTTGGCCACAAGGTCCTTGTTGTAGAACCACACGCGGGGCGAGGAGGTAAAGGCCACTGCGTACACCTCGCCGTTCGCCCCCTCATAGGTGGCCTGTAAAGAACGCGACAGGTCCGCATAGTCGTATTCCGCGTCGTTTTTCACGGCGCTCACATCCTCCAGCAGGCCGTTGTTCATCATTTGAGGGATCATGGCTTCGCTCATCCATACCATGTCGTACGAGTCCCCCGCAGCGATCTGGGCGCTGGTCTTGGTCACGATGCTCTCCAGTTCCACAAGGTTGATCTCCACGTTGATGCCGGTCTGCGCGGTAAATTCTTTGAACAGTTCATCGTAGCTGGCCTTGCGCTCGTCGGAGCCCCAGATCACCATCCGGACGGTCTGGCCCGACAGTTCGCCGCTTTGGCCCGCGCCGGAAGCGGGCGAAGCCGGGGGTGGGGCGGCGGACGCGCCGGAAGCCGTGCCGCCGCAGCCCGCCAGCGAAAGCGCCAGAGCTGCCGCCAAAATCAGTGCGAAAATGCGTTTCATGTGTGTTTCCTCCTTTGTGCAATAAAGATGTCGGCGTATTTATAAAAAGGGTTCGGCGCGCCGTTTGCCTGTACCCATCTGCCCGCTCTGCACAAACAGCATAAAATGTATTCACCTTTTATGCCAATTATTGTGTTGTTTGCAATATAAATGATACATGCACGGGCACAAAACGCGCAATCCCATAAATTGATGAAAAGGTTCGCATTTCTTTTTCCGCCGCCGTTTTATCCGCGCTCTTCCGCCGCCGGCAGCGCGCCGTGCCTTCAGCCGTGGCTGTTTTTATATTGGGTGGGGGTGGTGCCCGTGTGCTTTTTAAAAGCGCTGATAAAGTGCTTTACGCTGTTGTAGCCGCAGATCTCGGCAATCTCGTAAATTTTAAATTCGCTCTGTGCCAGCAGTTTTTTGGCTTTTTCCATGCGCATGCGCAGCACGTATTCGCTGTACTTTTGGCTGGTGGTGCTTCTGAAAAGCATCGAAAGGTAATTGGTGCTCAAATTCACCCGCGCCGCCACGGTGGCCAGGCTCAAATCTTCTCCCAAATGCCCGGCCACATACTCCTCCACCCGCCGGATCGCTAAATTCCCCGCGGCCGGGTCTGCGGCCGGGCCGGCGTTTTCCGGGGCGCCCTTGCGCTCGTCCAAAAGTTTTTCCAGCCGCGCCAGCAGCCCGGTGAACTGCTTCACGTTCAGCGGCTTTACCACATACTCGCACACCCCCAGTTGAATGGCGCTGCGGGCATATTCAAATTCGGCGTAGCCGCTCAGAATGACCAGCGGCACATCGCTGCCCGCCTCGCGGATCTTGCGGGCCAGTTCCAGGCCGGTCATGCCCCGCATCACGATGTCGGTGATCACAAGGTCCGGCGCCTCGGCCTGAAACAGATCCCAGGCCGCATAGGCGTCTGCGCATTGCCAGGCCACCTCCAATCCGCTGCCAAACCGGCTGACCACACTGGCGATCCCGGTGCGGATGATCTTTTCGTCCTCTACGATCATAACGCGATACATGGCGTTTCTCCTTTTCCGTTCATTTTCACCCTGCCCCGTGGGGGGCGCAGCCCAGCCGCAGAACAAAGCGCACCCCGTCGGTATAGCTGTCGTCCAAAAACACGCCGCACGCCTCGCCGTAAATCAGCCGCAGCCTGCGGTGCACGTTGGTGAGCCCGTAACCGTGGCCGCTGGCTTTCCAGGGAGCGTTGGGCGGCGTGCTCTCGGCCTTGCGCAGGTTCTCATTTACCCGCTGCCGCTCCTGCCCGGTCATGGGGCGGCCATTGTTCTGAATCACCAGCACCAGCTGCCCGCTCCCCGCCAGCCGCGCGGTGAGCCAGATATCCAGCGGGCGGTGCGAAGCGGTGTCGAGCCCGTGGCGCATAATGTTTTCCACAAAGGGCTGCAAAAGCAACTTGGGCACCGGCAGGCCCAGAACATCTTCCGGCGCATCCACCCGCAAAGAGCGAAGGTTTTCAAAGCGCAGGGTCTGGATGTCGTAATAGGCCTGCAAAAAGCGCAGTTCCTCGGCAAGGGGTGCAAAATGCTGTTCGTTGCTCACGCAGTAGTGCATCATCTGCCCCAGATTGCTCACGGCCTCGCTGACCTCATAGTTCTCGCAGTTGATGGCCATCATGTTGATGGTTTCCAGTGTATTGTATAAAAAATGCGGGTTGATTTGGCTTTGCAGCGCCGAGATCTGCGCTTCCTTGCTGGCCAGCGACTCCTCGTACACCTCGTTGATGAGCATTTCAATGCTCTCGGCCATGCTGTTGAACATGGCCTCCAGTTGGCCGATCTCGTCCCGGCTTTGTACCGTGGCGCGGGTGCTGAACCGTCCCTCGCCCACCTGGGCCATTTTTTCCTTGAGCTCCAGGATCGGCCGGGTCAGCTTAACCGACGCCGCCACCGCAAACAGCCAGCTCAGCGCCAGCGCACACGCGATCACCGCCACCGCAAAGCTGAACAGGGCGCGGATGTCCTCTTCCAGGCCGCTGGTCGCCACCCGCACCACGACCTTTAAATTGGTCGAAGCGGAGGTCATAAATCCCGAGAGGTATTTTTCACCGCTGCCGCCGGGGGCGGGCCCGCCCCCGGGCAGCGGGTAGATGCACTGGCCCGCGTCGTTGCAGATCGACAGCTCGCTGCCCTCCGGCAGGCTGACCTGCCGCAAAAGGCTGGGCACCGCGCTTTGTTCCAGCTCCACCTTGATATAGCCTGCGTGCCGCCCGGTAAGCGGGTCCTGCAGGCGGCGCACCAGCGCCAGGCTGCCAGCCCAGGGCAGGATGAAGGTCCGATACTGGTCGCCGTCGCACACCTCCATCCATTTCCGCTCGCCGTGGGTCCACTTCAGCACGCTGCTGCTGGAATTCAATTGGTTTCCGTCCAGCAGATAAAGGTCCGTGGAGCGCACGGTGGGCTTTTCATACACGATGCTGGAGAGCGCGGCCGTGGCCTTGCTCTGTTCTTCAAAGGTCAGGTATTTTTGCTGTTCGGGGTCTGCGTGCGCCAGCAGCACCGTTTGCATGTCCCCGTCATAGAGCGGCAGGATGGTCAGATCCCGCAGCTCGGAAAAATACTGGTCCAGCGTGGTGTTCAGGTAGCCCACGGTCTGGTCCACCCGCTGCTGCACTGTCTGCTCCATATAGCGCACGATGCGCTGGCCCGCCACCAGCATGGCGATGGACAGCGGAATCGTAACCAGCAGGATGCTGCCCAGCGTCAGGCTGCCGATGTAGGAAAAGCGGGGCCGCGGCCACCGCCTTTTTTCTTTTTCATGTGTCCCCATCCTTTTGCCGCCTTTCCGGGGGTGCCGCGCCGCCCCCCTTCAGAGTACAAAAAAGTCGAAATAAAGAAAAGCATATCATAAGATATCGGTATTTTTAACAAGATACCAGTATTTTAGCGAACGGGAGGGGGTGCTATACTGGGGTAAAAAGGAGGGCAAGCGGCATGGGCTTTTGGAATTTTGACCCGCACCGGCCGGACCCGGAGGGGCGGCGGCCCGCCGGGCCCGCCCGCTTTATGGAGGTGCTGTTCACAAATCTGGCGGGGCTGCTGTTGTGCAATCTGCTGTTTTTGGTGTGCTGCGTTCCCCTTGTCACCATCGGCCCCGCCTGTGTGGCGCTGCACCGGGTGTGCTGCCTTGCCCTGCGGGGGC
This sequence comes from Allofournierella sp., assembly GCF_048388525.1. Taxonomy (GTDB): domain Bacteria; phylum Bacillota; class Clostridia; order Oscillospirales; family Ruminococcaceae; genus BQOK01. The sequence continues at coordinate 10,386 of NZ_DBGCTQ010000014.1, read as the reverse complement.
ACGGCGGGGCGCTGCCCGCAGCTTTTTTGCGCAGCTTTAAACAAAATTTTGCCCAGGGGTTGGCCCTGGGCTTCACCGGCCTGCCGATCCTCTGCTGGCTGGCCTGCACCGTCCTGGCCGCCGCCTCACAGGGCCGCTTTGGCTTGCTGGCTGGGGCCGGGGCCGCCCTGGTGGTGCTGGCCGGCATTTGGGGGTATGCCCTTTTGCTGGCGGCCCATATGGAGCTTTCCTTTCCCTTGCTGCTGAAAAATGCCGCCGCACTGTGGGCGGCGGGGCGGCATGCCTCGGTGGCCGGTTCCGTTTTGGCGCTGGCCATTCTTTGCGCGGGGGCCCTGTGGTTTCCCGCCTCCCTGCCCCTGCTCTTTCTCCTTGGGTTTTCGCTGGCCTGCTTCAGCTTTTGCTTTTTCGGCTGGAAAACGGCCGAACGGCATATTTTTCTCCCCTATTACCGCCGGCACCCGGAAGAGGCCGCCGCAAAGGGCTACCGGTTCGACCGGGAGGGAAACCCGGTATAAGCCACACCAAAAGGGAACGCCGCGGCCGCTCATCTGAGCCGCCGCGGCGTTCCCTTTTTACGCTTTCCCGGTCCGGGCCGCCTGGAACCGGTACGCCCCAAATCCCGCCAGTGCCCCCAGCGCCAGCCCTGCGCCCAGCAGGGCAATGCCCGCGCCGGTGCCCGCGGCCCCGCACACTGCGCCGGCCAGGGGGCTCATGGGCAGCATGAGCAGGCTGTAGCACATGCTCTGCACACTCACCAGGGTGGCACGCTGGTCACTGGGGAAGTCCTGGTTCAGGCGGGCGGTCATTTTTATTTCCAGCACGCCGTCCCAAAAGGTAGCCGCCGCGCCGCCCAGCACTGCCAGTGCCAGCAGGGGCGCCCCCTCCAGCAGCACCGAACAGGCCACGCCCCCCACGCACAGCGCTGCCGCCCGGCCAAAAGGCAGGCGCAGCCGGGGGGCCAGCGCGGCCCCAAATGCCCCCGCCAGGTTGATGATCAGCAGGGGCAGCCCCAACGCTGCGGCGGGCAACCCCAGCTCGATCATATACTGCTGAAGCAGCATCACGCTGAGTGCCGCCGCACAGCCGCTGCCGCCGTCCGCCAGCATCTTACAGGCGGCACGGGGGTTTTGCACCAAAAAACCCAGGCTTTGGGCAATGTGGGCGCGGGTGCGGGCGGCAAAGTGGGCCAGGGCGCGGGTCTGCCGCACGGCCTGTGCCCGGGTCACCACCGGCTCGGTGAGACCTGCCGCCAGCAGCGCCCCCGCCAGGGCCGCGGCGGCGTCCACAAGGTACGCCCTGCGCCAGCCCAGGGCAATGGTCAGGGCCGTGCCAACCGCGCACGCGGCGCCCGTGACCCGCCAGATGGTGCTCTGGCGCCCGGCCACCCGCTCATACTCCCCCGGGCGGCCCGCCGCCAGCAGGCTGTCGTAGGTGATCGCCTCACGGGTGCCGCTGATGAGATTATACGAGAACGCGTGCAGCCCCATGGCCCCGCACACGCCCAACAGTCCGGTGCTTGCCACCATGCAAAGGGCCGCAGCCGCCCTCACCAGGCAGGCCGCCACCAGTGTGCGCTTGCGGCCCAAAAGATCCGCGATCATGCCGCTGGGCACCTCGCACAGAAAGCTGACCAGGTGAAAAAAGCCCTCGGCCAGGCCGATCTGGGCCAGGGAAAAGCCCCGGCCCGCCAGCAGCGCCAGCCAGATGACCTGGGCCAGCCCAAAGGCAGTGAGAAATTCCAGGCCATAAAGCCTGGCGATCTGCATTTTTATTTTCATAAAAAAGTCCTTTCACAAAAAGGGCCAGGCGCCGCCCAAAGGCGGCGCGGGTGGAGCGCCCTCTTGTGAAAGGATCCTGTATTTTATCCAGAGCGGAAGACGGAAACGCTTTTTTGCCCGATCCCCCTGGAAAAGGCGTGAAAAAGCGTTTTGCCCGGCCTGCCTGTGACAAAAACCGACCCGGAGCACGGCCCCAACGCCGCGCTCCCCCGGCCCGCGCACCGGGCCGGCGGTTTTACCGGCGGCAGGTGCCCGGGAGGTTCAAAAAGGGCGCACTTATACAGGGAAGTGCCGAAATGTTGCCTTTTTGAAGGCGTATCTCACGCAATTTCCATCCCATGAAGGCGCCCCTCCTTTTTGTTAAGATTGTTTTTTATTGTATCATGCCGGGCCGGGCCCGTCAACCGGCAGCGCATGCCAGCGCAGGCAGTTGGCGGCAAAGCGCATTTGCAGGCGGCCCTGGTCGGCCAGGTGCGACAGGTAGGATCGCAGGGTGCTGCCCACCAGCACATACTGGCTGATGTCCAGCGTGAGGCCGTAGTGGTCGAACACGCCCTTGAGCACCTGGTCAAAGCTGGCGCCGCCGGCGCACAGGTCCAGCAGCAGCGCCTCGATCTCATCCATCTTTTCCAGGTTTTGCCGAGCCAGAGTCCGCAGCGCGGCCTGGGCCACGGCCGGGGCGTGGGCGGGCACAAAAAGCTCGCCCTCCAGCTCCATCACACGGCGCAGGCTTTCGCGGGCCAAGGCCGGATCGTGCAGCACTGCCACGTGGTATTTTTCCAGCGTGTCGGCGCTGGCCAGGCAGTCGGCCAAAAACCACACGCCGTCCGGCGTCTTGAACGCCGCCTGCGAGAAGGAGTGGCCCGGTACCTCCAGCATTTCCATGCCCTGGGGCAGCGCCTCGGGGCCCAGCAGCCGCACCTCGCTCTCGGCCGCCATCAAAAATTTATTTTTCAGCGGTTTTGCCGGCCGCCCCCCATACAGATACGCGGGCTCCAGCACCGGAAAGCGTGCAAACGCCCAGTCCGCCCCGGGGCAGTAGACGGCGCAGCCCGTGCGCTGCTGCAGCAGGCGGTTGCCGCCGATGTGGTCGGCGTGGGAGTGGGTGTTCAGCACCCGGTCCAGCTTCCAGCCCTTTGTTTCCAGGTGGCGCAGCAGCTTTTTGCCCGCGTCCCGGTCGCTGCCCGCGTCGATCAGGCAGACCCGGCCTTCGCCCATCTCCCAAACGCCCACCCGGGTCGGGCACTCCATATACCAGGTGCGCGGCCCGGCCTGGATCAATTCGTACATACATGTTCCCCCTTGTTCTCACGGCTGCGTTTGCGCGGCGTTTCCGGCCTGCCGCGCGCTTTTATCCCATCATATCACCCGGGCGGCAAAAAAGCCACCCGCTGCGGTGCAGGGGCGGCAAATTTTACATTTTTTTACAGTTTTAAGTCTGCGAACGCAGCGGCGATGCGCCCCAGAGCCTCGGCCAGCACGCTGCGCGCGCAGGGCACACAGAGGCGCTGGAAGCACTGCCCCTGCCCGGGGTCGTGCACCACGCCGTCCTGCGCCAGAACCAGGGCCCTGTCGTAAATGCGGGCGTGGATCTCGGCGTCGGGCAGGCCGCAGGCTGAAAAGTCGAGCCACAGGATGTAGGTGCCCTGGGGCCGGCAGGCCTTGACCCAGGGCAGGTTTTGCTTCAGAAAGTCCAGCGCGAAGTCGATGTTGCCGTCGATGTAATCGTTCACCTGTTCCAGCCACTCGCCGCCCTGGCCATACGCCGCGATGAGCGCCGCCACCGCAAAGGGGGTGGGCATGCGGTCGCCGAACTCCCGCTTGAAGCGCGCCCGCAGGAAGGGGTCCGGGATGATGGCGTTGGAGCACTGCAGCCCCGCCAGGTTGAAGCTTTTGTTCACGGCGGTAAGGGTGATGATGTTGGTTTGATCCCGCACCAAGCTGGCGATCGGGTAATGGGCCACGCCCTTTCGGCGGATGTCGCAGTGCACCTCGTCCGAAATAAGCAGCACATCGTGGGCCTTGCAGATGGCCGCCATGCGCCGCAGCTCCTCTTTTTCCCACACCCGGCCCACGGGGTTGTGGGGGCTGCACAGCACAAAGATGCGGTTTGCCGGGTCCGCGCACAGCGCTTCCAGCTGGTCAAAATCGACGCTGTAGCGGCCCTCTTCGTCACACAGCAGGTGGCAGTCCACCACCCGGCGGTGGCACTCGTTTTCAATGGCTTGGGTGAAGTGCCCGTATACCGGGCGGCACAGGATAACCCCGTCGCCCACATTCGAGAAGGTGCGCACCGCGCAGTTCAGCGCCTCGATGGTGCCGTTGGAATAGACCACCGCCTCGGGCGAAAATTCCCAGGCGAACCGCTCTTTGAACCAGCGGACCACCGAGGCCGCGTACTCCGGCTCGGCCCAGGCGGCGGTGTAGCCGTACATGCCAAAATCGGCCACGCGGTGCATGGCGTCCAGGATGGGCTGCGCGGTGCGAAAATCCATATCCGCCACCATCAGGGGGATAATGGGCTTTTGGGCGGGGGGCATCAGCAGGCGGATGCTGTCCCACTTGGCAGAGTAGGTGCCGTACCGGTCCACCACCCGGTCAAAATCGTATTTCACGTTGTATTCCTTCTTTCCGTGCCGCAGGCCTTTGGGCGCGCGGCCTTTGTTCAGTATAGCGCAGGGCGCCGCCCCGTACAAGGCTGCCCTGCACGTTTTAAGAGCGGCGCTCCGCTTCCCGCTGAAAACACCCGCCCGGACCGGGCGGGTGTTTTCAGCCAGAGAGAAGAGAGAGGAATAGCAGGGTCAGGTTTCAGCTTTGACCGACTCGATGCTGTGCAGCTGCACCTTGCCGCTTTTAACGCGCCAGAACGAGAAGCCGAACAAAAACGCGGTAAGCAGCAGGTTGCCCAGCAGACCGATCAGATCCAGGCCCAGCAAAGAGAACACGGCCGTGACCAGCGAGGCGATCATCGAAAGCACCAGCAGCACACAGTACAGCCAGTAGGGGCAGCGCAGGTTGCATTTGGCCCAGGAATCCGGATAATTTTTGGGCAGCTTGAAAGACAGGCAGATGGTCACCACGTTCAGGATCATACCGGGCACCAGGATAAAGGAAACGATGGTGTCCAGGCTGAAATTGAGCGCCGCGGGAACCACCGCGATCAGGTACATCACCAGCATGACCACCCAGGGGTAGCCGTTCTTGGTGCGCTTTGCCCAGGCCTTGGGCAGCCAGCCGTCCTCGGCGCCGGCCACGATGGGTGCGCTGATGGCGGCGATGCCGCCCAAAAGGCTGGTTGCCAGCGCAAAGATGGCGCCGCCCACCACAAAGAAGATATACAGCGCCCCCGGCATGATCTGCTGGGCCACCGAACCCAGGGTGGCGCTGCCCGCCTGGGCAAACGGCACCACGCTGGAGGCAACATAGCCCAGCAGGAAATAGATCAGTGCGCAGATTCCGGCCGAGATGAGCACCCCCAGGGGGATGTTGCGCTTGGGGTTGTGCGTGTCGGCCGAAAGATTGATCACGTTGGTGGCTCCGTTGCAGGTAAAGCTCATGATGGCGATGGCCATCAAAAAGCCCATGGGGCCGCCCGCAAAATAAGGGGTGGCCGCCGCCTCGGCCGTGCCGCCCTTGATCAGGCCAAACACGATGAACAGGGCCAGCGCCGCGTACATACACACGGCCAGCACATTCTGGATCTTGGCCAGAAAACCGGTGCCTTTAATGGTCACCAGGAAAAACGCGGTCAGGATCACGACCCCCAGAATGCGCTGGAACGGCGCCAGCGCGGGAATGAGCTGCGAGAGATACTGGGCGATGGAGATACCGAATACCGAGAAGGAAAAGTTTGAAAACACGAACACCACCGCCGTCATGCCGGTGAACACCGGCGGCAGGATCAGCGCCTGCTGGGCGTACATGCCGCCGTCCAGCGCAAACATGGACGACATGAAAATGCTGCGCACCTGCTGCAGCAGGGTGATGAGCATGGCGCCCACCAGGGCCAGGGCAATGCTTCGGCCGGTCATGGCCATGCCGCTCATCAGCATAGAGAAGATGCCCGCGCCGACCACCGATCCCACACCGATGGAAATCAGGTCGAACAGCTTGAGTTTGCCTTTCGTTTGTTCCATGATTTTCTCCTATTCTGTGATTGGCCGCCCGGCCGCCGGGCGGCGGTTGTAATGCGGCGCTTTACGCCTTCAGCCGCGCTGCGATCTCCGCGGGGGTGGGGGTATCGGCCAGGCCCTGGCCATAGTGCGCCCAGGTGACCCGGAGCTGCCCGTCCACCGCAAACGCGGCAGGCAGCTGCATCTCGTCACCCTCGTAATCGCCATGCCGGATGCCCTTGGCCTCAACCTGCGCCATTTTTTCCATCAGGCCGGGACCCATCAGTTCCATCTGGCTGGCGGCGGGCCACACGGCCAGCCGCTCGTACAATTTTTTCTCCGGGTCACACAGAATGGTGTAGGGCAGCGCCGCCGGGCTGCCCAGCTCCCCGGCCAGCTTTTGCGGGTCGGACTGCAGCACCACCACCGCCTGGCCTCCCGCCGCCCGAATGGCGTCGTAACCGGCGGCCAGCTCATGCATGTCTAATTGGCACAGCGGGCAGCCGCTGTAGCGCAGGAATACCAGCATGGTGGGCTTACCGCCCACCACTTGGCTCAGGGGCAGCCCCGCTTCAAAGGGTGTGTCCACCGCAACGTCCGGCAGCGTGTCGCCCGGCTGCACACGGGGGGTGCCCGGCTTTGCGCCGGGGCCCATGGCCCGCACCATCGCGTCCACCGCCCGGTCCACGGTGGCGCGGGGGCAGGCCAGGTTCATGCGGATGTGGCCGTCGCCGTTGTCCACAAATTCGTCCTCAAACTCCACCTGCAGCCCCTCGCGCACCAGCCGCAGCGCCAGCTCCTGGCGGGTCAGGCCTGTGCCGCTCACGTCCACCCAGGCAAGATAGGTGGACTCGGGAATGGTGAATTTCACGCCGGGCAGCTCGTTTTGGATGCGCCGGGCAAAGTGGCGGAAATTTTCGTCCAGATAGGCGTTCAGCTCGTCCACCCAATCCCCGCACCGGCTGTAGGCCGCCTTGCAGGCCTCGATGGACAGGGGGTTGGGCTGGCCCAGCACCTGCGCGGCCTGCCACTGCTGCTGCACGGCGGGGTCGGCAAAGAAGATGTTGGACAGCTGGTTGCCCGCCAGGTTGAAGGTCTTGGAGGGGGCGGTGCAGGTGATGATGCGCTTTTCACCCGGGAACAGGCTGGCGAACACGGTGTGCCGCACCCCCGCCCGGATGAAGTCAAAATGGATCTCGTCGCTCACCACGAACACGTTGTTGGCAAAACAGATCTCGCCGATGCGCACAAGCTCCTCTTTGCTCCACACCCGGCCGGTGGGGTTGTGGGGGTTGCACAAAAAGTACAGCGTTACCGAGGGGTCCTTGGCCTTCTGCTCAAAGTCCGCCCAGTCCATCTCGTAGCGGCCCTGTTTGCACACCAGGCGGCTGTACACCGGGGTGCGGCCGTTTTTCTTAATGGCGTCGTCGAAGGGGTGGTAAGCGGGGGTGTTCAGCAAAACGCCGTCGGTGGGCTGGGTGAGCATTTTTACCGCCACTTCCAGCGCGGGCACCACGCCCGAGCTGAACAGGCTGGCCGAGGGGTCCGCCTGCCAGCCGTGCCGGCCGGCCATCCAGCCTGCCAGCGCCTCAAAATACCCCGGATCCAGGATCATGCTGTAACCCAGGATGCGCTTGTCAAGCCGGGCTTTCATCGCGTCCAGCACGGGCTGGGGGCACGCAAAGTCCATATCGGCGATCCACATGGGGATAAAGCTCTCCGGCAGGCCGGGATACATCATTTTACTCACGCCGTATTTGACGCTGTTTGTGCCCTGCCGGTCGATGATCTCGTCGAAATCGTACATGCAAACACCTTCCATTCTCTCTTAATTGTTTAGCGCTAAACCTTATGGCTTTATCCTACGCTTTGCCAAAAATTTTGTCAATAATTTTTTATTACGAGAAGAAATATTTGTACATTTTATTGAATTTATTTTGTTTTTTATGGGAAATAAGCACAATAAAAAAGCCACAGTACGGTGTTTTCCGTGCTGTGGCTTTTATTGTTTTGCACTATACCATTCGGATCGTGTAGGAATATTCACCGGGCAGCGTTCAGGTTCTGTTCCAAAATATCGCTGTAGACCTGAAGCATCCGGTCGAACATTTTCAGTTCCTCCACAGTGCAGCGGGCCATCAGGCGCTCGGCAAAATCCTTTTCATTCTGTGCGTCGTAGGCCGCGTGCATTGCCGCCAACTGCCGGCCTTCCGGAGTGGGGTAAAGATGCACCTCGCGGGCATTGCTCAAATGCTTTGCCCGCACCAGCAGCCCCCGCTTTTCCAGCTTGGTCACATTTTGCGAGGCCGCGCCCTTTGTGCGGCCCCACTGCTGGGCAACCCGCCCCACCGTGATGCCCGGTTCGTCGCACACGATGGCGAGAATATGCATTTCCACCATGCTGTGCTGTATCCCGTCGCCGTAATCACGGGTCTGGTTCATATAATCCTGATACAGGCTCACAAACCGGTAAAATGCGGGCGTCTCCCGTTTTTTATTTTGGATTCCGGGTACTTCCACGCAGCAACAACCTTTCCTGGGAACCGGCCTTGGGCGTGCTTTCAGTGCTCAAACCGGATTTTTTTAATCGTACCATATTTTTTATATTTGGGCAAACCTTTATCTTCACAGTAAAGCGCGGCTCCGGGGTAAAGCGCTGCCCCGAAGCCGCGCCCCGCGGCCGATCATTTATTTTTATCGAATTTATCCTTTAAGTTTTTAAAAAAGCCCTTGCGCTGTTCGTAATTCTCTTCCTTCAGGGTATTCTCAAACGCCTGCAGGGCCTCGCGCTGGGCGCGGCTCAGCTTTTTGGGGATCTCCACCGTGACCTTCACATACTCGTCGCCGCGGCCGCGGCCCCCCACGTACTGGATGCCCTTGCCCCGCAGCCGGAAAGTGGTGCCGCTTTGGGTCCCCTCGGGCACCGTGTACTCCACCTTGCCGTCCACGGTGGGTACCACGATGTCCGCCCCCAGCACTGCCTGGCTGTAGGTGATAGGCACTGTGACCCAAACGTCGTAGCCGTCCCGCTCAAACATGGGGTCGGGCCGCACGGTCACGATCACGATCACGTCGCCTGCAGGCCCGCCGTTCGCGCCCGCGTCGCCCTGGCCCCGCAGGGCAATGCTCTGGTCATCGCCAATGCCTGCGGGGATTTTGACCTCCAGGTTCTTCTTGGCGCTCACCTTCCCGCTGCCGTGGCAGTGGGCGCAGGGCGTTTTCACAATCTTGCCCTTGCCGCCGCAGCGGGAACAGGGCTGGCGCTGCTGCATGACCATACCGCCCATGCGCAGGTTGCGGTTCACGTAGCCGCTGCCGCCGCAGTCCGGGCACACCTCGGGGTGGGTGCCCTTGGCCGCGCCGCTGCCGCCGCACTCGCCGCAGGTGTCCTGCTTTGCAATGGAAATGGTCTTGGTGCAGCCGTGCACGGCCTCCATAAAGCTCAGCACCAGGCTCACCCGCACGTCCGCGCCCTTGCGCGGTGCATTCGGGTTTGCGCGCTGGCCGCCGCCAAAGCCAAAACCGCCGCCAAAAATATCGCCGAAGATATCGCCCAGGTCCACCCCGCCAAAGCCGCCGTTAAACCCGCCGAAACCGCCGCCAAAGCCGCCGGCCCCACCGGCGCCCGCGCCGTAACTGGGATCCACCCCGGCAAAGCCGAACTGGTCATACCGGGCGCGCTTTTCGGCGTCGCCCAGCACCTCGTAGGCCTCGTTCACTTCTTTGAACTTGGCCTCGGCCTCCTTGTCGCCGGGGTTCAGGTCGGGGTGATATTTTTTGGCCTGTTTGCGATAGGCTTTTTTCAGCTCGTCGTCACCGGCGTTTTTTGCAACGCCCAGGACTTCGTAATAATCGCGTTTTTCTGCCATTGCTCGTTCACCTATGTCTGCCCGCGGGGCGGGCCCCCTCTAAAAGAATTGCGGGCCCCTTTGCCCGGTGCGGGCGGCCCTTACCCAGAACGCCTCCCCTCGCGGGAGGGGAGGCTCGGGAAATTTTATTTTACACTTCTTTGAAGTCCGCGTCAACCACGCCGTCGTCCGGTTTGCCCGGCTCGGGGGCGGGGCCGGCCTCGGGGCCGGGGCCCTGCTGGGCCTGCGCGCTCTTGTATAGCTCTTCGCTCACGGCGTAGAACGCCTTCTGCACCTCGTCCTGTTTTGCCTTGATGGCCTCGATATCGGTGCCCTTGAGCGCTTCCTTCAATTCGCCCAGCTTTGCTTCCACCTCGGCCTTTTTGCCCGCGTCCACCTTGTCGCCCAGTTCGGCCAGGCTCTTTTCGGTCTGGAATACCAGCTGGTCGGCGCCGTTGCGCACGTCGATCTCCTCGCGGTGCTTTTTGTCCTCGGCGGCAAACTGCTCGGCTTCCTTAACGGCCTTGTCGATGTCGTCCTTGCTCATGTTGGTGGAGGCGGTGATGGTGATGCTCTGCTCCTTGCCGCTGCCCAGGTCCTTGGCGGAAACGTGCACGATGCCGTTCGCGTCGATGTCGAAGGTCACCT
>NZ_DBGCTQ010000013.1:0-5691 GCF_048388525.1 Allofournierella sp. | reverse complement strand
CGCCAAAGGCCGAGGCCAGGTGCACCCCGCTGTTCTCCAGCAGTCGCCCGCCAAAGGCCAGCCGCTCGGCGGAATCGTGGTTGCCGCTGATCAGATAGACCGGGATGTGCCGCTGGCAGAGGGTGGTCAAAAACCGGTCCAGCAGGGCCACCGCCCCTAGGCTGGGCACGCCCTTGTCATACACATCCCCCGCAACCAGCACCGCGTCTACGCCCTCGCTCGCGGCGATGTCCAGAAGCTGATCCAGGATATGGCGCTGATCCTCCCAAAGGTCCAGTTCGCACAGCCGCCTGCCGAGGTGCAGGTCGGAACAATGCAAAAAGCGCATGGCACGTCCCCCTTTTATGTTCCTCCAGGTCTGCTTTTTCCCTGGCACGAAGCGCACCGGGCAAACGCCCGGCGGCCTCGCGCCGCAAAAAGCATTCCGCGCTCCATTGTACCACACACCGCCCCGGCGCGGGGCAGGAAGTTTTTGCTGGGTACCCCGCGGCGCGGCTGTACTTTATCGCCGCACCTCATACACGGGGTACTCCCGGTCAAACCGGTAGCCCAGGCGTTCCGCCAGCGCCGCCGAAGCCGCGTTCTGTGCGTCCCAGCTGGGGTAGAGCCCGCATTTCAGGCATTCCAGCATCAGGGCGGCACCGCAGGCGCGGGCGAGGCCTTTGCGCCGGTGGTCGGGGTGGGTGTCGATCTCGATCTCAATGCCACCCCTGTATACGGTATAGCTGGAAGCGCCCGCCACCAGCCGGCCCTGCCGCAGCACGGCAACCCCCAGGCCCCGGCGGCGGTAATCCTTAAAATCCGCAAACTGGCTGCACAGATCCCCGGCTCCCCACTCCGAAGCAAGGGCCTGCCGGTATTCCTCTTCCCCCAGGGGCCGCCGCTCGTACCCCGGCGGCAGGGCGGCCGCAAAACGGGCCAGGGCCGCCGGGTCAAACCCTTCAGCCGTTTTGTGGAAGGCATAGCGGGCGCGCCGGCGCGCCTTTTGCCCCCACGCTGCCTCAATGGCTGCCGCCCATCCCTCGTTTCGGGGCACCAGAATGGCAAACCGCCGCCCCCCACCGGGCTGGCAGCCCGCCAGCTCCGCATCGGGTTCTCCCGCCAAAAAGCAGAAATCCGCCACCTGTAAAAGCGCCGCCCGCGGCGGTTTGCCCGCAGGGGTGAACGCCCGGCCCATGCTGCCGTCCAGGCAGGACCAGATCATGGTCTCCTGCCAGCCCGCAAAAAGCGGCGCCAGCAGTCCCATGTCCCTCCACTCGATGATCTTCATCCTGCCTTTTCTACTCCTTCTGCGCGGCTTCGATCAGTGCCACCGCCGTTTCCAGGCCGTTTTCCGCCCTGATGTCAACGGCCAGCTTCACCGCTTTTGCGCGCAGAGCTTCGTAATTGGCGTCCAGCTCCCGCAGGGCGGCCGCAATTGCCTCCACGCTCAATTTTGCCGCGGGCACCGGCTTTGTGCCCACGCCCAGTCTGTACAGATCCTGTGCAAACCCCATCTGATCCAGCACATGGGGCACCGGCACGCTGGGGACTCCGCAGGCCATCGCCATGGCCGCGGTCCCGAACCCACAGTGGTGAATGACCGCGCGGCAGCGCGGGAACAAAGCGCTGTGCGGCACCGCCCCCACCCTCAGCATCGTGGGGGGCAGCGGGTAATTTCCAAGTGTTTTGTTGAACCCCTGAATGAGCGCGCGGTGGCCCGTCTGCTCCAGCGCCCGCACGAACAGCTCCAGCTTATCCCGCTCCTCACCTGTCTCGAACGCCATCGCCCCCAGCGCCAGAAGGACCGGCGGCTCCCCAACGCTCAAAAAGCTTTGCAGCTCTTCGGGCAGCTGCGCTTCGGGGGCCTCTCGGTACCAATAACCCACAAGCTTGTTTTTGTCGCTCCAGTCCGGGCTGCCCGTGGCTACATGCCGGCTGATGGGGATCAGGGTCACGCTTCCGCTCATCACCTGATCCATAGATTTCAATTTGGGCAGGCCGTACTTCACCCGCACCTTATTATAAGGCCGCACCATCTGCGGGTCGATCACAGCAGAGGCAATTTTGTCCTTCAGCCGTTTTTTCCTCTTTACCTGGGGGATCATTTGGGTTTGCAGTATCACGTTCACGGTTTTAATGCCCAGCACCTCCGCCTCGGTGGCTCCCATCAGGCTGTGGGACACGATCACCAGATCCCTGCCCTGGCATTGCTCCAGAATCTGCCCGGAAGCGCCCTCGATCATCTTAAAGACAAACTGCATGGTCTTCAGCATGCTGAGTGCTGGGTTCTTCGCCTGGCCGCGGATTCGCGACGCCTCGTACTCCATGTCCACCTCGGGCCCCACCGGCACAAACGCCGTCCCGCTTTCCTCCACAAGCTCTTTCCAGCAGGGGTGGGTGCCAATCGTCACCCGGTGGCCGTGCTCTTTGAGAGCCTGGGCCAGAAAAATATAAGGCTGCACGTCGCCTCTTGTGCCCATGGTAAAAATAATGGCGTCCATCTGCTCACTCCTTCAAGGTCTCCCGCGGCGCACTGCGCCCGCTCTTTTGCCTTAAAGTGTATTCTATCACACCCATGTGAACTTTTCCATTGTCCATTTTTCAGGTGGCGCAGCCGGCCCGCCTGTGCTACAATAAAAACCACGGGCAGCCGCCCGGGAAAAGAGGCGAAGAATATGAAAAGGCTCTGGCGCGGCGCCATGCAGACGTTCCCCAACGGGGGGCAGCAGGCCGAAATGTGCGCCCCGGCCTTCGCCGCCCTCCCCTGATCGGAGAGATTCCATGGAATTAGAAACAAAACGCCTGACCCTTATCCCCCTCACCGCCCGTCGGCTGGAACTGTGGCTCACTGATCTGCCCGCCCTGGAGCAGGAGCTGGGCCTTCGCTACGAGGGGGAGCCCCTCACCGGACCTCTGCGCTCCATTTTCGCAGGGCAGACCGCTCTCTGCCGCGCCCACCCGGAGCAGCTTTTGTGGCACACCTTTTGGCTGCTGGCGCACCGGCGCAAGCGCCTGGTGGTGGGCGCGGCGGATTTCAAGGCCCCGCCGTGCGCGCAGGGCAGGGTGGAGCTGGGCTATGGCCTCGGCCCCGCCCATCGCGGGCAGGGCTACATGACCGAGGCCGTGGCCGCCATGACCCTTTGGGCCCTCAGCCAGCCCGGCGTCCGCGCTGTAACCGCCGAAACCGGGCCCGGCAACACCGCCTCGCAGCGCGTGCTCACCCGGTGCGGCTTTACTCTTTGCTGCCGGGGCAGTTCCCTCTGGTGGGAAAAGCGGGCGCAGCCGTAAACTCTCAATCAAAAAAGCCGGGCCCGGCGCGCAGTTCCCCTTTTTGGGGGCGGCGCGCCGGGCTCCGGCTTTTGGTTCAGTTGATGATATAAAAGCCCCAGCTGGGCAGCCACTTGATGCTTGCGGCCCAGGCTTCGGGCACCGTTGCCCCGGTCGCGGCCGGCCAAAGCCACACAAACGCCGCAGCCGCCAGCGCCACCAGCGCCAGCGCCGTGCGGCGGGCGGCCTTGGGGCACCGCCGCCGCCAATCGCCCAGCACCAGGGCCAGCGCCGCCACCGTGAACCACAGGCTCGGGAAATAGTGGTACAAAAAGGTGCAGCGCGCCACCAGCACCCAGGGCAGCAGCTGGGTGAAAAAGAGAACGGTCACGGCGCCGCCCGCGCCGCTGCCGCGGCCCGAAAGCTGCCGCCACAGCAGCGCCGCCAGTCCGGCAATGCCCGCCCACCACACAATGGGGTTTCCAAGGCCCGCAATGCTGGCATACATGCCCTCGGGCAGGCCGCTGCCCATATAATACCACACCGGCCGCAGGTCAAAGGGCCAGGTGTACCAGCGCGACTCAAAGGGGTGGGTGGCCACCAGCTGGCTGTGGTAGTTGTACATGGATTCCTGGCACCGCCACCACTCTGCCAGGCCAAAGCCCCCTTCGCGCCACCAATAGGGGAAATAGCTGCCGATATACACCGCCAGCGGCACCAGCACAAAGAACACCGCGCCCCCCACAAGGGCCGCCGCAAGCTCCTTTGCAAATCCCGGCTGCCGCTGCCGCCAGCGCTGCCACAGCACCGCAAAATACAGCACCGCCAGCCCCGCGCCGGCGTAGATGCCGGTCCACTTGCTGGCCGCGCCCAGGCCGAATGCCAGGCCGCACAGCGCCATGGGCAAAATGCTTTTCAGCACGCCCCTTTGCAGCACGCTCTGGCAGTACCACACCATAAAATAAGCCGCCAGAAGGATAAAAAAGGTCCCGTACACATCGATCGTGGCAATGCGGCTCTGCGCCAGGCGCATCAGGTCCAGCGCCGCCAGCAGCGCCGCAAAACCGGCGGCTTTTGGGCTGCGGCTTAGCCTGCGCACCAAAAGGTACAGCACCGGCACCATGGCAATGCCAAACAAAACGCCGCTCACCCGCCAGCCAAACCCGGTCATACCGAAGACCGCTATCCCCAGCATGATGAACACCTTGCCCAGGGGCGGGTGGGTTGTTTCATAAACGCTCATGCCGTGCAGGTGCTCATAGGCGGTGCGGCCGTGATAAATCTCGTCAAAATACATGCTGTTGCGGTAGCTGATAGAAATTGGGGTCAGGGCCTGTTCGTCAAACAGCGCGCCGCCGCCTTCCACCTTCGCCGCACCTTGCGCCGCCGTGCGGAACGAAAGCTCCATCACCTGGGCGTTATCCACCCGCACCGTGTACCGCCCCGGCGCAAGATCCTGCGCCGCCAGCTCCCGCCACTGGAAGGTGGAGCCGTACCCCAGCTCCAGCCAGCCCAGCTCCCGGCCCGTTTCATCCAGCAGGGTCAGGCCGCCGCCCCAGCTCACCCCCTGATAGACCCACAGCTTCTCGGCGGGCTCGGTCAAAACCACCGTGGTATCCACCGTGGCGCCCGCGGCGTCCAGCGGGTTCTGGGGGGCTTTCGTGTCGCCCAGATCCCACAGCGAAAAAGCCGCCACCACCAAGGTGAGCGCTCCTAAAAACAGCCCCTCGGCCCGCCTCCAGCGCGGCTGCGCGGCAGGCGCGGCGGGCGGCACGGCCTTTGGCAGGGTGTACGCCCGCACCTCTTTGCCCGCCGTGATGGCCGCCGCTGCCCAGGCAAGCACCGCGAATCCCGCCAGGGTGAGCAGGCTCACGATGCGGGTCATCAGCACCGCGGCGGCACTGGTAAGGAACTGGTCGTCGGTGCCCGCGCTGGTCAGCACCATGGCAAGGTTCAGCAGCGAACCGGCCGACAGCAGGCAGAACGCCCCCAAAAGCCTCCGGTCTCCCCAGCGCGCCGCGGCCGCCAGCACCAGCAGGATCGCCGGGATCAGGTACCGCTCGTGCATGCGGTGGGCCAGGCAGAACACCGCCGCCCCATAAAAAGCTGCCAGCAGCAGCGGGCAGAACCGGCCGTTTTTCGCCCCGCGCCAGGCCAGCCAGAGCAGCGCCAGCGTGGCGGCCGCAATGCCGATCGTCCCCAGGGCCTGCCAGCTCACAAGGCCCAGCCATCGGCTCTCCTGCGGCTGCCAGTTGCCGCCCAGCAGGGTGAGCAGGTTAAACCCGTTCAGGCTGGCATAGGGGTAGCTGTTCACCGTACCGGTGTATTTTTCCAACAACCAGCCGGCCGGCTGTTGCGCCCCGCGGAAAGGCAGGCTGCACAGCCACACCACCGCCACGGAAATCCCGGCTCCCAGCGCCGTGCGCCCCAAAACGCGCAGCG
>NZ_DBGCTQ010000012.1:0-22789 GCF_048388525.1 Allofournierella sp. | reverse complement strand
GCCACCCCCACCGCCCGCGCCCTGCACCAGCGGGTCTTTGGCCATTCCCCCGCCGCGGGCGGCTGCGCCGCCTGTTCCTTCTGCCCCAAACCCTGACCCTTTTCCACACCCCAATCGCCGCTTTACCCCCACCCCCCGGCGCCCGTTCCCCGGGTTCAGGGCGCTCTGTGATCCCCCTGGGCGCGCCCTGCTTCGCCCCGGCTCCCCTGGCTATGCCCGGGCCACCCCCTGCCCGCAAAAACCCCAAAAAGGCGAAAATTCGGCTTTTTTGACAGATTTAGGCCTTTGTGTTCCGTTTTAATATCTGATAGAATATCAATAAAGGAACTTCCTTTACCTTCAAAACAGGCGGCGCGCGCCGCCGGAGAGGAGAACGCCATGCAAATCTGGCTTGTTTCGCCCTTGACCTCCATTCTTTTGTGGAGCATCCTGCTGGCGGTGTTCGTGGTGGTGGAAATGGCCACCGTAAACCTGGTAACCGTGTGGTTCGCCGTGGGTTCCCTGGCCGCCCTCATCTCCAGTGCGTTCACCCGCAGCCTTTTGGTGCAGGTGGTCGTGTTCCTGGTGGTAACCGCCGTCGCCCTGGCCGTCAGCAAACCTTTTATGGACAAAGCCCGCCACATGCGCCCCGCCGCCCCTGTGGGGCTCGAGCGCAACCTGGGCCGCCAGGCCACCGTGGTGCAGCCCGTTCGCCCGGAACTGCCGGGCCGCGTGCAGCTCGACGGGGTGGACTGGACCGCCGTGTGCGAGACCGGGCTGGCTGAGGGCGATCTGTGCATCGTCACCGGCATCAGCGGCACCACCCTGCGGGTGGAACCCATGCGGCAGCCCGCGCATTCAACCGAAGTATGAAGTATAAAAACAAAGTATCATAGGAGGTAATTATGTTCTGGTTCATTCTCATCCCCATCCTGGTGATCTTCCTGATCCTTCTCATCAGCTGCATCTGCATCGTACCCCAGGCCACCGCTTACGTGGTGGAGTGGCTGGGCGTTTACCAGGCCACCTGGCCCGCCGGCCTCAAGTTCAAGGTTCCGTTCCTGATGCGGGTCGCCAAAAAGGTAAGCCTGAAGGAGCAGGTGGTGGACTTTAAGCCCCAGCCGGTCATCACCCGCGACAACGTGACCATGCAGATCGACACCGTGGTGTTCTTCCAGGTCACCGACGCCAAGCTCTTTACCTACGGCGTCGAGCGCCCCATGGCCGCCATCGAAAACCTCACCGCCACCACCCTGCGCAACATCATCGGCGACATGGAGCTGGACCACACCCTCACCAGCCGCGACATCATCAACACCAAAATCACCGCCATTCTGGACCAGGCCACCGACAAGTGGGGCATCAAGGTCAACCGGGTCGAGGTTAAAAACATCATTCCCCCCGCCGAAATCCAGGACGCCATGGAAAAGCAGATGAAGGCCGAGCGCCAGCGCCGCGAGAGCATCCTGCGGGCCGAGGGCGAAAAGCGCAGCGCCATCCTGGTGGCCGAGGGCGAAAAGGAGAGCGCCATCCTGCGGGCCGATGCCGTGCGCGAACAGCGCATCCGCGAGGCCCAGGGCGAGGCCCAGGCCATCATGGAGGTGCAGACCGCCCTGGCCGACTCCATCAAGCTGCTGAACGAGGCCGCCCCCACCGACAAGGTGCTGGCCATCAAGAGCCTGGAAGCCCTGGCCAAAGTGGCCGACGGCAAGGCCACCAAGCTCATCATCCCCAGCGACATGCAGAATCTGGCCGGCATGGTGGCCTCCATCAAGGAAATGGTCACCGACGACAGCGCCAAAAAGTAACCAAATCCGTTTTCGCCCGGCCCCGTACAGGGCCGGGCATTTTTATCCAAAAAATCAGCGGCTTTGCGCCTGGGGCCCCGTGCGGGCCACGGCAAAAAAGCGGGGCCCTTCCGCCCCGCTTTTTGGTTTATCCCTCTTTATTTTGTTCTTCTTCCCCTTGCCCGTTTTCCTCCGGCTCTTCCCGCGGCGGGGCGGGATTTTCCGGCCCAATGGCCCCCACCAGCCGCAGCGCCCCTTTGGCGCAGGCCGGGCCGATCATCTCGTACAGCACGCTGGACGACAAAATAATCGCCGCCAGCATCGCCCCATATTCGGCGGGCAGGATGCGCTGTCCCAGCGCCGCCAGGCCAATCGCCACCCCCGCCTGGGGCACCAGCGCCAGCCCCAAAAACCGCCGCACCCCCTTGGATGCGCCGGTGACCCGGGCCCCCAGCCAGGCCCCCAGGTACTTGCCGGCAATGCGCACAAAAAAGTATCCAATGCCAATCAGCCCCGCCGTGCGCAGCATTCCAAGATCCAGCCTCATGCCCGACAGCACAAAGAACAGCAGCAGAATGGGCGGTGAAAAATGGTTCACCTGCTTGAACAATTGCTTGTTGTCGATCAGGTTCACATACACCGCGCCCATCATCATGCAGGCCAGCAGGGGCGACACATCCAAAAGATCGCACACACCCGCCAGTGCAAAAATCACCGCGTTCACCAAAATCAGCCGGTGATCCTTGGAGCGCCCGTCGGTGATAATCCTTTTCAGCAGCGCGCCGCAGCCCGCCCCCAGCGCCAGCGCCGCTGCGTTTGCCGCCAGCGGCAGCACCAGGGTCTTCCAGTCCAGCGCCGGGCCGCCGCCCGCAAGGCCGCCAGCCACCGCCGCGCACACGCTGAACGCCGCCAGCGACACCGCGTCGTCCAGCGCGGCCACCTGCAAAAGGGTGTCCACAAATTCGCCCTTGGCGTGGTACTGGCGAATGGTCATAATGGTGGATGCCGGCGCGGTGGCCGAGCCGATGGCCCCCAGCAGCAGCGCAAAGGGCACCGGCAGCCGGAACACAAAGATCATGGTCAGCGCCACGGCCGCCGCCGCCAGCAGCGCCTCGGCCAGCGTGATTACAAAAATGCGGCGGGCGCTGGCCCGCAGCAGGCTCAGCTTGAAATACTTGCCCACGCCGAAGGCGATGTAGGCCAGGGCAATGTCGGTCACAAACTCCATGCCCTGGGTCACGGCGGCAGGCACAAGGTTCAGCACATAGGGCCCCAGCAAAATGCCCGCAAGAATGTAGCCGGTCACGTCCGGCAAATGCAGCCGCTTGGTGATCCGGGTCATGCCAAAGCCCCCCAGCAGCATCACCGCCAGGCTTAAAATAACCTGCGAGGGGCCGCTCGCAATGCGCGAAAGAAACTCCATGCCGCGCGCCTTCTTTCCAGTAAGATGCACCCATTTTAAACACTTTGCACAAAAAAATCAAATCGGGGCAAAGCTTTGCCCGCCCCGCCCGCTTTTCATGGCCCTTTTTCCTGCACCGGCAGCGCCTCGCCCGCCGCCACCGCCCGCTCCAGCCGCTGAAACGCCGGCCCCAGCACCCGGTCGTCGTGGTAATTCGTGTCACCGGTCATGGCCAAAAACCGCGCCGCGTCGCTCATCTGCGGCAGCAGCCACACTGCCAGGCGCAGCCCTTTTTGAAACAGCTCGTCAAAGCTGGCGGTAAACACCCTGTGCCGGTGCCAGGGGTCGCTCCAGGTCCGGTGGGCAAAGTTGAGCGGGTCCCCAAACCCCGCCGGCTCGTCGGTGATGAACTTGGTCGAAAGCAGCGGGAACTTGAAGGTGCGGTTTTCAAACCGCTCCACCTTGCCCCTGCGGGTGGCCTCCGGGTCCCGCAAAAGGCGGCTCTCCACCGCCGCCAGATACAGCGCCCGCCGCACAAACAGCGGGTGAAACGGCGCCCGGTGGAACAAATCCCCCAGCGTGCCGTCCAAAACGCGGGCCAGGTAGGCCGCCAGGGGGCCGCGCTCGGGCAGGGGCAGCCGGAACACCACATCCTGCGGCAGCTCGCTGTGGGAGAGGTCCCACTCCTGCCGCAAATACCAGGCGTCAATCGCTCCCTCCAGCGCGGCGTGGCGGCCGTAATAGGCGGCGCTGGGGCTTTGGGGATCGTAATCGGTGCGGGCATACACAAAGGTGTGGCACACGCTGTCGCACACGTAATGGCAGTAAGCCCCGGCCAGATACGCAAGGCAAAGCGGTTTTTCCGGCCCCTCGGGCAGCTGGGCAAAGCCCTGTTCAAAAAAGCGCTTGACCCGGTTGTTGTGCAGGTAGGCCCCCAGGTTGTGGTGGCTCCACAGCGCCATTCTGAAAAAGTTGTAGCTGAACAGATCCGGTCCCTGGCACCCCAGGTAAAAAGCCCGGGGGTATTTGCGGGCCGCGGCGCGCACCTGCCCCTCGGGCAGCGCCCGCAGCGCCCGCGCGCCGAACACACAGTGGGTCACAAAGCCCGGCATCGCCCTTCCCCCTTTCCGTCTTATTCTAACCATACCACCTCCCGGCAAAAAAAATCATAAAAACTTTGTAAATATTTTATGGCCGCACGCCGCGCCCTCTGTTTTTGTGCAAGTTTCGGGGCTTTCTCGTTAAAAGCTTCACAGCAAAAACCTTGCGAAACAGCCGCCGATTGATTATAATAAGGGCAGGCGTTTCCATCCCCCCGCGCCCCGCGCGCGGGCGGGAGAGTTTTTAGAATGCGAGAGGAGAAAGAAAAAATGGGTTTAGGCAAAAAGACCGTTGAGGAACTGGATGTTCGCGGCAAGCGCGTACTGGTGCGCTGCGATTTCAACGTGCCCATGAAGGAGGGCGTCATCACCAACGATAACCGCATCGTTGCGGCGCTGCCCACCATCAAAAAACTGATCGAAAACGGCGGCAAGGTGATCCTGTGCAGCCACCTGGGCAAGCCCAAGAACGGCCCCGAGGAAAAATTCAGCCTGGCCCCTGTGGCGGTGCGGCTGGCAGAGCTTCTGGGCAAGCCCGTCACCTTTGCCGGCGACGACGCCGTGGTGGGCGAAAATGCAAAGGCCGCCGTGGCCGCCATGCAGCCCGGCGACGTGGTGCTGCTGCAGAACACCCGTTTCCGCAAAGAGGAGACTAAAAACCTGCCCGAGTTCAGCCAGGATCTGGCCTCGCTTGCCGACTGCTATGTAAACGATGCCTTTGGCAGCGCGCACCGCGCCCATTGCTCCACCGCCGGCGTGACCGATTACATCAAAGACACCGCCGTGGGCTACCTGATGGAAAAGGAGATCCGCTATCTGGGCAACGCCGTGAACGACCCTGTGCGCCCCTTCACCGCCATCCTGGGCGGCGCCAAGGTGGCCGACAAGCTCAACGTGATCGACAACCTGCTGAACAAGGTCGACACCCTGATCATCGGCGGCGGCATGGCCTACACCTTCCTGGCCGCCAAGGGCTACGAAGTGGGCACCAGCCTGGTCGACGGCGAAAAGATCGACTACTGCAGGGACATGATGAAAAAGGCCGAAGAGAAGGGCGTCCAGCTGCTGCTGCCGGTCGATACCGTCGTGACCGCCGCCTTCCCCGACCCCATCGACGGCCCCGTGGCGGTCGAGACCGTGGCCTCCAGCGCCATCCCGGCCGATAAAATGGGCCTCGACATCGGCGAA
This sequence comes from Allofournierella sp., assembly GCF_048388525.1. Classification (GTDB taxonomy): domain Bacteria; phylum Bacillota; class Clostridia; order Oscillospirales; family Ruminococcaceae; genus BQOK01. Next base: position 17,333 of record NZ_DBGCTQ010000012.1, on the reverse strand, counting down.
AAGACCCAGACCCTGTTTGCCGACGCCGTAAAGGCCAGCAAGACCGTGGTCTGGAACGGCCCCATGGGCGTGTTTGAAAACCCGATCCTGGCGGCCGGCACCCTGGCCGTCGCCAAGGCCATGGCCGAGGCCGACGCCACCACCGTGATCGGCGGCGGCGACTCCGCCGCGGCTGTCATGCAGCTTGGCTTTGGCGACAAGATGACCCACATCTCCACCGGCGGCGGCGCGAGCCTCGAGTATCTGGAGGGCAAAGAGCTGCCCGGCATCGCCTGCATCCAGAACGCCTGATCCAAAACGCCTCAGCCGCGCCGCGCGGCTGGGGCATTTTCCGCCCAAAAGCGGCCATTTTATATAAAGAGAGGAAACCGATCATGGATAAACAGAACCGCAAGGCGATCATCGCCGGCAACTGGAAAATGAACAAAACCGCCACCGAGGCCGCCCAGCTCATCGACGCGCTCATTCCCGCCGTAAAGGGCGCGGGGTGCGAGGTTGTCATCTGCACCCCCTTCACCAGCCTTGCCGCCGCCGTGGAAAAGACCCGGGGCACCAACCTGCATGTGGGCGCCGAGAACGTGCACTTTGAAAAGAGCGGCGCCTACACCGGCGAGATCAGCGCCGACATGCTGGTCGACCTGGGCGTGGAATACGTCATCACCGGCCACTCCGAGCGCCGGCAGTACTTTGCCGAAACCGATGAAACCGTGAACAAGCGCACCAGGGCCGCCCTGGCCGCGGGCCTGAAGGTCATTGTGTGCGTGGGCGAAAACCTGGCCCAGCGCGAGCAGGGTGTCACCGAAGAGCTGGTGCGCCTGCAGACCAAGATCGCCCTGGGCGGCGTTTCGGCCGAAGAGATGAAAAACGTGGTCATCGCCTACGAGCCCGTGTGGGCCATCGGCACCGGCCGCACCGCCACCAGCGAGCAGGCGCAGGAGGTCTGCGCCGCCATCCGCAAGGTCCTGGCCGAGCTGTACGGCCAGGCGGTGGCCACCGCCACCACCGTGCAGTACGGCGGCAGCATGAACGCGGCCAACGCCGACGAGCTGCTGGCAAAGCCCGACGTGGACGGCGGCCTCATCGGTGGCGCTTCTCTTAAAGCGGATGCCTTTGCCGCCATTGTAGCCGCGGCCGGCAAATAACCCTCCTCCCCGCTTTTCCGGTGCGCCGCCTGCCCTTCGCGGCGGGCGGCGCACTTTATTTTCCAAACAACGAAGGAGTAACGTTTATGTCCAAACAACCTCTCATGCTCTGCATCCTCGACGGCTTCGGCTGGGTGCCCGAAAAGGCCGACGGCAACGCCATCGTGGCCGCCAACACCCCGAATCTCGACAGGCTCTTCGCCACCTGCCCCTACACCACCATCGGCGCCTCCGGCATGGACGTTGGCCTGCCCGACGGCCAGATGGGCAACAGCGAGGTGGGCCACACCAACATCGGCGCGGGCCGCATCGTGTACCAGGAGCTCACCCGCATCACCAAAGCCATTCAGGACGGCTCCATCCGTGAAAACGAGGCCATTGTGGGGGCCATGAAGGCCGCCGTCCAGGGCGGCAAAGCCATTCATCTGATGGGCCTTCTCTCCGCGGGCGGCGTGCACAGCCACATCCAGCATCTGTTCGGCCTGCTGGACCTGGCAAAGGACCTGGGCGCCACCCAGCTGTACGTGCACGCCATCATGGATGGCCGCGACGTCCCGCCCGATTCCGGCAAGGGCTACATCCAGCAGCTCCAGCAAAAGCTGACCGAGCTGGGTGTGGGCAAAATCGCCACCATCACCGGCCGCTACTACGCCATGGACCGGGACAACCGCTGGGACCGGGTCGAAAAGGCCTACGCCGCCTTCGTGTACGGCCAGGGCGACCAGGGCAGCCCGGTGGAGGTCATGGAAAAAAGCTATGCCGCCGGCGTGACCGACGAGTTTGTGATCCCCGCCGTCACCTGCCGGGGCGGCCGGGTTTCGGCGGGCGACACCGTGATCTTCTTCAACTTCCGCCCCGACCGCGCGCGGGAGATCACCCGCACCTTTGTCGACGACGCTTTCACCGGCTTTGAGCGCCGCTTCGGCCGCTTCCCGGTCAACTACGTCTGCTTCACCCAATACGACGTCACCATGCCCAACGTGCAGGTGGCCTTCAAGCCCCAGTCCCTCACCCATGTCATGGGCGAGTATCTGGCCGAAAAAGGCCTCACCCAGCTGCGCATCGCCGAGACCGAAAAGTACGCCCATGTGACCTTCTTCTTCAACGGCGGCGTCGAGGCGCCCTTCCAGGGCGAGGACCGGGCCCTCATCCCCAGCCCCAAGGTCGCCACCTATGATCTCCAGCCCGAAATGAGCGCCTACCTCGTGGCCGACGAGTGTGTCCAGCGCATCCAGAGCGGCAAATACGACGTCATCATCCTGAACTTTGCCAACTGCGACATGGTGGGTCACACCGGCGTGTTCGAGGCGGCGGTCAAGGCCGTCGAGGCTGTGGACGAGTGCGCGGGCCGGGTCATCGGCGCGGTGCTGGCCGCGGGCGGCAAGGTGCTGCTCACCGCCGACCACGGCAACGCCGACCAGATGCGCGAGCCAGACGGCGCGCCCTTTACCGCCCACACCACCAACCCCGTGCCTTTCCTGGTGGCCGGCGCGGGCAATGTGACCCTGCGCCAGGGCGGCGTTCTGGCCGATATCGCTCCCACCATGTTAAAGCTCCTGGGCCTGCCCCAGCCCCCGGAAATGACCGGCTCCAGCATCATCGAATAAGCCTTCGTCCCGTTATTACACCAAGGGAGGGCGGAACCGCAATCAGCGGTTCCGCCCTCCCTTTTGCTTTGGCGGTTTCATGCTCCCTTCTGCCCGCCGCTTTCACGCTCGGCGGGCGGCGGGTCCACGGCGGGCAGGGTGAAAAAGAACACCGTGCCATGGGGCAGGTTGTCCCCCACGCCGATGGTGCCCCCGTGCGCCTCCACAATCGAGCGGCACAGCGACAGGCCGATCCCCAGCCCCCTGCGCCCGTCGCCGTGCTTGGCCTCGGCGGTGTAAAACATCTCAAACAGTTTCTCCCTGGCCCCGGGCGGAATGCCCGGCCCGTCGTCAGCCACTTCCAGTCGCACCATGGCCCCGTCGCGCCGGGCACTGATCTCGATCCGGCTGCCGGGCGGGGTATATTTCACGGCGTTGTCCGCCAGGTTTACCAGCACCTGCGCGATGAGCTGGGGGTCCATCCTTGCCATCAGCATTTCCCCCTGCACCGAAAGCTTAACGGCATGTTCGCCGCTGTGCCGGCTCAGGTGGCGCAGCGCTTCCTGGGCCACCTCCTCCACCAGCTCCGCCTCCAGCGAGAGCTGCACGCTGCCGTTCTCAATGCGGGTGACCGCAAGCACATTCTCCACCAGCCGCATCAGCCACATGGAATCGTCGTATATGTCGGCATACAGCCGCTGCTTTTTCTCCTCCTTCAGGCCCGGGGCCCCGCGCATCAGAATGTTCGCATTGCCCGAAATGCCGGTCAGCGGGGTGCGCAGGTCGTGCGAGATGGCGCGCAAAAGGTTTGCCCGCAGCTGTTCCTGCCGCGCCTGAGCAAGCATTTCGCTGCGCGCTGCGGCCGCCTGCCTGTGCTCCAGCGCCAGCGCGAATTCGTTCAGCATCGCCAGCAGCAGGTTCCGGTCATACACCTCCAGCGCCTCCCCGGCGCTCAGCGAAACGCCCACCACCGCAAACACGCTGGCCTGGCTGCGCACCGCCAGGTACAGGCATTTCGCTCCGGGCAGCGTGTCGGTGGTGGCGCCCGCGTGCTTGTTGTTCCTGTACACCCACGCGGCCACCGCCTGTTCGTCGGCCGTGGTGTAGGGTGAAACGTCCGGGGCTGCGCCCTGCACGGTAAACACGGCCGGCGGCCCCAGCCCTTCCTTCCCGGCCAGATAAACGCAGACGGTGCGGCCCAGCAGGCGCAGGATCTGCCGCCCCATCTTGCGGGCCAGCTCGGCCTGGGTGTCGCCCTGCTGCAGCTGCTGGCTGGTCTCCAGCAGCACCTCGGTGCGGTAGGCTTTCAGCGCCGACTGGCGGGCCTGCCTGTGCACCCGCACTGTGAGGGTGCTGGTAATCAAAGACGCCGCAAACATAATGACGAACGTGACCGCATAGCCCGGGTCCGTAAACTCCAGGGTAAAATAGGGCGCGGTAAAAAAGAAATTGAACAGCGCCACGCTCAAAAGCGAGGCTGCCGCCCCGTACACACGGCTCGCGGTGCAGGCCGAAATGAACAGCACGCCCAAAATGAACACCGTTATAATATTCGCTTCACCCAGGCCGGCGGCGGCAAATCCCAGGGCCCCCAAAACAGTCCCCGCCAGAATGCCCGCTGTCTTCAGGGTGTCTTTCCAGGTAAGTTTTTCCCATGCTCTGCTCTGCGCGCGGCGCCCGCGGCAGGGCGGCAGCGTGTCCGGGATGATGTAGATGTCCAGGTTGGGTGCAAGCGCCGTAAGCTGTTCCACCAATGTGGGTCTGGGCAGCAGGCGGCCGCGTTTTGCGCCCGAGCGGCCCAACACGATCTTCGAAACCCCGCTCACCCGGGCATACTCGGCGATCTGGGCGGCCACCTCGCTGCCGTACACGGTTGCGATCTGCGCGCCCAGCTGTTCGGCCAGCCGCAGGTTCCCCCGCAGGCGGTCCCGGTTTTTTCCGTCCAGCTCCCGGGTGTCCGGTGTTTCCACAAACAGCGCGGTAAAGCGGCCGTGAAACGCATTTGAAAGCCGCGCGGCGGTGCGGATGACCTTCGCGTTGGAAGGCGAGGAGGACAGGCAGATCAGAATATGCTCATCGGTATAATAGCCGGCTCCTGCCTCCCTGCCTTTTTCCGCGCTGCGGTTCACCCGGTCGGCCGTGCGCCGCAGTGCGATCTCCCGCAGGGCCACCAGGTTCTCCCTGGTAAAAAAATGCCCCAGAGCCCGGCGCGCCTGGTTTGCCCGGTAAATTTTCCCCTGTTCCAGCCGCGCCAGCAATTCGTCCGGCTCAATGTCCACCAGCTCCACCTGGTCGGCCCGGTCGAACACGCTGTCCGGCACCCGCTCCCGCACGATCACGCCGGTAATGGAGGCCACGATATCGTTCAGGCTCTCAATGTGCTGCACATTTACCGTGGTATACACGTCGATGCCCGCCGCCAGCAGCTCCTCAATGTCCTGATACCGTTTGCGGTGGCGGCAGCCCTCTGCATTGGTGTGGGCCAGCTCGTCCACCAGGATCAGCGCCGGCCGCCGTGCAATGGCCCCGTCCAGGTCAAACTCCCGCAGCGCAACTTCCTTGTGGAGCAGCTCCCGCGGCGGCAGCTGCTCCAGCCCGTCCAGCAGCGCCAGGGTGTCGGGCCGGGTGTGGGGCTCAATGTAGCCTGCCACCACGTCGGTCCCGGCGGCCCCGGCGGCATGTGCCGCCTCCAACATGGCATAGGTCTTGCCCACGCCCGCGGCGTAGCCGAAAAAGATCTTCAGCTTCCCGGTGCGCCGCGCCCCATCGCGCTCCTGCCGGTTTACCTTCTGCAGCAGCAGGTCCGGGTCCGGCCTCGCGTCCTGCATCCAAAGCTCCCCCTTTCCCGTCCGTTTGGCGCCGCGCTTGCCGCCGCGCCTTATTTGAATGCCGGCTGTGCCGCCCGCAGTGCAAAAACCAGCCGCACCGCACAAGCAGCGCCCCGCGGAACAGCCTTTCCTGCGGGGCGCTGTACACATGGAAACTGATCTGCCGCTTGTATTTCACAGCAGCAAGGGCAGCGAAAAAACAAACGCGGCCGCCGCCACGGCAAGCACCACCAGCAGCGGGCACACAACAAAGCCCGCAAACCAAAACGCCGCCGGGTGTGCGTCCAGGTAGCTACCCAACCGGCCAAGCGCCGTGCCAAACAGCGGGGCGGGCGCACCGCGCCGCAATTTTTTGAACGGCAGGCGCCGTTTTCCTTTGCCCGCGTATGCAATCTGAAGGGCAGCCTGTGTGGTCATCATGATAAAACGCCTCCTGCGAAAGGTTCTTTCCCTTTTGCAGTTTCAGTGTACCACGGATGCCGTGAATGTGCCGTTAAGGTGTTTTTAACCGCGCTAAGATTTTATAAAAACAGCATTAAGGCGCTGTTAAGCTCTGTTCCCAGGCTCGCTTTCCGCTCCCAGCTCCCGCTCCAGGGCCAGCCCCATCTGCGAAAGAATGGTGCCGATATACACCCTCTGTTCCTCTTCGATCCCTTTGTTTTGGCACAGGATGCCCATCACCCCCAGCACTCTGCCCGTGCCCTTGATGGGCAGGTAACTCCAGGCGTCCTCGCTGTAAAAAGCGGTGCCCGCGCCGCAGGGCGTGTTGTTTACATAACACCATTTTGCAAGGGTGTCCGCACCGATCACCCCGGGATCCTTGTATTGGGCGGCCACATAGTAGGGCCGCGAAAGGGCGCCCGGCCCTTCCGCCACATACACCACGCAGGGCTCGCCCCGCAGCCCGTACAGGCTGCGCACCCCGTAGTACAGGATATTCTCCAGCCCGCACAGGTTCAGGTACCCGCTGCTGATCTCAAACAGGGCCTGGGTCCGCCGCACCAGCCGGTCGGCCAGCACGATCTGTGCCTGCAGGCGGGTTACCAACATGGAGGTCAGCAGCGCGATCACCAAAAAAATGCCCATGGTGAGCAGCTGGTTGGGGTCGCTCACCCGCAGGGTATACAGCGGTTCGGTAAACAAAAAGTTGAACAGCGCCACGCTCAGCAGCGAGGCGGCCAGGCTCAGCAGATACCCCTGTGTTTCGATTGTGAGAATAATGACCCCCGTCAGGTAAACCATCAGGCAGTTCTCCGGCCTTGCCCCCAGCTCCCGCAGCGCCAGTGCCAACAGGGTGCACAGCCCCACGATCAGCACGGATTTTGCAAGATTTTTTACCCCTGCGCCTTTTCTGCCCTTCATTTCCATCCTCTTTTCCTCACCCTTGCCAAGGTGCCCAAAAGCCCGCTCTTCGCGTCCCCGGCCGTGCGGATCACCGCAAGGAATACCACATAGATTTCCAGCCGCCCCAGCAGCATGCCGGCGGTTTCAGTCCAAAGCACCGCCGCGGGCGCGTCGTAGGCCGTGATCCCGGTGGACAGCCCCACCGTTCCCAGGGCAGACGAAAACTCAAACATGCAGTCTGCCAGCGGGTAGCCAAAGCAGCTCAGCACAAAGCTGCCCAGCACAAATACCATCAGGTACAGCAGAATAAAGCTGCTCACCTCGCTGCGGCCCCGCCTGTCCAGCGTTTCCACGCCGTCCGGCCGCCGCACGGCGTGGGTGCGCACCACCCGCCGGTGGTCCAGCTTCTCCCGCAGGGTCCACAGCGCGTCCTTCAGCATAATGCACACACGGAACTGTTTGATTCCGCCCGCCGTCGAGCCGGTGCCCCCGCCCGCCAGCATCAGCAGGATCATGCTCAGCAGCAGCGGCGCGGGCCAGCCCCCAAAGCCCGGCACCGACTGGAAGCCGGTGGTGGTCAGGCAGCTCACCGTCTGGAACAGCCCGTCGCGCACAGCGCGGGGCAAAGCGTCCGCCAGCCCTCCCGCCAGCAGCAGCCCTGCCAGCAGCGGCGTAAAAAGCGCTGTGGCAAACAGCGAAAAGCGCACCTCGCAATACCCAAAAAAGTTTTTCAGCCTGCCCCGCAAAAGGTACAGGTGCGCCAAAAAGTTTGTGCTTCCCAGCAGCATCAACAGCACGGTCACCAGCTCGATGGCGGGGCTGTCGTAATACCCGATGCTCTCGGCGCGGGTGGAGAACCCGCCCGTGCTCAGCGCGGCGATCGAGTGGTTGAGCGCGTCGAACCAACCCATGCCGAACACCATGTACAGCGCCGTGCCCGCCAGGATATAGCCCGCATAGATCGCCAGGATCGTGCGCGCCGAGGCCGCCAGGTTCGGCAGCAGCCGGTCCGGGTGGCCCTCGGCGCTGTAAAGCCGCATGCCGCAGCTGTCCGACAAAACGCACAGCATCACCAGCACCAGCCCCACGCCCCCGAAAAACAGCATGACGCTGCGGTATAAAAGAAAAATATGGGGCGTTTGGGTCACATCCACCACCGACAGCCCGGTGGTACTCCAGCCGCTGGTGCACTCGAACACCGCCTGGGTAAAATTGTACCGCCCCGTCAGCACAAAGGGCGCCGCGCACAATAAAATGGCCAGCACCCATGCGCCCACCACGATCACCGTGTCCTGGTGCTTGTGCAGCCGGCCATGCTCCCGCCCGCGCAGGTGCAGCCCAAGCATATACCCCATCAGAATGGCTGCCGTGCCCGGCAAAACAAAATATTTTGCCTCTCCGGCCTCCTCCGGATAGGCCGCCAGCACCACCAGCGGCAGCAGGATCACCCCGCCGATCAGCATCAGGATTACGCCCAGATATCCCAGGATGAGCGGCCAGCCCTCCAGCGGGCTTTCCCGCGCACGCTCATTTTTCATGCTCCTTCCCCTCTCCCGTGACCACCCGGATCACATGCTCCTGCCGCTCCGGCGCACACAGCACCAGCAGCTTGTCGCGGGGCTGGATCACGGTTTTCCCCTGGGGCGCCAGCATGTCCACCCCCCGCAGGATGCAGCTGATCACAATGTTTTCCCCCAGAGGCAGTTCCATAATGCGCCTGCCCGCCACCGGGGCGCCCGGCTCCACCAGCAATTCGGTGAGCACCAGGCGGCCGTGCTCCACCGAGAGGCTGCTCACCAGGCTCTCCACCGTCGACGCCTGCTCGATCATCTCCGCCACCATCCAGGTGGCGCTGATGGCCGTGTTTACCCCCAGCTTTTGGAATACTGCCACGTTCTTGGGGTTTGCCACCACCGCCACCGTCTTGCGCACATGGTACAGGCGCTTTGCGGTCTGGCAGATCACCAGGTTGTCCGCGTCCAGCGGCCGCAGCGCGATCAGGATGTCAAAGCCGTCGATCTCGGCGTCGTCCAGCACATAGCGCTTGCAGGCGTCCCCCTGCACCACCGGGATGCCGTGGGTGCGCGAGAGGTACCCGCAGTAGGCCGGGTCGTCGTTGATCACCACCAGCCGGTGTTTTTTGCCCAGCAGTGAGCGAATCAAAAAATCCGCCTTGGTTTTGCCCCCCGCAATCGCGATCCTCATGCCCTTTCCTCCCCCCATCGGGCCAGGGGCCCCTCTGCGCCCTCGCGGATCAAAAGGCCGCTCCGGTAAAATTCCTGCAGCGAAAGCTCTGCCGGGCAGATCACATGCACCCCCAGCCCCTCCACCAGATATTCCAGCTCCGGGTCCTCAAAGCGCGCGTACACCTGCCCCAGCCCGTACAGCCGGGCGGCGATCTGGGCGATCATGCAGTTCACATTGTCGTTTTCGGTCACGGCCGCCAGCAGTGCCGCCCGGCCGATCCCCGCGGCTTCCAGTACGTCCGGGTCCGTGGCGTCCCCCTGCACCTCAAAGCCGCTGAAATCGGCGGCCAACCGGCGGAAGGCCGCAGCGTCCCGGTCCACCACCGTCACCCGGTGCCCGCACTTGCACAGCATGCCCGCCAGATTCGATCCCAGCCGGCCGCAGCCCGCCACCAGGATTTGATTTGTTTTTTTCATTCCAATGCCTCCCGCCCTTTGCGCGGCGATCTTGTTACACAGCCCAGTATACCTCTGCAAAGGTTAGCGCACCGTTATACTTTTTTGCCCCGCATTAAGATTTTGTTAACGCCCCCCGCATCAACAAAATCTTAATCCCCGCGGCATGATTCCTCAAACCCCCTTAACCGGCTTGAGGCTGCTTTTAAAAAGCCGAAAGCTGGCCTGGGTTAGCATCTTTCCCCTTATCCCCCAAGCTTTGTGCAATCTTAACGTCTTGGGCCCTACCTTTATCGGCATCTTAACCAAAGCCGTGCTATAACTGGTTCCATGGCAAGCGCCTGCTCCGCCCCGGGCGGAGCCCCCAACGATTGAGAAAGAGGTGAACCGGAAGTATGAGTGTTGTGATTGCGCTCATTGGCGCTGTGGCCCTGGCCATGCTGGGATATCTGATCTATGTCCTATTCAGAGGTGATAACACATGACAAATCAAATTCTTCAATATGCCCTGTACATTATGATTCTGGTGGGGCTTGCCATCCCCCTGGGGCGGTACATGTACAAGGTGATGGTGGGCGAAAAGACCTTCCTTTCCCGCGTGCTGCAGCCGGTGGAAAGCGGCCTCTGCCGCCTCTGCCGCATCGATCCCGGCGAGCAGATGAGCTGGAAAAAATACGCGTTGGCGGTGGGGCTGTTCAGCGCGTTCGGCTTTCTGTTCCTGTTCCTTTTAAATCTTCTGCAAGGCTTTTTGCCTCTGAACCCCGAGGGGATTCCCGGCTGTTCGTGGCATCTTTCCTTTAACACCACGGCCAGCTTTGTCACCAATACCAACTGGCAGGCCTATTCCGGCGAGCTGCAATTGTCCTATCTCACCCAAATGCTGGGCCTCACGGTGCAGAACTTCGTGTCGGCGGCCAGCGGCATCGCGGTGCTGTTCGCACTGATTCGGGGCTTTGTAAAGATCAAACAAAAAGGCCTTGGGAATTTTTGGGCCGATCTTGTGCGCATCACCCTTTACATCCTGATCCCCTTGTCCATCGTGGTGGCTGTGGTCATCGCCTCCCAGGGTGTGCCCCAAACCCTCTCTGCCTACGACACGGTGGACCTTCTGGAGCCTGTAACGTTGGAGGACGGCACCCTTGTCACCCAGCAGGTCATCCCTCTGGGCCCGGCCGCCAGCCAGATCGCCATCAAGCAGCTGGGCACCAACGGCGGCGGTTTTTTTGGGGTGAACTCGGCGCATCCGTTCGAAAACCCGAACGCCCTTTCCAACCTGTTCCAGATGATCTCGCTGCTGCTCATCCCGGTGGCCTGCTGCTTCACCTTCGGCCGCGGCGTAAAGGATAAGCGCCAGGGCCGCGCACTGTTTGCGGCCATGCTCATTCTGCTGGCGGTATTTTTGGCCATCGCCGCCTTTTCCGAGGCGGCAGGCACCCCGCAGCTCGCACAGGGCGGCCGGGTCGACCTCTCGGCCGGCAGCCAGCAGGCCGGCGGCAACATGGAGGGCAAAGAAACCCGCTTCGGCATTGCCGCCTCCACCACCTGGAGCGTGTTCACCACGGCGGCCTCGAACGGCTCGGTCAACTCCATGCACGACAGCTACACCCCCTTCGGCGGCTTTGTACAGATGCTCCAGATGGAGCTGGGCGAGGTGGTGTTCGGCGGCGTGGGCTGCGGGCTGTACGGCATGATCGGCTTCGCGATCCTGACCGTTTTCATCGCCGGGCTCATGGTGGGCCGCACCCCCGAATACCTGGGCAAAAAGATCGAGCCGCGCGAGATGCGCATGGCGGTGCTGGTGTGCCTGGCAACGCCGGTGGCGATCCTGGTGGGCGCGGGGCTCGCCTCGGCGCTGCCCGAAACGGCGGCCTCGCTGAATAACCCTGGCGCCCACGGCTTCTCAGAAATTCTGTACGCCTACTCTTCGGCGGGCGGCAACAACGGCTCGGCCTTTGCGGGCTTTAACGCCAACACGCCCTTTTTAAACGTGTCCATCGGCCTGGTGATGCTGTTCGTGCGCTTTGTGCCCCTGTTCGCCACCCTGGCCATTGCGGGGTCTCTGGCAGAAAAAAAGGCCGTGGCCGTGAGCGTGGGCACCCTGCCCACCCACGACGCGCGCTTTGTGTTCCTGCTCATCCTCATTGTGCTGCTGGTGGGCGCGCTGAGCTTCTTCCCGGCGCTGGCCCTCGGGCCCATCGCCGAGTTCTTCCAGATGATCGCATAAAGGAGTTGATACTATGCCTTCCAAGACCAAAAGCCCCTTTGTAACGCGGGAACTGGCAGGCCGTGCCGTGCGGGACGCATTTGCAAAGCTTGCGCCCAAAACACAGCTGAAAAATCCGGTCATGTTCCTGGTATATGTCTCCGCCTTCCTCACCACCGGGCTGTATATCTGCTCCCTCTTCGGCACAGCGGATGCCCGCCCGGCCTTTATCCTGGCCGTAGCTCTGATTTTATGGCTCACGGTGCTCTTCGCAAACTTTGCCGAAGCCATTGCCGAGGGCCGCGGCAAGGCCCAGGCCGACGCGCTGCGTGCCGCCAGGCAGGACGTAACGGCAAACAAGCTTTCCTCCCCCGCGGCGCGGGATGCCGTACAGCGCGTGCCCGGCGCCAGCCTTGTGAAAGGCGATTGCGTTCTGGTGAACGCGGGCGAACAGATCCCGGCCGACGGCGAGGTGATCGAGGGCGCCGCCTCGGTGGACGAGAGCGCCATCACCGGCGAATCCGCGCCCGTAATCCGCGAATCCGGCGGTGACCGCAGTGCCGTGACCGGCGGCACCACCGTCATTTCCGACTGGCTGGTGGTGCGCGTCACCAGTGGGCCCGGCGAGAGCTTCCTGGATAAAATGATCGCCATGGTGGAGGGTGCGGCCCGCAAAAAAACCCCCAACGAGATCGCGCTGGAGATCCTGCTGGTGGCCCTCACCATCATCTTCCTTTTGGTGACCGTGTCGCTCTTTCCCTTTTCCCAGTTCTCGGCCGGTCAGGCCGGCATGGCGAACCCCACCTCCATCACCGCGCTGGTGGCGCTGCTGGTGTGCCTGGCTCCCACCACCATCGGCGCGCTGCTGTCGGCCATCGGCATCGCGGGCATGAGCCGCCTGAATCAGGCCAACGTGCTGGCCATGAGCGGCCGCGCCATCGAGGCCGCGGGCGACGTGGACACCCTTCTGCTGGATAAGACCGGCACCATCACCCTGGGCAACCGGCAGGCCTGCGAGTTTATTCCGGTGGACGGCGTCCCCGCCGCCAAGCTAGCCGATGCGGCGCAGCTCTCCTCCCTTGCGGACGAAACGCCCGAGGGCCGCAGCGTGGTGATCCTGGCGAAGGAACAGTTCAGCCTGCGGGGCCGCAGCATGAGCGAATTGCACACCAGCTTTATCCCCTTTTCGGCCAAAACCCGCATGAGCGGCGTGGACTGTGAGGAGGGCGAGGTGCGCAAGGGCGCGGCGGATGCCGTAAAGGCTTACGTGCAGTCGAAGGGCGGCGCTTTTTCCCAGGAGTGCGAAGCCGCGGTGGAGCGCATCGCCCGCGAGGGCGGCACCCCGCTGGTGGTGGCCAAAAACGGCCGTGTGCTGGGCGTCATACACCTGAAAGACATCGTCAAGCAGGGCGTGAAGGAAAAATTTGCGGACCTGCGCAAAATGGGCATCCGGACCGTGATGATCACCGGCGACAACCCCCTCACCGCCAGCGCCATTGCGGCGGAGGCGGGCGTAGACGACTTTTTGGCCCAGGCGACCCCCGAGGGCAAGCTGCATATGATCCGCCAGCTGCAGGCCAAGGGCCACCTGGTGGCCATGACCGGCGACGGCACCAACGACGCTCCCGCCCTGGCCCAGGCCGACGTGGCTGTTGCCATGAACACTGGCACCCAGGCCGCCAAGGAGGCCGGCAACATGGTGGACCTGGATTCCTCGCCCACCAAACTGATCGACATTGTGCGCATCGGCAAGCAGCTGCTCATGACCCGGGGCTCGCTCACCACCTTCAGCATTGCGAACGACGTGGCAAAGTATTTCGCCATCCTTCCCGCGCTGTTCATGGGGCTGTATCCGGGCCTTGCGGCGCTCAACATCATGCACCTGGCCAGCGCCGAGAGCGCCATCCTGTCCGCCATCATTTACAACGCGCTCATCATCGTGGCCCTCATCCCGCTTGCGCTGCGGGGCGTCAAATACCGCGAGGTCCCGGCCGGCAAGCTGCTCTCACGCAACCTGCTCATTTATGGCCTGGGCGGCATCGCGGCGCCCTTCGCGGCCATCAAACTCATCGACATGTTCCTTGTGGGCTTCGGCCTGGTATAAAGCGAAAGGAGAATTCCGAACCATGAAAACCTTTAAAAGGTATACCCTGCGGGCGCTGCTGCTCTGTGTGGTTCTCACCCTGCTGTGCGGCCTGGTCTACCCCCTGCTCATCACCGGCATTGCTCAGCTCGCCTTCCCCCAAAAAGCGAACGGCAGCATCATCGAAGTGGGCGGCAAAAAGTACGGCAGCACCCTGCTGGCACAGCAGTTCACCGGCGATGAATATATGTGGGGGCGCATTATGAACCTGAACACCTCCGCCTTTTACAGCAACGAGGGCGTCCCCCTGCTCTACTCCGGCCCCTCCAACAAGACCCCCGCGGGCGAAGAGCTGGAGCAGCTCGTGGCCGGGCGCGTGGCCAAAATCGAGGCCGCCCACCCCGACAAGGCGGGCCAGCCCATCCCGGTAGACCTGGTCACCAGCTCCGGCTCGGGGCTCGACCCCCACATTTCACCGGCCGCGGCCGAGTACCAGGTGGGCCGCATTGCCGCCCAGCGCGGCATCCCGGAAAGCGAGGTGCGGGCCGTAGTGGAACGTTACACCCAGGGCCGCTTTTTGGGCCTGTTCGGCGAGCCCACCGTAAATGTTCTGGAAGTCAACCTTGCGCTGGACGGCATACTGCGATGACCCCTCGTCCGGCAGGCCGGGGCCGCCGGACGACTGCATTTTTTAAAGAGCGTTCTCTTATGCTCTGCCGTTTCAGGGCCGCGCGGTCCAGGGGCAGCTTCCATGTATCGAGGTTCACCCCGGGAATTTCTGTTGTGGCCGAAAAGCCCCGGCCCCTTTTCTTAACGCTGTCTTAACACCTCACGGCAATTCTTTATGCCATGCAAATCCTCCCCTGCTGACATTTGCGCCGGATGCGTTTATAATAATTAAGGAAACTTGCCGGGCAGCGCTGCGGCGCGGACATGGCAGACACAGGAGGGAAACATGGGCAATTGGTGGCAGCGGCCCGGCCCGATGCCGGGGAACGAGCGTCTGAGAGAGGTTCTCCCCCTTTCCTGTCGGGACCTTGCAAAGACCGTCGGCATCCTGTTGGCGGCCTCGCTGATTGGGCTGCTTTTCTACCACGCGGGCATCACCGAGGCGAACATCGTCACCATGTATCTGCTGGCGGTGCTGTGCACGGCGCTTGCCACCAACGGCCGGCTGTACGGCATTCTGGCCTCGGTGGCAAGTGTTCTGGTGTTCAACTATCTGTTCACGGTCCCCCGGTTCACCCTCAAATTCAACGATGTGAGCCGCTATTCCGTCACCTTTCTGGTCATGTTCATTGCCGCCTGCATCACCAGCACCCTCACTATGCGGGTCAAGGCGCAGGCCCGGCAGGCCACCCGCAAGGCGTACCGCAGCGAGCTGCTGCTCAAAACCAGCCAGGCGCTGCAGCGGGCCGAGGGCGAGGCGCAGATCCTCTGTGTGGCCGCAGAGCATCTCTCCAAGCTGTTGAGGGCCAGCGTGTTGCTCTATCCCGTTGCGGGCGGCGCACTGCAGGAGCCCCTGTTCTGCCCCTTCGGCGCCGATGGCCGGCCGCGCTTCGCCTCCCCGGCCGACCAGCGCGCCGCGGCCGCCGTGCTGGAACACGGCGGGCAGGCGGGCGCCTTCACGAACGTCTGCCCCGGCGCCGGGTGCCTGTACATGGCGGTGGGGGCGGGGGTGCCCCCCCGCGCGGTGGCGGGTGTGGCGGTGCCGGCCGGCCATTCCCCGGACGCCTTCGACCGCAACCTCATGGAAGCTCTGCTGAACGAGTGCGCACTGGCGCTGGAAAAGGAACGCATCGGCCGTGAAAAAGCCGGGATCGAACTCAGGGCACAGCAGGAGCAGCTGCGCTCGAACCTGCTGCGCACCATCTCCCACGACCTTCGCACCCCCCTCACCAGCATTTCGGGCAACGCGGGGGTCCTCCTTCAAAATTCCAGTGTGCTGGGCGAAGCCCAAAAGCGGCGCCTTTATATGGATATTTCCGACGACTCGCTCTGGCTCATCCAGCTTGTGGAAAACCTGTTCTCCATCACCCGGCTGGAAAACGGGGCGCTGAACCTGCGCCTGCAGCCCGAGCTTTTGGAGGAGGTGATCGGCGAGGCGCTGCAGCACCTGAACCGCCGGTGTTCCGAGCATCCGCTCTCGGTGCAGCTGGAGGGTGATCTGCTCATGGCAAAGATGGATTCGCGGCTCATCACCCAGGTTTTTATCAACATCGTGAACAACGCCGTCAAGTACACGCCTCCCGGCGCCGGCATCACCATCAGCGCCCGGCGGGAGGGCGGTATGGTGCGGGTGGAGATCGCCGACACAGGCCCCGGCATCCCCGAACAGGCGCGGGCAAAGCTGTTCGACATGTTTTTTACGGCGGGCAGCGCCGGCGGCGACGCCCGCCGCGGGCTCGGCCTCGGCCTTGCGCTGTGCCGCTCCATCGTGGAGGCCCACGGCGGCTCCATCGGGGTTCGCCCCAACCAGCCGCACGGCTCGGTTTTCTTCTTCACTTTACAGGCAGAGGACGTGGAACATTATGAATAAAGCAAAAATTCTTGTGGTCGAAGACGACCGCGCCATCCGCAACCTTATCACCACCACCCTTGAAACCCAGGACTATCAGTACCACACGGCGGCAAAGGGCAGCGAAGCCCTGCTCGAAGCGGTTTCGTTCCAGCCGGACGTCATGCTGCTGGATCTTGGCCTGCCGGATATGGACGGCGTCTCCATCATCGAAAAGGTACGCAGCTGGTCGGCCCTGCCCATCATCGTCGTCAGTGCCCGCAGCGAGGACCGCGACAAGATCGACGCGCTGGACGCCGGCGCCGACGATTATCTGACCAAGCCCTTCAGCGTGGATGAGCTCCTGGCCCGGCTGCGGGTGGCCCTTCGGCGGGCCCGGCAGGACGCCGGTCCCGCGGGCAGCCCGGAGGCCGTTTTCACCAATGGCGAACTCACAATTGATTATGCCGCCGGCTGTACCTACCTGGCTGGCAGCGAGATTCACCTGACCCCCATCGAATATAAGCTGCTGTGCCTGCTGGCCAAAAACGTGGGCAAGGTGCTCACCCACAATTACATCCTGCGCCAGGTGTGGGGCAGCGCCCTTCCGGGCGACACCCCCTCCCTGCGGGTATTCATGGCCACCCTGCGCAAAAAGATCGAACCTGTGCCCGCCCAGCCCAAATACATCCAGACCCACGTGGGCGTGGGCTACCGCATGCTGCGCATCCCCGAAGGCGGGCCGGCCGCTCCGCTGGGGGAATAACCCTTCAAAAACAAACAGCCGCGCCGCCGTTCTCTCACAGAACAGCGGCGCGGCCGGGTCTATTGTGGGCAGGTTTTCAGAACTTTACCAGCTGCTTTGCGTCGTCCTGCCGGTCAAACAGGATGGCGCTGATGTGATCCAGGTAAATCAGGGCCAGGCGCTTGCCGGTGTCGGCGCTGAAGCTCTCGTTCAGGTCGGGCATGGCCTCGTACACCGCGGCGTAGGCCTCGGGGCTGCGGTCA
>NZ_DBGCTQ010000011.1:0-13227 GCF_048388525.1 Allofournierella sp. | reverse complement strand
CCTCGCCGGCGGCCAGATTGGGGGCCACGGTCACTGTGTTCTTGCGTGTGGTAAAGAAGGCTTCGCCCGCGTCGGTTTGGCCGAAGACCAGCAGCGGGTAGCCGCCGTTCTCGCCCGTGGCGTCGAACACAAAGGCCTCACAGGGGGTGTTTGCGCTATCGACAAGGCCCTTATTGAGGTTTTCGAGCGCCGCGAGGGACTTCATCTGCTGGGTGGTAAGGGCCGTGGCGCCGGACACGCGGGAGACCCCGGCCTCCTTATCGCCATAGGCATAGGTGAACTGCCCGCCGGAGTTGCAGCCGATGAAGGAGTCGCGGGGGATGGAGCCAGTGCCGGAAAGGGAGGCCGCGGCATAGCAGTTTTTAACGCGATGGATGCCGTAGTTCGCGCGGCCCACAAGCCCGCCCGCGCCGGATTGGCTGTGGGACTGGGAGCCCGAAAAAACGATGGACGCGCGGCTGAAGCAGGTTTGTAAAAGCGTGGCGCCGGAGCCGGCGCTGTGCAGGTCGCCGGCCAGGCCGCCCAGCGCCACCCATTTGCGGCTGCCGGTTACCTGTATTTCACAGCTGGGCAGGATGCCGACGTTTTGCAGCACGCTGCCGGCAAAGGCCTGGCCCGCCACCACCCCGGCCGCCAGGTGCTGGCCGTTTGCCACCGAGCGAATGCTGGCGTGGCTGAACAGCAGGTTTTTAACCGTGCCCTGCAACAGGCCAAACATGCCGATTTCGATGGAGTCGTTCTCGTCGGCCGCGGTGCCCTGGTCGCCATTTTTGTCGGCATAGACCCACAGGTGGGAGATGGTGTGGCCCTGGCCGTTCAGGATACCGGTGTAGGCGGCGGCGGCGTTGGCATGGCCGAAGCCGGGGGAGAGCCAGCGCACCGGCGCCGCGGTGGTGCCGCCGTAGGCCGCGCCGGTGAGGTCGAGGTCGGCCGTGAGGGTGAGGTTTATGCCCCGGTTGCCGGTGCGCAGCATATACAGCGCCCAGCCCAGCTGCTCGGGGCTGGAGATTTGGTAAGCGCCGCCCAACAGGGTGGGCTTGGGCAGAACCGCGCCCCCGATGGGCAGGCCGTTTTCCACCCGGGCGCCGATATCGGCCCAATCCCACAGGCTGCCCAGGGGCACGGGGTAGCCCTGGTTGAAATTGCGGGTGGCGGGGTCGCAGAACCACTGGCGCGGGGTGGAGGCGTTGAGCTGGTCTGCAACAAAATCGAGGCTTTTCAGTTCGCTTTCGGTCTTGCCGGCGGCGTGGGGGCTGGCCCCCATGGCGCTTAGCACGTAGCAGTTTTGAAAGGTGGAGGCGGTGCGGTAATATTTGGCGAAGGCGTCGCCCGCATAGCTGGCGGAAAAGCTGCTCGCCGCGTAGCAGGAGGAGACGCGGGCCCCGGAACCGGTGGTGACCGCGCGGCCCAAAAAGCCGCCCACGCCGGAGGAGGAAAGGTCGCTGGGTTTTGCGGTGACCCGGATATTGGCCCGGGAAAAGCAGTTTTCAACAACGCCCTCATCGCGCAGCGAGCCGATGGCGCCGCCAAACGAGATGATCTGCCAGCTGCCCCCGTTGTTGGTGATGGAACCGCTTAAAACGCCGCAGTTGCGCAGGGTGCCGCACAGCACACCGGCAAGGCCCCCGGCATTGATGGTGGCGCCGCCCGACACATTGGGGGAGGTGAGCACCACGTTTTGGAGGTAAAGGTTTTGCACAAGGCCCCCGGCGCCCACCGAGCCAAAAAAGCCCAGCTCGTCTTCGGCGATGCCGTTGTTCAGGTGGCCAGAAAAATAGACGCCGATGTTGCTTACCGTGTGACCCTGGCCGTCGAACCGGCCGACATACGCTTTTTCGCCGGCAGTCCCTCCGGAAGAGCTCGCACCCTTGAAGGAGCTGCCGATGGGCATCCAGAGAAAGGGCTTTTCGGCGGTGCCGCCGCGGGCCGCGCCGGTGAGGTCGATGTCGGCCGTGAGGCAGGCGTTGGCATTTTTAAAGTCGGGGTATTTTTTGTTCACCGCATACATGAACCAGGCCAGCTGGTCGGCGTTGCCGATCTGGTAAACGCCGTTTACCTTTTGGGGCTGCTCGGACGCGGGCAGAAGCTGGCCGATGTCTTCCCAGCTGGGCTCCTGCTGATAGGCGGGCAGGGGGTAGCCGCTGTTGATCTGGCGCCGGTCGTTGTACCAGACCGTGCCCTGGGAGCCGTTGAGCAGCTTTACAAAATCGGCATTCGTCTGCATGCTGCCGGCCGTGCGGGCGGTGAGGCCGGTGAGGGTCTGCTTGTTGGCCGCGGCGATGTTTTTGTCCTCGTAATAGCAGGCTGTTATGGTCTTGGGCATTTTGGTAACGGTGCCGATGAGGATATGGCCGGTGCCCTTGAAGGAGCTGGCCACATAGCAGCTCTCCACCTGGAAATCGGTGGTGTTTGACCGGCCGATCAGGCCGCCGGCGCAGATGCCGTAGGTGGCGGTGGCGGTGCAGGCCGAGGTGTCGACACTGAGGCGGCTGAAGCAGTTTTTGATGCTGCCGGAGGTGTGGGCGTCGCCCGCAATGCCGCCCGCAGCGGGCCAGTACCAGATGCCCCGCAGGGTGAAGGTGCCGGAGATAAAGCCGCAGTTTTCGACCGCGCCGCCACTGTAGATCTGCCCCACGATGCCGCCCATACAGCAGTAGCGGCCGGTGACCTCGTCGGGGGAGTTGGGGCTGGTGATGGTGGCGTTGCGCATCATTAAATTTTTGGCGGTGCCCACCAGTGTGCCGAAAAAGCCCAGCTCCATTTTACCGTCTTTTGTGCCGTAGGCGCTTGTGCTTTCGGGGGTGATGGTGAGGTAGTCGATGTAAAAGCCGTTGCCGTCGAAGGTGCCTTGATAAGCGTTGTCCGCCGAGGCGTGGCCGTAGCCGATGGGCACCCACTGGCGGCCATTGAGGCTGATGTCGCACACCAGCTTGCCGCAGATGGAAAGCTGCTTTTTTACGTTGACCTGGTAGGCCAGCCAGCCCAGCTGCTCGGGGGTGGTGATGAGGTAGGGGTTTTCGGCGGTGCCGGGCACGGCGGAGGAGTCGGCATCGCCCGTGGGCTGCTGGTTCTCGCTGAGCGCCGCGCCCAGATCCATCCAGGTCTGTTCGGCATCGGCTGCGGGCTCGGCGGCAAAGAGGGTGGGCAGGGAAGCGTTTTGGCCTTCATCCAGCATAAAGCCGCCCTCCTGCTGTGGATCAGCCCCGCTCAACGATGTGTCCTGGGGGGGGGTATATTGGGTTTCGCCGGAGGCAGAGGCCAGCGGGGCGCTTGAGGCCGCCGGGGCAGAGCCTTCGGGCACCGAGGATGCCTGGCCCGGGCCGGAGGAGGCCGCGCTTTGGGGCGCGGCGGCCGCGCCTTCGGCATGAACCGGGGGCAGGGCCAGGCCCGCCGCCAGCGCGAGGGCCAGCAGGCAGGCGACGGCGCGGCGGCCGGGGCTTATGGACAGAGCGTGTGTTTGCATGTTCGTGTTCTCCTTTTTGGCCGGGGTCATGGGCCGGGCCGGTTTAGGGCTTGCCGGGCAGGGGCGGGCGGCGCCAGGCCGCGCAGCACCTGCCGCTCGAACTCGGCGGCGGGCATGGGCCGGTAAAAGTAAAAGCCCTGTGCCACATCGCAGCCGAGCTGCTGCAGAAAAGCGCATTGCTCGGGGGTTTCGACGCCCTCGCAGACCACGGTCATGTGGGTCTCGTGGGCCATTTCCACCACCTTGCGCAGAACGACCTCGCTGCGGGGGCTGGAGCCGTAACCGGCGATGAGGCTGCGGTCGATCTTGAGAATGTCGGCGGCGATGCTGCCCAGCATGTTGAGCGAGGCATAGCCCGAGCCAAAATCGTCGATGCTGAGCAAAAAGCCCTGCTCGTGCAGCGCGGCGGCCAGGCGGGTGATGTGGTCGCTGTTTTCAACAAAAACGCTTTCGGTGAGCTCGAACGCGATGAGGCTGTGGGGGATGTGATACCGGTCGATAACGGCGCAAAAGCGGTTCAGATAATCGGGCTCGTGAAGGTGGCGGCGAGACTGGTTGATGGAGATCGGCGGCGGCGCAGCGCCCAGATCGAGCCAATGGCGCAGCTGGCGGCACAAAAGTTCGAGCATGTGAAAATCGAACTGCAAAATAGCGCCGTTTGTTTCGAACATGGGAATGAACTGATCCGGCATGATTATGGCGGCGCCCGGCGGCGCCCAGCGCACCAGTGCCTCGGCCGAGGTGACCCGCAGGCTTTCAAGCGAGACCTGGGGCTGGAGGTAGAGCTTGAACTCGCCGTTCTCCATGGCTTGGGGAAGCGCCTCCAGCAGGCGGCCTTCCTGCATTTTTTCGCGCAGCATTTCGGGCCGGAAATACGCGTAGTGGTTGGCCCGCTCGGAAGGGGGGAGGCTGCGCGCGGCGATCATGGCTTTATCCAGCATGTCCTTTATATTTTCGCCGTTGCCGCCCGGCGGGGGCAGGTATACGCCCGCGTTGAACAAAACACTGCCGTGCAGGCGCTCGGCGACCTGGGGGGACAGAAGAATGGGCCGCATCGCCTGAAGCCGGTCGTCGAGAGCGCTTTTGCTGCCGGGATACAGGCAGAGAAAGGCAAAATTATCCTTTTCCGGGCGGGCGCACAGCTCGCCCGGGCGGCAGCAGGCCTGCAAATTTTGGGCAATGCTGCACAAAACTTCGTCGCCGGTGGAGTAGCCATAGCTTTGATTGATATAGCGAAAGCGGATGATGTTGACCTTTATAAGCGCATAGCGGCGGTAGGGCTGTGTTTGCAGCAGGGCGGCGGCACGCTGCACAAAGCCCTCCATGTTTAAAATGCCGGTGAGAGGGTCCAGCCTGTGGCCGGGATCCCAGTCGTACAGGCCGGGCGGCAGTGCCGCCGCGCCGGGCATGGAACAGTGGAAACCGGCAAGACACCACCCACCGCCGCACCTGCGGAAAGCCGCCGAAAAACGCAGTGCGATGGGTCTTGCGCCGGGAAAGCGCGCGCTGGCGGCGCCGGCCACCGCCCCGGCCTGGGGCGAAACGGCCACCACACAATATTGTTCGTCCGAAAGGGTGAGCGGCGGCGGAGGCGTTTGCGTTTCGCGCGCCAGGTGGCGGGCGATCTGCTGCGCGCCCCAAAAGGCATCCTGCGAGGAAAGGCCCAGCCAACAGGAGTCGGTGCAGAGATGTTCGGTGACCCAGGCATAATCTTGAAACACAAAGTATCGCTGTAGCAATTCACGCGCTGTTTGAAGCAGTTCTTCTTCCATATAGGCCACCTTTGTTTTGTATGAAGGGAGGGGTCACGACTCGGCGCGCAGCAGGAAATTGAAGGGGGCGGAGGCCACGGTGGTGCCCTGGGGGTCGCAGAGGGTGAAGAGCAGGCGGTAGGTGCCGGCCGCGACCGAGCTGCCGCCGGGGGCGGTTTCTGTGACGAGATACGCGCCGCGGGGCAGGGTACCGTCGATCTGGGTGGAGCTGGCGTAGAGCTGAGCCGTGAGCTGGGCTGCCTGCGCCTCGGTAAGGCCGCGCACATAAAAGCTTTGGCCGCTGGCGGGCACAAGCATGTAATAAGCGTTGGAGGGGGCGGCCCAGGTGGCGCCGTCGAGGGAAAAGGTGACCTTGTCGGTGGGGAAGGACAGGCCCTTGCCGGTTTCGTCCTTCAGGCAGACGGCCGCGCCCAGGGCGACGCCCTTGATGTTGTCGGCAGAGTGGCTGCCGCCGGAATAGGTGACGGTGAGCACCAGGTCGCCGGATTCGCCTGCCGGCGCACTGGAAAAGGCCAAAGAATAGGCGCCGGGGGCGGCGGGATCGCCGGCGGAAAGGCCGGGCATTTTTTCGGGCGTGTTCAGGTCGTGGCTGCCGGCCAGCACCTGGGTATCGCCCGCGCCGGCGCACACAAGGCTGACCTCGCCGGTGTGCGGGGTTCCATCTGCAGGGGCAACGCCGGAATAATCGACATAGACCACCAACTGCTGTTTTGCCACATTTAAAAGCTCGGCCAAGGTAAGGTGGGCGCTGGAAGGGAGGGTGAATTCGGTGAGGGAGAGCTGGCCGCTTGCTATGGCCGAGGCAGCGGTGTATTTTGCATAAGCGCGGTTGTAGCTTTCGCCGGTTTTTGCGCCGCTGCGGTAGGCCAGCACGATGGCCGTGCCCTTGGGCAGGCCGCCCGCGCCCAGGTCCAGCACCGCGCTTTGCAGCGCGGGGTAGGGGTGCGCGGTTTGGTCCGGGCTGTCCTTGCCGGCCGCGACCTCGGGCATGTAGCTGGAAAGGTCGAACACGGCGGTGAAGGCGCTGTCGGCCTTGACCGAGGCGGCGCCGGTGCCGGTGACGTTAGCGGGGATGAGCACCTCGCCCACAGCGAGGCTGGGGGCCACGGTAAGGGTGTTTTGCCGGGTGGTGAAAATGGTTTCGCCGGAGGCGGCGCGGCCAAAGACCAGCAGGGGGTAGCCGCCGTTTTCATTCGCCGCGTCGAACACAAAGGCCTCGTAAGGGGTGCCGGAGGCGTCTTTCAGGCCGCTGTTCAGGCCTTCGAGCGCCGCGAGGGACTTCATCTGGCCGGTGGTAAGGGCCGTGCCCGCGCCCGCGGCATTGCCGGTGAGCTGGGTGTCGGCATAAACGTTCTGAAGTGAAACGGCCCCCGGCGCGGCGAAGGCGTAGCCGGCGCCCTGCAGGCTGCCGGCGGCGTAACAGCCGCTGGCCTTCAGGGTGCCGATATTGCGCCCCACCATAACGCCCACATTGCTGGCCTTGACAGAAATGTTGTTTTGTATGCTGACCTGGGAAAAGCAGGCGGTGAGGCTGGTAGCGCCAGCGTGCAGGTCGCCCACAAGGCCGCCCACAAAGTTGAGGTTCCATTGGCCTCCTTTGGCGGGCATCTGAAGGCTGCAGCTGGAAAGAACGCCGCAGCCGGTGAAGCTGGAAGCGTTGGAGCGACCGGCCAGGACGGCGCAGCTAAAATAAGTGGCGGCGGGGATGTCGATGACCGAGCGGCTGTTTGCAAACAAGACGTTTTGGACGGAGGCATTTTTTGCCCAGCCGAAAAAGCCCAGGTCATAGGTGCCGTCGTTCCGGCGGTTATTCTGGCTGGCGTAGGCCGCCATGCCGCTGACGGTGCGGCCGCCGCCGTCCATTATGCCGCCGAACCAGGCGTCCTTGTCCGCATAGCCGTAGCCGATGGGGACCCAGGGCACGGGGCAGGCGGCGGAGCCGCCGTAAGAGGTGCCGGTGAGGTCGATATCACTTTGCAGGCGGAAGGCCTTGGCCCGGTAGGCGGCGTTATTGGTGTTTATGTTGTAGGCAAGGCAGGCGAGCTGCTCGGGGGTGGAGATGAGGTAGGGGTCGGCGGCGGAGCCGCTGCCCGGATAGGCCGTGTAGCCCGCCAGGGAACCGCCAGCCGCCCGATCCCATGCCAGGAACCGTAAAGCGCCAGGGGCACGGGCATGCCCTGGTTACTCAGGCCGTAGGGCGCGGGCGGGTACCAGACCCGGGGCTCCTGCCCGGCGTTCAGGGCCTGCAGAAATGCGGGGCTTTGCAGCTCCGCCAGGGTCTTTGCGGAGCCCTGGCTGTCGGCCGGGAGGGTGTTTTGGTAGTAATTGTTGCGGAAAACGAGCGGGCCCAGACCGGAGGAGGGCGGGGCGATGAGCCCATAGCCCTTATCAAGGCTGCCGGCGGCATAGCAGTTCTCCATTGTGAGGCCGCCGGAGAGCAGACGCGCCACCAGCCCCCCCATCTGCCGGGTGACGGCGGAGGAAGTGACTGCACCCGCGCTGAAATTGGCAAAACAGTTTTTCAAGGTGAAAGAGGTGGAAGGGACGTAAATGTCGCCTATCAGCCCACCAACAAGCTGCGCGCTCCATTTAGCTTCGCCGGAGGAGACAAAGGCACACTGCTGTACCCCGCAGTTTTCGAACACGGAATTTGTGGCCACCCCGGCGATGCCGCCGGCCCAAAGATACCGGTAGGAACCGGCGGAGGTGGGGGCGGCAAGAAGCACAGCGTCCAGCAGGAGATTTTGGACGACGGCGCCGTCGGCATAGCCGAAGAGACCCAGCAAGGAATCGCCGGCTTTGCTTGCACCGTAAAACAAGGGCCGGTCAAACGCAACGCGCAGGTTTTTGATGGTGTGGCCCTGGCCGTCGAACACGCCGCTGTAGGGTGTGCCCTTTAAGGCTTTATCGTAGCCCTGGCCGATGGGATACCACATGTAGGCGGGGTCGGAGGCTTGGGCAATGAGGCCCTCGGCGTAGCCGGAAAGATCAATGTCCGCCGTGAGCTGAACATGCGCGCCGCCATAGCGGGAGTGATCTGTGTTCACCTTGTAGGCAAACCAGGCGAGCTGGGTGGCGGTGCCGATCTGGTAGGGGCTGGCGGCGGTGCCGCTGCCCTGGGGCGTTTGACCGGCAAGGTCCGCCAGCATGCCGACCTCGTTCCAGCTGGGGTCGTTTTGATAGGCGGGCCGGGGATAACCGTCGTTGAGACCGCGCCGGTCGGCATACCAGACAGGGCTGGAATAGGGGCTGTTGAGCTGCGCCAAAAAGCCGGCGCTGCCGGCCAGGCTGCCCTCGGCCAGGGCGGTGATGCCGGAAATATTGCTTTGATCCTTCTGGTTTTGGGCGCGCTTTTCGTAATACACCGCGGAGATAGCCGGGTTGGCGCCCATGGACCCGCCGATGGGGGCTGTTTCCTGGCCGCTGAAAACGCTGGCCACATAACAGGAGCGCACGGTCGCCTTGTTTCCGGCAACATTTCGGCCAAACAGCCCGCCGATCTGCACCCCGTTGGAGCCCGAGGCGGAAATGGCATTGGAGAAATCGACACGGCTGAAGCAGTTTTCCAGGGTGGCTGTGGTGTGCAGATCGCCCACGATGCCGCCGGCCGCGAGCCAGTTGTGCGCCCCGCGGAGATTGAATTTGCCCGACACGAGCCCGCAGCGGGAGATGGTGCCGCCGTTGTATATTTCGCCCACCACGGAACCCATGCAGCACCAACTGCCACCTGCGACAGAGTTTTCAGAGCTGTTGCTTACGCTCACGTTGCGCATCATTACCTGCTCGACAACGCCGCCCGAACCCACGCAGCCAAACAGGCCCAGCGCGTCGACGTATGCATCCGTCCCGGTTCTGTTGTTCAAATGCCCCTGTACATCCAGGTCGATGGTCATGTTGTTGATGTAGAAGCCATTGCCGTTGAAGTGACCGGAAAACCAGGTGTACTTTTCGCAGGCGTTAGTGACCACAGGCCCAATAGGGAACCAATACTTTCCCGCCAGATTGATGTCGGTGATGAGTTCGGCGCATAGGGCGCCCTTTTTATTTACGTTCACCTGGTAGGAAAACCAGCCAAGCTGCTCGGGCGAGGCGATGAGGTAGGGGTCGGCCTGGGTGCCGGAGCCCCGGGGCCACTGGGCCTTGTCCAGCGCGGCGCCCACATCCATCCAGGTCTGCACGGCCGCTGCGGGCGCGGCGGCAAACAGGGTGGGCAGGGATTCGTTCTGCGTTTCGTCCAGCACAAAGCTGCTGGAGGGCGCCGGGGAGGGGGCGGCGGCGCTTTCGCTTGCCGGAGTGCTTTCGCTTGCCGGAGTGCTGTTTTGGGATGCGGGATCACTTTGGGCCAGGGAAACGCTTTGCGGGCCCTCGCCCGCCGCCTGCTGCGCCAGGGCGAGAAGAAAGGCGGCCAGCCGGAGCCGCGGTTTGGTTTTTACCGGGGTATGTTGCATGGTGAGTGTTCTCCTTTGCGGTTCGGTGGGGAAGGCGCCGCCGCTTTTTTGCGGCTGAGGCGGGGGGATAAAAACGCAGGGGAACGGGTCAATCGACCGCGTTCAGCTGCTGCAAAAATTCATCGGTCTGCATGACGGCCAGCGCCCGGCCTTCGCCCAGGCCGTTTTCGGGGCCGGTGTAGCCCTCGTCGGTGCAATAATAAACGCGGGAAAGGCCGCCGGCATTGGAGCCCAGGGCCGCACCGCCCTGCCCGCTGACGGGCGCGGCGGCATAGCTGTTGGAAAGGCTGCCCGGTTCGGTCTGTTCGGCCACCAGGCCGCCGGCCAGGGCGCCCCCGGCCACGCCGCCCCGGTTGAAGGCGAAGCGGATGACGCCGCCATTGTGAGCGGCAAGGCCGCCGGCGGTCTGCTGGGCACTGACCAGGCCGTAGTTGGCGCTGTATTCCAGCGTGCCGGTGTTTTGGCCCACAAGGCCGCCGCACAGGGAAACGCCGTTTACCGCCACAAAGCTTTGGCAGCGGCGGATGACCCCGGCGCTGCTGCCCGCAACGCCGCCCACACGGGCCGCGCCCTGGGCCGTGCCCCGCACGGTGAGGGCTTCCACCCGGGCGGTGGGGGCCAGCACGCCAAACAGGCCGATGTCGTCGACTTCAGGGAAGGCGGCGTCCATGCCGGAAATGATGTGGTCCTGGCCCAGGAGCACGCCCGCAAAGGGCGTTTCGGCGGTGCCGATGGGCGCCCACAGGCCGCCGGAGAGGTCGAGGTCCGCCTCCAGGGAGAAATACACCCCCTCAAGGCTGCTGC
This sequence comes from Allofournierella sp., assembly GCF_048388525.1. Lineage (GTDB taxonomy): Bacteria > Bacillota > Clostridia > Oscillospirales > Ruminococcaceae > BQOK01. The sequence goes on along the minus strand of NZ_DBGCTQ010000011.1, from coordinate 2,740 downwards.
CGCCCAGGCACTGGCCGGCAAGCCAGGCCAGATGGGCCGGGGCGGTGATCTGGTAGGGCGCCGCCGCGCTGCCGTCGCCGCCGGCGGGATGGGCGGCGGAGTCGAGCCAGCTTTCAATGCGGCTGGGTGTGCCGCGGTGGATGGAAACGCCATCCAGCCAATCGTATTTCAGCAGGGGATACCCGCCCCCGGCGGGAAGATAAAAGGGTTCGTCCTGCCCGCAGGGGGCGCCGGGATCGGTTTCGGGCCCGGCGTCAGGGGCCTGGGGCAAGGGCTCCGCCTGGCCGGGGTCCGGAGTGGCCGTGGGGCTTTGGACCGGGGCATCGGGCAGGCTTTCGGGCGCGAAATCCGCCGCGGGGGGCTGAGGGTCCTGCACAGGGTCCTGTTCGGGCTGCTGCGCGGGCTCGCTTTCAGGGGCGGCGGGGGCCGAAGCTGCCGGAACAAAGGGCTCGGAGGCCGGTGCGGTGAGCCACACCATGCTGCCAGCGCCCTGGGCCTGCCCGGCGGCGGCATGCAGCCGGGGAAGCCCCAGCACCGCGGCGGCCTGGAGCTGGCCGGGGTCGGCGGGCGCCTGGGGGCCCTCGGCGGGCCCGGGTTCGGGCCCGGACTCTGTTCCGGGGCTCGTTTCCGGGTCAGGTTCGGGCTCTGTGCCGGGCTCCGGCTGGGCAGTGGGATCCGGCTGAACGGTGGGTTCGGGCCCCGCGCTGGCGCCCGGGGTGGCCACCGGCTCAGGCGAGGCGCTGGGGTCAGGTGTGGCGCTGGGGTCGGGCGTTGCGCTGGGGTCAGGCGTCGCGCTCGGTTCGGGTGTGGCGCTGGGCTCGGGCGACGCACTGGGGTCCGGGGTGGCGCTTGGCTCGGGTGTGGAAGCGGCCCCGGGCGAGGCGCTGGGCACAGGATCGCCGTGGTCGGTGCCGTTGAGCAGCTCCACGAAGGAGTGCTGCTGCATGTCGGCCAGTTCCAGGGGGGCGGAGGAGTCGTTTTCCCCGGCCAGGGGGCAGAGATCCAGGCAGAAATAGCAATTTTCCACGCTGCCGCCGCTCACCCGGCCCACGCCGCCGCCCATGGGGCTTTGGGCGCTGACCAGGGCGGCGGCATAGCTGTTTTGCACAAGGCCCTGCTCCAGGCTGCCCACCAGGCCGCCGGCAAGGCTGGGGGCGGTGACGGACCCCAGGCTCATGCAGGTTTGAATGACGCCGGTATTAACGCCGGCCAGGCCCCCCGCGCCCAGCAGGGCCTGCTGCCCGGCGGGAACGGCCGTGACCTGGCCGAAGTTGCCTGCGCTTGCAAGGGTGCCCTCGTTGCGGCCCACCAGGCCGCCCACCTGGGCGCCGCCCTGCACGGACAGGTGATTTTCGCAGTTTTCCACCAGGCCCTGGTTCAGGCCGGCCACGGCCCCGGCGGTGTTGCCGCCCAGCACCGCGCCGGTCTCGCCCAAAAGCAGGCCGCGCACCGCGCCGTGGGAGCCAATAACGCCGAACAGCCCGGCATGGTCCATGTCGGGCGCAAAGATGTTGAGGTTCTCGATCTGCAGGCCGCTGCCGTTGAAGCTGCCCTGGAAGGGGTGCTGGGCATCGCCGATGGGCGGCATGGAAACGCCGGTCATGTTCAGCGGGGAGCCCAGCTGGAAAAAGACCCCCTGGGTGCGGGCGCCGGCGGCGGTGCGCTGGGCCAGATGCACCAGTTGCTGGGGAGTGTCGATGATATAGGGCTCGGCCTCGGTGCCGCTGCCCGCGGCATAGCCGGTCTCGAACACCTGGGTCAGGCTGGTGGAAAAGGTGGAGACCGCGCCCACGCAGGCGGTGCTGATGACCACACAGACGGCCAGCCAGGCCGCCACCGTGCCGGTGCTGACCCGGTGCTCTTTTTTGCCCACCCGGAACACGTGCTGTTTGCCGGTGCGGGCCAGCTTTTGCTTGAGTTTGCGATACCAGTTCATTGTTTTGATCTCCTGTTTATCATTTCGGCCGGGCTCAGCCCGCGGGGGCGTCGGCTGTTTTGACGGTGAAGCCCGCCCCATTGGAATAGTTCTGCGTTTCGTCGGTTTTGAAAAAGTAGATCTCGGTGGTGCCGCCGGTGGGAAAATCGGCGGTGAGGGTGCGGGTGTCGGGGTCGAAAACCGTGGTATCGGCTTGAAGCCAGGGGTTGGTCATATCCGGCACCACCTGTTGGGGGTAGGTGACGGTGAGGCGGGTGGTCTCGCCCGCGCCCTTGATGTTGGGCTTGACCGAAAGCCACATTTTGGCGGCCAGATACCCTTTTTGGTCGGTGACTGAAAAAGCGAAATCGCCGTTGGCCACCGCGATGGTGTACTCGGCGGTGAGCGATTTCATGTAGGGCTTCAAGCTGAGCGCCTGCACCTTTACCTGATAAGTGGCCTGGTTTGTGCTGGGCGCCGTAAGGGTGAGGGAATAGGTATGGCTGCTTTGCTGAGGGGCTTCGGGGGTGCTGGCCTCGCCCAGCTCCTGGCCGGGCACGGTGACTATGCCCGTGCCGCTCACCGCGGCGCCGCCGCCATCGCTGCGCTGAAGCAGCAGGCTGGTGAGCTTTGCCGTGCTTTGGTCGGTGACGGTGAGGTCATAGCTGAGAGGCTCGGGGCTCACGTTCAGCGCGTCGCGGTAGTTGCGGGTGTCGAGCGAGAGGGTGAGGGGCTGGGTGGGGTCCCACCAGACCAGCGAGTATTGCTCGCCCACGGTTTCGCCCGGCTCGGGCTCGGAGAGCTGGGTGCTGGCAAAGTAAAAAT
>NZ_DBGCTQ010000010.1:0-15090 GCF_048388525.1 Allofournierella sp. | reverse complement strand
CGGGCAAAGCGGCGAACCTTGATGTTCTCCTTGATGACGAGGATCAGAGCCTTCAGGGCATCGTCAACCGTGCCGTCGCCCATCTTGCAGGCCATCAGGGCCTCAACATCGGCGGGGTTCTCGTCAGCAACGACCTTGGCCAGGTTCTTGGTGAAGTCAACAAACTTGTCGTTCTTGGCGACGAAGTCGGTCTCGGCGTTGACCTCAACGACAACAGCGCAGTTGTCGAAGGAAACGGCATAGACCATGCCCTCGGCGGCGATGCGGCCAGCCTTCTTGTTGGCAGCAGCCAGGCCCTGCTCGCGCAGGATCTCGATAGCCTTCTCGAAGTCGCCGTCAGCCTGAGTCAGTGCCTTCTTGCACTCCATCATGCCGCAGTCGGTCTGCTTACGCAGCTCCATAACGTCTTTTGCAGAAATAGCCATAGTGCTCAATGTCCTTTCTGAATTGTAGGGAGTAAATCAATCCTCTTTGGTCTCGGCGGCGGGAGCGTCCTGAACGCCCTGCTTGCCCTCCAGCACAGCGCTGGCCATGGCACCGGAGATCAGCTTGACAGCGCGGATAGCGTCGTCGTTGCCGGGGATGACGTAGTCGATCTCATCGGGATCACAGTTGGTATCAACGATAGCAACAATGGGGATGTTCAGCTTGCGGGCCTCGGACACGGCAATGCGCTCCTTGTGGGGGTCCACGATAAACATAGCCTTGGGCAGGCCGTGCATCTCTTTTACGCCGCCCAGAAATTTCTCCAGCTTCTCGATCTCGAGCTGCAGCTTGGCAACTTCCTTTTTGGGCAGCAGCTCAAAGGTGCCGTCCTCGCTCATCTTGCGCAGCTGCTCCAGGCGGTCGATGCGCTTGCGGATGGTGCGGAAGTTGGTGAGCATGCCGCCCAGCCAGCGGGCGTTCACATAGTGCATACCGCAGCGGGTCGCCTCGTCGCGGATGGACTCCTGGGCCTGCTTTTTGGTGCCCACGAACAGGATCTCGCCGCCGTCGGCCGAAACTTCGCGCACGAAGTTATAGGCTTCGTCCAGCTTTTTCACGGTCTTCTGCAGGTCGATGATGTAAATGCCGTTGCGCTCGGTGAAGATGTACTTCGCCATTTTGGGGTTCCAGCGGCGGGTCTGGTGACCAAAGTGCACGCCGGCTTCCAGGAGCTGTTTCATAGATACGACTGCCATTGTAAAATCCTCCAATATTTTGTTTTTGACCTCCGCATTGCCTGCATGTTCGCCCACCCTTGCGGGCACAGGGGAACAAAGCAATGCGTGCGTATTGCCGATATAGTATAGCACAAGCGGCGGCCCATTACAAGCGCCATTTTGAAATTTTTGCCGTTTTTCTGCTTCTCATTCCAGCAGCGCGTATTCCTGCCCAAACATCAGGTCGTATTGCAGCATCCAATGGGCGTTAAACCATTCCTGCTGGGCCTCGGTGAGATCTCCCTGTTCCACCGTGCCGTCCGGCTGCACGGTAACGCCCCGGGTGCGGCTGCGGTAAGAGGAAAGCTGGTTGGCCAGGTGCCCGAACATCACCGGCATCTCCAGGCCGTAAAGCTCCATCATTACCGGGCTGATCTCGTAGGCCGCCACGGTGCCCAGGTCCACCTGCCCCTCCCAGTAATTGCTCCAGATCAAAAGCGGCATCTGGTGCAGCTCGGGGCTCTCGCTGTCGGCGCCCGAGGCATAGCCGGTGGCGGTATACACCTCGTACCCGCTGCCGATGGGGTTATAGTGGTCACCCCAGAACACCAGGATTGTGGGCTCCTCCACGCCGCTGAAATAATCGGTCAGAGCGCCCAGCATTGCGTCGGCCTCCCGCACGCCGGTGGCAAAGTCCCGCAGGGCGCCCAGCGTATGCCCGCTGATGCCGGCCGGGGCGCTTTGAATGCCCACAAGTTCCTCTTCCGGGTAATTCTTTTCGTTATAGGTGGTGTGGTTCTGCATGGTGACCACATGCATGAAGATCGGTTTTTCCGTGTCCCGGTTTTCCCATTCCTCAATCACCCTGCGGCCCATCTCGGCGTCGGTCACAAGCCCCCCCGACCAATCCACCCCGCGCTTTTTTTCGGGGTTCACAAAGTCCTCCAGCGCAATAAACTCGTCGATCCCAAGGTACGGGTAAGCCGTATTGCGGCTCCAGAACTTGGCATAATACCCGTGGATGGCCTGGGTGGCGTACCCCTGTTCTTTCAAATAAGAAGCAATCGAGAACATGGGCTTTGTCACATGCTGCTGGAAGGGCTTGCTGCCCGTGGGCAAAAACTCGGTGGAAAAGCCGGTCAGCGCTTCAAACTCCACATCGCAGGTGCCTCCGCCAAAGCTGGGCGTATAGGCCTTGCCATAGGCCGCCGTTTGGCGCAGGCGGTCCAGGTTCGGGGTCACCGGCTGGTCAAATTCAACCCCATAGTCTTCCAGCTCTCCCACGTCCCAAAACGACTCGTCCATGATAAAAATAATGTTGGGCTGTTTTACCCCGCTCTGCCCCGAGGCTTTGTAGCTGCCCTCGAACACCGGGGCAAGGTCCTGCCGCCTTGCCTGCCCGGCCAGCTCGGTCACCGCCTTTTCGCTGTAGCCCTCGGGCTTGTCCACCTTCAGGTTTTGAATGTTTGTAAGGAAGCCCGCCACCACGCCGTAATTGCGGTAATAGCGGTTCTGCATCCACATATCCGGCAGGATGCCCGCCGAAAGGGAAAGTGTGGGGCTTAAGAAAACGGCCAGCACTGCCGCGGCCCCGGCCAGCGGAGCGGCCAGCCCGAACAGCTTTTGTTTGAGCGGCCATTTTTTCAGGCGGGTCAGGCACGCAGCCGTAAACAGGGCCGCAAAGATCAGCGCGCTCACCCACATGGAAGTCTGCAGCTCCAGGCCCGCCTTGCCCACCACCTGCGTGGCCTCCCCCCACTGGGAAAAATCCCAGGGAAAGAACGGCTCGCCGCGCATTTTCAGCTTATAATAAGTTACTGTGGCAGGCACGCAGCCCGCAAGCCCGGTCACAAGCACCCCCACGCAGGGCAGCCGGGTAAGCCCCGCCGCCAGCAGGTAAAGGAACAAAAAGAGCAGCCAGGTGAGCAGATAACTGTTTAAGTGTGCCAAAAAGTTATCCTTCCAAAAGCCCGCGCCCAGCGAGCCGCGGTGGATCCACTCGGTGCACAGCAGCGTGATCGTGGCCGTGAGCGGCCCCCATATCCAGGTCAGCCAGGCGAGCTTTTGCCGCCAGGCCGCCCTCTCTTTTAACGTTTGCAAAGTTTTTCCCTCCTGGAACAATCGGTCTCAGCCTACCATCGGGGGCGCCGCCGCAAGGGCAGCTGCGCCGCACCTGGCGGCCCGGCCGCTTGGGCCGGGCCGCCAGGGCCCATTATATCACTGTTTTTCAGGAAAACAGCCCGCTGAGAAAACTTGGTTTTCTTCGGGGAGCCTCGGCCGGCAGCGGCGTGTGGACCAAAATCACGTCCGCCCCCACCGTGTCGATCTCCGCCCAGGGAATAAACACATCCTCCTGCCGGCCCAGAAATCCAAACAACTTGGGCCGCCCCAAAAGCACCAGCCCTTCGATCTGGGCGGTCTGGGTGTTGAATCGCAGATCGTCTGCGCGGCCCAGGTTCGCCCCCTGTTCCACCTGAACTACATCCTTTTTACAAAGCTCAGACAGTGTCAAGCCCCTCTCCCCCTCTGGGCGCTATAAATTATTACGCTTTACAGCCCCCTAAAATTTCAAAACTTTGTAAAATGATATGCCGGATTTTGTATCTTAGCACGAAATAGTGTATAATAAATGAAAAATTGGTTGTCCATAAGGAGAATCGCGGTATGTATAGGAACATCGTGTTTGATCTCGGGGGCGTGGTGGTGGATTACGACCCGCACACCTTTTTGTTGGAGCGCTTTTTTGACGAAGCGGTTGAGAGCAAGGTCCACGAGATCGTATTCGGCAGCAAGGAATGGCGGCAGCTGGATGCGGGCGAGATCACCCGGGCCGGGGCAAATGCCGTTATGCTGGAAAAGGCCAGGGAGGCCGGCTGCCTGTTCGAGGTTCAAAGTGTGCTGGACGACTGGATGCGCACTTTGAAGACCCGCCGCAAAACGGTGGAGATCATAAAGCGGCTCAAAAAAATGGGCTTTTCGATCTACTATCTGTCCAACATTGCGCAGGATACCCTGGAAGAGCTTAAAAAGCGGGACTTCTGGCCCCTGTTCGAGGGGGGCGTCGCCTCCTGCGAGGCGGGCACCAACAAGCCGGACGCCCGTATTTATGAACTGCTGATCACAAAGTATCTGCTGGACCGCACCGAAACGATTTTTGTGGACGACAACAAGCTGAACGCCAACGCCGCTTACGAGCTTGGCATTACAGGCATCCATTACAAAGGCGGCCCCGCGTTTATCCGGGCGCTCAACGCCTGTGGAATTCCCATTAAAGAACATTTATTGTGGTGAGCGGCGGCGCCGCCGGCCCGGGAGAGTTTCTCCCGGGCCCTTTCTTTTTTGACAGGCTTTTCCGAAAAAACGCGCTACACTGAAAAGCGGACGGGGCTTCACGAGGCTCCGGTGGAGGTGCTGCGCTTTGAAGACCGTGGTGTATCTGGACATTCTCCTGCTGGTAAACTTTCTTATCGGCTATTTTCTGCTGCGGGCCGCCGCGCGCCTTGCCGGGGCGGATCTCGGTACAGGCAGGGCGCTGGCCGGGGCGGCGGCAAGCGCCCTTTCCACCCTGATTCTGCTGGCCCCCGAGCTTCCGGGCTGGCTGGGCGCGGCCTACAAGCTTGCCACGGCCGCCGCCATCGTGCTTATCGCCTTTGGCTACAAGGGCTGGCGGCCTTTTCTGCGGGCATGCGTCTGGTTTTTCATATTAAACCTGGGCCTTGCCGGGCTGGTGCTGCTGGCAGTCTACCGGGGCGGTTTTTCCGGCATGCAGGTGAACAATTTCAGCGTCTATATCAATCTTTCCCCCGTGGTGCTGCTGCTGGCTGTGCTGTGCATGTATCTTCTGATCCGGCTGCTGCTTGCGCTGTTTGGCCGGCCTGGCCCGGAAAATCTCTGGCGGCTGCAATTTGCGCTGGCCGGTGCCCCCCCGGTGGAGCTTCAGGCTTTTTACGACACCGGCTTCTTTTTACAGGACCCTCTCAGCGGCTGCCAGGCGCTGCTGGTGAGCTGGCCCGGGGCCAAAAATCAGCTGCCCGCCGAACTGAACGACTTTTTGCGGGAATATTTTTCGGGCGGCAGCCCCCTGCCGCCCGCCGGCTACCGGCTGCGGCTCGTGCCTTGTAAAAGTGCCGCGGGCCAGCGCGCCCTGCCGGGGTTCATCGCGGCCAGCGCCGCGCTGCGCGGCGGGCAGGGCGCCTATGGGGGCGACGGAGCCACCGTGGTGTTTACCGACCAGTCTCTGCGGGACGGGCAGTTCCAGGCACTGTTTGGCAGCGAATTTTTACACAGCGAAACAAAAAGGAGGAAATCGACATGTACAAAGGATGGTTGACCCGGCTGCGGCTGTGGGCAAGGGGCGCCCTTGCGCGGCTGCGCATGCCCGGCGCCGCCTATTATATCAACGGGCCCGACACCCTGCCCCCGCCCCTTACCCCGGCCGAAGAAAAGCTCGTGTTCCAGGGGCTGGAAGAGGGCAGGCAGAGCTGCCGCGATATCCTGATCACCCATAACCTGCGCCTGGTGGTCTACATTGCCCGCAAGTTCGAGAGCAGCGGCATCCCTGTAGAGGATATTATCTCCATCGGTACCATTGGCCTGATCAAGGCAGTGAACACCTTCGCCCCCTCCAAAAACATCAAACTTGCCACCTATGCCAGCCGCTGCATCGAAAACGAGATTCTGATGTATCTGCGCAAAAGCAGCAACCGCCGCCAGGAAACCAGCATCGACGAACCCCTGAATACCGACGGCGACGGCAACGAGCTGCTGCTCTCGGACGTGCTGGGCAGCGACCAGAACCAGATCGGTGCGCAGCTGGAACAGGATGCCGAAAAAGATATGCTGCGCCAGGCTGTAGACCGGCTTGGTCCCCGGGAAAAGCAGATCATGCAGATGCGGTTTGGCCTGGCGGACGGAGTGGAGCATACGCAAAAAGAAGTGGCCGACTTCATCGGCATCTCACAAAGCTACATTTCCCGGCTGGAAAAACGCATCATTCAGCGGCTGCGGAGGGACCTGGAAAAAATGACCTGAACACCTGGTTTCACCAAACAGGGCGCGCGGCGGGAAGCTTCCCGCCGCGCGCCCTGTTTTTTCAGCTTTCCACTGTTTCGGTTTCCCGCACAAAATCGTCCAGCATGCCGCCCACAAGGCCCATCTGGGTGCGCTCAAAATAGAGCGCATAGTCAAACTCGTCCTTTGTCCAGGTCATCAGCGCTTCCCCGCCCGGGTTTTGCTGCACCACCACCCGCACACCGTCTTCATAGGTCACGGTGCGCTGCTCGTAATTCTGCTGAAACTCCTCCAGCCGCAGCGGCACGCCCTTGCGGGCAATGCGCAGAATGGCCTTCCATTCCGGGTCGATCACAAACTCCAGCTGCGCCACTTTGCGCCCGATCAGGTATACGCTTTCCAGCCGCACGATCTCATCGCCCGGCAGGTTTGTGACCTTGAACCCGGCGTAATTCGTAAAATCCGGCTTGTCGAATGGGCGCTTTTCCCGGTCCTTCTTTGCAATCCACAGCGCCCGCAGCACCGTGAGCAGGATCGCCAGAAGCACGATACACCCTACTGCCAGCGCGATCCACATTTTTTGATTCATCACGCATCCCTCCCAATTCCAGCTTACTTTTAATGTATGCGGCCGGGGCGTGCATGTGCAGGTTTTACCAGTTCCGAATCTGTTTGTTCCCATTCCTGCGGGGCCATACTGTTTGCAGGCGTTTTGCAGGGCAGGCCAAAATGTTTTTTTGCTTTTGCCCAACAAGGTTCGGAGTGTGAAGAGTTTTGTATTATAATAAAGTGGAGATCTGCGGGGTGAACACCGCCAAGCTTCCGGTGCTGAAGGAAAAAGAAAAGGCGGAGCTGCTGCGCGCGGCCCGGGCGGGCGATCAGGAGGCCCGGCAGAAAATGATCCAGGGAAACCTGCGCCTGGTGCTGAGCGTGGTGCAGAAATTCACCGGCCGGGGCGAAAACATGGACGATCTGTTCCAGGTGGGGTGCATCGGGCTGATCAAGGCCATCGACCATTTTGACCCGGATTTGAACGTGCGCTTTTCCACCTATGGCGTGCCCATGATCGTGGGCGAGATCCGCCGCTTCCTGCGCGACAACAACGCCGTGCGGGTGAGCCGTTCGGTGCGCGACACCGCCTACCGCGCCATGCAGGCCAAGGAACAGCTGCAAAAAGAGCTGGGCCGGGAACCTCATATCACCGAGATCGCAAAACGGGTGGAGCTGCCCGCCGCAACCGTTACCCTGGCGCTGGAAAGCGTGGTGGACCCGGTGAGCCTTTACGAGCCGGTGTATAATGATGGTGGGGACACGATCTACGTGATGGATCAGATCGGCGACAACGGCGGCGAGGAGAGCTGGATCAGCGGCATCATGTTCAAGGACACGGTGAAAGAGCTCACCGACCGGGAAAAAAAGATCATGGCCCTGCGTTACCTTTCGGGCAAAACCCAGGTCGAGGTAGCCCGGGAAATCGGCATCAGCCAGGCGCAGGTGAGCCGGCTGGAAAAAAGCGCCCTGGGGCGCATCAAAGACAGACTGTAAAGCAAAACTCCCTGCCAGCTTTTTTGACAGGGCATGCAAAGGAGCGAATGCCTTATGTGCGGCCGGTATCAGTTCACTGCGGTGGAAAACGAGAGCATCCGCCGTATTTTGCAGGCGGTGGAGCAGCAGTATGGGCCCGGGGCCTGGCAGCCCGGCGAGGTCTTCCCCTCGGCCCCCGCGCCGGTGCTCATCCAGACCGAAAGCGGCGTGGCCGCAAGGCTGGCGCTGTGGGGCTTTCCCGGTGGGCAGAGGGGCCTTATCATCAACGCCCGGGCCGAAACGGCCGAGCAGCGCCCCATGTTCCGCGAGCTGGTGGCAAGCGGTCGGTGCGTGGTGCCCACCTCGGGCTTTTACGAGTGGGACGCCGCGCGCCACAAATACCTGTTCCGCCTGCCGGGCAGCGAGGCGGTGTACCTGGCCGGGCTTTGGGAGCAAACGGAGGAGGAGGCGCACTTCACCATCCTCACCACCGCACCCAACGCTTCAGTGTCCGATGTGCACGACCGCATGCCTCTGGTGCTTCCCCCCAAAGCGGTCCGCCCCTGGCTGTCAGACGAAGCCGCCGCCCGCCGCCTTCTGCACGCCGAGCCCCCGCCTCTGCACAGCACGGCCGAAAGCGGCCAGCTGCGCATGTGGTAACGCGGCAAGAGGACCAGGCTGTTTTCAGCCGGGCCCTCTTGCCGCGCTTTTCTTATTTGCTGTGCTTTTCTTAGATGAGACGCCTTACTCGCTTTGGTGAATGGTCACATACCCCACCGCCTCTTCCAGGCAGGCGTCGTACCCCTTTTCACCCGCCACATAGGCGTCAAAATAGCTCATCACCTGATCGGTGGAATAGGTGTAATACGCTTCGCCCACCTGTGCGCTGATTTCAGCGAACGCCTCCGCCACCTCCTGCTCCACTGTTGTCATTGGAATTTTGGTAACTGAGCCGTCGGCGTTTCGATAATGCAGCGTCTGCGCCCGGCCCAGCTGAAAATAGTCCACGATCCCCCGGTTGCCCGCCAACAGAACGCCCTGCCCCACTTCCCCGGCCATCGAGGTACCTTTCGTGGCCTGCGGCAGGTACCGGGGGATGTCCTGGTAGTTTGTGAGAAGAAGTTTTACAAAATCCCAGGCGTTCTGCAGGTTTTCGCTTTGCGCGTTGATCGCCGCAAAGTATACGATCGCGCCGTTCAGACTGCCCTGTTCGTTCTTTAATGTGAAATAGGTGGCCCTTCCCAGGTTTTGAAAGGTGCCCAAGCGTTTGAGCACCTGATTATCGTTGTTGCCATAAAACAGGTATTTTCCACTTTCCAGCGCAAAATAGGGCCGGAACAGATCCTCCGCATCAATACCCAGTTCCTTCTGCCGTTCTGTGTTGCGAAGGCAAATCTCCAGCACCTCCCGGAAGGCATCGCTCTGAAGCGTTTCGGTATCCAGCTCTGTAAAAAGGGACTGCACGATCGTGCGGTATTGCACTCCGGTGTTATTGAACAGCGCCATTTCCGGGTTCTCTTGCAAAAACGCCTTCGCGTGGCCGCAAAATTCCTTCGCGGTGTAGCTGTGCAGGCCCTCAAAATCGCTCTTGGCAAGCAGCTCCTCGGTGCTGCCAAAGGTGTTCACCGTAAAGAACAACGGCATGATCACCCGTTTCCCATCAAAAACGCCCCGGTCGATCACGGCCTTCTGGTACCCCTCATCCAAGGTAAAAGAGGCATCCTTTTCAAGCAGCCGGTCCATGTCGTAAAACACCCCGCTGCCCGCCAGCTTTTCCAGGTCCTGCGCCCAGCACGCGTCCACAATCACGTCCGGGCCGTCGCCGCCCGCCAAGGCCGTTTTCAGCGCCGCCTGCGCGGCGCTTTCTTCCATTGTCTCGTCCGTGGGCAGTTTATAAAACGAGGTCTTAACAGCGGCGTGCTCTTTTTGAAAGGTGCTGAGCACATTCGTGTATTCCGAAATGTCATATTTTGTGGAGTCACCCGCATAGATCAAGAGTTCGGTATTGAGCTGTGGCACCTCGCTTTTGCACCCCGCAAGCAGCAGGCCTGCAGCCAAAATAGCAGCGCCCAGAACCATTCTCCTTTTCATGCTGTTTTCTCCCTTCCTTCAAAAAAAATCGCTGCCGACAAGCAATACTCCGCCAAGGCGATCGCCAGCATCAAAAGGGTGCTGAAAACACATTGGCTTATGTAAAAGCTCACATCGCCCCCCTGCCGGCTGCCAAATTGCAAAAGCGCCAAAAATTCGCCCCAATAATGGCTCAGATCAAAAATATTGTCGCTGGGCAAGAGAGCGGGCGGGGCCGAAAGCAGGAAGGTGGTCACAGCGGCCGCTGCCGCGCCAAGCCCCATGCCGGGGCCGACGATCTTCCAATAAGTCCCGAGCCCTCTTTGCAGGTATTTGTGAAAAACGCACTTTAACAGGAACAGCGCGCAAACTGCCAGCGCACAGACTGCGGTATTGCGTATCGCGGCGGCCATTTTTTTCAGCGAGGTCAGATCGACAATGTTTTCTTCCGAAACATAAGCCCCGCTGTATTGGGCAAGGGCGGCGGCCACGCCAGCCTTACTGTCCGTCTTGCGCGAAAATCCGCACCAGGTCAGCCCTTTGCCCTCCATGCTGCCCTCCTGGCTGTTGGCGGGAATGTATACCCGCGGAAGGCCGTCGGCAAACATTGGCTCAAGGCCGTTTGTTCTGGCTTTTACCACACCACAAACGGTATATTCCGTATCGCCTACCCACAGCTTGCGCCCGCACGCCTTTGCCGTCATAAAAAAGCGAACAGCCAATGTTTCATCTATCACGGCCCAACGATTTTCTTCCATCGCCGCCGATTCCCGGTAAAAAGCGCCGAAAGCAACCCGCCCCTGCAAAAGCGCCTGCATATCGCCGCTCGTGGAGGCCAGCGACACCGTTGCCGTGGTGCCCTGGTAGCTGCAGGACGCGGCACTTAAACAATAGCCCGCAATGTCGCTGCCATCGGTGGCGGAAAGCGTCCCTTTTTGCACCAACTCGGGAAGGATGTAACCGTCCGGCACCGAACAGGCGATCCGGGCGACAAGTCCGCCGCAGCAGAGCGTCAGGGCCAAAACGAACCCCAACAGGATCTCTTTTTTGATAAGTAGCTTCATCTTAGGCCACCGCCTTAAGGGCTACTTCGCTACCATCTTGGATTGGCTTGCTGGCGCTCACCACGATCTCGCAGCCATTTAAAGATTCTTCGCTGTTCTGCGGCCGGACCGCCGCGTGGATGTTGTCTTCGTCCAGAAGCACCACCGTTTTGGTGGACACGGTGTATTGCCTGCTGAAAAGCCCCTCTTCTTCCGTTACAATATAAATGAAATTTTGCCCTGCCTGGTCGGTTTGAACGCAGGAGCGCGGCACCACGTGATCATAAGTATTCTCTTTTAAAACCATGGTCGCCTGGTAGCTTTGGGCGCTGTCCAAAACTGTTTCAGGCGGCAGCAGGGCCTGGTAGCTCCAGGATAGGTCCTCCTGCTGCTTTTTTACCGCCACCTCCAGCTCCAGCGGCAAGCCGTCGTTTTCGGCCTTGCTGTCGGTGCTGCTGATCGTCACCCTGCCCACATCAAGATATCGCGGCCCCGCGGCCTTGCTCATGCTCCACACCACGCGCTGCTGCTGTGTGGCAAGCTCGTATTCCACGTAGATCTGATACGCGCTCAGCCGCGCGCCGGGGCTTGCCAAAAGCGAGCGGATGGTTCCGCTGCACGTGGCCGTTACAATGCCGTTTTTGGGCGTGCCGGAGGCCGTCATCCGCTGGTATTCCAGCCTTGCGGCCTCCAGCTTGGTGTTCAGCACCAGCCGGTCACCGCCCGTCCAATCGGTCGCGTTGATGTAATTTTGCTGCTCCTGGATATCCGCCTGCATCTGCCGCAGCCTGGCGGTATATTCCAGCATGTCGATCTGGAACAGCGGCTCCCCTTTTTGAACCACCTCCCCGGCCGAGGCGTAAACCTCTTTTACCGTCCACTCGGTGGGCGCCGCGTCCTGCACCTGCTCGGTCACATCCATCACGCTGGCGGCGGCCACACTTTGAACCGTTATGATGTTGCGCGAGGGCTTGACGGTTTCCACAATGGGCAGCAGCTTTTGATAAACGACCTGTGAGATCACCGTGCACAGCAAAAGAGCCGCCAGGATCAAAAGCGCCGCTTGCAGGATCGTTTTCTTTTGCTTTGTCATAATACACCTCGTCTGCCGGTCGGTTCAGCGTTTTAGGTTTGTTTCACCGATCCCTCTCAAAAGCTCATCCCGAAAAAACAAAAACAACAAAAACGGAAATAGCAGCGCCAGCATGCCGCACACAAAACTCAGCGACAGGTTTTTTTCAAGATTGCTCGCCAAAAACACCGAAATAGGGTACTTTTGCTCGCTCTGCAAAAAAATCAGCGGCTGTTCCACCATGTTCCACGCGTCAATAAAGCTTAGCACCGCAACGGTGCCCCAGCCATGCGCGGCGCAGGGCGCCGCCACAAACCGCAGCACGGCGGGGTAATTCGCACTGTCCAGGCGCGCGGCCTCGATCAATTCGTCCGGCAGGTCGTTAAAGCATTGATACATCAAAAAAACGCCGAATGCCGAAAACGCCATGGGCAAGATCAAGCTCCAGCTGCTGCCCAGCAAAGCGAGCTTGTTCAGGATGATATAGTTCGACACCAAACTCACCTGCAGCGGCATCAACATCATTAATACGATCAAAAAAACAATCGCCTTTTTAAACGGCACAAACAATTTTGAAAGTGCGAACCCCGCAAAAATGGAGATCACGGTTTGAAGCGCGGCGATCGCTCCGGCCAAAAACAGGGAGTTCCAGAATTTTATCAGATAATCCGGGCGGCGCAAAAAGACCTGGTAGTAAGAGCTCAGCGTGAGCATATCCGGCCAGAGGTGAAATAAAAAATTCGATTGCTCGGAACTATAGTAAGCAAGCACCTCCTGCGGGCTCATGAACGAGCAACCCAGCAGATACACACAGGGGAACAGCGCAAAAAGAGCGCTTACCCACAAAATACATAAGGCCGCCTTTTTCATGTGGCATCCCTTCTCATGTAATTCCATAGCAGTGTAATGATCGTTCCAACCACCACAAACAGGCTGATCGCGGCCACCGACAGCCTCGCGTAATTGGCATTCTGGAAATTGTTGTTTAAAAAGTGCTGCAGCATATAAATCGAGGTATTGGGCGTGTCCCCGCCCAGTAGATAAGCCTCGCGGAAGCTTTTAAAGGAATTTGCGATCGAAACCACCAACACAAAAAACATGGTGGGCAGCAGCAGCGGAAAGGTGATATGGGTGAAGGTCTTCCAGGCGGACGCGCCGTCAATCTTGGCCGCCTCGATGCATTCAGGGGGGATCGAGTTTAGCCCCGCCAGCAGCAGCACGACGTTGTAGCCCACGTTTTTCCACAAATACAGCCCCACCAGCACCCAAAAGCTCCACTGGGAGTGAAGCCACGGCTTGCCCTGGCCCCCCAGCAAAGTCAGCATCCCGTTCACAATGCCGTTGTCGTTCAAAAACATTTTCAGAATGATCACGGTCGCGGCGACGGGGACCACCAGCGGGAATAAAAAAACCGACTGGAAGATCACATTTTTTTTGCAAACACCGTGAATGAGCATGGCCAGCAAAAGCGCCAACACCATGATCAGCGGAAGGCACACCGCCAAAAACCGCAGCGTGTTTGCCAGCGCAAGCCGAAACGCTTCTCTTGCAAACACGCCCGCATAGTTCTGCAGAAAAACAAATTCCCGGTTCTGCAAAAATGTGTACACCACGCTCATACCGAAGGGCAGCAGATAAAACACCCCAAACCCGACCAAAAAGGGTGCAAAAAAAGCGATCCCCCATACGTACTGCTCGTTTGGCTTTTTTCGCATTGTCGCCTGCCTATTTTGTTGTATCTGGATCATAAATTCATCTGCCTTTAGCCATAAGGGCGCCTAACTGATAACACCCAAGTACCTTTGCTGGTATTTATTCACTTTGATGAATCGTTACATACCCCACCACCTCTTCCAGGCAGGCGTCGTACCCCTTGTTAAGTAAATCAAAAAAGCTCTACACAATGTAGTTTCATTCTTATACTACACTATGTAGAGACATTTTTCAACTTTTATCAAACAAAAAAGCCCCGTGCACAGAACCAAAGGAAATGGACATTGAATAAAAAAGCCTCCAATCGTAGAATGGAAGTACGATTGGGGGCTTTTGACATGGCAGGCATCAAAGGAGTAAAGCATTACCCACAAGCAATCAAAGAGGCCGTTCGAGAAGACCGTAAGCAAGGCGCGAGCTTAAAAAGTCTAAGCAGGAAATATGGGGTGAGTAAGTACTCCATCCAAAGTTGGTGCGGTTTACGCCCAGAGGTGGAGCTGCGCCATGCAGCACCACTTCCGAAAGGCCGTCCAATAACAAACCCGGAAACACAAGAGCAAGTGATTAAGCGTTTGAAAATGGAGAATGAGTTGCTGCGAAATTTTCTGTCAGCCGTTGGAAGGGAGTGAAACCCAGCTTAAAATATCGCCTGATAGAGCACTGTGCCGGAAGGTATCCGATTTCGGACATGTGCAAATTCTATGGCGTATCCCGCAGCGGATACTACCGCTATCAGCAACACAAGGAAGTCCCGGCAAAGGACGCCTCGCTTGCCGAGCTGATTGCAGAATGCCAGAGTATGCGCGGAAGGATACACGGCTACCGCTATATACAGTTGTGGTTAGAAAAGGACAAGGGGATCCACAAGAATCCTAAGACCGTGCTGCGTGTCATGCGCAAGTATGGCTTGCTGAGTGAGATCCGGCGCAAGCGATGGCAAGGTTGCGGACAAGCTGTGCATCGTTATGCCAATATACTAGACCGCAACTTTACAGCGGAGCACCCCAACCAGAAATGGGTTACCGATATTTCCTATATCCCCACAGCACAAGGCTTTCTCTACCTATCTGTTATCCGTGACCTGTTTGACAACAGCATGGTTGCTTACAAGACCAGTAGGCGGCAGACCATTAAACTTGTGTTGGGCACGGTGCGGGCTGCCCTGCAAAAAGAGAAGGTCGCCGGGGAGTTACAGCTCCACAGCGACCAAGGGTTTCAATACACCTCGCAAGCATATTTTACCCTAACTCAAGAATATGGCATTACACCCTCCATGTCAAGGCGTGGAGACCCGTATGACAATGCTATGGCTGAAAATTTCTTTTCTATGCTTAAAACCGAGTGTATTTCAAGGCAGAAAATACAGTCCTTTGAGCAAGCACAGCAGCTTATCGATGACTATATCCATTTTTACAACTTTGAGCGGTTTCAATTAAAATACCGTCTGACTCCGTTTCAAATACGGTGCCAGACGGTGTAATCCTGAGATATTCTGCGATTGGCTTTCCTTTTTACT
>NZ_DBGCTQ010000009.1:0-7391 GCF_048388525.1 Allofournierella sp. | reverse complement strand
GTGTCAGCCCCGCCCGCGCCGCCAGGCAGGGCAGAATATCGGCTTTCAGTGAGCCGTCTGAAAATGTGCTGTGTGTGTGCAGGTCGCCGGTCATAGGCAGGGTGCCTCGCTTTCGTTTCTGTTTTTTGCCCGCGCCGGCTGTTGCGCCCCGGGAGCCCGGCCAAAAGCGGCCGGGCTCCCGGGGCGCGGTGGTTCAGCCGCGCTTGTAATAGTTGATCAGGCAGCCGTCCAGCAGGATCTGCCGCTCGTCTGCGGTCAGCGGCGCTATCGTCAGGGTAAAGGGCCGGGGCCCGCCCTTTCCCAGCACCCAGGCGGGAATGTCGCTCAGCTGGTTTTGCTCCAGCCTGGCGCGGATGCCCGGCACCAGAACGGCGTCCCCCAGCTCAAAAGGCGTGGGCCCCGCCAGTTGGAAGGGCAGCATGCCCCAGTTGATCAGGTTCGAGCGGTAGCGCTTGGTGGCGTATTCCACCGCAATGTTCGCCCCGGCACCCAGCACCCGCTGGCAGCTGGCCGCCTGTTCGCGGGCCGATCCGTCGCCGGGCTTGACCGCGTAAATGGTCGAGGCAATGCCCACCTGTGCCCATTCCAGCGCTTCGCAGCCGGGCACGGCCCGCAGCAGCGCCAGCAGTTCGGCGTCCGTTTTTCCCTGGGCCCGGGCGGCCTCCTCGGCCTGCACTGCCTTGGCCCGGCCCACGTACTCCGGGTCCTTGCGGGAAAGGGTAAATTCCGCGAGCCCCAAGGGGTTCGACCGGTACGAGCTGGTCTCGCCGCTGGGGATCAGCTCGTCGGTGGTGGTCACCGGGTCGGTAATGAAGCTGGTCACCCTCAGCAGCAGGTTTTCGGGCAGCGGCTGAATGTCGGGCCAGCTTTTGATGTTGGGCCCCAGGCGCAGAAGCGCGTCGTAATCGCCCTTGCCGTAGCCGTTGTACACCCGGCTTTTATAGCTGGAATCATCAAACTCATACGCGGGGATATGCGGCTCATAGTCCACCTCGGTGGCCGGGGTCAGAATGCCGCCGTGCAGGGTGGTGGCCGCAATCGAGCGCGCGTCCATCAGTGCCACCCCTGCGATCTGCCCGCTGCCGGGCTTCGAGCCCTCCCGGCTGGGGAAGTTGCGGGTCGTATGCCGGATCGACAGCGCGCCGTTCGCCGGCACGTCCCCCGCACCGAAGCAGGGCCCGCAGAACGCCGTGCGCACCGTGGCGCCGCCCGCCATCAGGCCGGTCAGCGCGCCGTTTTTCATCAGGGCCATCATGGTGGGCTGGCTCGAGGGATACACACTCAGGGCGTATTCCCCGTTGCCGCCGCCGTGCCCCGCCAGGATCTGGGCCGCCTCGCAGATGTTGGAATACGTGCCGCCCGCGCAGCCCGCAATCACGCCCTGGTCCACCCGCAGCCTGCCGTTTTCGATCTTGCTCACAAGGTCCAGCCGTACCTTGCCGCCCATCAGGGCCGCGCAGTCCTCCTCGGTCTTGTGCAGGATGTCGGCGAGGTTTGCGTTCAGCTCTTCAATGGTATACACGTTGGAGGGGTGCATGGGCAGGGCGATCATGGGCTTTACCGCCCCAAGCTCCACCTCCACCAGGCCGTCGTAATAGGCAAGGGGCGCCGGGGCCAGGGGCTTGTAGTCGCCCGCGCGCCCGTGGGCCGCCAGGTATTTTTCCGTTTCTCCGTCGGTCACCCAAATGCTCGACAGGCAGGTGGTCTCGGTGGTCATCACATCCACGCCGCTGCGGTATTCCAGCGGCAGGTTTGCCACACCCGGGCCCACGAACTCCATCACCTTGTTTTTCACATAGCCGTTTTTGAACACCGCGCCTATGATGGCCAGCGCCACGTCCTGCGGGCCCACGCCGGGCGCGGGCGCCCCGGTCAGGTGCACCGCCACCACGCCGGGCCGGGCCACGTCGTAGGTTCGGCCCAGCAGCTGCTTTGCCAGCTCGCCGCCGCCCTCGCCGATGGCCATGGTGCCCAAAGCGCCGTAGCGGGTGTGGCTGTCGCTGCCCAGGATCATTTTGCCGCAGCCGGCCTGCATCTCCCGCATGTACTGGTGGATCACCGCCAGATGGGGCGGCACATAAATGCCGCCGTATTTTTTGGCGGCCGACAGGCCGAACAGGTGGTCGTCCTCGTTGATGGTACCGCCCACCGCGCACAAAGAGTTGTGGCAGTTGGTCAGCACATAGGGCATGGGGAAGCGGGTCAGGCCCGAGGCACGGGCCGTCTGCACAATGCCCACAAAGGTGATGTCGTGGCTTGCCATGGCGTCGAATTTAAGCTTCAGCGCCTCGGGGTCGCCGCTGGTGTTGTGGGCCTGCAAAATGTTCCACGCAATGGTGCCGGTGCGGGCCGCCTCAATCTCCGGCGCCAAAAACCCCAGCGCCGCCAGCGCAGCCGGGGCGCTTTCATCGGCGGGCACCCATTGCCCCCTGGCATAATACATACCCGTGCTCGAACAAGAGATCATAATAAACCTCCCTGTAATTTAACAATATAGTTGTATTATAACACAAGCACCCGGCTGCCGAAAGGCCCGCCGGGCGCTTTTTTACAGTTTTCATGCCTCCGGTTTGTGCAATACGCCCTCCTCATCAAACCAGCCGCTCTCGCACACCGCGTTCAGCTCCTCCAAAATGCGCCGCCGCTCGGCCTCATCCTCCACCAGGCTGGTGCGGCCGCCGGTCTGCACACAGGGCACAAGGCGCACCTGCGCATTTTCCGCCCCCGGCCCGGTCAGGGTCACCTCCAGCAGGGCGGTGTCCAGCGTTTCCATGTTGAACCAGAAGTTCCCCAGGCTGTAAAGCACCGGGGTCTGCCCGCGCCAGCCAGCCCCCTGCAGCACATGCGGGTGCGCCCCCACGATCAGGTCCGCCCCCGCCTGCTGGAACAGATCCGCCAGCTCGGTCTGAGCGGTTTCCAGCACCGTGCTCCGCTCGGTGCCCCAGTGCACATACACCACCAAATAATCACAGTTTTGGCGCGCCGTGCGGATCGCTTCCAGTGCCTTTTCCGGCTCGTAGCAGCGCAGCACGCCGGGTCTCGCCTGTTCCGCCGCCGGGGTCAGAATGTATTTTTCAGCCCGGGTGCAGGCGATGTAGCCAATGGTCAGGCCGTCCACGCCAAAATATTGCGCCCGCATGGCCTCCTCCAGGTCCCGCCCCGCTCCCACATAGGGGATCCCCGCGCCCGACAGGGTGTCCAGCGTGTCCAAAAATGCCTCCTCGCCGTAGTCAAAGCAGTGGTTGTTGGCAAGGCTCACCAGGTCGGCCCCCAGCGCCTGCCAGATCGCGGCGTTGGCCGGGTCGGCCCGAAAGGTAAAGGCCTTTCCCGGCATGGGCTCCCCCTGCAGCGAAAATGCGAACTCGTTGTTGCACAGCAGCAGGTCGGCGCCGCGCATGCGCTCCAGCAACGAGGGGCCAAAACAGTCCTCCACACCCTGTGTGCCGGCGTAATGCTGCATGTTGTACCAGTCATCGGCAAAGTTCACATCCCCGGTAAACGCCAGGGTCACATGGGGCTGCGGGCTGGCGGTGGGCCGGGGCGAAGGGGAATGCTCGGCCGCCTGCGGCGTGGCACGGGGCGGGGCGGCCGGCCCGCTTTGGGCCGGGGCGGCGGGTACCGCGCCCGCCAGCGCCGCCCAAAAGGCCCCCAGCGCGCAGGCCAGCACAATAAATATTTTTGCCGGTGTGTTCCCCTTCACAGCGCGCCCCCTTCCGGTTTTCGTGTTTCAACCCCGTTTTTCTCCATTATGCGTTGCTTTTTTTCAAAAATCAAGTGTCCGGGCACCCCCGGCCCTTGCAAACGGCAGCCCCGCACAAAAAATCCGCAAAAAACACTGCTGAAAAACCGATTGACATTTCAAATCCGGGCTAGTATAATAATTAAGCAATGATTTGCGGGTTTAGCTCACCCGGTAGAGCGTCTGCTTCCCAAGCAGAAGGTAGCGAGTTCGAGTCTCGTAACCCGCTCCAGCAAAAACCGCACTGTGCAGCCGTCTGGCCACAGTGCGGTTTTCTTTTTTAACGGCGCCAAACAACAAGTCCGCCTCGCCGTCCATCTTCTTCTGCACCTCCTTCCCTCCTTGCACACAAAGGAAGCTTTGCCCCTGTAACCGCATTTTTTCGCCCGTTCCTCATTTTACCTCCTCCCAAAGCGCATGTTTTTCCGGATATTCTTTGCTTTTTTAGCAAAAAGCCCTCGCAATTATAATAGTATTGTATTATAATGATGATAATTATTAACTTTCTTGCGGATGTTCGCCTTGCGGCGCCCGCTTTCGGCAGGTGTATTTTTGGAACAGGAAAACCTACAATTCGCCCAAAAAGTGCGGCGTGCAAAGCGCCGGATCATCATCGCGCTGCTTGTTCTTCCCCCGCTTCTTCTCACAGTCTCGGTGTGCCTGGGTGTCGAGTGCTTCGGGCTGCGGCGCCAGAACGCGGCCTATGCGGATCAAGTGGAGTCTCAGGCCGGGCAGCTTCAGCAGGCCGCCGAGCAGCGGCGGCAGCTGGAAGATCAGCTTCTGGCGGCCACTCAAAGCACGCCGGAATCCGCCCCGCCCGAGGCGCTGGAATACCAGCAGCTCTACCCCGAACTCTCGGTGGAGCCCGCCAAAAGCGTTTCCCCCGCCGACAAAACGGTCTATCTCACCTTCGACGACGGCCCGTCCGGCAACACGCTGGCCCTGCTCGACGTTTTGGATAAATATAACGTAAAGGCCACTTTTTTTGTGGTGGGCAGCCAGATTCCCGGCCGCGAGGATATCCTGCGCGAGATCGCGGCCCGCGGCCACACGGTGGGCATACACAGCAACTCCCACAAATACAACAATATCTACGCCTCGGTGGATGCTTGCCTGCAGGACTTTGACCTGCTGCGCGCCCGCATTCTGGAGGTTACCGGCCAGGCTCCTTCCATCCTGCGGTTTCCCGGCGGCAGCGTGAACGGCTACAACCGCGATATTTACCAGGAGCTTATCTCCGAAATGCTGCGCCGCGGTTACGCTTATTTCGATTGGAACGTTTCCGCGCAGGACGCCACTCCCCAGAACAAAAGCGTGGCGGACATTGCAAATGCGGTGGTCACGGCGGTTCCGCGTCACCGTTACTCCATCGTTCTGCTGCACGACACCTCCCTGCGCGAGACCAGCGTGAAAGCGGTGGACCGGCTGATCCCCCAGCTGCTGGAACTGGGCTACACCTTCGCCCCGCTCGATCCCTCCGTATCCCCTATCATTTTTTCATATAAATGACCAGCTAAAACGCCAAAGAACAAGGAGTGTTCCCACATGGAAAAGAAAAGCCCGTTTATGAGCGCCCTGAATGAACTGATGGGCAACCAGCCCATCGGGGAGGAACAAACCGCCCCGCAAGGCGCCCCTCAGGCCGCGCCCCAACCCGATCCGGACCCCATCCCCCAGGTGGAAGCCCGTGATATGGATACCGGTGTGCCCGTTGCCGTAAGCCAGGTCGCGCCCACCATCATCAACGAGGACGTCACCATCGACGGCTCCCTCAGCTGCGGGCACGATATGCTCTTTTCCGGCTCCATCAAAGGCAACATAAAGTGCGACGGCAAGCTCACCGTGCGGGGCTATATTTTCGGCAATGTGGTGGCGGCGCAGGTGGAGCTGTGCGGCGCCCGCATCCGGGGCAACACCGTGTGCAGTGGCTTTATGACCATGGACGAGGGCAGCATGATCGTGGGCGATGTGGAAAGCGAAAACCTCATCCTCGGCGGCAAGATCAAGGGCGACGTGACCGTGCGCGGCCAGGCCGATGTGCGCAGTTCCGCTTATCTGCTGGGCGATCTCGAGGTCGGCGGTCTTGCCATCCAGCAGGGCGCCTGCCTGAACGGCCGTATTTCCACCCACAGCGACGAGAGCGCCAGCCAGATCTTCAGCGATCTGGAGTAACGCTCACCTTTTTCACACCCAAGCGCCCGGGCCCCTGCGGGTCCCGGGCACTTTTTATTGCAAAGCAGCAACAATCCCCAGCATCCTGAGGGAGGGATCGTTTTTGAAAAAGCTCTTTGGCCAGTATGCGGGGCTGCGCCGGGAAATGTACATCATCTTTTTTGGCCGGGTGGTCACCAACATGGGCGCGCTCATCTGGCCCATGCTCACCCTCATTTTAAAAAGCAAGATGGGCCTCTCCGCCTCCGACAGTGCAAATCTTCTTCTGCTGCTGGGGGTGCTGCAGCTGCCCTGCACCATGATCGGCGGCAAGCTCGCCGACCGCTTTTCCAAGCGCAGTATCATCATCGTGTGCGATCTGGTCACCGTAGGCTGTTATCTCGCGTGCTCCATGCTGCCCATCTCGCCCCTGTTCGTGGCGCTGTTTTTCGTGGCGGGCATCTTTGCCCAGATGGAGTGGCCCAGCTACGACGCCCTGGTGGCCGATATGAGCAGCAGCGCCGACCGCGAGCGCGCCTACAGCCTGAATTACCTGGGCGCAAACCTGGGGCTGGTGCTGGCCCCCACCCTTGGCGGGCTGCTCTTCGCCCAGCACCTGAACCTGGCGTTTCTCATCAACGCGGTTTCCACCTTCAGCTCCACCGTGCTCATTTTCTTTTTCATCCGCAATACCCGCCCCACGCAGGATGCTTCTCCCGTGAGCCGCTACGAGGCCGGCCAACAGGGCAGCACCTGGCAGGTGCTGCGCCGCAGCAAGGTGCTCTGGCTGTTTTTGCTCTGCAGCGCCGTGGGCGAGGCGGTGTACAGCCAGTTCAACTTTTTGCTGCCCCTCAACATGGAACAGCTTTACGGCCAGCAGGGCGCGGTGTGGTTCGGCATGCTCACCAGCGTGAACGCCACGGTGGTGATCCTGTGCACCCCCTTGCTCACCGCCCGCTTTTGCCGCCTGTGCGACACCTCCAAGCTTCTCGCGGGCGAAGCGCTCATCGCGCTGGGGTTTGCCTTTTATATCTTTGTGCAGGGCTTCATCCCGCTGTATTTTGCCGCCATGGTGGTGTTCACTCTTGGCGAAATTTTTATTACCCTGGGCCGCCAGCCCTATCTCACCCGGCGCATCCCCGCCTCCCACCGGGGCAGGCTCACCTCCATCACCCTGGTGGGCGGCATGCTGTGCCAGGGGCTGGCGCTCAAGGTGGTGGGGCTGCTGGCCGACCGCGCGTCCCCGCCGCTGGTCTGGGCGCTGGTGGTGGCGGTGGCCGCCGCCGTGGCCGCGGGCTACGCCCTTCTGCGCCGGGCCGACCGCAGGGCCTTCCCCCTTCTCTACAAATAAACCGCGTATATCAAAAGCCCGGCGCGTTTTTGTGAAATAGTCAATAGATAGTAGACAGAAAACCCCGATTACGCCGCCAGTCCTGTTCTAAATAGGACTGGCGGTTTACCATTAAGCTTACGAATGGGACGGCAGAAATTGAAATAGTGG
>NZ_DBGCTQ010000008.1:0-3050 GCF_048388525.1 Allofournierella sp. | reverse complement strand
GTTTCGGCCTTTTGCAGGCACAGGGTGCCCTCGACAAAGGTGTACACCCGCCAGGCGCCGCCGTCGGAATCGGAGTAGTAGTTTTCGCCCTGCTTTGTGGGCACCACGTTCATGGTCTCGCGCATGGCATCGCCGCCCTGCTGCTCGATCATGCCGCGCAGGTAGCCGGTTACGCCGCAGATGTTCTCCATCAGGCCTTTGGGGTCGGTGAAGGTGTTGGTGTTGATGCGCTGCAGGATATAGCGCACACAGTCGCCGGCTTCATCCTGCACATACACACAGAACGTGTCGTTGATGTGGCCCGCGCCGTAGCGCAGGGCCCCGGCCACCTGACCGTTCCAGTTCCAGGCGGCAAGCGCCTCGGGCAGGATCTGTTCCGCAGTATACTTCATAATGCTTTCAGTCCTCCCACAGCTTGTCGGGGTACACGCCCGCGTCGATTTTTTCGTTGATGGCGGCCACCACCACGGGTTTGTCTTCCTTGTAGGTCACACCATACCACTTATCGGGGCTGTGCAGCACCTTGACCCGGGCCTTGCCCTCGGCCACCAGCTCGCTCACCACGCTGGGCAGGAAATACTCGCCCTTGATGGGGTTCTCCACCAGAGCCTTATCCAAAAATTTGGCAAAGCGCAGCTTGGCCTCGCCCACAAAGCTGGGGGTAAAGCCCCACAGGTTCATGGAAACCACCGTGCTGCCGGGCAGCTCGGTCCAGGTTTTGCCGTCGTCCTCGGTAAAATGGATACCGCCGGGGAAGGTTTCGATGCGGGTGCGCTCGGTCACGCTGTCCAGATAGCCGCTGGCGTCGGTTACGCAGACGCCGCGGGCCACATGGCCGTTTTCGGTTACCGTGTTTTCCAGCAGATAACCCACCATGCTGTATTCGTAAACCTCGTCGTCGGCGTGGGCGCTCAGGTAGTCGAACATCACCTGGAAGGCCTCGGGGCCGTAGTAGTCGTCGGCGTTGATCACGGCAAAAGGCGCGTCGATCACATCGGCGGCGCTGAGAATGGCATGGCTGGTGCCCCAGGGCTTGGTGCGGCCTTCGGGAACAGCGTACCCCTCGGGCAGGTTTTCCAGCTGCTGGAAGGCGTAGCGCACCTCCATGTGCTTTTCCATCCGGTTGCCGATGGCCTCGCGGAATTCGGCCTCGATCTCGTGCTTGATGATGAACACGACGGTTTCGAACCCGGCGCGCTTGGCATCGAAGATGGAGTAGTCGATGATGACCTCGCCGTGCCGCCCAACAGGGTCGATCTGCTTGAGCCCGCCGTAGCGGCTGCCCATACCGGCCGCCATTACCACAAGGATTGGTTTTTTCATAGCTGTTTTCTCCTTTTTCATGCGTTTTTGGGTGTTTTATCGCATAGGTCCGCGCCAGAGCGGGACGATCTGCTACCATTGTAATCAATACGTCCGGTTTCGGGAATGGCTTTGTCTGCACAATATTTGCACAATCGGGTTTCGATGCGCACAAAATGCTTTGCGTTTTGTCCAAAAGAGTCAGTCGGCTTCATTTTTGCTGAAAGAGGCCCGTTCGGCCCGCTTTTTTTTGCGGTATTCCATGGGGCTCATGCCCATGGTCTTGCGAAAGCTTTGAGAAAAATAACTGGGGGAGGAAAAACCCATCATGTGGGAGATCTGCGAGAGCGAGTGGTCGGTATCGCACAATAGATAACAGCTTTCCTGCACGCGCCGCTCAATAAGGTAGTTGATGGGGGAGATCTCGTATTCCTTGCTGAAGGAGTGCACTAAGTAATACTTGTTCACATGGGCCATTTCAGCAAGCTGGTCCAGGGTGATGCTCTCTTTAAAATTGGCGTCGATGTAGCGCTTTACCGCCGCGCATTCCTTGCTGGAGCGGCGGGCGGGCGCTACAATGAGCGAAAAATCAGTGTGGCGCATTAAAAGCACCACAAGGATCTCCAGCAGGTTCTGGCACACCAGCTCGTACCCCTCGGTCTTTTGCTCGATCTCGCGCAGGATGCTGCGCAGCAGCGCCAGCAGCTCTTCCCGGCCGCGCCGGAAATTGAACAGGCTGTAGCGGCCGTCGCCGCTGCCTGCGGCGGCAAATTCCAGCCCCTCCACACCCAGTACGATGTATTCCATGGGGTGGGCGTTCAGGCTTACCTCGGTGTGCTCCACCTGCGGGTTCACGATGACCATATCGTCCTGCACCACCGAGAGCATGGTATCCATAATGCGGAACTGGCCCAGGCCCCCCACCACATAGAACAGCTCGGTGCAGCCGTGCGTATGGGGCAGGCTGTGCCAATCGCCCCCATACTTTGCGGTGCTTACATATAAAAGCTTGGCGGCCTTGTGGCTTGCGAGGGAGCCCCCCGGGCTTACCAGGTCGTAGCGTTTATTGCTCATGGTGAATCTCGTTTCCTGAAAATTTTGAGATATTGCTTTGAAAGGAAGCAATATAAAGCGAACTTTCGGCAAAGCTTTACAATTTTGATTATAACGCAATCCGGTGATGGATGCAATTAAAATTCGGCAAGAGGTCAAAATCTTCAAAAGGAGGTAAAAAAATGTGAATTGGGCAATCTGCATTACAAAGCAGGGGATGCGTTGTGGAGAATGTGTACAAAAAAAGAGAACTTCTTATATTACTTAATGGAGTAACTCACAAAAGGGCAATATGAATAAAAAAAAGCGCAACAA
Organism: Allofournierella sp.; assembly: GCF_048388525.1. Taxonomy (GTDB): domain Bacteria; phylum Bacillota; class Clostridia; order Oscillospirales; family Ruminococcaceae; genus BQOK01. The sequence goes on along the minus strand of NZ_DBGCTQ010000008.1, from coordinate 380 downwards.
TCTTGTTGTTAACCTGTACGGAAAAAGTATACTGAAATGGGACATACGGCGGCTTCCCGGCAGGAGCGGGCGGGAGCGCCGGCAGTGAAGCGGCGGGGCCGCCGCCGCAAAAAGCAGATGGAGGGCCTGAATTATGAGTGAAAAAAGCAGGGGCAGGGTCACGATCCCCACAAACCTGGACGTGGTGCCCGAGACGATTGATATTTTGAAACGGTGGGGCGCGGACGCCATCCGCGACTGCGACGGCACCGAGTTCCCCGAGGAGCTGACCAAGGTGGGGGCCAAGATTTACTCGACCTATTACACCACCCGCAAGGACAACGCCTGGGCAAAGCAGAACCCGGACGAGGTGCAGCAGTGCTATATCATGACCGGGTTTC
>NZ_DBGCTQ010000007.1:0-27219 GCF_048388525.1 Allofournierella sp. | reverse complement strand
TCCAGGCTTTTCGGTTTCATCAAAGCAGACAGGATCGCATGAAAGGGGCGCTGTGCTTTTGCACGTTTTGGCGTATATATTTTTTCAGCCATATCGGCAAAAAGGCTTTTAAAGTCATTTTTATCCGCCAGCAAGATCCACCGGGAGATCACTCTTTTTGACGTCTCGTTTTGTTTGCACAGCGTTACGGCAAGCACAAGTTTTTCCACCATCTCAGGAAAATCGATCGCCAGATATTGCGCGATCATCCCACCCTGCGAAACTCCCATAACAAAAGCGTTTGTGATTCCCAGCCGGTTCATGGCATTTGCCAAATCAGCGGCCATGTCCCGGGTGGAGCAGCCTTGTTTCAGCTTGTTTTTGCGGCTGAACACATATACCCTGTAGTCTTTTGCAAACAGCTTATACATAAGCGCAAAAGCAGCCGCTGAACCTTTCACCGTCTTTAAGGCGTCCCCCAATCCAGGGATCATGACAAGGGGTTTATCCCCTTTCCCAAACGTTATATAGTCCATCTGTGTATCGTCTATTTTCAGGCTGCAATTCTTTGCGTTATAAAACATCGTTCAGCCCCCCCTTTATTTATAAGCGGCCTGTATTGCCCCACCCTCTTGATGGAGATATGATATCACATTTCCCGCCCTCTTTCCACCCTTCTCTTAACCGACCCGGCCTTCGCCGCCAAAGCGGCCAGTCTGGGCAACATCGGAAAAAACAGCCACTCTTATGCCTCAATTCCGGTTGACAAATTGTACTTATCTGATATATAATGTGCTTATTAAACAAGTACATTGTATTACAATTTAATCCAGCACAAGGAGGGATCCTGTGGAAATCATCATCAGCAGCAATACCAGCAAGCCGATCTATGAACAGATCACCTCGCAGTTTAAGGCCATGATCATGAGCGGCGAGCTCGGGGCGGGCGCCCCCATTCCCTCCATGCGTTCTCTCGCTAAAACAATTCATGTAAGCGTCATAACCGTCCAAAAAGCTTACGAGGATCTCACGCGGGACGGCTTTATCGAAACCACCGTGGGCCGGGGCAGCTTTGTGGCCGCGCAAAACAAAGACTTTATCCAGGAAGAACAGCAAAAGCGCGTGGAGGAGCATTTGCTTGCCGCCGCAGAGCTTGCCCGCACAAGCGGCATTTCGCTGGATAAGATCACCGAACTGCTCAAACTGTTTTATGAGGAGGGCGAATAAATGGAGTCCGCATTGCAAGTCAAGGATCTGTGCAAATCTTACAAAGGCACAAATTTCAAACTGCAAAATGTTTCTTTTACCATTCCAAAGGGTTCGATCATGGGGTTTGTGGGCAAAAACGGTGCCGGAAAAAGCACCACCATCAATACAATTTTAAACATTATCCAGAAAGACAGCGGCGAGGTAAATTTCTTCGGCCAGCAAATGACCGATCGTTCCACCTCCCTGCGGGACCGCATCGGGGTGGTGTTTGACGCCGTGAATTTTTCGGGGGAGTTGACTCCCCGAAAATTAGAAAAGGTGTTAAGCGACATTTACAAAAACTGGGACGCCAATTTATTTTTTGCCTATCTTGAACGGTTTGGCATTCCGCAAAACAAAAAAATAAAAACCTTTTCCCGCGGCATGACCATGAAGCTCTCCATCAGCGTTGCGCTTTCCCACAAAGCCATGCTGCTGATTTTGGACGAAGCGACCGCAGGCCTTGACCCCGTTGTGCGGGAAGAGATCCTGGATGTCTTTTTGGAGTTTGTCGAAAATGAGGAAAACTCCATCCTGATCTCCTCACACATCTCAAGCGACCTTGAAAAAATTTCCGATTATATCACCTTTATCAACAACGGCAAAATCATTCTGGCGGAAAAGAAGGATACCTTGATCTACGAGTACGGGATCGCCCGCATGAAGCAAAGTGATTTTGAAAAACTCGACAAATCGGAATTTCTTGCATCCCGCAAACGGGGGCTGCAGCGTGAGGTGTTGGTGCAGGACAAAAACGCATTTATAAAAAAGCACCCCAACATTTTGGTGGATCACGCAACCATCGACGAACTGTTGTCGCTGCTCACCAGGGAGGAACGCTGAATGAAAGGTTTATTGAGGAATAATTTTTATTCCATGGGGGCAAACCTGCAACTTGCTTTTGGGATATCGTTTGTTCTTGTATTTATCCCCCTTGTAAGTGGCGAAGAAAACATTGTTTCCATGATATTGGCCATGCAGTCGTTTATGTTTATTGCAAACATCGGCACGGCATTGAATACAGACATCACCTCAAAATGGAGCAACTTTGAAATAACCCTGCCTGTAAGAAGGGGCGATATTGTAAAAGCCCGCTACACATCGTTTTTGATCCTGATTTTATGCGGTGTTTTTATGTCCGCTTTCACATCCTTCTTAACCGTTTTTGTTTTTAAAAAATTAAGCGCGGACGCTCTCATTTTTGGGCTTTCGTTCGGGGTTTCGTTATCGCTGCTTACTTCCTCTTTCATGTACCCCATTATGCTTAAGATCGGCACCGAAAAAAACGAGATCATCATCTTCGCGTGTGCAGGAATTGCCACCGCTTTGTTTCTGGTCGTTTTGCGGTTTGCAGCGCCTTTTGCCCGCCAAAATTCTGTAATCAGCGTAAAATCACTGGTCGGCATCATTTTTGCACTGGTTTCCATCGGTTTCTTTGTGATCTCCTATTTTGTTTCACTCGAAATCTACAAAAGGAAGGAATTGTAACAATCCGGGCGCCTCCCGGCACAGGCCCGCATAAAAACAGCACGCCCCCGGAACACAGGGTTGTTCCGGGGGTGTGCTGTTATTCCGCTGGGGGTTCGGTGGACGCGGGCGGGTCGTAGACCACCCGCTCCTTTGCGATATACACGTTCACAATGGTTTTGTTCACGTCGATAAAGGTGCCAGGCTCCACATCGGTATACACCACGCAGTTGCTGGCGTAATCGCCGTTGTTTTCCTGCAGGAAAAAGCTGGCCTTGATATGGTTGTCGGTGAGCTCCTTTTCCGCGCTCTCACGGGTGAACCCCACAATGTTCGGCATCTCCACCATCTCGGGCCCTTTGCTCACCACCAGGCTGATGGTCTTTTTCTCCTCAGAGGTGGTGGTGCCCGCCTCGGGCTCCTGGCTGATGATCACCCCGTTGCCGTACTCCGAGCTATATTCCTGCGACACGATATCAAACCGGTAGCCCGCGCTGTACTCCGGGTCCGTGTTCACCTGCAAAAAGGTAAGCCCCACAAAATCCGGGATCGTTTTGATCTGCGCCGGCTCGCTGGAGGCCGGCGGCGTGCTTGCAGGCTGCGACTCGGCGGCCGGCGCGTTTCGGTCCAGGATGCTCCACATCAGCAGCAAAAAGAGCACCAGAATAACCACCAAACTGCCTGCAAACAAGCTTTTCGCACTGATGCGCCCGTCCCTGGGAGCGGGTGGCTCCGGCCTTGTAAGGCTTTCGGCCGCGCGCTGGCTGGTGAGCGCTCCCATCAGCTCGGGCACATTCTGCAGCCGGTCGCCCGGGGCCAGCGCCAGGGCCGCCTCCAGCACGTTGGAAAGGTAGCCCGGCACCCCGGGCTCCACCTCCTGCGCGGCAAGCAGGCTGTCGCTCACCTTGCGCTGCACCGCGCTCACCGGCGCCTGGCCGGTCACCAGCCGGTAAAACACCGCTGCAAGGCCGTACACGTCGGTATAGCGGCCCTCAAACTCGGCAGGCGAATACTGCTCGGGCGCAGAATACCCGTCGTACAGCTGGCTTTTCAGCTCACTGCCCGCCGTGCGCAGGCCCAGGGTCCCGTAACCGCACAGCCGGGCCGAGCCCCCGGCCGCAAGCAGAATGTTTGCGGGGCTCACACCGCGGTGCACCAGCCCCGCCTTGTGCAGGGCCGCCACGCCCTCCATCACAGGCTGCAGCATGCTGCGCGCCTCCGCCGGGGTCATGCAGCGCGGGTGCGCCGCCAGGTAGTGGGCCAGGGTCTCGCCGCTCACCTGCTCCAGCACCGCGTAAACCGTGTCGTTCTCCTCCAGCACATCCAGCACCGCGGCCAGCCCTGTGGCTGGGGTAATGCGCATCACGCTGCGGTACAGGTCGGCAAAATCCATGCGGGTGGTTTTGAACAGCACCTCCCTGCCCTCCTTGGGCAGGATGCGGCCGTCTGCCGCACGGCCCTCGCTCAGGGTCACAGGGAAATACTCCTTCAGCATCACCCGCACGCCGCCGGTGTTTTCCACCGCGGCGTACAAAACTCCCTCGCCGTCGGTGGAGATATGCCGCCCCACCGTATAGCGCGCGCCCAACAGGGCGGCAAAGGGCAGCGTGCCCGGCGGGTTCGAGTTTACCAGGGGCTTGTCACAAAAGGGGCACTGCTCCTTGCCCACCTCCACGCGGGACAGGCAGTGGGGGCACAGAATGGTCTCGGCCATACAAGCGGCCCTCCTTTTTCTCAGGGTAGCGCAGGGGGCCCACCGTCTGCCCGGCGGGCCCCCTGCGCACTGGTCTTTCGCAAACGCCCGGCCGGCTCAGCGGTCCAGGTCTTCTTCGTTTTCCAGGTTGTGCCACACGTTCTGCACGTCGTCGTCGTCCTCCAGAGCGTCCAAAAGCTTTGCCATGTTCTTCTGGTCGTCCTCGCCGGCAAGGGCGGTGTAGGTGGCGGGCACCATGGCCACATCGGCCGAAATAAAGCTGTATCCCTTGTCTTCCAGCGCCTGGCGCACGGCCGAGAAATCCTCCGGGCTGGTGGTTACCTCCACCACATCGTCGCCCATGTCAAAGTCCTCGGCCCCGGCGTCAAAGCAGTCCTCCATGACCTTTTCCTCGTCCAGGCCCTCGCCATCCAGCACGATCACACCCTTTTGGGTAAACAAAAAGCTCACGCACCCCATGTTGCCCAGGTTGCCGCCGAACTTGTCAAAGTAATGGCGCAGGTTGGCGGCGGTGCGGTTGCGGTTGTCGGTCAGGGTCTCCACCATCATGGCAATCCCGCAGGGGCCGTATCCTTCATAGGTAATGGACTCATAGTTGTCCTTTTCCCCGCCTTCGGCCCGCTTGATGATCCGCTGGATGTTGTCGTTGGGAACATTCAGGCTTTTCGCTTTGGCAACAAGATCCCGCAGCTTCCCGTTGGAAGCCGGGTCGCCGCCGCCCGCGCGCACAGCCACCGCGATCTCGCGCCCCACCTTTGTAAAGAGCTTGGCCTTTTGGCCGTCGGTCTTCTCTTTTTTGCGTTTGATGTTGTTCCATTTACTATGTCCGGACATGGGGTTCCTCCTGTTTTATCATGGGCCGCTGCAGCCCATTCTAGTATCTGTAACTAAATAATTTTAGCACACCTGCCCTCTGTCTTGCAAGAGGGGCAGGCCGCAAAACGGCCAAAAACAGCCGCAAAACAGCTTTTTCCGTGTCCCGTCGGGGGCCCGGCCGCTGAAAGCACTGTTCATCCCAGATTGCGCAGCGCTTTGGGGTAGTGGTTTTTCACCCGCCCCCCGCTGGCCTTTCCGGCCCCCAGGGGGAAGCCGTCCACCATCACGCAGCACCAGCCGGGCCGGGCCGTTTGTGCCCCGATCTCCTCGCCCCGCAGCCAGGCGGCCGTGCGGCTGTCCGCCAGCAAAAACTCTTCCTTGTTTTCGCACCGGGCTCCAAACGCCGTGAACAGGTGGTGCGCCGGCTCAAACCGGCCCTTCTGTACCCGCCCCAGCGCCACCCCGCAGCGCAGTACCCGCACGCCTTTGGGCAGGGGCGGCAGCCCGGCGGCCGGCGGCAGCAGCAGCAGTTCCCCCGCCGCCAGCAAGGGCAGCCCGGCCAGGAACGGAAAATACTGTTCCGCAAACGCCGCCCACTCGGGGGGCGCTTTGGCGCAGCGGGGCGGCTTTGAAGCCCACGCCTGCCCCCCGCCTTCGCCTGTTTTCCGGAATTTTGCCATAAAATGTCCCTCGCCGCCCTGGCAGGGCCAGATTCGCCGCACCTTTGTCGTGTCAAAAGGGTGTTCGCCGCAGCGGTTTTCCTCTCCGGGGCTGCCAAAATCCACGCCGCAGTCTGCCAGTTCAAAATCAGGGTGTGCCGCCAAAAACGCCCCCACCTGGCCCTCGTCCTCCTCTGGCGAAAAGGTGCAGGTGGAATAGACCAGCACCCCGCCCGGGGCCAGCAGCGCCGCGGCGCTTTTCAATATCCCCGCGCCCAGTGCCGCGCACTGCCGCACCAGCGCCGGGCCGTGCTGTGCCAGGGCCTGGGGCTCCTTGCGGAACATTCCCTCCCCCGAGCAGGGCGCATCCACCAGCACACGGTCAAAAAAGCCGGGCAGCGCAGCCGCCAGCGCGGCGGGCGCGGCATTGGTGACCACCGCGTTTGCCGCACCCATGCGTTCCAGGTTGCTTTTCAGCGCCTCGGCCCGGCCGGGGTCATACTCGTTGCTCACCAGCAGCCCCTGCCCGCCCAGCGCAGCCGCCAGTTGGCTGGATTTGCCCCCCGGCGCGGCGCACAGGTCCAGCACCCGCATGCCCGGCTGCACCTCCAAAAGGGCCGCTGGCGCGCTGGCCGACGGCTCCTGCGAATAAAACACCCCCGCGTGATGGTACGGATGCCTGCCCGGCCGGAACGCCGGGTCCCGCACCACAAATCCCTCGGCGCAAAAAGGCGAGGACTCCAGCGCAAAGTCCGCCAATTCGGCAAACCGTTCCGGCGTGCAGCGCAGACCGTTCACGGTAAGCCCCCTGGCCGGAAGCTCCCCCGGCGCGGCGTACAGCGCTTCGCAGCGGCTGCCCAAAAGGCTCCGCTCCCGCTGTTCAAAGTATTCCAAGGGCATCCTGGCACCACCTTTGCATAACCCGCCGGGGGCGGGGTAAAAATAACAGCGAAGGGACCGGTACCAAAAATACAGCCGGGTCCTCATAACTGAAAGGAGCAAACAAAACCATGGAAAACCGCAACGCTAAAAACAACATCAGCAAAAACAGCACCAGCACCCGCAGCAACAATTCCAACAACTCCAGCACCAAGAACAGCAGCAGCAATTCCAGCACCCGCAACAGCAGCAGCAATGCGAAGAACAACACTTCTTCCAATGCCAGGAACAGCTCTTCCTCGAACGCCAAGAGCAGCACCAAGAACTGCAAATAAGCAATTCTTTGCGTTTTTGCGCGCAAAAGGCCGGGACCGCCGGGCGGAAACTTTTCCGCCTTGCGGCCTCGGCCTTCTCTTTTACCCCTGCTGCTCCGCCATGGGGTCAAACTTCTGCCACAGCGCCTCAAACAGCTGCCCGATCCGCTCATTTTGGCCGGTGAGGTACAGCCAGCCCCACAGCGCTTCAAACCCTGTCGACGCCCTGTATTCCTGGGGGGTGGCATGCTTTGCCACGCTGGCCTTGCTGGCATTGCGGCCCCGCCGCAGCACAACCTGCTCCTCTTCGGTCAGCAGCGGTTCCAGGCAGGCCAGGGCGCGGTGCTGCCCCTTTGCCGACACGTATTTTACACAGGCCGCGTGCAGCTTGCCGGGCGCCAGGCGGGTGCGCTCCACCAGCCGCTGGCGCACCAGCAGTTCAAATACCCCGTCGCCCACAAACGCCAGGCTCAGGGGCGATTGCTCGTGAATATCCACCTGTGCGTCCACTTCAAACAGCACTCTCGTTTTCCCCTTTAGAAGATATAATCAAATTCGTACTCGCCGATCTTAATGGTGTCCTCTTCCTGCACCCCTCGCTCCACCAGCTCGGCCAGAATGCCGCTGTCGGCCAGCTGCCGCTGAAAGTATTGCAGGCTCTCGTAGTCGTCCACGTCGCTGCCCGCCAGGATTCGTTCCAGCCAGGGCGCGTCAATGGTGAATTCGTGCTCGCCCGTCTGCTCAATGCTGTAGCGGCGCTCGCCCACGTCCAGCGCCGCCGGCACAAACTCCGGCTCATACACCTGCACGGGGGGCAATTCCTGCAGCCGTTCCCACACAAGCCCCGGCAGGTTCTTGAGCCCCTGGTTCGTGGCGGCCGAAACGGGCAAAAAGGTCAGCCCCAATCCCTCCACATAGGCCCGGAACGCCTCGATCCGCTCCGGCGCGGCAATATCGCATTTGTTGCCCAGCACGATCTGGGGCCGCCCGGCCAGCTCGGCGCTGAAATTTTTCAGCTCTGCGTTGATCTTTTCAAAATCCTCCGCCGGCTCACGGCCCTCGCAGCCCGAAACATCCACCACGTGCAGCAAAAGACGGCAGCGCTCCACATGGCGCAAAAAGTCGTGCCCCAGGCCAACGCCCTCGCTGGCCCCCTCGATCAGGCCCGGAATGTCAGCCGCCACAAAGCTCTGCTCCTGGCCCACACGCACCACGCCCAGCACGGGCGACAGGGTGGTGAAATGGTAGTTTGCGATCTTTGGCTTCGCCGCGCTCAACACCGAGATCAGGGTCGATTTTCCCACGTTCGGGAAGCCGATCAGCCCCACATCCGCGATCAGCTTCAGCTCCAGGCGCACCTCGAACTCCTCGCCGGGCAGGCCGGGCTTCGCAAATTTGGGGATCTGCCGGGTGGGGCTGGCAAAGTGGGTGTTGCCCCAGCCGCCCCGGCCGCCCTTGGCCACCACCACCGGCCCGTCGCCCGAGATATCCGCAATCACAAGGCCGGTGTTCGCCTCCCGCACCACTGTGCCCCGCGGCACCCGGATCACCAGATCCGGCGCGTTCTTGCCGGTGCAGCGGGCGGCGCCGCCGTTTTCGCCCGGCTGCGCCGCGTACTTGCGCTGGTAGCGAAAGTCCATCAGGGTGGAAAGGTTGTCGTCGGCCTGAAAGATCACACTGCCGCCCCGGCCGCCGTCGCCGCCGTCCGGCCCGCCCGCCGCAACAAATTTTTCCCGGTGAAAGCTCACCGCCCCGTCGCCGCCCTTGCCGGCTTTGATGCTGATTTTTGCCACGTCCACAAACATTGCCATCTGCGTTTCTCCTTTATCGGGGTTTCCCTGTTAGTATGCCCCGCACAACAAAAGCCAGGCCGCATGGCCCGGCTTTTGCAAAACAATTTATCGCTTTCGTCCGGCCGCGCACCTTCGCAACCGCCGGCAAGTCCATTGATTTATAACTTATATTAGCATATTTCGTTCAAAAAGTAAACCGTCGTTTTTCCGTACTTCCCGCATGCTTCATATGCAAGGTGCCGCCTCAACCACTCCCTGTCCGGCTCCCATTCCGCGTTTTCAGTCTTCGTTGAACTGGTGCTTCTTCATTTTACAAGCCTTCCGTCGTCAAGGGTATAAAGTGCCGTACACCCGCCGGTCAATTCCATGTTGTGCGTCACCATCACAATGGTGATCCCCTCCTGGTGCAGCTTTTTTAAGATCCCCATGATCTCCCACGCATTCTGGGAGTCCAGGTTGCCTGTGGGTTCATCTGCCAAAATGAGCCGGGGCTCATTGGCAAGCGCCCTTGCAATGGCCACCCGCTGTTTTTCCCCGCCCGAAAGCTCTGCCGGCGGGTATTTAGCCCTGTGGGCCATCCCCACAAGCGCAAGCAGCTCGTTTCCGCGCTGTCTGCGCTTGGCCGCACAGGCGCCACCGTACCCCATGGGCAGGGTTACGTTATCCAGCACATTTAATTCCGAGATCAAATGGAACGCCTGAAATACATATCCGACCTCCCGGTTGCGGATCGCCGCGCGCGCATTTTGCGAGAGGGCGGTTACCTCCTGTTCCTGAAAATAGTAGCGGCCGCCCGTGGCGGCGTCCATTAAGCCGATAATGTTCAAAAGCGTCGTTTTGCCGCTTCCTGAACGCCCCACCAGGCAAACGAATTCTCCCTGCTTGATCGTAAGGCTGATTCCCTTCAGCACCTCTGTGGAAACGCCATGGCCTCTGTAGGTCTTTTTAACATCCTCTAATCGCAGCATCAGGTTTCACCTCGCAAAATGCGGTCCGGTTCAGCGGTATAAATTTTATGCAGCATAGGGGCAGCCGAGATGACCGTAACCAGGATCGCCGCCAAAATTGCCGGCAGGGCGGCGCTTGCATGTACCTGTATCTGCAGCATATGCTCCGGGTTGTTTGCCCCCCTCGTCATTGCATTGCCGGCCGCAACGCCGATTGCCGCACCCAAACCGCACACCACACCTATTTCAAAAAAGAGCTCCCCTGCAAGCGTGCGCCGTTTCGCCCCCATCGCCAGGCAGATCGCCAGCTCTTTTTCGCGCTTTTTCATAAAAAGCAGCATCAGCCCCGAAAAGCCGATCAGCAGTTCAAGGAACATCAAGACCCCCAGCTTTCCGGCAATGGACTGCAGCCGCAATCCGTCTGAAACGCTCCGTTCAAAAAATCGCTGTGGATATTGTATTTCGTAGGAATAGCTTTCGCCGTGGGCGCGGAGCAACGTTTCCTGGATCCTTCCCAGCTTTTTTTGCGCTGATTCCTGCCCGGCGATATCCCACTCCAGCATTGCGTAACCGGTTTTCGGCAGCACGGTATCCTTCCGCCAAACAGGAAGCAGGATCGCATCCTCCAGCGAAAAAAATGCGTTGACGCTGATGGGGAACACCGTGTCCCTTTCCCCTTCGAACCGTTTTGGAAGCGGCTCCAGGGGGAAAGTTTGACCGTTCAGAGCCAGCGAGTTTTTATCAACAGTGCACATTTTCCCCAAATCTGCCTGCACCCCGCTTTGCAGCAGATCCATTGCACTTCTTCCCGCCAGGGCGATCGCCTCGCCTTTGCCGAATTCAGGTTGACCACAGTAAAGCAAATAAACCCTTTTTACCTGTCCATTTTGCAAAAAGTCCAGGGGTTGCATCACTTGATATCGCATTTCCGCCTGGGGGAATTGCCGCTGCACATATTGGACGTCTTCCAGTGTGAGCGCAAGCTCTGTGCCGGCATTGCCCCCTGTGGGGTTGGGGGAGATACTCACGGTCGTGGAGGTGTAGTGTGTGTCGTAATAATTTTGCAGCCCCTGCACCGAAAGCGAGCCGTTGCGTGCGAATACCAAAAAGCTTACGCCCAGCGCAAATTCCAAGATCAAAAACAAATATGCCCCCGCGTTTCGCCGCAGTTTATTGGATACTTTTTTTAAAAGGAAACTCATACCTTGCCCGCCTCCCTTTGCAGCACTTCCACGATCGGCAACCGGATCGCGCTCCAAAACAAAAGAAGGCTGGCTGCCGCGCAGGTTGCCCCGGAAAGCGCCGCCGCTGTTGCCGCCACCACCTCACTGCGGTAATAAAATGCGCTGAACCCCAAAAGGTCCAGGGCGGCAGGCAGCGCAAGCAAAGCCGCCCCGCTTGCCAAACAGGCCATTCCCAGGTTTTCGGTCAATATCTGCGCAAAGATCTGGCTGTTTTTTGCCCCGAGCGCGCGCTGGATGGCATACAAATACTGCTTGGTATCAAACTTGCCCTTCAAAATCAAAAAAATGTTGGTGGCGGCAAACAAAAATGCCACAACGGCGGCGATGGCGTATACCCTTATGGAATCGTTTGTATGCTTCAGCCTTTGCGCCTGCTCCTGTTCCGCCGTTCGCACCAGGTGGATCTGCGCCTCCCGGCCGGCTTTCAGAAAAGCGATCTCGCAATCCGCACTCTGCAAAGGGGTGTTTGTAACGCAGTAAACACTCTGCTGCTGCAAAACGTTCGGCCGGTCAAAAAAATAAGTTTCCATGGGCACAAGAACGTCCAGCTGGTTTGCGTCCAGCGCGGCGACCCCGATCACCCGGCAGGGGATGTCGCGCAGGGTTATGGAATCGCCCACCCGGATCCCCTTCTTTTTTGCGGTCACCTGCCCCACCACGCACATCGCGGGAGCGGTGTTCAGTTCCTCCGGGGTAAAAAAGCGCCCCTGCGAAATTTCCACCTCAAAGATCTGTGTAACCTCGCCGCACAGCGCCTTCACCTCAAGCTCTCCCGCCTCCGGCGTTTCGATCGCCTCCACCTGCGAGTCGGCGGCAATGGCTTCTGCCCGCAGCTCGTCGCGCAGGCCGTCCATCTCCTGCGGCCGCAGCGGCGTATCGGTAAAATTGCACAGGCTGAGCTGTTCCAATTGCGAAACGGCATAGCGCGATCGGCGCGTTTCCACCCAGTTGTTGATCAGGGCCGTGCAGCAAACGATCACGGTCATGGCCAAAAAAAACGAGACGAAAACAATGCCGTTTATCCTCCACATGCGCGCCGCAAGCTTGAACGACAGCGCAAACGGGTAGCTTGTGCCGCCAACCTTTCGCTTTGTTCTATGATCCATTTTGCCCCTGCCCCGTTGTTTGCCCGCCAAGGGCCTGCAGCAGCGCCGCTTTCAGCCCCTCCTGCGAAGTTTGGCCCACGATCAGCCGCTTATCGCCTTGAAACACCACAAAGCTTGGATACCAGCGAATACCATAAAGGTGCGCCAGAACATTCCCGTGATCCACCTCGCCTTTTTGTTTCTCCGGCACATTTTGTTTGTCGCAGTAAATGGTTTTTATCTCGATTCCCTGCTGGGCTTCAATATTTGTTACGATTGGCGCCGCCGCCTCGCAATCTTTGCAGCCTATCATCGAAAATTCCACCATTCTAACCTGATCTTCCTTTATTTCACCGGTAAAGCGTTCCTGAAGATATGTATCCGCCGCACTTTGCAGATCCTCCATTTCAATTGTGTCCAGGGCCATAAATTTTTGCATCAGTTCATCCATGCTTTTCCCCACAAAAACGGCCTCGGCCTGGTCATTCAAAATGTAATAGCGTGGCAGATCCCCCGCCAAAGGCGCCGTTCCGCAGCTATGGTTCTGTGTTTCTTCAATTGGCGTTGCGCTTAAGATGTCCCAGGGGATCTCGTCTTGCCACAGCAAAATCACATCGGCAAAATCCCCCTTTAAAATACAGGTAAGCGCCCCAATGGCGTCAGCCTCTTCAACGCAGGATCTGCAGCCGGCCGAAAGTAAAAATGCGGCCGCATACTCATTTTTAATTTCGGGGAAGCTGCATTTTCTCCCCTTGCAATCCACCAGCTCTAGCTCTGCAAAAGAACCGCCATACTCCACAGATTCCCGCACCGGTGCTTTCGGGCCAGCGGCGGGTTTTTCCGCCAGGCGCATCGCCGCCGCGCCGGCCAGCGCAGTGACAAGGCATCCCGCAAGGAAAACCAGCGCCATCATCCATTTGCCCCTTTTCGATCCGTCCGGCGTTGCCTGTTCCATAGCCCACCTATCCCTGATCCTTCCTGCGTGAGATCACATAAATATTCGAATTTCCTTCGCCCGTCACATACATGGTCCCGTCCTCCCCCTGCGCCACATAAGAGCTGAAATGGCTTTGCAGCGGAATTTCTGCAATCGTTTTTTCAAAAACGCCGTCGGCATCAAATTGCAGCAAACGGCCCACGCTCTCTGAAAACACCAAAAATCCGTCCTGGGTCGCCAGCAGGGAGGACCCGGAAATGCCAAAGGGCAGCTCGGCAATTTTTGTCATCTGCGTCGGCTGCGCGCTGAACAGATGGTTGTTCCCACTCCCCATACCGCCCTCCACAAAAAGATGAGGATCCTCGGGAACCGGGCCTTCTGTGTAGGATGTACCGAAATTCAGCGCGTACACCTTGCCCTCTTTCTCAGCCAGGGCGGCGCAGCAGTTCTCGCCGATGGGGGTGGGCTCACCCTTTTGGCCCCTGGGGTAGCAGTATAGCCTCTGCGAGTTCACGTCCATTCTGGAGAGGTACAAATTCCCCGCTTGGTCATACGCAAAATTATAAAAGTCGCCATATTCTGATGGACGTATCAGCTGAAAGCTCTGCTGAAATTCGAGCCGCTCGTTTAACACCTGGATCCGGTCGTTCCCACCGTCCAGCACATGGATATTCCCCTCAAAATTCAAGATCGCGCTGGGGCGCAGGAACTCTTCCTCTCCGTTCCCTATTTCCCCCACCGTTTTTATCAGGTTTCCTTCCTTGTCCAGCACCGCGATCCGGCCGCTTTGGCCGTCCGCCACAAGAAGGTCGCTTTCCCGTGCCAGGATCCCCCGGGGCGCCGCGACCCCGGTGGCCTCGCTGGGCCACACGGTCACCTCGTATTCCCCGTTATCTGCAAACGCTTCGCTCGGCAGCCCCAACCCGTTTGCGTTGCAAAGTTCTTCATATTCTTTCCAGGATAAAAGAGCCGGGATATTTCCATCCCCTTCGACGGTTCCCTCCATTCCCGGCAGCTCCAGCAGGCCGTCCTCGTTGGTATACTGGCCGTTCGGCAGCACGGGCGTGGCTTTGCCGCCCGTTGAACTGCCAGCAGATGAAACGACTGCCGATTCATTGCAGGCGGTCAAAAACATAAGCGCCAGCACCATTGCCGCGCCCAGCGCGCACCATATCTTTTTCATCATTTTCTCCCCTGATATAAAAGTGCCGCGGCAAAGCCATCGCATTTTGCCGCGGTATTCGTTCCGCTTTTATCCAGCAGGTCCCGCCGCAGCCTTAGCGGCAGCAGCCGCCTTCCCTTTTGACCTCCGCAGTGTGCTGGTATGTGCTTCCGTCATCCCGATAGCAGGTCTGAACCATATGATCTGTTACTTCATCTATATACGGGTTCGGATTTCCCACGATGGTACATACACGGTTAGGGTCGCAGCGAGTAGTCGTACTTCTAACCTCCCACGGGCCACAATACTCACCCGCAGAAACAGGCACAGCAAAAACGGCTCCCCCAAGCGTCAATACGCAAAACAACAACACGAGCTTCCTTTTCATCTGCTAAGCCTCCTTTTTGCATCTCATCCAGTACCGAATGCTTCCCCTGTCTGTGCCTTTTTACATCTCCATTCATTTTCAAGTCGTTTTTGTTTTACATTTCCATAATATACCTCAAAATACATTTTTTCAATGGATTTATGTACTTTTGCACAAAAAATTTGAACAAACATCCCTTTTAATATTTGTTATAGTTTATCTTTATTCAAGCGTGGATCAAACTTCACAGCACAAAAAAGGCCCCGGGGAATTTCTTCCCTGGGGCCCTATCTTTCATCCTGTCACTTTTTACCCAAGCCTTGCGGGCTTCGGTTTACAGCCTCACTGCTTGATGCTGACCTTTTTGCGGTCCTTGCCCACGCGCTCGAAAGCGACCTTGCCGTCCACCAGGGCGAACAGGGTGTCGTCGGTGCCGCGGCCCACGTTCTCACCGGGGTGGATGTGGGTGCCACGCTGACGGACCAGGATATTGCCGGCCAGCACAAACTGACCGTCGGCCCGCTTCACGCCCAAGCGCTTGGACTCGGAATCGCGGCCGTTTTTGGTAGAACCTACGCCTTTTTTATGTGCCATTGTGTTACACCTCCGTTACTTAACCGTTGATAGCGGTGATCTCGACCTTGGTATAGGGCTGACGGTGACCCATGTGGCGGGCACTGCCCTTTTTGGCCCGGTACGTGATGATGTTCAGCTTTTTGCCCTTGCCATTCTTTACGACCTTGGCCTCCACGCTGGCGCCCTCCACACGGGGGGTGCCCACCTTGGTGGCGCCCTCGCCGCCCACGGCCAGAACGGAGTCGAACTTTACGGTGTCGCCTTCGGTGACTTCCAGCTTCTCGATGAAAACCACGTCGCCTTTTTCAACACGGTACTGTTTGCCACCGGTAACGATGATAGCGTACATAATTTTGCCTCTCTTATACAAGTCTCGCTGGGCTAGTAGGCGGGTGGATGTTTCACACCTCTTAGCTGCCCAAACCATGCGGCTTTAATACTATACCACAAACCCGGCGGCATTGCAAGCGCTTTTTCCAGCTTTCCTGCGGTTTTTCAGGCGTTTCTCCCCTGCCGCACCGCGTCGGCCAGCTGCGCCCGGTCGCCAAAGCCGGTCTTTGCAAAAATGTTGTGGGTGTGGGCCTTCACCGTCCCCACCGAGATATACAGCTGCCGGGCGATCTGCTGGTTGTTCATCCCCGCCAGCAGCAGCTCCAGCACCTCGCTCTCGCGCCGGGTCAGGCTGTAGCGGGCGGCAAATCCTGCCGCCTCGGCCTGCATCCGCACCGCACCGCCCTGTTCGGGCACCGGTGCGGCCAAAATGCGCCGCACCGCCCACACAAGGCACGCGCCTCCCAGCCCCAGGCTCATAATCTCAATGCTCGCCCAGCGCTGGCCCAGGGTGGGCCACAGGCCCGCCAGGGGGTTGCCGCCCAGCACCCAGGCCAGGTTCTCCACCCCGTAAGCCGCAAAGCAGCCCGTCATCCACACCAGCACGCCCCGCAAAAAGGGCCGCGGCCGGCCGCCGGACCGCAGCCTTAAAAGCCCCCGGGCCGCCACATACATCCCCACACAGGCCAGCAGGCTGTAAAACACCGCCGTGGAAAGGGGCGTCATGGGCGCAGCGCAGATGGCCGCGCACACCGGCCAGGCCGCCAGCCAGGCCCCCCATTCCCACCTTCGGGCCGCATCCTGCAGCGCCGCGGCGGTAAAGCCCCGGTAACACAGCATGGTGGCCAGAAACAGCCCCACCTGCAGCAGCGCCTCGGAGTACAGCGTGGCCCGATAGTACCGCGCAAACCCCGGCACAAACTCGCCCAGATACACCAGCACCGCGTCGGCCAGGTAAGCGCCGAACGCGGCGGCGGCCCAGCCGAACATGGCCTGCCGCTCTCTGCGCCAGAGCAGCAGGAACGCGGCGGTGCACAGCAAAAACAGCGCAATGAGCAAAATATTGTAAAAAAACAGCAGATATGCCACGCGCCATTCCCCTTTCCTGCGCGCATCGGCAGTTCCCGCCAAATGCGCTCCTATGGCCATTATACCAGATGAAAGCGCCGCTGTATAGCGTTCTTGCCGGAATATTCACTTTCGTTTTGTGCAAATTTGTTAGTTTTCAAAAAGTTTACGCGGATAAACTATCTCCTTTCCATAAAATAAACCGGTGGGTTTATTGCGGGCGCCGTCCCGGGTGTGCTATGGTAAAACCAACGGCGGGCGGCCGCCTGCGCCGCCCGGTTTTTAAAACATGCAAAGGGGATACGAAACAATGAATGCAGACCTCATCCTGAAAAGCAATTCTATCTTTTTGGGCAAAGGGCAGCCCATCAGCGGCGTCGTGGCCGTGGCGGGCGGCCGCATCGCCTACGTCGGCCCCGCCGACCAGGCCCCCCCGCTCATCGGCCCAAACACCCGGACCCTTGAATTGGGCGACCAGCTTGTAATGCCGGGCTTTCACGACGCGCACCTCCACATCCATATGGCCGCGCTGATGTTCAGCAAATACATGTTCATGATGCTGGAGAACACCAGCGAGCAGGACTGCATCGAGCGGATGCGTCCCTTTGTGGCCACCCGCCCCAAGGGCGCCTGGGTGGTGACCTGCGGCTGGTATCTGCCCTTCTGGGGCGAGGGCGCGGCCCTGCCCACCCGTGCCAGCCTGGACGCGGCGTACCCCGATTGGCCCGTCTGCATGAGCAGCGGCGACGGCCACACTGCCTGGCTGAACAGCCGCGCTCTGGAAACCCTCGGCATCACCGACGACACGCCAGACCCCGCGGGCGGCGAATTCGTGCGGGATGAAAACGGCCATCTGACCGGCGTCGCCAAGGAGATGGCGGGCACAAAGGTCTACGCCCAGGTGCTCAACGGCTTCACCGAGGCCGAGATCAAGGACGCCTACGCCAGCCTGTTCGCCCAGTTCCGGGAATACGGCATCACCAGCGTGTGCGATCTGGGCGCCACCAGCCTGCCGGGCGCGGACCTTCTGCACCCCGAGCTGCTGGAAGAATTCCTCGCCGCGGGCAAGCTTACCTTCCGGGCGCACCTGTTCCCTACCATGACCAAGGATATGGCCCGCCCCAAAATGATGCGGGAAAAATACACCCATCCAAAGCTCTGCTGGCGGGGGGTAAAGCAATTCCTCGACGGCGTTTCCAGCACCCACACCGCCTACCTCAGCGAGCCCTACACCAACGCCCGATATCCCGGCGACCGGGGCCAGCTCACCGTGGCCGAGGCCGACATGGACGAGCTTGTGTACCTGGCCAACAAAAACGGCATGAGCATGCGCATCCACACCATTGGCGACGGGGCCATCCACGCAGGGCTGAACGCCTACGAAAAGGCGCAGAAGGCCCTGGGCAAAGACCCCGCCATTCAAAACACCCTGGAACATCTGGAAAACATCCAGCAGGGCGACATCCGGCGCCTGGCCGGGCTGGGCGTAATGGCCAGCATGCAGCCTGCTCACTCCATGATCGACCCCGCCGGCATCGAAGCCGACCTGGGCCTGGAGCGCACCAAGCTGATGTGGGCCTTCCGCGACATGCTGGACGCCGGGGTCCGCCTTGCCTTCGGCACGGACGTTCCCACCGCCGCCCTGAACCCCATCGAGAACGTGTCCTATGCAGTGACCCGCCAAAATACCCAGGGTCTGCCCCAGGGCGGCTGGGAATATCACCAGCACATCAGCCTTTCCGAGGCGCTGGAAGCCTACACCTACGGTTCGGCCTGCGCGGTGCGCCGCCAGCACGAGCTGGGCACCCTGGCCGAGGGCATGCTGGCCGACATCACGGTCCTGGACCGCGATCTCTTTGCGGTCCCCGCAGGCGAGATCAAGGATGCCCAGGTGGCCCTCACCATCCTGGACGGCGAGATCGTGTACCAGCGCTGATCCTTCCTGCGCGCGGCTCCCTTCCGGGGTAAATTGCGCGCCCGGCCCTTCTTCCCCGCTGTTCCTTCTCTTTCCAAAAGGCCCCCGGCTGCGAAACAGGTTCGCAGCCGGGGGCCTCTCGTTTCGGGGTGTTTTTCAGGCAGGCCTCAGGCGCCCGCTCATGCCCTCGCCTGCATCCGCGCGGCCTGCACCGTGTTCACCAGCAGCATGGCGCGGGTCATCAGGCCCACGCCGCCGGGCACAGGCGTGATAAACGCCGCTTTTTCGCTGGCCGCGGCAAAATCCACGTCGCCGCACAGCTTGCCCTCCGCATTCCGGTTGATGCCCACGTCGATTACGGTGGCGCCCGGCTTCACCATATCGCCGGTCACAAAGCCCTCCCGGCCCACCGCCGCCACCAGAATGTCCGCGCTGCGGCACAGCTGTGCGAGCCCCTGCGTGCGGGAGTGGCACACCGTAACGGTGGCGTTCTCACGCAGCAGCAGGATCGCCGCGGGCTTGCCCACAATGTTGCTTCGGCCAATCACCACCGCGTGCTTGCCCGCAAGGGGCTGGCCGGTGCTTTTCAGCATCTCGATACAGCCCGCCGGGGTACACGGCAAAAAGCATTCCTCGCCGATCACCATGCGCCCCACGTTCACCGGGGTAAAGCCGTCCACGTCCTTCTCCGGCGGGATCGCGGCAATCACCGCCCGCTCGTCAATGTGGCGGGGCAGGGGAAGCTGCACCAGAATGCCGTGCACCGCGCCGTCCGCCGCCAGGGCCGCCAGCCGCTCCAGCACCTGCTGCTGGGTGGCCTCGGCGGGCAGGCGCACCAGCAGGCTGCGGATGCCGCACTCCTCGCAGTCCTTCTGCTTGCCCCGCACGTACACCGCGCTGGCCGGGTCGTCCCCCACCAGCACCACCGCCAGGCAGGGGGTGACCCCCTGCCGCTTCAGCGCCTCGGTTTCCCCTGTCATCCGTTCTTTCACCTGTGCCGCCAGGGTCTTGCCGCTGATGATCTGTGCCGCCATCGCCGTATCCCTCCCTTTTTTGGTTGTGGTTTTATTTCTGTTTTGGCTGTTCTCCGGGCGCCTGGCCCGCTGTTTCTTCCGCGGTCTCAGGCCCTGCGTCCGCATTTGGTTCCCGGTCTGTTTCCTGCCGGCCTTTTGCAGGCTCCGGGGCTTCCGGGGCCTGCCCGTCCGCGTCCTGAGCCGCATCGGTTTCCGGGGCCTCTGGCGCTTGTGCCGCGCCCTGTGCGGGCTCTTCGCTCTTCGCCGCAACAATCACCGCCAGCGGCGCGCTGCCGTCCTGTCTTTTCGCTTCTACCGCCTTTTGGGCGGCCTCCACGGCTTCCGGCACATCCGCGGCTTTCATCTCATTCAGCGCCTGTATGAACTCCTTGTGCGCAGCGCGGGCGGGCAGCCGCTTGGCGTGAACGCTCACCGTACCGGCATCCCCTGCCGCGTTCTTCGCTTTTTTCAGCACCTCGCCCGGCACCGGCAGCTCCACCTCCAGCGGCTCTTTGTGCTTTTTGCGCCCGTACACGATCAGCGCGATCCCCACCAGCACGCTCGCCAGCGCGATCACCTGGCTGGCCCGCAGCCCAATGCCGGGAATGATCAGCGAGTCGGTGCGCAGCCCCTCGATCCAAAAGCGCCCGGCCCCGTACCACGCCACATACAGCAGCGCGATCTCGCCGTTGAAGCGGCGCTTTTTCATATAGGCCCACAGGGCGAAAAAGCCCACCGCGCACCACAGGCTCTCGTACAAAAAGGTGGGGTGCACCGGCATGCTGGGGTCTACCAGCACCCCCTGCTCCAACAGTTCGCTCTGCCAGTAGGTCAGGTAGCTGCGGGTCCCCTCGCTGATCATGCCCCAGGGCAGGCTGGTGTTGCTGCCAAAGGCCTCCTGGTTCACAAAGTTGCCCCAGCGGCCGATCCCCTGGCCGATCAAAAAGCCCATGCTCACCAAATCAAAGGTCGCCAGCACCGGCAGCCTGCGCCACTTGCAGGCAAGCCCCCCAAACACTGCCGCGCCGATCACACCGCCGTAAATGGCAATGCCGCCGTTGCGGATGTTGATCATATCCCACACGCTCTCGTAGGGAATGGGCGAAAACGCCACATAGAACGCCCGGGCGCAGATCACCGCGCACACCGTGCCGATCAGGATCACATCCACCAGCCGGTCCGCGTCGATGCCAAAATCCACCGCGTAGCGGAAGGCGAAGATCAGCGCCAGCAAAAGCCCCCCGGCAATGATCAGGCCATACCAGTAAACGTTCAGCCCTCCCAGCGAGAATGCCACCCGGTTTATCTCAAATTCTAGCCCCAGGCCGGGAAACTGCACCAGATTCGTCATGCTTTGTCCTCCTTTTCGGGGCGGATGACCACCGTGGCGCTGCGGTCCTCGCACAGCATGCCCTGCAGCGCCTCATCCACCTCCGCCTTGGTCAGGCTGGCCAGCGCCTCGATCTCCTCTGCCAGCGCGCGCCGGCGGAAAAAGCTCCCCGCCAGGGCCGTGGCGGCATCCTCAATGTTTTCCAGGTCTTGCAGCATCTCGCCGTACATTTGGTTTTTGCACAGGGTAAACAGCTCCCCGTCCACCCCTTGTCCGCGCAGCCGCGCGATCTCGTCCAGCAAAAGCTGCCGCACCGTTTCCGGCTGGTCGGTTTCGCCGGTGAACAAAAAGCAGCAGCAGCCCTCCAGCAGCAAAAATTCCCCGTCAAAGCCGGGGTTCACAAGCCCCTCGTCGTACAGCCTGCGGTACAAGGGGGTCATGCCGCCGCAGATCAGTTCGGTCAGCATATCGCAGATGACCTCGGCCTTCGCCCCCTGCACCGGCGCCTCTTTAAAGCCCACCCCCAGGCACGCCTTTGCCAGCGGCATGCTGAATTCCATACGCTCCCGGGCCACCGTGGGCGGCTCCGGGCTCTGCAGGCGGCGCATGCTCACCGGCCGGGCAGGCAGCTTTGCCCGCTCACAGGCAGCCAGCACCTGTTCGGCCGTCACGTTTCCCGCCGCCGCCAGCACCATGTTGCCCGGGCTATAAAAAGCGCGGCAGCAGTCGTACAGCATTTCCGGGGTGATCTCGGCAATGCTTTCCACCGTGCCCGCAATATCATGCCGGATGGGGTGGCTGTGATACAGGCACTGGAACAGCGCGGTCATGATGCGCCAGTCCGGGCTGTCGTCATACATTTTTATTTCCTGGCCAATGATTCCCTGCTCCTTGGCAATGGTGGCCTCGGTAAAGTAGGGCTCTCCCACCATCGACAGCAGGATATCCAGGCTCTCGTCCACCTGCTGGGTGGCGGTGAACAGGTAGCAGGTCTTGTCAAAGCTGGTGTAGGCGTTGGCCGCGGCTCCGGTCTTTGCGTATTTTGCAAAGGCGTCGCCGTCTTCGCTCTCGAACATCTTGTGCTCCAAAAAGTGGGCGACGCCCGCGGGCAGATGCACCGCCTTGCCGTCCACCTCAAAATCCAGATCAATCGACCCAAAACGGGTGCCGTAAATGGCGTGCACCCCGCTGTAGCCCGGCATGGGCCGCACCAGCACGGTAAGCCCGCAGTCCAGCTTTATGGTTTCGCAGGCGGCGGCCCGCCGCACGGCTTGCATGGCGTCATTCTGCATGGGGCGCGCCCTCCTTTGCCGTAACAAGATAACTCACCGAGTGGGTAAAGCCCGCCAGCAGGCGGCGCACATCCTCCGCCGTCACTTCGGCCAGCGCGCTTGCCGCCTCCCCGGGCGCATGAACCCCCGCCCCCCGCAGGATCTCGGTGTAATACCAGTTTTCCAGCCCGGCCAGGCTGTCGCCCACGCCGTTCAGGCCCGAAAGCAGGCTCCGCCGCGCGTCCTCCAGCTCTTCCGGCTGGATGGGGCCGTTCACCAGGTCGTCCAATTCTTTCAATATGGCCTGCTCGGCCTTCTCCGTGTTCCCCGGCTCCACGCCGCTGTCCACCATCATGCAGGCGGTGGCGCTGGCAAACCGGCTGCCGCAGTAATAGCACAGGCTCTGCTTTTCGCGCACGTTTAAAAACAGGCGGCTGGTGGCCCCGCCCCCATACAGGCACATGGCCAGCCGGAACGCGTTCAGGTCTTCCGGGTCGGCGGGGGCGTTCCAGGTGAACATCATGCACAGCTTCGCCTGCACCAGATCCATCCGCTCCTCAAAGCGCTGTGCCGGCTGGCCGGGCAAAAACAGGTTGCCCGGCAGCTCTGCCGGGGCCCGCTCGGCCCCGGCCAGCTTTTCCAGCAGGGCGGCGCGCACGGCGGTCTCGTCAGCCCCCAGGCTTATCACGTCGATCTGGGCGGCGCTAAGCATCTCGCGGTAAGCGGCGGTCAGCGTTTCCGGCGTCACGGCGGGCAGGTCGGCAAGGTAGCCGTCCCGCTCGATCCCCGCCGGGCTGTCGCCGTAAAATTTGCGGCGGGCCTGCCGCACACAGTAAAGCCGCTTGTCGTTGATCTCGCTCTCAAGCTGGCGGGCCAGGGTCGCCTTTTCGATCCGCACCGCCTCCCTGCTGAAAAGCCCGTCCTCAAAATACGGCTCAAAGGCCACGCCAAACGCAATGGCCGCATATTCCGCCGAAAGGGCTTCCCCCTCCAGCGCATACCGGTCCTTAATGCCGGTAATGCTGATGCTCAGCACGCGGCTTGCGCCCTGCATACTGGTCTCCACCGTCAGCGCGGCGCCATACAGCTTTGCCAGCTTGCGGGAGAGGGCGGTCATGTCCGGGCAGGCCGCATAGCCCCGCTCCAGCACCAGGGGCAGCAAGGCGTGATCCGTGGCCTTTTCCCTGCTGGCGGGGAACCGAAAATGGATCGAAAGGCGGCAGCGGTTGAATTTTTCCGCCGGGATGGCGTTCAGGTGAACGCCGGGTGCAATGAGCTCACGTTGCAAAACAGTTTGTCTCCTTTTTGTGTTTATACGTTCTGGTCCAGGTATTCCTCCAGGCATTTGCCGCTGGCCGTAATGGCCTTTGCGTTTTCCACGCCCACGTAGCGGTAGTGCCAGGGCTCATAAATGATACCGGTGATGGCCTGTTTGTTTTCCGGGTAGCGTAGAATAAAGCCGTACTCCGGCGCATGCTCAAACATCCACTTGGCGGCGTCGGTATCGCCGAACGCGTCGTCCAGGTTCTGGTGCTTGGGGGTCACGATATCGGCCGCAAGCCCGGAATTGTGCTCGGAATATCCCGGCACCGCCACCACCTTTTTGGCCTCGTTGTAGGCGTCCTCTTCCGAGTAGCCTTTATCCAGCCACTTCTGCTTTTGCTGGGAGAACAAATTCTCCTGGTATTCCACCGTGCGGTAGCCCGAGCACAGCAAAAGGTCGATGCCCTCTGCCGCCGCGGCCTGTTTCATCTGCCGGTAAGCCTGGGCGGCCACGGCAGCCAGCTCTTTCTGGTTGCTCTCCTCGGCCACCTCGGTCTCAATGCTCCACCCCTCGGGCAGCGGCACATTGTTGTTCACCAGCGTCAATAGCCAGTCCTCCCCCTGCGGGTCCGCGGCAGGCTCTGAGGCGGGCTCCCCCGTGCTCACCCCTGTGCCCGCTGCGGAAGCCGGGGTCGAGGCCGGCTGCGAGGTGCTGGCGGGGGGCTTTGGGTCGCCGTCCCCCTTCCCCTGCACAAATTTCACCAGTTTGAACACGCCAAAGCCCGCAAGGGCAAGCACGGCCAGGCATCCCACTGCAAAAATAATGCGGTTGCGCAGAATTCTGCGCCTGCGCCGGGTGCGCGCGGTCGCCCGGCGGCGGCGTTCGGCCTCGCTCATATCGCGGCCCTGATACCCTGTCTGCATACTACATCCTCCCCATTGAAACATGGCCTGTTCAGCCCTGTAAAATACACGTTCATAAATAACTATTATACACGTTTCGCGCCTTTGTGTAAATCTCGAAACTGCAAACAAACTGTAAAGGCCGCAAAAGGCCCCGCCCCCTGCCGCGCCGCCGGGCGCGCAGGGGGTGGGGCCCTTCCTGTGTTCTATTTTTCGGAGGCCGCGCTCTCTGCCGTCTGCCCGCTTTGCGGGGCGTTTTCCCCCTGCCCGGGCGTCGGTTCCACATCCTCTTTGCCGGCCGTGTCCGCCGGTTCTGCCAGCAGGTCGCCCCTCGTTTTTTTCAAACTGTCCACCCGGCTGGCGGCCACCAGATACGCTTCGCTTTCCCCCTCCCTTTGCAGGTAGACCGAGCCGGTCACACCGTTCTCATCTCCCACCGCAAAGGTGTGGGTGGCCCCGTTCGCCGTCACCCAAAAGCGCAGGGTCGGTGTGTCAAGGCCGTATTCCTCGCTGGCCGCGCCCAGCGCCCGGTCAGCCTGCAGGCCCGCCAGGGCCGTGAGCATAGTGCTTACGGCGCCCTGATCCAGCGCCGTTTCCGGCTCGCCCTCAAGCTGCCATTCGCTCTCCGGCTCCGCCGCTCCATCCGAGTCTGCGGCCGCGCCGCTCCCGGCCTGCCCTTCCGGCAGCTCCGCTTTCACAAAGGTAAGCGTTTCTCCCGCATACTCAATGCCAAAACGCTCAATGTCCGCCGCCGGCCAGTCCGCCAGCGGGATACTTTCCTCTCCGGCTGAACGGCTCTCGGCCCCGCTCAGCCTGCCCGCAGCGAACACGCCCAGCGCCAGCGCCGCCAGCAGGGCAGCCAGTCCCAGCAATAATTTTTCTTTTGCTCTCATCTCACCGCCGCCTCCGCCGGATGGTAATGGCCGCGCCCGCGATCAGGCACAGCGCCGGCAGCGCAATGGTGGTCAGGTTGCCCCACAGGGCCGCCTGGCCCGCACTCACCACCAGCTGGTCGCCTGAAAGGCTTTTGGCCGCGATCAGCACGCCTGTATCCTGCCCGCACAGCCAGGCGGTGCAGCCCAAAACAAACTGGCTGTTGCCGCCCGCCACCTGCGCGTCGATGCCGGCGTTCAGCAGGTTCAGGCTGCCTACCCAGATCACCTTGCTCTCGGTCTCCCCCAGGGTCTTTGTGGCGGCCGCCGCCAGCGCAAAGGGGCCGTCGGTGTCGCCTTCTTCCTTTGCGGTGGTGGTCATGTCGTACCCGGCGGTCTTATTGTAGGCGGAGCTGGAGGTGTTGAGCAGCTTCGAAACACTCACATTCTCGGTTTCGCTCACCTCAATGGCCTGCGCCATGGGCAGCAGTACATACAAATCCTGCACCGCCTGGGTTGCCTCGTGGTATCCCACGTCCGGCAGCAGGTAATAGTCGTAGCCCCGGGCATGGTGGTTTGCGTCCCCCTCCACCACAAGGCCCGGCGTGCGCGCCAGGCCGTATTCGGCCAGCAGTGCGTCCAGGTTCGGCGTGGCCGCCGAGGCGTCGGTGAATACCAGCAGGCTGCCGCCCCCGTCCAGATAGTCCCGCAGCAGCTGCACGTCCTCGGCCGTGTAATCCACCGTGGGCCCCGCCAGGATCAGCGCGGCCGCATCCTTTGGCACTTCGTCGGCGCTCACCAGCGCCAAACTCTTCAATTCAATGTTCTGGGTGTTCAGCGCGCTTTCCAGGCTGGTGGAAAGCGCCGCCTCCCCGTGCCCGGTCAGCTGATACACCACGGGCAGGTCGCCGTTCGTTACGTAATACAGGGCGCTGGTGAGCTGCTGCTCACCGTCGAACAGCATGTCCACGCTGCCGGTGGTGTAGTAGTTTGAGTAATCGTATTGGTACAGCTCCCCCGAATCGATCACCTTGCTGCGTTCCCCGCACACCGCGATAATGCTGCCCTCGGCGGCGTCCTTCGCGCCGTACTGTGCGGCAAAGGTGGGGTACAGTGCAGGGTCCTTCTGTTCCCAGCGCACGTGCTTGCTCTCGCCGGCATAGCGGTCCAGAAACGCCGTCAGGTTCTTCTGTTCCTGGCCGGTCTGCGCCAGATAGTAAAAGGTGACGTCCTGCTCCACGCCCGCCAGCAGCTGTTTTGTATCCTCGCCGATCGAGTACACTCCGTTCTGGCTCAGATCAAACTGAGTGAATTTTTTCGGCAGCTTGCCCACCAGCAGGTTTACCAGCACCACCGCCGCCAGCACCGCCGCGGTCAGAACGCTGGCCATCGCTCCGTTTTTGAACACGGTCCTGCTTTGCTCCGCGCCCTTTCCGGCTTTTTTCAGGCTGAATCCTTTCATCCCGTTCTCCCCCTCCCCTTAGTTCCAGCGGCGCTTTTCCAGCGCCTGGCCGGTCAGGAACAGGAACAGCGCCGCCACGCTGGCATAATACACCAGCGCGCCCAGGTCGAACAGCCCGTTCGCAAAACTCAAAAACGGCTCAAACAGGGCCAGCGCCCCCATCACCGCGTTGAAAGCGCTTGTGAGGAACGCATTTTTGGTGCCCCAAAAAACAGCCAGGACCACACAGCCCACGGCAAATACCCCGCCGCCCAGCGCCAGGCTGCGGCTGCGAAGGCCGGCGGCCAGCGCGGCGGCGCCCAGGATCATGCCGAACACGATCAGGGCCAGGCCGCTGCCCGCGGTGAACAGGGTCTGGATACTGGGCAGAAGGTAGCTCACCAGCAGCACCCCAAATCCGCCCAGCGCCGCAATGATCTGATTTTCCGTCAGCGCGGAAAGGTACATGCACACCGCAATGCCCGCGGCCGCCATCAGCAGGTAAGCCAAAAAGCCGCTGTAGCTTGCCGCCAGGTCCGCGCCGCCCAGCGCCCTCATCAGCAGCGGATACAGCGCAAGCACCGCCACCGGCACCGTAAACATCGCCATCAGCGAAAGGTACTTGC
>NZ_DBGCTQ010000006.1:0-37832 GCF_048388525.1 Allofournierella sp. | reverse complement strand
AAACACCTTCACCCTCGCGGGCACCGCCTCGGCCGGCACCTACCGCCTGCTCTTCACCCTCTCCGACCCCCAGGGCACCGCCGTGGCCTCCGCGCCTTACAATTTCCTGCTGCGCGCCGCGGGCTGAGCGGTCACCCGTGTTTTAGTTCACACAAGGAGCGCCCGGCAGCCTGGACCGGCCGCCGGGCGCTCCCAACATTTTTCCGTTCTTGTCCCACGGCTTCCCACTTAAAACTCCACGCCCTTTCGGGCGGCCGCGCCCTGCTGGTAGGGGTGTTTGTGGCAGCGCATCTCGGTGGAATAATCCGCCGCCTCGCGCATCCAATCCGCCGGTTCGCGGCCGGTGAGCACTGTCTCGCGGCCCGCCGGGCGTTCCAGCACCGTTTTTTGCAGCAGTGCCCGGTCCGCCATGTTCAGCTGCCAGGCCGCGCACGCCTCATCCAGAACCAGCACATCGCAGGGCTCCGCCAGCGCCCGGGCAAGCTGGGCCGTCTGCCGGGCGGCGGTGTCGGCCCTTTCCTCCGGTGTCATCTGAAATACAAATTTTGTGCCGGCACTGCCGGAATACACCCGTGCCCCCAGCTTGCGCAAAGGCTCCAATTCGCTGCTTTCACCGTTTTTTAAAAACTGGACTACCGTCACCCGCAGCCCACAGCCCAACGCGCGCACCGCAAGCCCCACGGCCGCCGTTGTTTTTCCCTTTCCTTCGCCCCAATAAAGGTGAACAGATCCCCGCTCCATACCCGCGTCCTCCCCGGCCCGGCCGTTTTTATTCAGCATAAAGCTTCCGGCCGTCAAAGTCAATTCTGCCGCGCCGCCGCTTTCCGCGCGTTTTGCAGCTTCCGCCCTCTCCTTGTTTCTTTTTCGTTTCCAATTTGAAAGGTTTTCTTCCCAATTTTTTCACAGATCCGGGGTATACTGAAACGACTTGTGAAACAAAGGGGGCGGGCTGAAAATGCGGGATGACCGGGCTGCAATGCGGGGCCGGGTGCAGCTGGCGCTGTGTTTTTTTCTGCCTCTTCTCCTTTTGGCCGGGGTCTACGCCGCCCGCGGCATCGAGCCCTTCGGCACAAACACCCTGCTCTTTGGCGATATGGGCGGTCAGTACCTCAATTTCATGGCAAGCTATAAAGAACTGTTCGGTCCGGGGCTTTTTTACACCTGGCACAAGGCCCTGGGGGGCGAGGCGCTCAGCCTGAACGCCTATTACCTTTTCAGCCCCTTCAATCTGCTGCTGCTCGCTTTCCCCGCCGCAAAGCTAAGCCTGGCGGTGGTTTTCATCACCCTGCTCAAAACCGGCGCGGCGGGGCTTGCCATGGGCCTGTTCCTGCGCTCTTTGGGCTGCCGCGGGCCCGTGGCCCTGGCCCTTGCGGGTGCCTACGCCCTCAGCGGCTATATGGCCGGCTTTGCCCAAAACCTCATGTGGCTCGACGGCGTGATCCTCGCCCCGCTGGTAGTCCTGGGGCTGCGCCGCCTGCTGGCGGGCGGGCGGCCCTGGGTGTATCTCGCCGCCCTTTTTTCCGCGGTGCTCACCTGCTATTACATCGGCTGGATGCTCTGCCTCTATTCCTCCCTCTACTTTTTTCTGCACTGGCTGGCGCTGCCAAACGCTCCCGGGCGCTTTCGCATTGCGGCGCGCTTTTGCGTGTCCAGCACTCTGGCCGGCGGCCTTGCAGCCTGGATGCTGCTGCCCATCGCCCGCGCGCTGGCGCAGGGCAAGGCGCAGTACGCCATGCAGTGGAGCTTTGCACTGAATTTTGATCCCCCGGCCCTTCTGCGGCAATTTTTTGCGGGCGCGTACCCATCGGGCACGGCCACCAATCAGCTCCCGCTGGTGTTCTGCGGCGCCCTGCCGCTGGTGCTCGCGCTTGCCTTCTTTTGCCGCAGGGGCCCCTCCCTGGGCGAAAAGCTGGCGGGCGCGGGGCTTCTGGCCGCGCTTCTGGCAAGCTTTCTTTTTCGCACGCCGGACCTTGTTTGGCACGGCTTCCAATCCCCCAGCTGGTTTCCCTTCCGCTACAGCTTTTTGTTCATTCTCACCCTGCTGGAGCTGGCGGCGCGGGGCTGGAACGCGCTTCCGCCCCTGCGCCCCCGCCTGCGGCGCTGGCTGCCCGCGGCCCTTGCCGCGGTGTTGGCGGCCGAGCTTGCCCTCAACAGCTCCCTGGCGCTGAAGGCCTTCGGTGTGCCCACCGCCGCGCAGCCCGCCGTCCTGGACCAATGGCAGGGCAAGGTGCAGCGCCTGCAAGCCGCCGATCCCGGCTTTTATCGGGTCCAGTACCCCGACGCACCCGACCAGAACGCCCCCTTTCTGCTGGGTTACGCGGGCACAGCCCATTACAGCAGCAGCTACTCCGCCGCCGCATACGAGCTGCTGCGGGCGGTGGGCCTTGCCGGCACCAGCGGCTGGGTAACCGATGGTCAGGGCGTCAGTACCGCTGCGGCCAGCCTGCTGGCGGTCAAATACCAGCTGGGTGGCGCCCAGCGCCCGGGCTGGGCCGCGGCCGGCGGCGCGCAGCAAAACCCCTTGGCGCTCCCCGTGGCCTTCGCGGCCGCCTCCATCCCCGCCGGGCGCCTGGCGCTGGACGTTCCCTTTGCCAATCTCGAGGCCGTGTACTCGGCGCTTCTGGGCCGCGAGGCGGGGGTGTTCCTGCCGCTGGAAGCGGGCGAGCCGCGGCTTGTGGGCCTCTCGGTGCTCGACGGCTATCGCTATTCCGTGGACGTTCCCGCCACCGGCGGCAGCCTGGTGTTCACCCTCACCACCCCGGCAAGCGGCTCGCTTTACGCCAGCTTCCCCGTGTACGATCAATACTGCGGCGCCCAGGTCCTGGTGGACGGCCGGCTCGTGGGCGAAACCCTTACCCAAAGCCAAAACGGCACCCTGTTCCTGGGGCAGGTCACCACCGGCCAGCGCCTCACCGTAGAGCTTCGCAGCGCGGGCGAGCAGCTGGCCCTGGCGGGCTGGCACTTTGCCGTCCAGCGTCCCGCCGCGCTGGCCGCCGCCTGCGGCGAACTGGCGCAGGGCGGCCTTTCTGTAAAAAGCTGGGGCGGCGGCTATGTAAAGGGCAGCATCACCGCCGGCCCTGGCACCACCGCCCTTTTCACCAGCATCCCCTGCGAAGAGGGCTGGCGGGTCTGGGTGGACGGGCAGCCGGTGCAGCCCTTCAAGGCGTTGAATTCCCTGCTGGCCGCGCCCCTTTCCCCGGGCACCCACACGGTGGAGCTGCGCTTTGTGCCGCCGGGGCTCGGCACGGGCCTCGCCATAAGCTGCGGCAGCGCCGCCGCCCTGGCCGCCTGGCTTTGGCTGGCGGCCAGGCGCAAAAAACGCGCCGCAGCCCCCTGACCAGGCCCTTTTCACCCCGTTTTTTTGCCCTCGGCCCGCCGGTATTTTTGTTACAAGCGCCAAATCCCGAAAAATTATTTGTATATTCTTGACAAAAGAATACCGGTGCCTTAGTATAAGAAGCGTGTTAATATCGAGATAATATGTAAAAAAAGAAAAGAGACCGATCAAAAGGGGTAAAAACATGGAACGTACAGATTTGCGCAACCTTGCCATCATCGCCCACGTGGACCACGGCAAGACCACCCTCGTGGACCAGATGCTCAAGCAGAGCGGCGCTTTCCGCGATAACCAGCAGGTGGCCGACCGGGTCATGGACTCGGGCGATATCGAGCGCGAGCGCGGCATCACCATCCTGGCCAAAAACTGCTCCACCGTTTACAACGGTGTAAAGATCAACATTGTCGACACCCCGGGCCACGCCGATTTCGGCGGCGAGGTCGAGCGGGTCTTGAAAATGGTAAACGGCGTGCTGCTTTTGGTCGACGCCGCCGAGGGCTGTATGCCCCAGACCCGCTTTGTGCTGCAAAAGGCGCTGCAGCAGAACCTCTCGCTGGTGATCGCGGTCAACAAGATCGACCGGCCCGACGCCCGCATCAAGGAAGTTATCGACGAGATCCTGTTGCTTCTCATGGATCTCGGTGCCACCGACGAGCAGCTCGACAGCCCCATGGTCTTCTGCTCCGGCCGCTCCGGCACCGCCAGCTACAGCCCCGACGTTCCGGGCACCGACCTCAAGCCCCTGTTCGAGACCATCCTGGAATATGTCAAGTGCCCGGAGGGCGATCCCGAGGCCCCCTTCCAGATGCTCTGCTCCAGTGTTGACTACAACGATTTTGTGGGCCGCATCGGCATCGGCCGCATCCAGAACGGCTGCGTAAAGGTCAACCAGGACGTGCAGGTGTGCGACTGGCACGACCAGGACGTAAACTTCAAGGGCCGCATCACCAAGCTTTACGACTTCCGGGCCAATGGCCGCGAGCCGGTCGACGAGGCCAAAGCCGGCGACATTGTGGCCTTCAGCGGCATCACGCAGGTCACCATCGGCAACACCCTGTGCGACCCCGCCCTTGTCAAGCCCCTGCCCTTCCTCAAGATCAACGACCCCACCGTCGAGATGACCTTCTCGGTGAACGACAGCCCCTTCGCCGGGCGCGAGGGCAAGTTCGTCACCAGCCGCCAGATCCGCGACCGCCTGCAGCGCGAGCTGCTCAAGGATGTGGCCCTCAAGGTCGAGGATTCCGCCACCAGCGATTCCTTCCGGGTGATGGGCCGCGGCGAAATGCACCTCTCCATCCTCATCGAGACCATGCGCCGCGAGGGCTACGAGCTGCAGGTCAGCCCGCCCAAGGTGCTCACCCATGTGGAAAACGGCAAGACCATGGAGCCCATGGAGCGGGTGGTCATCGACGTTCCCACCGACTATCAGGGCGCTGTCATGACCGCCCTGGGCGCCCGCAAGGCCATCCTTCAGCAGATGGAACCCATCGGCAGCCGGGTGCGCCTGGAATTCCGCATGCCCAGCCGGGGCCTGTTCGGCTACCGCAACCAGTTCCTCACCGACACCCACGGCGAGGGCATCCTGAACACCATCTTCGACGGCTACGAAGAGTGGCAGGGCGATATCTCCTGTCGCAGCACCGGCAGCCTGATCAGCTTCGAGACCGGCGAGGCCGTGACCTACGGCCTGTTCAACGCCCAGGGCCGCGGCACCCTCATCCTCACCCCGGGCGAAAAGGTTTACGGCGGCATGGTGGTGGGCTACACCCCCACCGGCGAGGACATCACCGTGAACGTGTGCAAAACAAAGCACCTCACCAACACCCGTGCCTCCGGCTCAGACGACGCGCTGCGCCTGGTTCCGGTGAGCAAGTTCAGCCTGGAGGGCTGCCTTGAATTCCTCGCGCCGGACGAACTGCTGGAGGTCACCCCCCAAAGCCTGCGCATCCGCAAGCGCATCCTCAGCCACGAGCTGCGCATGAAGGACCTGAAGGGCAAAAAGGGCTGAGCGCTTAAGCCCGTTTAAATCAAGAGACGGCCGACAAGATCGTCGGCCGTCTCTTGTTCTTTTTTACAGCGGTGCGGGCTGCGCATGCTCCCGCTCGGTCTGAATGGTCCCCTCCTCCACCAGCCGCACAAACACCGGCGCAAGCTGGGGGTCAAACTGGGCGCCCGCGCCCTGGCGGATCTGTTCCAGCGCGTACTCCACGCTGTAGGCCGCCTTGTACGAGCGCGCACTGGTCATGGCGTCGAACGCGTCGGCCAGCGCCAGGCATCGCCCGCCCAGGGGGATCTCCTTTCCCGCCAGGCCCCGGGGGTACCCCTTGCCGTCCCACCGCTCGTGGTGGGTCACCGCCGCAGGCAGCACGTAATCCAGCGAGGGCAGGTTGCGTATGATCGCCACCGAGGCCTCCACATGCCCCTGCATGACCTTGTATTCCTCGGCCGTCAGCGCGCCGGGCTTCGACAAAATATGCTCCGGCACCGCCAGCTTGCCCACGTCGTGCACCAGGCCAGCCTGGTAGATCATGCGCACATGGCTCTCGTCCAGGCCAATGGCCGCCGCCAGCGCCCGGGCATACCCGGCCACGTTCTGCGAGTGGTCGAAGGTGTAGTGATCCTTTGCGTCAATGGCAGCGGTGATGGCGTACACCGTGGGGGCGTAGGCCTGCGCATCGGGCTCAGGCCGGGCGCCGCGCACCTGCCCGACGCAATAAAGCCGCACGTCGTTTTTGCCGCTCTGCTTCACCTCAAACACGCACATGTCGGCAAATTCCAGGATCTGCTGCGCGCTCTCGCTGCCCCCCTTATAGCCGTACACCCCGGCGCTGAAGGTCAGGCGGCACAGGCTCGCGTCGCTCAGGGTGTCCAGCGCCTCCGCAAGGCGGCGGGCCAGCGCCACCCCTTCGGGGCCGCTCAGGGCCGGCACGGCCGCCGCCAGCACCTTGCCGCCGTAGCGCGCCAGCGCCGCCGCTTCGCCCGCGTGCCGGCGCAGCAGATCCGCCAGCTGCACCAGCGCCCGGTCCCCCTCCTGCTGGCCGTACAGCTGGTTGTACAGTTTAAAGTCGTCCAGGTCCAGCATCAGCAGCGCAAACGCCTGCCCGGCAGCCCGCAGCTTTTCCAGTTCCTCCAAAAACGCCCGCCGGTTCAAAAGCCCGGTCAGCTGGTCGGTGCGGGCTTCCC
This sequence comes from Allofournierella sp., assembly GCF_048388525.1. Classification (GTDB taxonomy): domain Bacteria; phylum Bacillota; class Clostridia; order Oscillospirales; family Ruminococcaceae; genus BQOK01. The sequence goes on along the minus strand of NZ_DBGCTQ010000006.1, from coordinate 31,312 downwards.
GGTACAGCCGGCGGTACAGCCGGGCGTTTTTCAGCCCCACCGACATCATCGCCCCCATCGAGGCTAAAAACATTAAATCGTCGTTGGTATAGTCCCGCTCCAGGGTAGGGGCGCCCAAAAACAAGATCCCCTGCAGGCTCTCGTCGTCCTTAAATGGCACGATGCACCGGATGCCGTACCGGCGCATCATCGCCAGCTTGTCCGGCGCGATCTCCATGCCCGCTCCCTGCACCTGCGCGGCGCGCACACAGCCCTCCTGCGCGCCGAACCAAGCCGCGCAGGGGTCGCCCGCGCCGATGGGCTGCACCTCGCCCGCCAGCCCTTTGGGGTGCACCGGCAAAAATTGCTGTCTTCGCTCGTGCAGCAAAAACACGCAGGCCGGGCAGCGGCCGTAGATCTGCTCCACCTCTTTTTTCAGCGCCTCCAGCAGTTCCTCCCGCGAAAGGTTGTGCGCCGTCGCCACGCTGAACCGCTGCAGCGCAAGGTTGCGCTGCCTTTCCTTCAGCACGAACTGCCGCCGCACCATCCAGCGCAGCAGGTGATACAGACCCAGCGCGGCGACCACCGCCGCACACCAGAAGACCTGCCACAGCATGAGGGCATACCGGTCGCCCAGCATCCGCCGCAGAAGGGGCAGCACATATCGCACCGCGGGCAGGGCCAGCAGTCCCCCCAGGGCCGCGGCCATGGCGCTGATCGCCCCCGGCGCCACAAACACGCGCAGCTGCAGCATCCCCCTCCGGTACAGCGCCCAGAACATCAGCGCCGCGTTCACAATGCCCGCCAGCGTGTCAAAAGGAAAGATATTCCCCGGCAGCACGCTGATCAGATTGCCTGCCACCAGCACCACCATGCCTGCCGTTACCAGCGGCAGGCCGGGGGTCCTGCGCTGGCGGCGCACCAGGCGCACCGCCAGCGCCACCGCCGCAAGGCACAGCGCTGTGGGAATTGCCACCCGCCAGTCCACATGGTAGCGGAATACCGCGCCTCCATAGGGCAGTTTTTCCAGGGTGGGTTTTTCGAGATAGGCGTCCAGCAGGTTGGGCGCCGCCGCGGCCAGGGCAAGCAGCCAGACCACAGCCTCCTCCCGCGGGGCTTCCGCCTCTAAAAATTCCCGCAAAAAACGGTACAGCACGGCAGGAATACAGAACAGCGCGATCAGCGAGACCATGTAAAAAGGTTCCCACCCGATGGGCAGCAGCATGCGCATCAGCATACTGCCGCCCGTCCAAAGCACAAAGCAGGCCACAAGCGCCGCGAACGCCCGCACCGCCCGGTTTCGGCAGGCAGGCAGCAGCGCCGCCAGCAGCACAATGTAGCAAGCCAGCGCCGTGACCGGCACCCATAAAAAGGGGATGGCCATTGCCGCGCGCCTCCTTTCCCCTGACCGGCGTCATATTTTTTCTCCGCATTTCCTATGTTTTCCATTATACTGTTTTCCTTGCAAAAACACAATTGCCGCCGGTGCCTGGAGAGGTGGAATTGCAAATTTTTTAGTTCATCGTTAAAAATTTCTCACTGCCGTTTCCAGCCAGGGCACGGCTGCGTTTTTGGGCCGCTGTTCACCCCGGGACCCTTCCCCCCCTCAAAAGCAAAACAGCGCTGCGGACCGGGGCCGACCCGCGCAGCGCTGTTTTTTCTGTTGTTTTTGCTCCGGCGCAAAACCGATCCTCCACGCAAGGGTCCCGCAGCCACCCCCGCTGCCCTTCCCCGGGCGCGGGGCTGCGTTTTTATGCGCCGCCGGGGCTGCGTTTCACCAAAGCCAGTTGCGCGCCTTTGCCTCCCGGATCTGCATCTCCGCCTCGTCGGCCAGGCTGCGCTTTACCAGCACCAGCGTGCCCGCCGCGCCGACCTGTGTCTTGTAGTCAATGCTGTGATCCTTCAGCAGCTTCATTACCTTTTGCAGCTCGTCGCCCTCGCCGGCGTACACCGGCGTGCGCGGTTCAAACCAACCCATTCAAAACACCCCTTTTCCCAAAATCGCCCGTTCGCCGCCGGGTCTTTTTTCGCTTGTCTTTGATCAAATTATAGCGCACTCCGCCGTAAAAAGCAATTTGTTTGTGTTTTTGGCGCGTTGCGGCCTCTCCGCGCCCGTTTTTTGCTTTTCTGCCGTCTTGGCGGCTTTTCCCGCCTCAGCGGCCGTAGATCTGCCGGCTGCCCCGGATCGCCTCATTCAAATACTGGTCGATCCAGCGGCTCACGGCGGCCTTGTCCCTGCCGCGCATATGCTCCAATAGGGTCGAGGCATTGCGATACAACGCCTCCACGCTGTGCCGGCTGCAAAAGCGTTCCCACAGCGTGATCACCGGGCTCCTAAACGAGTAATAGATCAGCGGCAAAATGCTGTTTCCCCCCACAAAGGCCAGCTCGTGCTGGAACCGGAAGGCGATCCGGGCCGCCTCCCCCGGCGTCTCGGCTCTGCCCAGCTCGTCCACAATCGCCCCCAGCCCCGCCAGATCCTCGTCGGAGGCGCAGTCGATGGCGAGCTCACAGGCCAGATGCTCCAGCGCCCTGCGCACCTCCAAAATGGCCCGGATCTCGCTGTTGGCGATTATGCCGCCCTTGTAGTCCATGATGGCGATCAGGGTGTCCATATTGCCGCTGCGGCGATAATCGGCCACAAAGGTGCCCTGCCGGGGCCGCAGCTCCAAAAAGCCCTGGCGGGCAAGCTCGGCCACCCCGCCGTTCACCACCGCCCGGCTCACCTGCATCTGGCGGGCAAGCTCCCGCTCGGGCGGCAGGCGGCTGCCCACGCTCAGCTCCCCCGCCAGGATCTTGTCCCGCACCTGCTGCACGAACAGCTCCTTCAGGCTGGGGGCCGAAAGCCGCGCAAACTCCATTCGTGTGTTCCTCCTTTTTAAAACCGCCCTGCGTGCCGGCGCGTTTGCCGCCCGTGCAGCCGTGCCGGCGCACCCTCTCCCCTGGCACGTGGTCATACCACATACCAGACTTTTATTTTACCAGTCATTTTGCCGGTTTGCAAGGCATTTTTTCGATAAAAAGTGAGAAAACGCCCCCTTCTTCCCGCTTGGCGTTGACGCTTAAAAAGCGATGATGTTACAATATTAACAGCCTTGGCATGGGCACGTTCCCGCGCCTGCGGCCCACAAATTCTTTGTTTAAATGGAGGGGCTCTTTCCATGGCCGAATTCAAAACATTGGAGATCAGGCAGAGCGTGTTCCAGCACAACGACCGCGAGGCCGCCCTGCTGCGCGCCGAGCTCAAGGAAAAAAAGGTCTTTCTGCTCAATCTCATGAGCAGCCCGGGCAGCGGCAAGACCACCACCCTGGCGCGCACCATCGGGGCGCTGAAAGAGCAGCTGCGCATCGGCGTGATGGAGGCCGACATCGACTCGGACGTGGATGCCCGCACCATCAGCGCGCTGGGGGTCAGGGCCATCCAGCTGCACACCGGCGGCATGTGCCATCTCGACGCCGGCATGACCCGCCAGGGCCTGCAGGGCTTGGGGCTTGACGGGCTGGACCTTGCCATTCTGGAAAATGTGGGCAACCTGGTCTGCCCCGCCGAGTTCGATACCGGCGCCGTAAAAAACGCGGCCATCTTATCCGTGCCTGAAGGGCACGACAAACCCCTCAAATACCCTCTCATGTTTCAGGTGTGCGACGTGGTGCTGGTCAACAAGATCGACGTGGCGCCCTACTTTGATTTCGATCTGGAAAAATGCCGGGAATACGTCCATCTGCGCAACCCCCGGGCGAAGGTGATCCCCATCTGCGCCAAAACGGGCGAGGGAATGGACGAATGGTATACCTGGCTGCAGGGGGAGGTGCGCGCCTGGCAGGCATGAACCCGGCACGGCGATTCAAAAAGCAAAGTAAAGTGAGGAAATAACCATGCCCGAAAACGCCCCCCGCGAACTGATCCTGAAGCTGGGCCAGATGATCACCGACCGCCTGGGCCACAAGGTCACGGTCGACGACCCCGAATACTACGGTCTGGCCTGCATCGTCACCGACGAAATGGCCGAGGTCGCCCTCAAAATGAAGGTCCGCCAGCCCAAAACCCTGGCCCAGCTGGTAAAGCTCACCGGCAAGGACCCGGCCCATCTCGAGCAGCTTTTGTTCGACATGAGCTATGTGGGCCTGATCGAATTCAACTGGGAAAATCCGCAGCGCGAAAAGCAGTATGTGCTGCCCATGTTCGTGCCCGGCAGCGCCGAGTTCAGCAACATGCGCAGGGACCAGCTCGAGGCCCACCCCGAGCTGGCGCGCTTTTTCGAGCGCATGACCTTTCTCCCGCTGGAAAAGGTCACCGCCATGGTGCCCCCGGGCGGCGCGGGCATCGGCATGCACGTGATCCCGGTCGAACAGGCCATCGAGGCCGAAAACCAGTCGGTGGATGTGGAGCACATCTCCCACTGGCTGGAAAAATACGACGGCAAATACGCCGCCAGCCCCTGCTCCTGCCGCATGGGCCGCGCCGTTCTGGGCGAGGGCTGCGCCGACGACCCCGAGGACTGGTGCATCGGCGTGGGCGACATGGCCGATTACCTGGTCGAGACCAACAAGGGCCATTATGTCGACCGCGCCGAGGTGCTGCGCATCCTCAAGCACGCCGAGGACAACGGCTTTGTGCACCAGATCACCAACATCGACGGCGAAAACAAGATCTTCGCCATCTGCAACTGCAACGTGAACATCTGCAACGCTCTGCGCACCAGCCAGCTGTTCAACACCCCCAACATGAGCCGCTCGGCCTACGTGGCCAAGGTCGAAACCGAAAACTGCGTGGCCTGCGGCCGCTGTGTGGAATACTGCCCCGCCGGGGCGGTAAAGCTGGGGCAAAAGCTCTGCACGGTCAACGGCCCGGTGCAGTACCCCCGCCAGGAACTGCCCGACGCCGTGGCCTGGGGCCCCGAAAAATGGGACCCCGATTATCGCGACCACAACCGCGTCAACTGCCACGACACCGGCACCGCCCCCTGCAAAACCGCCTGCCCCGCCCACATCGCGGTGCAGGGCTACCTTAAAATGGCCGCCCAGGGCCGCTATACCGAGGCTCTGGCCCTCATCAAAAAAGAGAACCCCTTCCCCGCCGTGTGCGGCCGGGTCTGCAACCGCCGCTGCGAGGACGCATGCACCCGCGGCAGCCTGGACGCGGCGGTGGCCATCGACGAGGTGAAAAAGTTCATCGCCCAGCAGGATCTGAACGCCGCCACCCGCTATGTACCGCCGGTGGTCCAGCCCTCCAACCGGGGCCCCTTCCCCCAAAAGATCGCGGTGATCGGCGGTGGTCCCGCGGGCCTCTCCTGCGCTTACTGGTCTACGGCATCCCCTCCTATAAGCTGGAAAAAGACGTGGTGGCCGCCGAGGTGGACGTGCTGCGCCAGATGGGGGTCGAGATCCGCTGCGGCGTCGAGGTGGGCAGATCCATCACGCTGGATCAGCTGCGCTCCCAGGGCTATCAGGCCTTTTACATTGCCATCGGCTGCCAGGGCGGCCGCCTGCCGGGCATCCCCGGCGAAGACGCCGCGGGGGTGTCCACCGCCGTCGACTTTTTGCGCCGCGTGGGCGAAAACGAGGCCCTGCGCCTGGAGGGCAGGGCCGTGGTCATCGGCGGCGGCAACGTGGCCATCGACGCGGCCCGGGTGGCGGGCCGCTGCGGCGCCGGCGAGGTCTCGATGTACTGCCTGGAGCCCCGGGAAAAGATGCCCGCCTCGCCCGAGGAGATCGCCGAGGCGCTGGACGAGGGGGTAACGCTGCACTGCGGCTGGGGCCCCAAAGAGATCCTCACCGAAAACGGCCGCGTGACCGGCGTGGTATTCAAAAAATGCGTCTCCCTGTTCGACGAGAGCGGCTGCTTCGCCCCCTGCTACGACGACGCCGAGACCCGCACCCTGCCCTGTGAGCAGGTGATCTTCAGCATCGGCCAAAGCATCCAGTGGGGCGGGCTGCTCGAGGGCAGCGCCGTGCAGCTGGGCCGCGGCGATACCGCCCAGGCGGATCCCCTCACCTATCAGACCGCCCAGCCGGACGTCTTTGTGGGCGGCGATGTGTACACCGGCCCCAAATTTGCCATCGACGCCATTGCGGCGGGCAAGCAGGCTGCCGTGTCCATCCACCGGTTCGTGCAGCCGGGCAGCAGCCTCACCATCGGCCGCGACCGCCGCGCCTTCATCGAGCTCGATAAAGAAGCCCTTTTGCTGGAAGAATACGACAACACCGCCCGCCAGATCGCCGGCATGGACGAAACCATCGACCACCGCCGCTCCTTCCGCGACGCGCACAAAACCTTTACCGAAGAGCAGGTAAAGCGCGAGACCGCCCGCTGCCTTGGCTGCGGTGCCAGCATCGTGGACCCCAATAAGTGCATCGGCTGCGGCCTGTGCACCACCAAGTGCGCCTTCGACGCCATCCACCTCAGCCGCGAGCTGCCCGGGTGCAGCAAAATGGTAAAAGCCGAGGATAAGTTCAAGGCCATTCTGCCCTATATGCTCAAGCGGCAGGTCAAGATCGCCCTCAACAAAGACAAGGGCCAAAAGTAAGGAAGCAGCGCCATGCATGAACTGGGCATCGTTTTTCACATCATCAAAAGCATCGAGGAGATCGGCACCGAGAACCGTCTCACCCAGGTCGCCTCGGTCACGCTGGAGCTGGGCGAGGTGTCCGGCGTCCTGCAGGATGCCCTGCAGGACTGCTGGAACTGGGCCGTGGGCCGCTCGCAGCTTTTGCAGGGGGCCCGGCTGCTGGTCGAGACCGTCCCCGCCGTGACCTTTTGCCAAAGCTGCCAGCGCACCTACCCCACCGTGGCCCATGGGCGCGTGTGCCCCCTGTGCGGCAGCGAGCGCACTTATTTAAAGCAGGGCAGCGAGATCGGCATCAAGCAGATCGAGGCCTGTTAGCGCCCTTTTTGCGGGGGGCCGCCCCAAAAGGGGGGCAAACTCATTCAGATCTTATTTTAGGAGGAATGTTGTATGTTATTTCAGATCTATGGCGAAAACGCCGGCTGGCAGCTGCTGGGCTGGGTTCTGGTCTTTGCGGCGCTGGTCATCGCCAACGAGCTCTCGCGCCGCTCCAAGCTCGGCGGCATCCTGTTCTTCATGGCGCTGCCCGCGGCGCTCAGCGTCTACTTCATCTCCATCTACGTGGGCGCGGGCATGGGCGCCCAGTGGGCGCTCAACAATCCCACCTATCTGCACATGAACAGCTGGTTCCACTACGCAAAGCTGTACGCGGCCACTGCCGGGTGCATCGGCTTCATGATGCTCAAATACAAGTGGGGCGTGGGCAAGACCCACTGGTTCAAGGCCTTTCCCTTTGTGATCGTGGCCATCAACATCCTCATCGCCGTCGGCAGCGATTTCGAGAGCGGTATCCGGGGGGCCATGGCCCTGGCCGCCACCGGCGACCGGTGGTGGCTCTCCAGCGAAAACGTGTGGCTGTATGGCGGCTGGTGGAACTGGGTGAACGGCATCGCGGGCATTCTGAACATCCTGTGCATGACCGGCTGGTGGGGCATTTACTCCTCCAAAAAGCACGACGACATGCTCTGGCCGGACATGACCTGGTATTTCATCATCGCCTACGATCTGTGGAACTTTGAGTATACCTACAACAACCTGCCCACCCACGCCTGGTACTGCGGCCTGGCCCTGTTGCTGGCCCCCACCTTTGCGAACGCTCTGTGGAACAAGGGCGGCTGGATCCAGAACCGGGCCAACACCCTGGCGCTCTGGTGCATGTTCGCCCAGGTGTTCCCCCTGTTCCAGGACCAGGGCGTGTTCGCCACCCTGCCGGTGCTCTATGCGGGCGGTGTGATGGATCCTGCCGTGCGGCCCACCGCCGCCGATCCCACCATGCAGGGCGTGATCGCCATCCTGGCGCTGGCCGCCAACGTGCTCGTGCTGGCCATCATCGCAAAGCGCGCGATCCAGCAAAAAAAGAACCCCTATACAAACGAGATCTTTACCGACCAGCCGGATTACAAGCTGGCCATGGCGCGGGCCGAACAGCCGGCCAGGGTGTAAAGAGCCGCTCCCAAAAGAACTGCCGCCCGGCAATGCCGGGCGGCAGTTCTTTTGGGAGCGGATTAGTTTTTTGCCCGGCGCTTTCGCAAAGCGTACCACACGCCGCCCGCGGTCAGCCCCACCGCACTCAGCCCGCTCACCCAGTTGCCCGCGCGCTGGGCCGCGGTGCCGGTGTAGCTCACCGTGATCCTGCCCGCGGGAAGTCCCTCCGGTACCTCCAGCTCCACCCGGCCCGCGCCGTCCTTGTGCAGGCCCAGCTCCACCCGTGAGGAACCGTCCGCCGGGTCCAGCCAGGCGGAATACCCCTTGTACCACAGCTTCGGGATGCCATAGGGCCCGGCGGTCCCGCTGAAATCCAGCACAAAATCGCCGTTTGGCAGGTAATTGCCGGTGAACGCGCCGTCCCGGTCGGTCCACTGCGCTCCCGGTTCAAAGGCAAATTCCTGCGCGTTCACCCCCGCGGGCAGCCACTCGGCCCCCACCAGGTAAAAGGTCTCCCCCCGCTGCGAGGTAAAGTAACTGCGGCCATACTCCACCCGCTCCGGCAAGGCCGGCCACAGGCACAAAAGGTTCACCAGCGACAGGCCAAACGCCAGGATCAGCGCTCCGGTCTTTAAAGCTTTTTTGTCCAGCCGGGCGGCAAAGCAGGCGATCCCCAGGCAGAAAAATAGCTGGCTGAAAGCGTTCAGCCGCCAGGGAAACTGCACGCTGGTCAGGGGGGTGCCGTCCACCCAGCCCCAGGGGAACCAGCGCAGGGTGCAGGCGGCCAGCGCAGCGCCGGCCGCCAAAAACACCCAACCGGCCCTGTTTTTCACAAGCGCTCTGCCTCGGGGCACAGCCAAAAACGCCAGCGTGCCCCCCGCCAGCAAAAGCCCCCCCAGGCCCACGCCCATAAAGCTGGAAGGGCTCAGCAACTCTTTCAGCCCCAGCATGTTGTTTACCAGATGGGTCAGCGGCTCCTCACTCACCTTGAACCGGTCCGCGCCGAACTGCTCCAGCACCGGCAGCCAGTAATAGCAGCTCACCGCAAGGCACGCGGCGGCGGCCCCCAGCCCGCAAAGAAGGGGGCGCGGGCGCAGCACCCGGGGCAGGCGCGCCAGCACCCAAACAAGAGCCAGCAGTCCCATCAGCGCCAGGCTCACCGTGTGGCTCAGCATCAGGCCGGTAAAGCCCAAAAACAAAAGCCAGGGCTTTTTGGCCCCCTCCTCGGTCAGGTCCCACAGCCCCCACACCGCCAGCGGCAAAAAGGCCATGGCCTGCGCCTCGCCCACCGCGCTGCGGATGTACAGGTTCGCAAAATGGTATTGGCACAGGCTGTAGAGCACCAGGAACACGCACCCGCCAAAGTGGCTTTTGGTAATGTCCCGGCCCGCAAAATAGCTGGTCACACACTGCAGCGCCACGCACAGCAGCATCACCAGCTTGAAGGTCTGCTCCGGTGTCAGGGCCAGCACCCGCAGCGCCGCCGCGGGGTATAAAAACAGGTCGGGGTAAAAAATGCCGCTGGCGTAGCCGTAGCCCCCCAGCATCAGCGAATAAATGCGCACCGGCAGCTCCGCGTGCCCCCCAAGGGCCGCGGCCAGCCCCTCCAGGCGCAGCAGGTGAAAAATGCTGTCGTGCCCGGCCACAAGGCCGGTCCCCAAAAAGGGCAGCGCGCACACGGCCAGCACGGCCAGTGCGCAGGCGCAGGCGGCAAGCCACTGTTTTTTTGTGTTCGGCTGTAAATCAGATCGCATGGGCGGTTCCTCTTTTTCAATGGCGTTACCGCTTTATTATATCACAAAAAGAGCGGTTGAACAGAGAAACGGGTTTTGAAGCGCCGCACCAGCGCCTGCATCCGCCCGGACCCCGGCCGCATAGAGTGGTTTGGCGGGCGCTGTGCCCGCCAAATACCGCGAAGGAGGAAAACGCTTATGCTGCCTTTGGCAATCGCAAGCCTGCCCATGCAGGTATTCCGCAAATTGTACGAGCCAGCCCAGGGCCTCGACACCTATTTTGTCGATCACACGCCCCAGGCCGCCAGCGGCGCGCCCTTCACCTCGGCCTTCTTCCAAAGCAAGGGCGATGCCATCACCGACCTGCATGGGGACATGGCAGCAGATGGCGCGCCTTTTTAAGAGCAACTTTCCCTCAGGTACAAAAAACAGCCGCTTTGCACCGCGTGCGCGGGCATTGCGGCTGTTTTTCTGCGGGGCAGGCACTCGCTTTTTTACGTTTTGGGGTGATCCATGCAAGGCCGGTTTGCACTCGGGGCTCAAGGCACGGGAAAGCCCCGGGATGCCTGCAGGAGCCTGAACCATTCCAGGCGTGAAAGCTCCAGCCTGCAGGCCTCTGCCGCCTGCCGGATCCGCTCCGGGCGGAAACTTCCGCTCACAGCGCACACCGGGCCCGGGCATCGCAGCACCCATGCAAGCATGATCTGTTCCACCCCGGTCCCCCGCTGCCGCGCAATGCAGTCCAGTTCCCGCCATAATTCCGGCCGGCCATTCTCCCCGCCGATCCGTCCGCCTGCCAGGGGCGACCAGGCCATCACAGCGCGCCGCTCCATGTGCGCCTCGTCCATCGTGCCGTCAAACAATACCTCCGGCGCACAGACAGAAAGCTGCACCTGATTCACAACGAGCCGGTGCTTCATGTGTTTTTGAAGGGCCGCTGTCTGCATCGGGTTAAAATTTGAAACGCCGGCATAGCGGATCTTGCCGGTATCGATCAGCTCATCCAGCGCCGCCCCTGCCTCGCCGGGGTCCATCAGCGGATCCGGCCGGTGGAGCAAAAACATGTCCAGATAATCTGTTCCCAGGTTCGCAAGTGAGCGCTCTGCCCTTTTTATAAGGTGATCACGGGTTGTGTCGTAATAAAGGATCTCGTTTCCCCGAGTCCCCGGCAGAACAATGTCCGCCTTGGTCACAACTTCCATTCTTCTTCTCAGCTCCGGCCTCTTTTTTAAAACATTTTCCCCAAAAAAGAGCTCGCAGCCATAATTGCCATAGATATCGGCGTGATCAAAGGTCGTAACGCCCATGTCCAGGCAATTTTCCACAAAGTCCAGCGTCTCTCTTCCCGTTTTCCCGCTGTCCAGAACACGCATAAACCCCGAAACCACCTGCGAGAATGTGAGGTCCTGCGCCACTTGGATCCGTTTCATTTTACATCCCCCTTTTTTCTTGGCTGCGACTGCGCTGTTTACTCTGTAAACCGTTCACCCCTTCACGCTCCCGCTGGTCAGCCCCTCCACGATAAATCGCTGGCAAAACAGGAAGATCAGCAGTACCGGCACCACCGCCAGGGACACTCCCGCCATAATGACCGCCCGGTTGCCCGCGCCCATATATCCTTTCAGGGCGGCGATTCCCAGGGGGACCGTCATCTTCTCCCAGGAATTGATGAAGATCAGCGGGTTAAAGTAATCGTTCCACACATTGTTGAAGGTAAGGATGGTAAGCGAGGCCAGCGGGGTGAGTGCCTGGGGCAAAATGATCCGCCAGAATATCGTCCAATAACCGGCGCCGTCGATCTTGGCGGCCTCGTCGATCGCCTTCGGCATCGTCATGAAGAACTGCCGCAACAGAAAAATGCCAAACGAATTGAACAGTGCCGGCAGGATCAAGGCCGGCAGCGTGTCCACCAGGCCCAGCTTGCTGATCATGATGTAGATCGGAATGATCGTCGCCTGCGCCGGGATCATCATCGAGAGCAAAAAGCAGAGAAACAGCGGATTTTTCGCCGGAAAATCCAGCTTTGCAAAGGCGTACGCCCCCATGGAGCACACGATCAGCTGGCCTGCGATCACGGCCAGCACCACCACCACACTGTTGATAAACATCTGCCCGAACGGGATGCTCGATTGCAGCAGTTCCACATAATTCCCCAGAAAAAACGATTCCGGTATCAAACTCGGCGGCAGTTTATAAGCTTCCGCGGAATGCCTCATGGAAGTGGAGAACATAAAAAGGAAGGGGGTCATCATCAGCACACCAAAAAACAGAATGATCGCCGTCACGATCCCGTGCCCCACACGGGTGGAGATACTGGCCGGGCGGCCATGCCCGCCCCGCTGCCCTCTGGATCCACACATCCTCATGTATACTGCACCCACCTTTTGCTAAAATGCATCTGCAATGCCGTCAGCAGAAAGATCACCAAAATAAAAAGCACCGAAATGGTGGAGGCGTATCCCATATTGAATTTCAGGAATGCATTCTGATACAGGTACATCGCCACCGTCCGGGTGCTGTCCACCGGGCCTCCCTCGGTCATCAGATTGGGGATCGCAAAAAGCTTCAGTTCACTGATGGTGGTGATGATCATGTTGAACAGGATGGTCGGCGTCAGCAGCGGAATGGTAATCCGCAGCGCCGCCTGCACCGAATTGGCCCCGTCGATGCTTGCCGCTTCATAATACTCCACCGGGATGCTTTTCAGCCCGGCAATAAAAATGATCATCGCAAACCCTACCTGCCGCCACACCTCCACGATGATGATCGTCACCGTCGCCATCTTCACTTCCGTGAGCCACGCCACCGAGGGAAGCCCCACTGCGTTCAGGAAATAGTTGATCACCCCCGTATCGGTCGCCAAAAACTCCACCCAGATCAGCGCAATATACACAGGCGAAACGATTACGGGGAAAAAGTACGCCAGCCTTAAAAAATAGTTGGTTACACGGCCCAAGCGGTTGTTGATCAGCACTGCCAGCAGCAATGCGATCAGAATGATAAAGATCATGCTGAACAGCGCCATGACCGCCGTGTTCGTTGCCGATGCCGCCAGGGAACGGTCGCCGGCCAGCTTCATATAGTTGCTCCACCCCGTAAATTTCGGCGCGCTGATGATATCGTACCTGCAAAAGCTCAGCACGATCACGGTGATCAGAGGCACCAAAACAAAAACAAAAAACAAAACGAGTGCCGGCGCCAAAAACAGATAAGCCGCTCTGGCTTCTTTCTTTTTCATCGAGCTCATGGCAAACTCCTTTTCCCCGTTCATGTTCAAATACGAAGGGGCGGCGCCTCCCGGCTGCCGTCCCTCCGCGTCCCAAGGTCAGCTTGCGTCCTTGAAGGCCTGCTCCAGCTCCCCGTGGGCCGTCGCCAGCGCGTCGGGGATCGTGACCTGGTCCGTGATCAGCGCCTCAAACATGCTATCTGGCCGAAAAGGGCTATCGCCCCACCGTGTTCGAAAAGAACCCTCAGCCCGGCGGCATGCTGATCACGATCCTGCTCATATCCGGGTAGATGTAAGGGCACGGAAAAGCCGAGGCATTCTCCAGCTCTTCATAAAACAGCTGCGCGTTGGGCATGACCTTGGTAAACGCCTCCGATTCCGCAGCCGAGCGCCGAACCGGCAGCGTCGTCTGCTCTTCAGCGCAGCGCATGGCGAACTCTTTCGACGAAAGCTCCTTTACCAGCTCCCAGGCAAGGTCTTTTTCCTTGCAGCTGTTAACGATTCCCAGGCCCCCGACCCCAAAAGATGCGGAATGGCTCTCTTTTTTGGGCAGCGGCGCGATCGCATAATCCGTAAAACCGTTCTCTTTAAAGGTGGGGATCGCAAACATACCTGTGGGGATCATGGCAACGCGCCCCGCCGCGAACAAATTGATAATGTCCGTTTTTGCCTCCGGCACAGGCGCGACCCTGTATTTGTGCACCAGGTCATAAATGAACTGGAAGGACTCCTGAACTTTTGGATCGTTCAAATTGGAAGCGGTCAGCTCCGGGTTCAGCAGGTTCGTTCCGTTGGTGGTCAAAAAGGGCAGGTAGCCGGTGGTGATGTTGTCGCGCACCATATATCCCCACACCTTGCTCTCCCCTTCGCCTGTGGTCAGTTTCTGTGCAATTGAAACGAAATCATCCCAGGTCCAGTCCGGGTCGGGCTCGGGGATGCCCGCATCCGCAAACATCTTTTTGTTGTAAAACATGACCACGATGTTCGAGTCCTTGGGCACCTCGTAAATGCTGCCCTCCACGGTAAAGGCGTCCCAGGCGGTCTTGGTGATATCCTGCAGCATTTCCTCCCCGTCCGGGTCATTTTGCAGGTAATCATTCAGGGGGATCAGCACCTCTTTGCCCACCATCATGCGGGTCCCCTCGATGGCCACACCCACCACATCGGGCGCGTTGCCGGACGCCATCTGCACCACCAGCTTGCTGCTGTAATCCTGCCAAGAGTCCCCCACAGAAAAGGTGGTCTCCACCTTCACATTGGGATACTTTTCATTGAACCGCCCGATCGCCTCTTCGATCAGCTGTTTTTCAGCCTCATTCGCAGCGCAGGACAGCTTGAGCACCGCGGTCCTGCCGGCATCTGGTTTTTCATATGCCGCCTGGGAAACGGCGTCCTCTGCGCCGGAGGCCACAGGCGCCCGGCTGGAGGGGCTTTCCCCCGGCGCTGCTGCGCATCCGGCCAGAAACGCCGCACACAGCGCCGCACAAATGCCGCGTTTGCAAAGCTCGACTATTTTTTTCATACCAATACCTTCTCCTTTTTTAATATTTTCACGCCCTGCCGGGCGCAGAAACGCATCTGCTTTCCTAAAATATTCACAGCCCAAAAACGTCAACTCAAAAATGTATATTTGTAAATCATTATTTGTTTATTTGACAACTAGATATTAACATTTGCATGGAAAAATGTCAATATGCTTCAAAGAAGTAATCCGGATTTTTTTGTTTACAAGAAAAGATTGACTATTCTGCACAATTGTGTGATAATAATGTAAATTTGCATTTGGGATATATTGGATTGCGAGGGAGCGAATTTGGGCAACAATGTGACCTTACAGGACATCGCCGATGCGCTGGATCTTTCGCGGAACACAGTTTCCAAGGTGTTGAACGGGTACCCCAATGTTCCCGACAGCACCCGTGATCGGGTCCTTGCGCAGGCCATGAAAATGAACTACAAGCGGCTCTCCTATTCTCTGTTCGAAAAGAAAGGGACAAAGGTCTCCCGGGAAATCATGCTTTTGACCAGGCTGGGGTCGCTGCAGCTGTCTTTCTGGACGCTGGTCCTCCAGGGAATTGCGGAAAAGCTCTCGCAGCGGGGGTATGAGTTAAAGCTCACCGCCCTGCCGCAGAGCGATCTGGATCAATGCCGCCTTCCCGCCGCCGTCAGCGACAGGACCGCCGGGTTTATCTGTGCGGATACCTTTTCTCTCCCCTTTTTGCAGGCGCTGCAAAAGCAGGGCCTGCCCACCGTGCTGCTCGAGGCGCCGCCCGAGGTCCGCGAACAGCCGCTGCCCTTTGATATCGTAATGATGGAAAACCGCGACAGCATGCGCCGCCTTACAACCTTCCTGATCCGGGAAAAGGGCCATCGCCGCATCGGTTTCATCGGCAACCCAAAAGCTTGTCTGAGCAATCTCGACCGGTATCTTGGCTTCTGTGAGGCGCTGGCTGCCGCCGGCTTGCCTGTGGACGAGGCCTGTTGTCTTCTGGAAGAACACAGCGCCATGTATCGCGATCTCCCTGTGGAGCAGCCTCTCGGCGCCGCCGGTTTTTCCAATCGCTTTTCCAGCGCTTTCCACGAATGGCTTTCCGCCCAATTCGACAAGCTTCCTGCCCTGCCCACGGCGATCGTGTGCGCCAGCGACAGCCTTGCCATCGAAACGATCCAGGTGCTGAAAGAGCGCGGGGTAAAGGTCCCGCAGGATATGGCGGTCGCCGGATTTGGCGATGTGCCGGAAGCCCTGATCATCGAACCCCATCTCACCACCGTGCACACCCCCAAGATTCCCTTGGGCGCCCAGGCTGCCGAAGAATTGATTTCTCGGCTGGAATATCCGGGCAGTCCGGCGAAATTCGTGTTTCTGCAAACCGAGCTCAAAATACGCGGTTCCACCTGATAAAAAGGCCGCCCGGCGCAATTTTGGTTGCGCCGGGCGGCCTTTTTATCAGGTATGCAGGCGCGCGTATCTCTGCGCCGCGCGCACCACCAATTTCACCCGCGAGGGTTCAATTTCGTTGGGCAGCGTGCAGTCCGAACCCAGCATGAAGTTTTTCGTTCCCATCTGGTCCAGCACCTCGAACACGGCCTTCTCGATCTCTTCTTCCGTGCCCTCCACCAGCACGCCCGCGCGGTCGTCCAGCCCCCCCAGGATCACCTTTCCGGGAAATATCCTGCGCCCCTCCGCCAGCGGGGGATTGCCGGCATAAACGCCCCAGTTCACCACCTCACAATCGTAATCCGCGTACCGTTCCAGGTGGTTGTTGTCCTTGCACATATGCAGCATGTTGAACGCTTTTTTTCCCGCAGCAGCCCGCAGGATCGTTTTTTCTCCGGGGGCAATGAACTCGCGGTACTCCTCGTCGGTGTATGTGTAGCTTTCGCCGCCCTGGGCCGCATAAAAAATGCCGTCGGCGCCTGCGGCAAGGCACTGTTCAGTAAGATACGCCAAAATTTCCGTCACGGCCTCGATCGCAACGCGCTCTGCCTGCGGATTTGCGCGAAGATGCTTTACAAGTGCGAGCTTGTCCGAGTTTTGCAGGTCTGTGCCGCCGGTCGCGTGAAACAGCGAGGGAACAATACCGTGCACGGTCGCCAAAAGCACCGCCTCTCCGTTCACCTCCTCGGCCATGCGTTTTACAAGCTCCACCTGCTTTACAACAAAATCCGCTTTTTTGTCAAAGGGCTTTATGTGATTCCATTGCTCCGGGTCTCGGATCTGCAGGTTGGGCAAAAGGTGCTCGTTCATCACCTTCCACAGGTCGGTATCCGCGTTCCGGAAAAAATCCATATGGATCTTCACGGTTTTCTCCCCTTCCGCATACCCCTCCGGAAAATGATGCCAAAACCCCGAGGGCACGTAATCTGTGCATTTTCCCTCGATCACGGCCATCACTCTTTCTCGTTTGTTCACTGCTGATCGTCCCCTTTACATATTTCTATTTTTCGCACACGGTTTGTAGTGTGCAGTTGACAATTATATGTTATCATTTGTAAATATTTATGTCAATATTTTTTGTGCTATTTCTCATTTTTTCTTGACATTTGCAAACAAGTGTTCTATCTTAACCTTGTACAGCCCGGTTCGGTCAGGTCGTTGCCGGGTCCTTATTTTTACTTGGCGCCGCTCTGCACCTTCTCTGCAGTGCAGCGGCGCACCGCTGTAAGGAGGTTTTTATGGATCCTTCGCCGCATACAGCCCATCGCAGGCGGCTGGCCCACGCCCATGCCGCCCGTGCGAAGCTCGAACCGCTGGCTGCCGCCTCCCCGCTGCGGCAGCGCTATCACTTTATGCCTCCCGCAGGCTGGGCCAACGATCCCAACGGCTGCGTTTATTATAACGGTCGTCACCACCTGTTTTACCAGCACAACCCCTATGCACCCCACTGGGGCTCCATGCACTGGGGGCACGCGGTAAGCCCGGATCTGCTCCATTGGCAGCATCTGCCCCTCGCCCTCGCCCCCAGCGGCGCGCTGGACGATGATCCCCAGGGCGGCTGCTTTTCGGGCTGTTCCGTGCCGCTGCCGGGCGGCATGCTGGGGCTGGTCTACACCGCGGTCAATGCGCACGCTCGAAACCCCGTCACCCAATGTCTGGCCCTCAGCCGGGACGGCGTCCATTTTGATAAGCCGGAGCATAACCCCATCGTCGCAGGGCTGCCGCCGAATGTGCCCTGCGACTTGCGTGACCCCAAGGTGCTGCGCCACGGCGGGTTCTGGTACATGGTGCTGGGCGCGGCGTTGGGGGGAAGCGCCCGTCAGGGCGGCGATGGCGGCGCCTTGCTCTACCGCTCCGCCGATCTGCTGAAGTGGGATTACCTGGGTGTTTTTGCACAGTCGCAAGGCCGCTTCGGCACCATGTGGGAATGCCCGGATCTGTTCCCCCTGGGCAATAAATGGGTCCTCACCTTCTCGCCCATGTTCTGCGGTGCCAAAACCGCCGTGTATTGGGTGGGCGAAATGGATTTTGAAACGCCCCGTTTCACCCCCCAGCAGGACGGTGTGCTGGATTGGGGCGGCGAATATTACGCCGCGCAATCCTATGGCGCTCCGGGTGGGCGCCGCATTGCCATGGCATGGCAGAATGGCTGGGATTGGATGCCCGGGTGGAAGAGCTTCGGGCCAACGGCCCAGCAGGGCTGGTGCGGCTGCATGGCGCTACCGCGCCAGCTGCAGCTCGATCCCGCAGGCCGTCTCACCGCGGCGCCTGTGGCCGAACTCAACGGGCTGCGCCTTGCACCGGTCCGTGTGGAACGGCGGCCCATTGCGGCAGATGAGGTCCGCCTGCCCTGCCCCTCGCCCGATTGCTGTGAGCTGGAGCTTCGCCTATTCTTGGATGGCGCCACCGCCCGCCGCATCCTGCTTGACCTGCGCATCGCAGAGGGACGTTATACACGTATCCTGCTGGATCTGGAAGCGGGGGAACTTTTTTTGGACCGCACTCATTCTGACGGAGGCCAGTGCAACGGCAACCGCAAAGCTCCGCTGAAAGTAACCGGCGGTGAGCTTCTCCTGCGCATCTTTTGCGACACAATTTCCGTGGAGCTTTTTGGGGAAAGAGGCTGCGCCTCCATGAGCAGCCTCATCTATCCCGAAAAAAGCCTTCCCTACATCTCACTTCGCACAGAGCAGGGGCAGATAACGGCGAGCTATACCTGCTGGCCGCTGCGGCCCTGCGTTTGAAAAGAGAGGAGCCTTAAAATGTTCGACGTTGTTGCCCTTGGAGAATCGCTTATCGATTTCACCCCCGCCGGCACAAGCGAACTGGGCATGGCCCTGTTTGCGCGCAACCCCGGCGGCGCGCCCGCCAACGTGCTCGCAATGTGCGCCAAGCTGGGCGCCCGCACCGCCTTCATCGGCAAGGTGGGCTGCGATGCCTTCGGCGCTTTTTTGCGCCAAACCATGCAGGAGGCGGGCATTGATCTCTCGGGGCTCGCAGTGGACGAAACGGTCCCCACCACCCTGGCCTTCGTGCAGCTCAGCACTACGGGTGACCGCAGCTTCAGTTTTTACCGCAAGCCAGGGGCCGATATCATGCTGCGCCGCCAAGACGTGCCGCCGGACCTGCTTCGGGACTGCCGCATTTTTCATTTTGGTGGCGTTTCCCTCACCGACGAGCCCTGCTGCCGCGCCACCCTGTGGTCCGCGCAGCAGGCCCGGCAGGCAGGCGCGCTGGTCAGCTATGATCCCAACTATCGCCCGCTGTTGTGGCAGGATACAAGCTCCGCCGCCGCTCAACTGCGCAGCGCGCTGCGTCTGGCCGACCTGGTGAAGGTCTCGGAGGAAGAGCTTGTGCTGCTCTCCGACACCAGTGATCTGGAAGTGGGCGCCGCCCGGCTGCGCGGCCTTGGCCCGGCGGTGGTGGTGGTAACGCAGGGCGCCGGGGGCGCTTTTGTGCAGACCGCCACCACCAGTGTGCACCGCCCCGCCTATCCCGTTGCCGCCGTCGACACCACCGGCGCGGGCGACGCCTTCTGGGGGGCGCTGCTTTTTCGTGTGAGGGGGCTGGATACAGACAGCCTGAGGGCGCTTTCCGCGGCGGTCTGGGGCGATATTTTGGCCTTTGCCAATGCTGCCGGCAGCCTGACCACCACAAAGCCGGGGGCCATCCCTGCCATGCCAGATGCCGGCGCCCTCCGGGCTTGTATGGTGGCAGGGCACTGACCGTCACTCAAAAAAGAAGGCCGCGACGCTTTTGCAGCGTCGCGGCCTTCTTTTGCCGCAAATAGCTCCTCGCGCAGAGCAAAGCAGCAATCACGGCCTTGCCCCTGCTCATAAACTATATTGTCCATTGCGCGAAAGGGGGAAATTTTCATGCCCACACAGGCCATGGCTGCGCTTCTGTGCAAAAGCGTTTTTGCGGCGATGAACAAACCATTTTGACCGAGCGGTTCACACAAAAATGGGCCGACCTGATCAAACTGCTGGAACAAGGCGGTGCAGAATGCCCCCGAGGTCCTCAATGATGGGCGAAGCCGCCCACGGCATGCCCTCCGGCCGTCCGGCGTCCCCGCAAAGGATAGCGATCTACTGCCGCCTGCCGGAAGAGGACCGGAACAAGCCGCTTTCCACCGACGACTCGGGCAGCATCCAAAATCAAAAAACAATGCTGCTGCAATATGCAATGGAACAGGGCTGGCAGGTGTACGGCGTTTACAGCGACGACGACTATGCGGGCGCGGACCGCAGCCGCCCCGCCTTCAACCGCCTGCTGCAGGCCGCCCGGCAGAAAAAATCCGACATCGTTCTCTGCAAGACCCAGTCCCGCTTTACCCGTGAATTGGAACTTGAGGAAAAGTATATCCATGGTTTGTTTCCGCTGTGGGGCATCCGCTTTGTCAGCATTGTCGCCAACGCCGACAGTGCCAACAAGGGCAACAAAAAAGCCAGGCAGATCAACGGCCTGGTGAGCGAATGGTATTTGGAAGATCTCTCTGAAAACATTCGCAGCGTCTTAACCAGCCGCCGCGAAAACGGCTTCCACATCGGCTCCTTCGCCCCCTATGGCTACAAAAAGGCCCCAGCGCAGAAGGGGCATCTCATCATAGACCACGAGGCCGCCACCGTGGTACGGCAAGCAAAAATGCTGTCGTGCCGGGCCACAAGGCCGGGCCCCAAAAAGGGCAGCGCGCACATGGCCAGCGCGGCCAGCGCGCAGGCGCAGGCGGCAAGCCACTGTTTTTTTGTGTTCGGCTGTAAATCAGATCGCATGGGCGGTTCCTCTTTTTCCGTGGCGTTACCGCTTTATTATATCACAAAAAGGCCGCTTGAACAGGGCATTGGGTCTGGGCGGCGCGCCGCCCGCCCCTGCACCCCGGCAGCCCCCGGCTGCATAGAGTGGCTTGGCGGGCACAGCGCCCGCCCAACATTACAAAGGAGGGAAACGCTTATGCTGCCTTTGGCAATTGCAAGCCTGCCCATGCAGGTATTCCGCCATTTGTACGAGCCGGCCCAGGGCTGGCTGCATGGCACCATATTTGAAGAACTGGATCTGCCGTTCTGCGGGAAGGAGGAATCGGGCTCATGAAGCTTTTGACCTATGCCCAGGCCCAGACCGAGCTGGGCGCACTGAGCTTTGCCATGGACGACATCCGCCTGTTTCTTGACACTCACCCCTGTGAGCAGGCGGCTCTTTCCATGTATGCGTCGCTGGGCAAAAACCGCGGCGAACTGGCGCATGTGTTGGCCCAAAAGGGCCGGCCGGTAAACTTTTACGATGCGGGCGGCGCGGGCCACTGGAACTGGACCGAAGGCCCCTGGCCCTGGGAAAAGGAGGATTGAGCCATGTGGAGTTATGAAAAGCGTCTGCAATTCCCTGTAAAGATCGCCTGCCCGGACGCCCGGGCGGCCAAGGTCATCATCACGCAGTACGGCGGGCCGGACGGCGAGCTGGGCGCCAGCATGCGCTATCTCTCCCAGCGCTACTCCATGCCCGACCGCCGCGTCGCCGGCCTCTTGACCGACATCGGCACCGAAGAGCTGGCCCACCTGGAAATGGTCAGCGCGCTGGTGTACCAGCTCACCAAGGGCCTCTCGGCCAGCGAGATCAAAGCCCAGGGCATGGACGCCTATTTTGTGGATCACACCACCGGCGTGTGGCCCCAGGCCGCCAGCGGCGCGCCCTTCACCTCCATGTGCTTTGCCAGCAAGGGCGACGCCATCACCGACCTGAGCGAGGACATGGCAGCAGAGCAAAAGGCCCGCACCACCTACGACAACATCATCCGCCTGGTGGACGACCCGGACGTATTGCAGGTCATCCGCTTTCTGCGCGAGCGCGAAATCGTGCATTACCAGCGCTTTGGCGAGGCCCTCGAGCTCATCAAGTCCGACCTGGATTCCCGGAACTTCTACGCCGTCAACCCGGAGTTCGATCCCTCGCCCAAGCTGTAAAACCCAAAACAGCCGCAGCGTCGTAAAGCATATTGGGGAGGCATATGCTTCATTTGCCTCCCCAATAACGAGAAATCCTGTCATCTTAAATAATGTTCTTATTGCTGTGCAATAAAGAACACCGGCAGGCCTGAACTTCACCCCTAAAGTTAGGACAGTATGATATACTGAAACTAACTTTAGGGGTGTATTGCTATGCCAAGAGGCGCGCCAAGTAAGGTAAAAGGTGCGCAGCTTAATTTAAACAATCGGCAGCCAAAGCGATGAGACAACAAAGGCTGAATCAGCGAGAAGCAGGGCTACAATTTGAGTTACCCTATAATCGGGCGGCAATCTGGAAGTGTATTTACTGGCAGAGGATTCAAAAGGACTGGCTTCCCTAAAAAGATGATATCTTCTCAAACCTATCCTCTGGAAGGACCTCCCACAACTGTTGACTTTTGTCTGAAAAAGCAATATTATTATATTGGAAACCATTAAAATATCTAAATTTTAAACTAATTTAGTATTAAAATTGGTTATTTTTTATCAGTTTAAGGGGAGATGATTTTATCGACCTGTTTCCTGCTCACATCCGGGTATCGAACGAAAAAATCGAAGAAGTCCAAACAGTCCAAGCGCACTGTCACAACGTGGCCCATTATACCCGTGCCACCCTGGAACCGTTGAAGCTTGCCAACACCGGCCAGCTTGTCGGCCTCGTTCATGATTTGGGGAAGTTTTGCCAGGCATTTTCCGATTATCTCGATCGTGCTTCCCGGGGCGAAAAGGTACACCGCGGCAGTGTTAACCATACCTTTGCCGGGGTCCGCTTGCTGCTCGAGCGCTACTTCGACGTGCATGGTGACCCTTACCACAACATGGCATGTGAAATTCTTGCTTTCGTTGTTGGTTCCCATCACGGTCAGTTTGATTGTGTGGATCCCAATGGAGAGAACGGATTCACCCATCGCGTTGAAAAGCAGGGGATCTCCTATTCAGAAGCAAGGGAACACTTTTTTTCTCTTTGTGCCGAACCATCTCAGGTGGACACGCTCTTTGAGAAGTCTGTAAGGGAGCTGACGCAGGCCGTCACACTGTGTAAAGGCGTTTCCCATTCCCGCGAAGAGCTTCAGTTCCACCTCTCGCTTCTCAGCCGCCTGGTCCTTTCGGCACTGATCGATGCCGACCGGCAAGACACTGCCGAGTTCATGCATGCGATGGAATTTCCCCCTTCTCCCTGCGAGATGCGTCCGCTCTGGCAGCAAGAGCTATTCTATATGGAAAAAAAGCTCTCCGAATTTGGCCGCGCAAAAGCAATTGACCAGGCGCGTTTTTCCATTTCAGAACAATGCCGCGCTTTCTCCACCCGAGAGGCTGGCATTTATCGTCTCTGTGTGCCCACTGGCAGCGGCAAAACCCTTGCAAGCCTGCGGGCTTCCCTCGCTTTTGCCGCCAGTCACAACAACAGGCGTCTGTTTTTCATTATTCCGCTTCTCAGTGTGTTGGAACAAAATGCGCAGGTTATTCGGAATTACCTTCAGG
The DNA here is from genome assembly GCF_048388525.1 of Allofournierella sp. Taxonomy (GTDB): domain Bacteria; phylum Bacillota; class Clostridia; order Oscillospirales; family Ruminococcaceae; genus BQOK01. Next base: position 7,967 of record NZ_DBGCTQ010000006.1, on the reverse strand, counting down.
GCGATGACTTGATCTTGGAGCATCATTCTGATGTTCTCCGCTTAAAAACGAGCACGGATGAGCTGGACCCCAACGAATTGCTGACCGAAAATTGGCGCGCGCCTGTGGTCATCACCACCTTGGTCCAGTTCCTGAATACGCTGTTTTCCGGCAGCCCCTCATGTATCCGCCGGATGAACGCGTTGGCCAATAGCTTGATCGTATTGGATGAAGTGCAATCCGTTCCGCGGCATATGCTCTCTTTGTTTGATCTTGCCCTTAATTTCCTGGCAACGTTCTGCGGTGCCACAGTGATCCTCTGTTCGGCCACCCAGCCCTGTTTAGAGGAGGCAGAACATCCGCTCACCCTCGCTCCCCTTCCCGATCTGGTGCCTTACGACCCTGCGCTGTGGAAGCCTTTCCTCCGCACCGAGATCCTCGACCGGCGCAGGCCAGGCGGTTACACAGCCGCGGCAGTGGCCGATTTTGCACTTCAGCAAATTGCCTCTTTTGAAAGTGTTCTGATCATCTGCAATAAAAAGGAGCAGGCCCGGGCCCTGTATCAGGAACTGCGCGTTACAAAAGCCAGCGTCTTCCATCTGTCCACCGCTATGTGCATGGCCAACAGATCCAATGTTTTCCAGCAGATCGGTCGCTGCCTCTGTGCAAAAAAGCGGGTGATCTGTGTAGCCACCCAATTGGTAGAAGCTGGCGTAGACCTTTCATTTGGCTGTGTGATGCGCGCCAATGCCGGAATGGACAGCATCATTCAAGCCGCCGGGCGTTGTAACCGCCACGGCGAATTTGGGCGGTTATGCCCGGTCTGCATCATCAACTTCCAGGGTGAAAAGCTGGATTTTCTGCAGGAGATCGAGGCGGCCCAAACCGCCACCACTGAATTGCTCTCCTGCTTTTCAGCCGACCCTGGTTCTTTTGGCGGCTCCCTCCAATCCGAATGCTCGATCCGGTACTATTATCGCCGTTTATTCAGCGCTATGCCCCTTCATGCACAAGACTATACCGTTCCAGCGTTCCACAGCACTCTCTACGAATTGCTCTCACACAACAGCACTTTTCGCAGCAAGAAACCGGATTCGGTCCCCCCTACCATTTGCCAGGCTTTTCGCACTGCAGGCGACGCCTTTCAGGTTTTTGATGATCAAACCGTCGATGTTCTTGTCCCTTATGGACAAGGGATGAGAATAATCGAGGCGTTTGCTTCCGAGCGGGCCCGGCACGACCTTCATTACCGCGGCCTGCTGCTTCAACAGGCAAAGCCCTACTGCGCCGCACTTTTTGGCTACCAATTGCAGCAACTCCAGCAGCAACACGGTCTGCGGTCTCTTTGCGAGGGGGCGATCCTTGCAGTTCTGCCTGAATTCTACCACGAAGAGACCGGGATCGATCTTTGCGGTGGCGATCAACTTTTTTTGGAGGCGTAACATGGAACACAAAAACATTGTGGAATTTGAAGTCTGGGGCGACTATGCCCTTTTCTCCGATCCGGTCATGCGGGTGGGCGGGGAAAAATGCACCCTGCAGATCCCCACATACGAGGCGCTGAAGGGGATTGTCTCCTCGATCTATTGGAAGCCCACCTTTATCTGGGTGATCGACGCGGTGCGGGTCATGAACCCGATCCAAACCGAGGTCAAGGGCATTCGCCCCATCAAATACAGCGGCGGAAACGATCTGTCCTATTATACCTATCTCAAGGATTGCCGGTACCGGGTGCGCGCTCACTTTATCTGGAACGAAAACCGACCAGAACTTGCAGAGGACCGCAACGAGAACAAGCACCACAACATCGCCAAACGCATGATCGAACGGGGCGGCCGGCGCGATATCTTTTTGGGCACAAGGGAATGCCAGGGCTATGTTGCGCCCTGCGCCTTTCAGGAAGGGACCAGCTATTACGGAAACATCCCTGAACTGGCCTTTGGCCTTATGCCCCATGGCATCACCTATGCCGACGAAGCCTATTCCGCCGAAACCCAAGGGCACATGACCCTACGTTACTGGTATCCGGTGATGCGCTGTGGGCAGATCGATTTTATCCCCCCACAAGATTGCCCCATTGCCCGCCCATCGCGGCAGATGCCAGTTAAGCCTTTCGGGGCCAGGCACCAAAACTTCATTGGGCATCGTGAGTTTCCAGAGGAGGTGGTATAATGGGGCTGCTTCAAGCCGCCTTGCGTACTTATGAAAGCCAGGCGCATCTGGCCGGGATTCCGGTGGATGGGCGGGAAACGCTCGCTCCCATCTCTCATATCCTTCAAAAAGCGCAAATCGAACTCACCATCCATCAAGACGGCACCTTCCAAGAGGCTAGGACTGTTTCCAAGGCGCAAGCCCGCACCATTATTCCCGTAAGCGAAGGTTCGGCCTCCCGCACCGGCAACGTCATTCGCCCTCATCCTCTGTCTGACCAGCTGGAATACCTCTCGCCCCCGGGAAGCGATAAATGTAATGCTTATCTCAGTCTGCTGGGGCGCTGGGCACAGTCTGAGCATTCCCACCCGAAGGTACAGGCTGTGCTGCGTTATGTCCAGGGCGGCACCATCCTCACGGATTTGGCCGCCTCGGGCATCATTTCGCTGCAAGAGGACGGGTCCCTTGCAGATGGCAAGGTCGACGGGGTCAGCTATGAAAAGTGTATGGTGCGTTGGCGGATCCTTTCTCCGGCAGCAGGTCCCTCCGCCTGTTGGCAGGATCCCTCTCTTTTTGAATCCTATATCGCTTTTTATCACAGCCTGCAAGATCCGGATACCGCAGAGCCCTGCGTGCTCTGCGGTGAACTGGATATCCCCGCACAAAGTCACCCCAAAGGGGTGGTGGCCGCCAACTTTGGGGCCAAACTCATCTCCTCGAACGACAGCAGCGGCTTCACCTATCGCGGCCGCTTCGCCAATGTCAGCCAAGTGGGTTCGGTTGGCTACACCGCATCGCAAAAGGCGCACAACGCCCTGCGCTGGCTCGTAGCCAATTACGGAGTCGTGATGGGGGGGCGGACCTTCGTGTGGTGGAATCCGAGCGGGAATCCTCTTCCTTCGCTGGATTTTCTCGGCATGAACTCCGAACTGCCTCCACAGGCCACCTTTGTGGATTATCGCCAGCAGCTTCTCAGCGCCCTGCAAGGGTATCAACTGAAGCTAAGTGCATCCGATGATGTTATTATCGCCGCTCTGGATGCCGCCACGACCGGGCGGCTTTCCGTCACCTATTACAACGAGTTGAAGGCAAGCGACTTTTTCCTGCGGCTGCAAAAATGGTATCTCAGCTGCGTGTGGAACACCAGTTTTCGGGGCATGTGGTCACCCTCTCTCAAAGAAATTGTGCGCTGTGCCTTTGGCACCCAAAGAAGCGATTTCATTGAGGTCGATGACCGGGTTCTGCGCGAACATGTTCAAAGGCTGCTGCACTGCATTCTGGACTGTCAAAAGCTCCCCTATGATATTGTGCAGGCACTGATCCATCGGGCAAACCAACCGCTGGCTTATAATCCCGGCAATCGGGAGCGGGTGCTTGCAGTTACCTGCGCCCTGGTTCGAAAATATCAAAACGAACTTGGCGAACATGAAAAGGAGGTATGCACCTTGAGTTTAGACAAAGAAAACCGCGCCCGAAGCTATCTATATGGGCGGCTGTTGGCGGTGGCCGAACTGGTCGAGCGCAGCACCTATTCCCGCGAGGAAAAACGCGAGCCCAACGCCATCCGCCTGCAGTCCGTCTTCTCCGAGCGTCCCCTGTATGCGTGGGGCATTCTGGAAAAGGCCCTCATCCCTTACTATCAAAGCCTTGCCCCCGGGCTTCGCAATTATTACAAGCGCATCGTTCAGGAAATTGTCGACGCCCTGTCAGCCGATGACCCCGCTCTGGACAGTAAGCTGGACGATATTTATCTGCTGGGTTACTACCACCAGCGGTTTGAACTCACAAAGAAAAAAGATCAAAACAAAACGGAGGAAGAAAACAATGAGCCTGCTGCAGAATAAGATCGATTTTGTTGTCCTGGTCAGCGTCGAGCGCGCCAACTCCAACGGCGATCCGCTCAATGGAAATCGTCCCCGCACCGACTATAACGGCTATGGTCAGATTTCGGATGTGTGCATCAAGCGCAAGATCCGCAACCGTATGCAGGATTTGGGCGCCGATATCTTCGTGCAGTCCGATGACCGGCGCAGCGACGGTTTCGGCAGCCTCAGCGAGCGCGCCTCCACCACGCTCGGCAAAATAAAAGACCGGGAAGAATACGCGCGTCTGGCCTGCGAAAAATGGCTCGATGTCCGCAGCTTTGGCCAGGTGTTTGCTTTTAAAGCCACCGGCGGTGATGGTGTATCGGTGGGGGTGCGCGGGCCGGTATCCATTCATCAGGCGGTCAGCATTTCTCCGGTGGAAATCGATTCTCTCCAAATCACCAAAAGCGTCAACGGCGACCCTTCCGAAAAGCGTTCTTCCGATACCATGGGCTCAAAGCACATGGTGCGCTTTGGGCTGTATAAAATCAAAGGGGCCATCAACGTGCAGCTGGCGCAAAAAACCGGCTTCACTGCCGAAGATGCCGCCCTCATCAAAGAATGTTTGCGCACTCTGTTTGAAAACGATGCCTCTTCTGCTCGGCCGGAAGGGTCAATGCAGGTCTATAAGCTTTATTGGTGGCAGCATAATTGCCCCAGCGGGCAATATTCTTCCGCAAAGGTGCATTCTCTGGTCAGCGTGCGGCTAAAGGAAGGTTTGAAAGCCCCTTCTGCCGTGGATGATTACAGCATTACGCTGGCACAATTGCCAGGGCTCTCCTGCGAGGTAATCGATGGAATATGACGAGGAGGACTTCCTGCAGCTCTCGGGGCTGCAGCATTTCCGCTTTTGCCGCAGGCGATGGGCTTTGATCCACATCGAACACCAATGGGCCGAAAACCTGCGCACAGTGGACGGCGCGTTGCTGCATGAACGCGCTCATAACAAAGAGCTCACCGACAGCAGGGGTAACCTCATCGTTACACATGGAATGAACGTATTCTCTCGTACGCTCGGCGTCTCAGGTGAATGCGATGTGCTTGAGTTTCAACGCAGCCCACAGGGTATCCCCTTGGCAGGGCGTGAGGGGCTCTGGCAGCCCTTCCCAGTCGAATACAAGCGCGGCAAACCTAACCCGCAGAGTGGTGATACTCTTCAGCTTTGTGCGCAGGCCCTTTGTTTGGAAGAAATGCTTTGTTGTGAGATTCCACAAGGCGCCCTTTATTACGGCGAGCTCCGGCACCGTGAACCTGTCGTTTTCACCCAGGAACTGCGGCAAAATGTGCGGGATTGTTTACAACAAATGCATGAGCTCTACCGCAAGGGGTATACGCCCAAAGTCAAGCCGACCAAGTCCTGTAATGCCTGTTCTCTTAAAGAATTGTGCCTGCCGCAGCTGCTGCGCAGCCGTCCGGTCAGTGTTTATCTTCGTGAACACTGGGAGGAAACGCCATGAGGCATCTGCTCAACACCCTGTTTGTCACCTCCGAGGACGCCTACCTGTCTCTGGATGGGGAGAATGTTGTAGTCAACCGTGACAAAACCGCAATTGGCCGATTTCCGCTCCACACGCTGACCGGGATCGTTTCATTTTCTTACGCTGGGGCATCCCCCGCTCTCATGGGAGCTTGCACCGAGCGGGAAGTTGCCTTGGCTTTCTGCACTCCGCGCGGCAAATTTTTAGCCCGCGTATGTGGCGAGAGCAATGGCAATGTTTTATTGCGCCGCCTCCAATATCGCGTCGCGGACGATCCCTCTCAGAGTTGCCGTATTGCCAGGGGATCGATTTTTGGAAAACTCTATAATGCACGCTGCAGCATCGAGCGCACCCGGCGGGATCACTCTTTGCGGGTGGATGATGAAAAACTCAAAGCCGCTTCCGAAAAGCTCAAAGAGCTTTTGCCGGGTGTTGCCGCCGAAACGTCCATGGAATCCTTGCGGGGGCTTGAAGGTGTGGGGGCTGTTGCCTATTTCGGGGTGTTGGATGACATGATCCTTAGCCGAAAAGAGGATTTCTATTTCCATTGCCGCAGCCGCCGTCCCCCGCTCGACCCATTAAATGCCCTGCTTTCATTTACTTATACCCTGCTTGCGCATGACTGTGCGAGTGCACTGGAAGCGGTGGGGCTGGATTCTTACGTGGGTTTCCTCCATCGGGATCGCCCGGGACGAACCTCTCTGGCATTGGATCTAATGGAGGAGCTGCGCCCCTGTATGGGGGACCGTTTTGTATTAAGCATGATCAACAACCGCATGTTCTCCAAAAGCGATTTTGAGATTCGTGAAAGCGGCTGCGTGATGATGAGTGACGAGGCCCGCCGCACCTTGCTCAAAAACTGGCAGCAACGAAAACAAGAAATGATCAAGCATCCTTATCTGAACGAAAAAATCCCCTGGGGCTTGGTGCCTTATCTTCAAGCCTTGCTGCTGGCCCGGTATTTGCGAGGCGATCTGGACGAATATCCACCGTTTTTATGGAAATAAGTGAGCATCGTCAAGTCCGCTTTCCCTCCTTTCCCTATGGCAATAATAAGCTGTGTCTATGCCTGATCATCTGCGTTGAATCAGCAAAGTAATATGCAGTATCTTTAAACCGTCCGATACAGTTCTCACTGCCTTCTTCCAGCTCAAAGTCTTTCGGTCTTATATGCAAAAAGCAGGAGGTTCCATAATTTTTAACTCGCCAAAGAACTTCGCACCGCCTAGTTCTAATAAGCTTCATCCTTTTGGAAGAAGTTCTAAGCAATTTCACGCGCGAAGTACAAGTGATCACGATTTTCCGGTAGCTTCGCACCTATGCATTCATTAAATTGTGCGTTTTTTGCAATCTTTTGGATATGCAATTACTCTTAAAACGGAAAATCTGCTCACAATTTTTTAATATTCAGCAAAATGCAACATAATCAAGAGATAGTTTTGTCGCATTTTGCCGTCGCATCCCTCACGGGATGCGTGGATAGAAATACCAAGGATTTTAGTAACTGGATAGGGAAGGGCCGTCGCATCCCTCACGGGATGCGTGGATAGAAATTCCCGGCTTTTCGATCTCTGTCGGGGGCGATTCGGTCGCATCCCTCACGGGATGCGTGGATAGAAATTGCAACCGCTTCAGCTATTTTTGTACATTCACCGTCGCATCCCTCACGGGATGCGTGGATAGAAATACTTATTGGCCTAGGGTGCTTGCCTCTATTGTCAGGTCGCATCCCTCACGGGATGCGTGGATAGAAATCATTGATGGGGCACGTTCATTGGAGGACGCTCAGGGTGTCGCATCCCTCACGGGATGCGTGGATAGAAATTCTCGTATTCTCTTTAGGCGCCGCGGCTGATTCGTCGCATCCCTCACGGGATGCGTGGATAGAAATTTTCTCGAGCCACGGCTTCTCGGCGGCGAGGTCGTCGCATCCCTCACGGGATGCGTGGATAGAAATGGCCTCCGTCCGGGTCTTGAGCCCCGATAAAGCGTCGCATCCCTCACGGGATGCGTGGATAGAAATCGAGACATCACCGAGCGGCCGGAGTTTCCGTACAGTCGCATCCCTCACGGGATGCGTGGATAGAAATTACGATGGGCTGCGCCTGCTTTTTCAACTGCTCGAGTCGCATCCCTCACGGGATGCGTGGATAGAAATTGCAAAATCACGAGCGGAGCTATCTCGGCCGTCGTCGCATCCCTCACGGGATGCGTGGATAGAAATATGGCCTACAACATGGGCGAGTACGGCGCACAGCGTCGCATCCCTCACGGGATGCGTGGATAGAAATCTCGAAAAGGGCGTCGAGCATGGCGTCCATAAAGTCGCATCCCTCACGGGATGCGTGGATAGAAATCTGCTCGACGTCGTATTCGGCCCAATACTTTTGCGTCGCATCCCTCACGGGATGCGTGGATAGAAATAAAACGCACCTCAAAACAGCATGAAAAACGAGCCAGTCGCATCCCTCACGGGATGCGTGGATAGAAATTA
>NZ_DBGCTQ010000005.1:0-3426 GCF_048388525.1 Allofournierella sp. | reverse complement strand
CGCTCCAAAACCGGGTAAAGGGGGCGGTGAGTTCGCGCCAGCCCGTGAGCAGCGCGCCCCCCAGGTAGCTTCCCGTCTTTTTAAGTACTGAAAGAAGCCGTGCGCCCAGGTTTTTTGTGTCGGCGCGCACCATGCGCGCAAAACGCAGCGCGCTGTACTCGCCCCAAAAGCCCACGTTGTATAAAAATTCCCCCGCCGCTGCAGTCTGGGGCTTTTGCTTGGCCCAGCGCACCAGGGGGTCCAGCCTTTGCAAAAGCCTGCGGCCCAGCGCCGCCGAGCGGCTCGGCCCCTGTTCCGGCCCGGAGGCCCGGCTTTCTGCCTGGGCCTGCCGCTCGTTCACTTGTTCTTTTTCCTGGATCGGCAGCTTGTCCGCCCTCCCTTCTACGTTTTGTCCAACTTCCATTATAAGCCCGCCCTGCCGCAAGGCAAGCAACTGGAAGGTTTTTTCACAAGGTTTTCAACGCTCTTTCACACTTTCCAGCAGCGCCGCCATGTCCGGCGGAAGGGGCGAAGTCACGGTTTTCCGCTCTGTGCTGCCCGGCTCGGCAAACGAGATCTCGGCGCAGTGCAACGCCTGGCGGGCGATCCCCGCGCGGCTGCCGCCATACAGCTCGTCCCCCGCCAAAGGGCAGCCGATGTGGGCAAAGTGCACACGCAGCTGGTGGGTGCGCCCGGTAATGGGCGCCGCGCGCACCAGCGTATACTCCCCGGCCCGCCGCTCGGCCGCGTACTCGGTGCAGCTGGGCTTTCCCCCGGGCCAAACACGCCGCAGAATAATGCTGCCCGGCGCACGGGCAATCGGGGCCTCGATCCGCCCTTGTTCAGGGCTGGGCTCCCCCTCTAAAATCGCCCGGTACACCTTGCGGGCGCTGCCGGCCAGCAGCGCCGCCGCCCACGCGTTTTTGGCGCAGAGCACAAGGCCGGAGGTATCCTTATCAATGCGGTTTACAGGCCGGAACACCCCCGCTTCGCCGCGGGCCTGCAAAAGCCCCATGTAGGCGTTGGCCAGGGTTCCGCTGTGATAATTCAGGGTGGGATGCACCGCCATGCCGGCGGGCTTTTCCAGCACCAGCACATGCCTGCTCTCGTAGGCGATTGCCAGCGGAATCGCCTGGGGCTGCACGCTGGTGGGCGGCTCCGGCGGCAGGTAAAAACGGACGCTCTGCCCCGCCCGCACCACATCGCAGGTGCGCAAGGGCGTATCGCCCACCCAAAAGCCTCCTTGCTTTTTTACCGCCTTGACCAGGGTCGCGGACACGCCGGCAGCGCGCAAAAAGTCCCGCAAGGCCCAGCCATCCGCCTCCGGAGCAACGGCAAAACACAGCTCTGCCGGGCTGTCCCGGTCTGCCACGCGCCCACTCCCCCTTTATAGCATAGTTTGTATTTTACCACAAAACGCCCCGGGTTGCAACCCGGGGCGTTTTGTGGTAGGCACCCATTGCGGTGAAAAAGCCGCGCCTGTGCCGGCGGCGCTTTTCACCTCCTTCTGCCTTTGGAACAGGCGCAAAAAGCGGCGCCCGCAAAAAGCGGGCGCCGCCGGGATGCCGTATGCTAAAGCAATTACTCCTGGTAATCCACGGTGATGGTGGTGGTGGCGAAATGCTTGTCAGCATCGCTGTTGTTGTCCACCACCAGGGTGCCGTCCACCAGGCCCTTGAACAGGGTGTCGTACTGCTCCTGGGTAAAGGTGGTAAAGCGGCTGGTGGCCATGGGCAGGTCAACGGCATTCTCCGCCGCGCCCAGCTTGGTCTCCTTGCCGGCGTAGGTCTCGCTCCACTTCCAGCCGTTGGCCTGGCAGTCGGTCAGGGCCAGCTGCACAGAGTTCGAAAGGCCCTTGGTGGCGCTGGTAATGATCAGCTCGCTGTCACCGCTCTGGTCCACGTCCACGCCGATCACCTTGCCGTTGTTGGCGCTGGCAGCGTCCACAGCCGAGCTGTAAATGCCGCCGCCGCAGGCGAACACCACCTGGGTGCCGTCGGCGTACCAGCCGTCCATCTTGGCCTTGATGTCGTCGTTGGCGGCAAACGAGCCGGAGTACCAGTACTTCATGTTCACGGTCACGCCCAGCTCTTTGGCGGCGGCGTCAGCGCCCTGCACAAAGCCCTGGCCGTAGCGCACCACGGCGGGCACGGCCATGCCGCCCAAAAAGCCCAGCTCGGTGTAGCCGTCCACCACGGCGGCGTAGCCGGCCAGGTAGCCGCACTGCTCTTCCTTGTAGGTCACCAGAGCGGTGTTGGGGGCGGGGTCAGCCAGGTCGCCGGTGCTCACGTCCAGCGCCAGGAACTGCACGTCGGGGTATTTGGCCTGGGCCTGCTCCAGCGAAGCGGCAAACAGGTAACCGGCCATCACGACCACCTTGGCGCCGTCGGCAATGGCCTGGTCCATCGCGTCCAGGCGGGCGGCGTCGGAGTCCTCAGAGGGGCGGAAGTAGTTCGCCTTCAGGCCATTGGCCTCACAGAACTTGGTCACGCCCTCATAGCTGTACTGGTTGAAGGAATGGTCGTCGATGTTGCCCACGTCGGTCACAAAGGCGATATCGGTGCCGGTGGCGGTGTCATCGGCCGGGGTCGAAGCCGGGGCGGATGCGGGGGTGCTTGCAGGGGTGCTGGCGGGCGTGGAAGCGCCGCCGCCGCAAGCCACCAGAGACAGGGCCATCACACTGGCCAGAACAAGAGCGATGAGTTTTTTCATTCTTGTACTCTCCTTTTTTCTTTATCGGGGCCGGCAGCGGACCTTCTTTTTGCTCTCGCAAAAAGAAACAGGGCCGGCCCTGTTTCCATGAAACCAAGGCATACACACAGCCTTGGCTTGCACTGAAAGTATAGCGTTTTTTCGGCGAAGTTTCAACCTTTTCGCCCTAAAACGCCTGTTTACAAAATAATAACAGCGCGCCGGCGGCGCGCTGTCCGGGGCTGTTTTCAGCCAAGGTTTGCGGGGCCGAACCCCAGGGGCAGCAGCTCTCCCAGGGTCATCTCCACAAAGTCGTCCTCGCTTTTTGCCATGAGCACCGGCATTTCCGGGCCGCAGAATTCGTAGAGGGCCTGTCGGCACACCCCGCAGGGCGAGGTGACAAGGGTATTGCGCTCGCCCTCCCTGCTGCCCACCACCGCGATCATGGCAAATTCGGTCACGCCCTCGCTGACCGCCTTGAACAGGGCGGTGCGCTCGGCGCAGTTGGTGGGGGTGAAGGTTGCGTTCTCAATGTTGCAGCCGGTGAACACCCGGCCGTCCTTTGCCAGCAGCGCCGCCCCCACCTTAAAATGGGAATAGGGCGTGTAGGCCTTTTCACGGGCGGCAAACGCCGCGCTGATAAGCTCCTGCCTGGTCATGGGCCGCTCGCCTCCTTTCCGCCGCTCAGGGCTCTGCGCCCAGAGCGACCTTCATCATGGCTGTAAAACTGGTCTGCCGCTCTTCGGGGGTGGTCTC
>NZ_DBGCTQ010000004.1:0-100708 GCF_048388525.1 Allofournierella sp. | reverse complement strand
GGCCGCGGGGCGCGGGGGCGTTTGGGCGGTTTGTGGCTGGGGCCGCTGAGCTGTTTGGGGAGGTTGGGCCACCGGCCGCTGGGCCGCCGGCCTGCCGCCGGTGCGGCGCAAAAGCTCTTCCAGCTCGGCCGAGCGGTCACGCTGGGGCTGCGGCGCGGGGGCCGGGCGCTGCGCCTGCTGCTGAGGAGACTGCGGCCATGCGCCTGTGGGAGCGCCCGCGGGGACACCGGCAGGCGCGGGGGTGTAGCCATGGCCCGCGCGCAGGGCCTCCAGCTCGGCCCGAAGGCGGGCGTTTTCCTGGGTGTCGAGGGTGTCGATGAATTTGCGGCGCAGGATATCGTATATAATAAACCCTATCAGGGGCACGCCCACGAACAGGATCAGGCCCACCGGGGTCTGTAAAAACATGGCGAAATCGCCCAGGCTGCTGATGCGCATGAGGTATTTGCCCTCGACCGCGCTGTAGGGTACAAGGCGGCTGTCCTGCGTGTTGTTGTTGTCGCCCTTGGTCACAAACTGGCGCTGGCCGTCGACCTGCTGGGTCTCGATGATGCGGTGGGTGATGACCGACTGCCCCTCGCGGAACGCGATCACGTCGCCAACCTGCAGGCCGGCGGGATCCACCTCGCGGGTGATAACCAGGTCGCCGGTCATGATATTGGGCTCCATGGAGCCGGAAAGCACGATAAAGGGCTTGAAACCGAACGCATCAGGCACTTTGTCGGGATGAAGATAGGAATTTACGACTATAATAGTGTTAAGGATCAGCAGGGGAAGGAAAAAGACGGTCAGCGCCGCACCCAGCACTGCCACAATGGCGTTGAACAACTTTTGCGGGGGAGCTGCGAGGCGCTGCCTGGTTTTTACGGCTCTCGACATGTTGCGGTCTCCTTTGATCTTGAGTAAATTTGCGCCAGCAGGTGCGCCCTAACACAGCCCGTCGCCGTTTTGTCGTAAAGTAAGATACTTTACGACAAAACGCCCCAAAAAAATGCGCCGGGCAGCTTGCCTGCCCGGCGCGGGGAAGTTATATGGCGGCTGGGATGGGCACTGCGCCCCGCTCGCGCCAGGGCAGGTGGTCCAGCACCTGGATGGCGGCGGCCTTGTGCTCGTCCAGCGAGTGTACATAAAGCTTTTGGGTGGTCTCCGGCCGGGCGTGCCCCAGCAATTCGCTCAGGGTCTTGAGATCCATGCCCAGCTCGTACGACCGGGTGGCGAAGGTGTGCCGCAGGCAGTGGAAGTGGGCGCTTTCCACCTGGGCCTGCGCCGCCACCTTTTCAAAATACCGTTCCAGCGCCCGGGGCTCCCAATACCGGCCGTTCCGCTGGCAGACCACAAAGCACCCGGGCTGGGCCAGCGCGGGGGCAAGCGTTTTTCGGCGGGCCGCCAAAAGCGCCCGCAGCGTTTCGGGCAAAGGGATGCGCCGCTTGCCCGTTTTGGTTTTGGGGGCGCTCACAACGACCTTTGTTTTCGGGGCCCCGGCGGTGTTGCCCGGCACCTGCAGGCGGATCATGGTCTGGGTCACCCACAGGCAGCGGCGTTCCAGATCCACGCTGCCCCAGGTCAGGGCCGACACCTCGCCCACCCGCAGCCCTGCGTACAGCGCGATCCACACGGCCAGGGCACGGGGGTCACTGTTCTGGGCCAGCGCGGCCTCGATGCGATATTGCTCGCCCAGGTCCAGCACGCGGGAGTGCGTTTCCTTTAAAGGGGGCAGCACCACCTGGGCGCAGGGGTTGCACCGCGCCCGCCCATAGATCAGCGCCTGCTGAAGCGACAGGTTCACCAGGCTGTAAATGTCGTGTAAAAACTTTACCGAAATGCCGCCCTCGCGCTGCCGCCGCCCGGCCCGGCGCAAAAAAAAGAAAAATTCCTGAAGCTGTTCCGGGCCCAGCGCATCCAGCGAAAGCCGCCCCAGGCGGGGCAGGATATAGGCGCGGGCAAGATAGTGGTAATTCACATAGGTCGACTCTTTTACCACATCGCCCGGCTGGCGAAAATTCTCGATCCAATAAATAAGCCACGCTCCGTAGCTGTTTGCAGGGTAGCTTTCGTGTGGAGAAAATTCCGATTCTTTTGTGTGCAAAAACATGATCCTTCCTTTCCCCCGCGCCGCGTCACTGATTTCCAGAAAAATCCTGATCTGTAAAAATGGGCCGCGTTTCTACCGCCTGTTTTTCCACCGATGTGAAAAAAACACTGTAAAATGTAGATTTTTCTGAAAAAGCATGCTATCATAAAAATGCAATATAACGTGCCGAGCCCGTCGTAAAGTATCTTACTTTACGACACAGCGGGGCGCAGAGGCGGCTTTGGCGGCCGCTTTTTATATTATAGAAGCGTGCCGGCCAGCCCAAAAGGGCCGCAGCAGAATTAGGCCGGAGAGCAGCAAATTCAGGAACAGACAGGATCAAAAAAGAGGAAGCCGCAAAGCGGCTTCCTCTTTTTATCTATAGCTGTGAATGGCCCTAACTGGAAAGCGAGGAAAATTTTATAAACACACCGCGAAACATGGAGAATTTGGCCTTGCTGACCGGCACCATCTCCCCGCCGCGCAGGGTCAGGCTGTACCGCCGCAGGCTTGCGGCATGATTCAGGTTCACACAGAAGCTCTTGTGACAGCTGCAAAAATGCCGGCTGTCGAGCAGGATCTCCAGCGCCGAGAGCTTTTGCGCCACCGGGATGACCCGGCCGCCCAGCAGATGGACACAGGTGGAGTGCCCGTGGGACTCGAGGTAAAGAATGTCCTGCTGGTGCACAGTGACCTGCCCCCCTTTTGTGAACAGGGTCAGGGCGCGGTGGGGAAAGTGGTTGTGAAGGTCGTAGAGAAGGGCGGCGCGCAGCTTTTCTGGCTCCAGAGGCTTTAACAGATACCGTACCGCCTGTACACCATAGCCCTCCAGCACGTAGTCCGGGCTGGCCGAGATCAAAACGATGCTCACCCCCAGCCTGAGCTCCCGCAGCCGGCGGGCAAACGCCAGGCCGTCCTGGCCGGGGCCGGGAAACATGATGTCCAACAGGATGAGGTCGCACAGGCCGGAGCCCTGCCCCAGCGCCTGCAACAGGGCTTCGGGGGCGGCGTATTCGGTGATCTCGCAGGCCTGGCCCTCGGCCAGCAGGATCTGCCGTGCCAAACCGCGGATCGCGGACCGGGCCTCGGGCTCATCGTCACAAATCGCAATGCGGTACAAGCAGTGGTTCACTCCCTGACAATGCAAGTGGAAAACATTCCCTGCGGCTTTTTAAGCGCTGCTATTTTATAATATTTAAGGTTAAAAACGAACGCAGATGCGGGCAAGGAACGATCCTATCATATACCACATTGCCGCGCGTGGAAAGGGGGAAGCGGGTGGAACAAGCAGGAAAAACCTGGGCGGCGGTGCTGTGCGCGGCGCTGGCCTGCGCCGCCGGGTGGTTTTGGCTGGACCGGGCGGACAACCGGTACCGGCTGCCCCGGCCCGCGGCCGCCCCGGGAGGCTACGAGGTGAGCCCGGAACAGCTGGCGCAGAACGGGGTGGTGTTTTTGTGCGAGGGGTGGGAGTTTTACCCCGGCGTGCGGCTGACGCCGGCCGATTTTGCGCCGGAGAAAGGGGCCGAGGAAAAAGCGCTTTTCACCCGTGCTGTTTTGCCGGAGCGGGAGGAAACGACCCGGGCGGGCACCTACCGCCTGGTGCTGCGGGCGGGCGAAGAGCCGGCCGCCTATATGCTGGAACTGCCCGGGGAGGCGGCGAGCGAGGTGTGGGTCAACGGCGCGGCCGGCCCGGCCGCCCAGCCGCCGCAGGCCGAGGGGCAGGCTGTGCGGTTTGAAGCGGCCGGCCGCATTGAGATTGTGGTCTACACCGGGGGCGGGAAGGACCCAAGGGGCCGGACCGCCGCGCCGCCCGCGCTGGGAACGCCCGCCGCCGTTCACGCGCTGCTGAGCGCGCGGCTGGCGGTGTGCGTTGCCATTTGCAGCGTGGCGGGCCTGCTGGGGGTGGTGGTGCCGGCGGTGAGCGTGCGGGTGCGCGCGCCGGAGCTGGGGGTGACCTTTGGGCTGTTCTGTGCGGGCTGTATGGCCCAGGTGGGCGGCGGAGTGCTGCTGGCATTGTGGCCGGGGAGCGGGGCAGCCGTGATGGCTCAAAGGCTGGCGCCCTATGTGATGATTTTTGCACTGCAATGGATCTCGGGCGTTTTGTGCGAGCTGTGCGGCGAGCTACCCCCCTGGCTGATCTACAGCGGCCTTTTGCCGGTGGGGGCGGCGGCGCTGCAGGGGGCGGCGCTGCCGCGGGGGCTGCTGTGGATATGCGAAAAGGGGCTGGAGCTGTATCTGCCGGCGGCTTGCATCTATCTTGCGGGGGCCACTGTGCTTTCGGCTTACAGGGGCCGGCCGTTCACGCTGCCTTTGGCGGCAGCCTTTACCGGCCTGGGCTGCGCGCTTGCGGCGCAGCGGCTGGGGGGGCCGTACAGAGGCGCGCGGCTGCCGGACCCGTTTTCGCTGTGCAGTTTTTTGCTGCTGCTGACCCTGACGGCGGTGCTGTGCGCGCACGGGGTGCGCAGGTTCCACGAGGGGATCGAGGCGGCCGAGCGGGAAAAGGCCGCCCGCCGGCTGCTGCGCAGCCAAAAAAACTATTACAACGAGCTGGCACGGCGCCAGAAGAAGGCCCGCGAATTCCAGCACGAGGTGCGGCACAAGCTGTTTTTGCTTGAGTATTACCGGCAGAGCGGAAGGCCGGAAAAATGCGAGAGTGTTTTCCGGGAGCTGCTGGAGCAGACGGCGCCGCCCCGGGCGCTTTCGGCCAACCCGCTGGTGAACGCGGTTCTTACGGATTTTGCCGCCATGTGCGAAAAACGGGGGATCGAGCTGCAGACCGAGCTGAGCGGCCTGCCCGCCCAGCTGCCCTGCGAAGACGAGGATGTGTGCTGCCTGCTGATGAACCTGCTTCAAAACGCGGTGGAGGCCTGTGAAAAGCTGCCCGCGGGCAAACGGCGGAGCATCCGGTTCGGCTTGGAATACGGCGGGGCGGCGCTGCGGCTGCGGTGCGGCAACACCAAGGCGAGCCCGGTAAAGCGGCGGGGCGGCAGGCTGCTTTCGGACAAGCCACAGGCACAGGAGCACGGCCTTGGGTTGATGCTGGTGCGGCGGGCGGTCAAAAAATACGGCGGGGACATGGCGGTCGAATATTCCGACGAGCAGTTCAGCGTTTGGGCGGTGCTGCCGCTGCGCGACAGGGATGAGGAGGCATGGGAAGGGGAAGACAGGCCCGACCTGTTTGCGAAAAAGGGAAGCGTTTGAGAAAAAACGAGGCATGCAAGGCTTGTTATATATGGGCGCGATGGGCGCAGCGCACAGGGCAAGAGGAACAAAAAGCAATGCACAAACAGGAAAAAAGGCCTGCGCGGGAACCTTTTTAAAGTTGAAAAGCGGGAAAAAGGCGGATTAAAACAATTTTTTTGCCCTGTGCGGGCCGTGAAAATATTGCTTGCGGCAAATTGCCAAAAAGATATTGAAAACAAAAAAGGCTTGGTGGATAATGGGCAAAGGCTCCCAGTTCAAGCCGCCCCCCTGTTCCAGGATTGGACGGAGCATACAAAAAATCTGTTTTTCAGAAAGGGAGGAGAACGGAATGAAACGTCCCGTTACCTTTGCCGTCTGCGGTTTTGGCATCCGTGGAATGGAAGCGTATTCCAGTTATCAAAAAACACACCCCGACGAAATGAGCATTGTTGCGGTGGCGGACCCTGACCCGGCGCGCCGGGCGATTGCACAGCAGGAGTATGGGGTGCCGGCCATGCGCTGTTACGAAACGGCAGAGGCGCTTTTGCAGCAGCCCAGGCTGGCGGATGTGCTGATTGTTGCCACCCAGGATCGCCAGCATGTGGAACAGGCCATTCCCGCCATGGAAAAGGGATACCATCTGGTTCTTGAAAAGCCCATTTCGCCCAGCCTGAGGGAATGCATTGCCCTGCGCGAAAAAGCGCATGAAACCAACCGGGCCGTTATTGTGTGCCATGTGCTGCGCTATACGCAGTTTTACGGAACCGTTAAACAGCTGCTTGCCGGGGGCTCCATTGGCCGCATTGAGGCGATTGAGGCGGCCGAGAATGTTGCCTACTGGCACTACGCGCACAGCTATGTGCGGGGCAACTGGCGCCGCACCGATGCGGCCAGCCCCATGATCCTTGCAAAAAGCTGCCACGACATGGATATTCTCCGCTGGCTTGTGGGCGCGCCCTGCAAACGGGTTTCGTCTTACGGTGGCCTGGACTGGTTTAAACGGGAAAATGCCCCCAGGGGCGCCGCAAAGCGCTGCCTGGACGGCTGTAAGGCAAAAGACAGCTGCCCCTATGACGCGGAGAAGATCTACCTGCACAACGAAAAGAGCGGCTATGGGTGCGGCAACCGGGAGTGGCCGCTTACGGCGCTGTGCGCCGACCCAACCGCGGAAAAGCTTTACCAGGCGCTGCGCACGGGCGCGTATGGCCGCTGCGTTTACCACTGCGACAACGATGTGGTGGATCACCAAACCGTGAACATGGAATTTGAGGGCGGCGCGACCGCGGTGTTTACCATGAGCGCTTTTACAAGGCGGTGCTACCGCACCCTTAAAATTATGGGCACCGTGGGGGAGATCGAAGGGAATATGGACACAAACACGCTGGTGCTGCGGCGTTTCGGCGAGCCGGACCGCGCGATCGGCCTGGACCCCATCACCGACCGTTTTGCAGGCCATGGCGGCGGCGATGCAAAGATGATGAAATATGTTTGCAGCCTGTTCCGGGATGGGGAGCCGGAGGGCGAAGCGCTCACCAATGTGGACGCTTCGGTGGACAGCCATATTATGGCGCTTGCGGCAGAGGCCTCCCGCCTGGCGGGCGGCGCAAGCATAGAGCTGGATCGTTTTTCTGAATGCTGACCAAGGCTTCTCCAAAGAAAAGGGAAATTTCTTTGGAGGAGCTTTTTGTTTTTTACAGGAAGTTTTTCGTTTGGGTTTGCGCCAAAAAGCGGGCTCACAATTTTTGCACAGTATTTTGTTTCAAGTGGAAAAAATGTTTGTTTCAATTGCCGAAATGCTGTGCTATGATCGGAGGCACAGAATAAAAAAGGAGGAACCACCACCCATGCGAAGAATCATCAGTATGCTCCTGGCAGGCTGCCTGACAATGGCATGCCTTTGCCCTTACGGCGTTTTTGCCCTGGAAAACGACGGCGGGGAGAGGGGGGCGTGCGCGCCCACCGTTGCGCAAACAGATCAAGGCGCCTGCGCCGCCGCGCCCGCCCCCCAGGGCAAAAGCCGAGCCCCGGAGGCCCTGACCGCGCCGCAGCCGGGCCAGGCGCTTGTAAACCTGGCAGCCGGGGTGGACCGCTTTACCCTGACCATGGAGGGCCCCGGCACCGATTATGACCCGGCGACCAACGATATATCCATCCGGGATAAAGAGCAAGCTATTCTTTGCCGTTTGACGGACGGGGTATACGGCAACGGCGCGATCCTGGACGGCAATTGGAACGGCACGGGAGAGCGCTCGAAGTATTACGAAGCGTACCGCAACATTGACCGCGGTATTATTTTGGACCTGGGCGCGGAGCGGAACATCCAAGAGATATCGATGCATGTGCAGGAGCACCCCATGTACGGCATTTCGGCGCCGGCTGTGTTTACCTACTATCTGTCCGCTGACGGGATGAATTTTAACCGTGTGGGCCGTGTGAGCCGATTTGACGCGGCCCGGGACGAAACCCCCGAACACACCGGGGGCGACGACCAAAACTCTTTGGTCAATTTTGATTTTACCCTTACGGGAATCAACTACAACGCCCGCTATGTTAAGGTGGCCTTTGAGCTGACCGGAACCTGGGCCTTTATGGACGAAATGAGGGTGAACGGCCTGGAGCAACCGGCTGCTGACGCCGCCCCGCTGCCCGACGCGCCCGGCAGTGAGTATGAAAAAGTGAACGCTTACCCCACGCCCGCGCTTTCCGGCGGCATTCAGCACGAGAGCCTGGTGTATGCGGGCTACCAGCAGACGGAAGCGGGCGGGCCCTTTATCACAACACACAAAACGGAAGAACAGATTTTGCCGGTCGTGGCCTATCTGGATGAACAGGGAACGATCCGGGACAAGTTCTTTGAGTCCATTACCTTTTTGCCCCATCTGCTTTTGCCGGATACCACCACCGCAGACCCCACCGACGGACGCTATGTGGTGTATTCGATCACCGATATGGTGGGGAACCCCAATGCCGCGCAGATGTGCGCCCGCATCAATGAATGGCAGCTGTGGCTGGATTTTTTGTTCGATTTTAAGGATGAAAACGGGAACCCCTGCAACCTGGACGCTTTGGAGGCGGCCGCGGCGGCCGTGAAGGCTGCAACAAACGACCCCAACTACAAAATTGGCGTGAAGGTCTCCATTCTGGCGCCTATTTTGTGCCAAAACGATTTTGGGGCGCTGCCCGGCACCACCCGGTCTTTGAACTTTGAGGTATCGCAAACAAACTCTTACGCGCAGGCCGGGGCAGACCGTTTGGCCGCGGTTAAATGGTATGTTGATACGGTGATTGAACGGTTTAATGCAAAGAACTACCAGAACCTGCGGCTGGACGGCTTTTACTGGCACCACGAGAGCATTGACTACGATGTGGATCCCCTGGCGGCCGATTCCGTTAAAAGCATTACCGAGTATGTGCACAGTTTAGCGCCCGCCCGCAAAATTTACTGGATTCCCTCTTACCAGGCACCCGGCTTCCGCGAGTGGAAGAACCTGGGCTTTGATTATGCGATTATGCAACCCAACTATGCGTTCGACGCAAACGCCACGGGCCAGCGGGTGGACGACTGCGCGGATTTGTGCAAGAAGTACGGCCTGGGTGTTGAAATGGAGCTTGGCGGTATTTCGGACCAATTCATCGCCAGCTTCCGCGATTACCTTGTGAAAGGGCAGGCGGATAAAAAGCAATACCAGCATGACAGCTTGATCGCCTGGTATACGAGCACTTCCGGCATTTACGAAACATGCAGGAATAAAGCGGGCACCCGTTATGTTTATGATGCAATGTTCGATTTTTTCAAGGGCAGGGAAACGAATCTGGAAGAGCCCGGCGGGAACCTTGCCAAAAACAGCAAAATCACCCTGGCGGCGGAACATATCTGGAACCAGGGGACGGTGGAGCAGTTGGATCTTTCGCTTCTTACCGACGGGCAGACCGGCAATTGGAACAGCGGCTGTGTGCAGCTGAATAAGAACGAGCTGGGCGGGCGGGTTTCCATTGTTGCCGACCTGAACGGCCTGAGCAACCTGACAAACATAGAACTGAGGATGATGGAAGAACTGAGCTGGGGCATCGGCGCGCCGGGGCAGGTAGCGTTCAGCACCTCGGCAGACGGAAGCGTTTGGAAGCCGCTTGCCACCATTGCGCGGGAGCAGGCGGCAAGGATCGAATCCGCCGAGGGATTGGCGGATCTGGTTTTCCAGGTCACCACGCCGGTGACGGCGCAGTATGTAAAGGCCGAGTTTGCTTATGCGCCGGCAGACCAGCCCGGCGAGCTGCTGACCTGGATGGGGGCGGACGAGCTTGTGCTGGAGGGCAGCCCGCCCGCCGCAGCGCCGGAAGCCCTGGCGCCGCTGGGCACTGTGACGCTGCGCAGCGAGAAGGTGGGCAATGAGGCCGCCTTTGCAGAACTTCAGAGCAAGGCGAATCCCCTGCTGAAAGACGGCAGGATGCAAACAGGCGAGTGGGCGGCCGATTACATTGGCCTGCACGCCGATACCGCAGCGGGCCCCTACACCGTTGAAACCAGGTTTGAAAGCCTGGTGACGGTGAATGTGCTGGGCATTGATTTTTTGGACCGCACCAGCTGGGGCATTGCCGCACCGGAACAGGTGACTTACTACTACTCTGCCGATGCCGGCGCAAACTGGACAAAGGCGGGCGAGGTTACAAAGGAACAGGCCGTTGAAACGGCGCTGAGCGACGTGGACAGCAGTTGTTATTACGAGCTGGCGCTGCCCGCTGCGGTTCGGGCCAATGCGGTAAAAGCCGTGTTTGAGCGGGGGCTCGCCCCCAACGACCCAACCGCCGGGGCTCAGCAGCCCGCCCGCTGGAGCTGGATCGGGTTGGACGAGGTGGTGGTGAGAGGCGGGTTCTGACCCGCACAGCCGGGAGAGGACAGCCCCGGATGGCGGGGAGATTAAAAACCGGAGAATTGCCGCAAGGCCGTTCTCCGGTTTTTTTGTATGTTGGAGGCCCTGAAAAGCGCCTGCAAAAAATGCCTTTGACACTGCAAAAATGGTGAAAACCGAGAAATCGGGCGCAAAAAAATTGCTTGCCGGAATGAAAATTTTGTTGATTGTATTTGGCCAAAACAGCCTGTATAGTGATTCTTGGGCCCGGCACAACGAAAAAACAGTTGACTGTTCCGCCACCCCGCAGCAAGGGGGCGCGCGACCCATACAAACACGTGATTTGTGCAACGCGGCATGTGGAATTTAAGGCGCTGGCCACCGACCGGAGCTTGTGCCTTGAAAAATAGAAAAGGAGAAAACATCATGAAAAAATTGCTGGCAATGATCCTTGCCTGTGCCATGGCGCTGGCTATGGCCGCATGCGGAAACAACGCTTCCAGTACCCCGGCAAACGCATCGGGAACAAGCGGGGAGCAGGGGGGCACGAAAGACCCCATTACCGTTACCGTGTGGCACTTGAAGCCCGAAGACACCGAGGAAACCAGCGAGCACCAGCGGCTGCTGCGCTGGGCGGAAAAGTTCAATGCGGAAAACACCGACAACATTACCGTGGAGGTTGCGGGCGCAAAATCGCCTGAGGTTATCCTGACAACCATTGCTTCCGGCAGCACCCCCGATATCTTTATGAACTACTGGAACAACGCGGCTACCTGGTCGGATAAGGGCGCGCTGTACGACCTGACTGAGTTTGTGAACAGCGATGAGGAGTGGAACAAAGGCGACTTTGTGGACGCCTGCTGGGGCCTGTGCACCTACAACGACAAGATTTTCTCTGTGCCCTACAGCATGAGCACCACCTTTATGGTGTATCGCCCCGACCTGTTGGCGGAGAATGGCTGGGATCACTTCCCGAAGGATACCGATGAGCTGCTGCAGTGCGCGATCGACTGCACCAAGCTTGACGACAAGGGCAACATCGTTCAGATGGGCCTTGTGCCGGACTATTACTGGCTGGACACCATTCTGTGGCCCGCGGCGTTCGGCGGCACTTGGGTGGACGGTGACAAGCCGGACTTTGTGAACGAGCGCCAACTGGCGGCTTACGAGTTCCAGCGCGCCATTTTTGATGAGTTCGGCTATGAAAAGGTCCGCCGCTTTGTGGATTCCTTCGGCGCGGGCGGCACCTCCGAAGATCCCCTGTTTAAAGACAAGGTTGCAATGCGCTGGCTGCCTGACTCGGGCCTGGCGGCAATGGTGGAAAACGGCAAGGGCATCGACTGGGCAATGGCCCCCATGCCCTACCCGGCGGACGGCAAGGGCGCGCAGATGCTGACCTGCGGCGTGTGGGAAGTGAACGCCCGCACCAAAAACGCCGAGGCCACCTGGAAGGTGCTGGCTTCCCTGACCGGTGAAGAGAACATGAAGTACATGGCGGAAGGCGAGCACAACAACGGCAATTTTATGCCCCGCAGGAGCGCGCTGAACCACCTGATCGACAACCTGGATGTGGGCGATTACACCAAGCAGAATGCCAAAACCTTGCTGAACGATAACCTGACGCACTTCCCCATGCTGAGCTACATCGGCGAATACCTGAACATTATCAGCGCTGAGATGACCGAGGCCATGATGGGCAATGTGAGCGTTGAGGACGCGGCAAAAAATATTCAGGAGCAAGTAGAAGCCGTTATAAAGTAAGAATGCTGTTTTGAACGTGGAGCGTGATCGCAGGGGCCGGCAAATTTCCAGTCGGCCCCTGCTGTTTCCACAAGGGGTTCGGGCGCAGTTTTTGTTGATTTGTAAAAAGGGCAAGCGGGCTGTTTTGGGCCGCGACGCATTGCAAATCAATAAAAGGCTGCGCGCGTTTTAGATGTGCCTCGAAAAGAAAAACACGCATCACAAAAAGGAGGCTTTATCCTTGAAACTGTCGGCTGCAAAAAAACCTCATATAAAACCCAGGGCCACCAAGCGGGAACGCCGTTTCTTCTGGCTTGGAATGCTGTTCGTTTCCCCCTGGCTGATCGGCTTTCTTGTGTTTAACGTTTTCCCGATCTGCTCGGCAATTTATTACAGCTTTACGGATTACAGCGTTTTCACCGCACCCAAATGGATCGGCCTGGAAAACTACAAGGAGCTTTTTGGAGATAAGCTGATCTGGAAATCCCTGCTGAACACGGCATACATCACGGTGATCGGCCTGCCGCTGACCCTTGCGGCTTCGCTGGGCCTGGCGCTGCTTTTGCATCAAAAGGTGAAAGGGCTGCCCATTTTCCGCACCATGTTCTATTTGCCCACCGTTGTGCCAATTGTGGCCAGCGCGATGTTGTTCATGTGGGTTTTGAACCCGGAATACGGTATTTTGAACGTTGCGCTGCACGCGATTGGCATTGAGGGCCCCGCATGGCTGAGCGACCCGCGGTTTACCAAGCTGTCGCTGATTATGATGGATATGTGGCGCTGCGGCGGCACGATGATTATTTTTTTGGCGGCGCTGCAAAGCGTTCCCGACACCTTTTACGAGGCGGCGGATCTGGACGGAGCCAACGGGTGGACAAAGTTTTGGAAGATCACAATTCCCTATATTTCGCCGACCATTCAGTTTACCACCATCATGGGGCTGATCAGCTCGTTTCAATATTTTACGCAGGCGTTTGTGTTCGGCAGCGTTTCGCAGTCGAATGTGCTCACACCGGGCGGCCCCCGCAATTCCATGCTGTTCTATTCGCTGTACCTGTATCAGCAGGGCTTCAGCTACCTGAAGATGGGGTACGCCAGCGCAATGGCTTTGATCCTGTTTGTGATTGTTATGCTCGTTTCTTTCTTTGCTTTGCGCGTGATGGAAAAACGAGTGAACTATGATGTGGAATAAAGGAGGGACAGGATCGATGCAGACAAAAAAATGCGGCCTTTTTTCTCCCCGATTGATCAAGAACACAAAAAAGGCAATTACATACCTTGTTTTAGCGTTTTTTGCATTTGTCTTTTTTATGCCGTTCTACTGGATGGTGACCACGGCCCTGAAATCTCCCAATGCGATTTTTCTGAATCCGCCGCAGTGGATCCCCGATCCCGTGCACTGGGAAAACTTTATAAAGATTTTCAAGCGCATGCCGCTGAACGATTACATTGTGAACACCCTGATCGTTTCGGTGATACCGGTGCTGGGGGAACTGTTTGCGGCGCCCATGATCGCCTATTCCCTGACCAAGGTGCCCTGGAAAGGCCCCAAATACATTTTCCCCATCATTCTGGCAACCATGATGATCCCCTGGCAGGTCACCCAGATCCCCATGTTTGCGACATGGAGCAAATTGGGCCTGGTAAACACCTTTATTCCCCTTACCCTGCCGGCGTTTTTCGGCTGGGCGTACTACATCTATTTGATGCGCCAGTTTATCAAAGGGCTGCCCAACAGCGTGATTGAGGCGGCCCGCATTGACGGCGCGGGCGAGGTGCGCATTTTGTACACCATTGTGTACCCCATGTGCAAGCCGGTTTTAACAACCATTACCGTTTTGATTTTTATGGGCTGCTGGAACGATTTGAACGGCCCCCTGCTGTTTTTGCAGGACAGCAGCAAATACACCCTGTCGATCGGTTTGCAGATGTTCCTTACCGGAACGCAGAACGAATGGGATCTGCTCATGGCGGCAAGCGCTCTGTTTACGCTGCCGCTTGTGGTTATTTTCTTTCTTGCGCAAAAGCAGATCCTGGGCGGCATTTCCACAACCTCGGGTTTGAAATAAAATGAGTTTTCCTGAACAGACGCTTTCAAAAAGCCTCGCCGTACGCGGGGCTTTTTGGTCTAGGCACAGCGCGGCTTTCGGGAGGGAGAACACGCAGAAACGGCGCTGGAAAGAACGGCGGCGGGGGCAAAACGCCCCGCAGGGGGCCGCCAATAAAATAAAAAGGACAGGTGCAAATGGAACGATGGATCGATCCGGGCGTGAGCACGGTGGCACTTGAGCGGTTTGTAAACCGCTTAAAAGAGGGGCGGACACAGCTGCACGCCATGGAAATTTTTGAAAGGGGAAACTGCCTTGTGCGCTGGGGCGTTGAGCCCTATCGCTGCGGGGACAAAAGAGAGGCTTATTCGTTGAGCAAAAGCTTTACCGCAACGGCGGTGGGGCTTGCGTACGACAGGGGCCTTGTTGACCCCGAGGACCTTCTGAGCCGCTATTTCCCGCAGCATGTTGCCTGCCAGTACGATGAGCGCTGGCGGCGGGTGCGGGTACGGCATCTGCTTACCATGACCACCGGGCACGCGGCATGCCCCATGGCCGGTATGGCGCATGCGCAGGATCCGGTGCGGGCCTTCTTTGAAACGGACCTGGCGTACGAGCCGGGGGAACGGTTTGTTTACAGCACCGGTGCGAGCTGTGTGCTGGCAGAGCTTGTGCGCCGCGCCACGGGGCGGACGGCGGCCGAACTGCTGGCACAGGAACTGTTTTGCCACATGGAGATCGGCAATATCTGGTGGGAGGGCTGTGCCGACGGCAGCTGCCAGGGCGGAACAGGCCTTAAAGCCTCCTGCGACGATGTGGCAAAGCTGGGCCTGCTGTATTGCCAAAAAGGGATGTGGCAAGGCCGGCGCCTGCTCTCGGAAGAGTGGGTGGAGATGGCAACTGCCCGGCAGACCGGGACCCCGGACAACGGCACGCCGGACTGGTGTGCGGGCTATGGCTTTCACTTTTGGCAAAACAGTGCCGGTGGCTACCGCGCGGATGGTGCGTTCGGCCAGCTGTGCGCTGTTTTGCCCGAGCGGGAAACGGTGGTTTGCCTTATGGCAGAAAGCGGCGACATGAGCGCCGAGCTAAACGCCGTGTGGGCCCTGCTGGAGGAATATAAGACGGTGGGGCGGGGCGGCGGCCTGCCCCTGGAGTACCTTCCGCAGCGCGGCGATCAGGGAGAAGCATGGGACAGCGGCTGGCTGCGCTGCGAGGAAAACCCCATGGGCTTTTCTTGGGTGCGGCTTAGGGCGCAAAGCGACGCGTGGCAGCTTTTCATCTGCGACGCACAGCGCTTTCAGACCATTGAGGCCCGGGAGGGCGGGTGGACAGAGAACCGGTTTTGGGCAAAGGAATTCCGCCCGCTTTTGTTCCGGCAGATGCCGCGCCACGAAAACACCCTGCTGGAAATGGCGGTGGCGTGCCACCGGGAAAAGGGCGCTTGGGTGCTGGAATGCCGCACCCGAAACACCCCGCATCTTTTGCGGTGGAGCATCCGGCGCACCGAAAACGGCCTTGCAATGAACATTGACACCCTGGCGGGAGCCATGGGCGGCGCCAGGGCGTGGAACGCCGTTTATAAAAACGCTGAGAAAAAGCGGACAAATACACAGTGACAGGAGAAATGTTTATGCAACAGGAGAAAAGTATTTTTCCCTGCGGCGCGTTGCCGCCCAGGTTCGGTGAGGCGTTTGAGGCCGTGGCAAGGCATTTGGGCTTTGTGCGCACGGAGCGGGGCGAGCGGGTGCAGATTGAACAGGGGGAAAACGGGCTTTTGGTAAAAAAATCGGCACAGGGCATTTTTTTGCGCTGGGAAAAACCGGTGCAGCTGTACCGTGCATTTTCCATTTTGTGCGAGCGCTGGAACGAAACGGAGTTCCGCGTGGAAGAAAAGCCCTGCTTTGAAACGCTTGGCATGATGCTGGATGTTTCGCGCAATGCGGTGCTGCGCCCGGAGAGCCTTAAGACGATGCTGGAAAGAATGGCGCTGATGGGCATGGATCTGGGTATGATGTACACCGAGGATACCTACGAGATCCCGGAGCAGCCGTATTTTGGCTGGATGCGCGGCCGCTATTCCATTGCCGAGCTGAAGGAGCTGGACGATTATGCCGCTGCGCTGGGCATAGAGCTGTGCCCCTGCATTCAGACCCTGGGCCACCTGAACCGGGCGCTGCACTGGCCCGCGCTGGCGCATCTGAAAGAGAACGAAGAGGTCATTCTGGCCGACGATGAGCACACCTATGCCTTTTTGGAAAAAGCCATTGCCGCGGCAGCGGCCCCTTACCACTCCAGACGCATCCACATTGGCATGGACGAGGCCGACGGCGTTGGCCTTGGCACGCATCTCGCCCGCTTTGGGTACGAGGACCCGCACGCGATCATCCGCCGCCATCTTGAGCGGGTCAAAGCGATCACCGACCGGCTGGGGCTGAATGCCATGATGTGGAGCGACATGTATTTCCGCCCCGATTCGCCCACGGGTGACTATTATGACAGCGGAATGCCCTCGCAAAAGAGCATGGACGCGGTGGTAAAAGGCGTAACGCTGGTGTATTGGGATTATTTCCACGAGGACAAGGCCGACTATGCGCAGATGTTCAAAAAGCACCGGGCGCTGGGGGCGCCCACAGCCTTTGCCGGGGGAATATGGACCTGGGCCGGCCCGGCCGCCGATTACGACAAAACGCTTGCCTGTGCCGTGCCCGGCCTGGAGGCCGCAAAAGAGGCGGGCGTTCCGCTGGTGCTGGCAACGGCATGGGGCGATAATGGCGCGGAGGCCAACCTGCAAACGGCGCTGCTTGGAATGCAGCTCTATGCCGAGTTCAATTATGGCGGGAATTACGACGCAACACGCCTTGCGCGGCGTTTTGAGGTGTGCTGCGGAGCAGACGCCCGGGCGTTCCTGCGGCTGAGCGCGTTCAACACGGCGCCGGGGATGCGCAGCGGCCCCATGCGGCCGGTAAACACGGTAAAATTTATGCTCTACCAGGACCCGCTGGTGCAGCTTTACGAAGGCGATACCCAGGGCATCGCCATGGGGGAGCATTTTGCGGCCCTGGAAAGGGAGTATGCCGCGTATGCCCAGGCGAGCGAAACATACAAACCGCTTTTTGAGTTCTACCGGCAGCTGGCGGGGGTTTTGGCATGCAAATGCGAGTGGCATGAAAGGATCGGCCCCGCGGTGCGCGGAGGGGATAAGCAAACGGCGCAGCGAATGACCGAGCGGCTGCGGGAGGCCGAAGCCCGGGCCAAGCGGCTGCGCGCGACCTGGAGGGAGCTGTGGAACAGCACCAACAAGCCCTTTGGCTTTGAGGTGATCGACGGGCGCATGGGCGCCGTTTGCGCCCGCATGGAAACCGCCTGCACCCGTGTGCAGGCATGGGTGGAGGGAGGCGAGGCCCCGCCCGAGCTTTTGGAGCGGGTGCTGCCCTATACCCGAACAGCCGGGGGCGCGCTGATGGGCAGCTACGCCGTGGGGGAGATTGTTTCGGCCTGCAAGATCGATGTTTAGCGGCGGCCCGCCGGAAAAACAAGGGGGAAGGGGGAGGGGCCTTTGAAAATAAAAACCGGGGCCGGCAAGGTGTGAAATGCCAGCCCCGGACTTTTTGAAATAAAATGGAAGGCCCTGAACCGCCGGTCATTGCCCGGCGGGGCCATGCGCATGGCGGGAACCGCCCGGTGCAGCGCCCGAACACAGTGCGGCGCAAATCACATTGGCGGCGCACCGGCGCAGCGCGGCACGGGAAAGCGCGCCGGATTCCAGGGCGCTGGCAAGGGCCGCGCACTCACGGCGGCTGCCGGGCATCATAAGGTCATTGCCCGCAAGGATGCAGCCCTCGGGGGTGCAGCGCAGGCTGGAGGTAGAGTCCCAATCGGTCATGAACAGGCCGCTGAAGCGCCATTCCTCCCGCGCGATGTGGGTGCACAGGGCACGGCTGTTTGCCGCATGGACGCCGTTTACAAGGTTGTAGCCGGTCATGATGGCCATGGGCTGGGCAGCTTTAACGGCAATCTCGAAACCGCGCAGGTAAATTTCACGCAGGGCGCGCTCGCTTACGATGCTGTTGGATTCGGTGCGAAGCTGTTCCTGATTGTTGCACGCAAAATGTTTGATGGTCACGCCGCGGCCGGGGCAGGACTGCACGCCCCCGGCAACGGCCGCCGCGGTGAGGCCGGAAAGGAGGGGATCTTCGGAAAAGTATTCGAAATTGCGCCCACACAAAGGGTCCCGGTGAATGTTCATGCCGGGCGCCAGCCACAGGCTTACGCGGAACAGCTCCATCTCGCGGCCCACCGCCCTGCCCACTTCGCCCAGCAGCGCGGTATCCCATGTTTGGGCCAGCAGCGTGCCGATGGGGAAAGCGGTGCAATACTGGTAGCGCCGGGTACCGCCGGGGTCGTATTCGGAGAGGGCCAGGTAACCGCCCTCAAAACATTGCTCCAGCGGGGCAATGATGGGAACGCCGTTCTTTTCGAAATAGACCTTGTTCAGGCGCAGCCCGGCGGGGCCGTCGGCCAGGACCATGGGCGGCACGCCCGCATCCCCGGCGGCGGCGCTGGTTTCGCCGGCGGAACCCGGAACGCTTACACCGGCGGCGCCAAGCTGGCTTTCGGTTTCGCGGCTCCACTGCCCCACGCAAAGGCGGATGAGCTGCTCATCCGAAAGGGCCGCGGCGATTGCCCCGGCACGCTGCAGAGCGCCAGGGCCCGGTTCCGTGTGAGGCATTTTTGGCGTTTCGGAAAAGACACAGGGGTCCACCCGGATCACCGGAAGCGCCCGCGCGAGGAGGGCTTCGTCCAGCGATTGGCGCCAGGCGGCGCAGCGTTCAGCGCTGGGAAAGAGCGTGTCCACACCGTCAAATTCGGGCCACAGGCGATCAAGCTTTTCCACCAGCACCGGCTGGCCCAGGGAAAGCGCGCCGATGTGCCGCGCCCCGGCCAGCGAGGCGCCCACCCACAAATGATAATTCCCGGCGCAAAGCGTTTTTCCGCCCCCCGCTGCATCATAAGAGGCCAAGCGCTCAAGGGGAAAGCGCAGCGTGAGGGACTGGGCGCTTTGCGGGGCGAGGGTGCGGGTCTTGCCGTAGCAGACCAGCCGCCGGGCTTCTTTGTGAAGCCCGCCCAGCGGGCAGGTGGCGTAGACCTGAACCACCTGGCGCGCGGAATATCGCGCGCCCGTGTTGCGCACGGTCACGGTGAGCTCTGCGCTGGCCTGGGGCGAAGGGCACAGGGAGATGCTCTGCGTTTCCACCGTGAACTCTGTATAAGAAAGGCCATGCCCAAAGCCGTAGCGCACGGGGACGCCAAAGGTATCAAAATAGCGATACCCCACATAGATGCCCTCGCGGTAGGGTACGGCTCCGGCACAGACGGCACTGCGGTTTTCCGGGCGCATGCAGATGTGGTCCTGCGGCAGCAGCGGCCAGGTATCGGTGAGCCTGCCGCAGGGCGATACCTTGCCCAGCACTACGTCGGCAAAGGCGTGGCCGCCCTCCATCCCCGGCTGGGAAAGGAGCAGGACCGCCCGGATCCGGGGCATTTCGTCCAGAAAAGAGAGATCGAGAATCCCCCCGGTGTTCAGCACAAGAATCACCGAAGAATAAAGCGCGCACAGCTGCTCGAGATCACGGCGCTCGGCGGCGCAGAGCAGGTAGTCGCCCGGCCGGAGCCGGCGGTCCGCGCCCTCGCCCGCGGTGCGGCTGAGCACATAAAACACGGCGTCGCACTCACAGAACTCGGGCGGGGGGCAGGGGGGCATTTCAAAAGGGGTGTTCACATAAGAGGCAAAAAAGTGGGGCTGCTGTTTTGTTTCAAGCTTGTTCCAGATGAGGGCCCGCCAGCCGGCGCGGGCTTTTGCATAGATAGCTTCGCAGCGCTCGAGCCAGGCCTCGTTGGCAATGGTGAGTGAGGCCGCGCGCAGGCCGCTGCAGATGCTCACGCTCGCCCGCGCGTTCACGTCGCCCGAGCCGGTGCCGCCCTTGACGGTATGCAAGGCGCCCATGCCATACAGCGCGACGCGGCAGCCCGGGGCAAGCGGCAGCGCGTTTTTCTCGTTTTTCAACAGGACTATGCCCTCGGCGGCGGCCCGGCGGGCCAGTGCGGCGTGCCGCGCCTCGTAGCTGCGGGGCGCGGGGTCGGGAAAGCCTGTTAAGGGGGCGGTCTGAAAAAACTGTTGCATGGAATCTCCTTTTAAATACGGCAGGCAGAGATGCACTCGCCCCAGGAATAGCAGCCGGAAAACCGGCCCTCCTGATTGGTCAGATAGCGCAACTTTGGGCAGGCGAGAGTTTCAATGCGTTCGATCTCGCCCGCTGCAAGACGCTGCATCTGGCGGGCGGCGGTTTCAAAGCGGCCCTTCAGGCCGGAAAGGCGCAGATCAATGATCTCAAAGCCAAAGGGCTTGTTGGTCTTTTCCCAGGCAAGTTCCCAGGCCAGCTTGCAATCGAGGCACTGGCGGGCACATTGCTGGGCAAGCAGTGCCAGCCCGGCGGCAGCGGCGCTTGCTTTTTGGGCGAGGGGGGCCTGGCTGCGCCAGGCGCTCTTCAGCGCCAGCAGGCGGGCGAGCTGCTCATAAAAGCGGTACAGAGCTTCAAACACGGAATCCTGGCTGGAAAACGAGGCATACAGCGTTTCCAGATCACGATAATGCCGGACAAAGTCCATTCCGGCCGTGTCGGCGGCAAACAGGGGCAGCAGGGGGTCCTCATACAGCAGGAATTTTGCGGCGTTCACGGGGTCTTCGGTTTTGGGCAGGACACCGGGTGGGGTGTTAAAGGCCGACAGCTGGAAAAAGGCATCGGCAATCTCCCCGGTGCAGGCAGTGAAACGGGCGGCCAGCACGGGTTCGTCGGTGCAGCCGGTGTAATCGTATTCAGCGTAAAACTGCATTCCGTAAAGAGCGGTCAAAAGGTTTGCCTCGCCGCCGTTGTCGCCCCAGGCGGTGGCGAAGACCGAGCGCACGCCCCGGGCCCGGCATTCCTGCAGCGCGGGAAGGCTGCTGCTGCGCATCTTGCCCATTGCGGGCGCGGGGCCGGTCCAGGTCCAGAGGCCGCCCGCAAAGATGGTGGGGCAGGCAAACTGTGCATGCACTTCAAGCAGCCGGCGGTACACGGCGGGGTCCTGGTGATAATAGTCCCAGTAGACCAGGGCCACGCCGGGGGAGGCGGCATTCAGCACCTCTTGCGGCAGGCGGTCGGGCACGTGGTAATACTCGCCCGTGGGGGAAGCGGCCCGCAGGTACATGTCGCTCCACATCATGGGCTGCAGCCCGTATTTCTGTGTGATGGCGCACACCTGTGCAAGATGCTCTTTCATCAGCCGGGCAGAGGGGACAAAACCGTTTTTAAAGCGGTAATTGCCCAGCCCCAGCGACCAGGCTTCGTCCATGCCGATGTGGATGCGCTTTGTGCGGAACGCGCCGCTCACTGCCCGGATCATCTGCTCAATGAGGGCGTAGACCTTTTCTTCGCCCACCATTAAAATGTCCTCGGTGTCGCGCAGGGCGGGGTCGTTCTGAGGCCAGTGCAGCGCCCGCTCAAGGTGGGCAAGGGTCTGGATGCAGGGGATGAGCTCGATGCCCAGGCAGGCGGCGTAAGCGTCCAGTGCGCGGAGCTCCTGTGCGGTGTACGCGCCGCGCAGATATCCAAAATAGGGCTGCCCGGGAATCTCGTATGTATCCTCGGTATAGAGCATGGCGGTATTGAGCCCCATCAATGCCATTTTGCGCAGCAGCAGGCAGACCGAGTGCGGGGCAAGAACGGCGTTGCGGGAACAGTCCAGCATGACGCCGTTTTCGCTGAAAACCGGCTGGCGGTCGACGAAAAAAGGGGCGGATCCATTTCCCTTTAAATAAGACAGGGCGCGAAAAAACTGAACGATATTTTGGTAACCCACCGTGAGGCAGCGGTCCTGGCACCGGGCGGAAAACTGCAGGGCCCGGTGCGCGGTAATGCGAATGCCGTTTTCTGCGCAGACAAAGCCCTCGTGAGCGGTCATTTCCGCGAAGCCGGCCTGCAGTTCCTGCGGCAGGCCGCAGGGCCAAACCCGAACGATCTTCATTGATAAAATCCTTTCAGCTGTTCTTTGAGCAAGCCGCTGTAAAGGCCGGCGGCGATTTCGGCAACGGTCCAGCCGCTCTCGATGGCCCAGGGGCCCCAGCCCACGTCGTTGGGCAGGCCGTACACTTCCATCAGATTCACATCAAAGCCCCGTGCCCAGGCGCCGTCGATGCGGGGGTCGGCGCTGTGAATTTGAGAATGGATCAAAAAGTCCGCGTGGGCGCGGAACAGGGTGAAAAAGGTTTCGTCGCCTGTTACAAAATAGGCCTGCATCAGCCCCAGCGGCACCCAGTTGTTGCTGTAAAGAAGATCGGCCACGGGATCGCCGTTCCGGCTTAAAAGGGAACACTCGCCGCCCTCCTGCTTGCTGCATGCGGCGGAGTAGTCGCTGTCCCATTCAAGGTAAGCGCCGGAGGAATGGCGCATCTTTTCCAGATCGTTTACAACGGTGTACAAAAGCTGCTTGTCGTCCTCGCGGCCGGTGGCATGGTAAAGCCAGGAAAGCGGCAGAAGCAGGCGGCACAGCTCCTGCGTTTCGCTTTGTTCGCGCACCGTGCCGGGGTAAGCCTTCATGAGTGAGCGCATCCCCCGTTCGCCCACCGCCAGGCAGCGGGCGTCGTTTTCCATCTTGCCGTACAATAACAGGCAGGCAAGGTAAAACGCGTTGTAGTGGGCGCAGGGGAACGCCCCGTCCTTTGCCGAAAGGCCGGCAAAGTCCTGTTCGGTCATGTTCAGGTTGTCGGTCCGCGCCGGGCGCAGGCCGTCGGGACCGGTGGTGTTCATTAAAAATTCAAGAGCTGCATGGCACTGGGGCAGATATTCCCGGCTCTTGCCGTAAAACGCCTTGAACAATGTGATAAACATGGCGCGGGCCATATCGTCCTGGTAGCACACCTCCCAGGCGATGTTGGTCCAGCGCAACATGCCGGCAAAGCGGCCTGTTTTGATCTGCATCTTGTCATAGACAAAGGCTTCCAGGGCATCGGCGCGCCGCAGGCTTGTTTCGCTGCCGGTGGCGAGGTGATGGAAGAAATAGGCGAGGGCGGTTTCGCCGGCGCAGTCGGTCCGAATGGGGGTGGCGCTTTTTTGCACGCCGTTTGGCAGAATCTCGGTGGCAAGCCCCTCCAGCACGCCTTCGCGGCCCTCGTTCAGCAGGACGCCGGAGCGCTCGAACCAGCCAATGGCCGCGGCCGCCGCGTCGTTTATACTGCCCGGCCGATCCGTGCTATAATAGGAGCAGCCGGCTGTGGGCAGGGCGATTTCGGCGCCGCACAGCCAGGTGAGCAGGGCGGCGATCACGCGGCGCCATGCACCGACGGGGGCAAAACGCGCGCGGACAAAATTGCACAGACAGAACGAACAGACAGCCACGGTGGGGGTTTCGAGCCACAGACCGTACTGCTGGTGATCCGCGAGGTCCTGGGTGGAAAGCAGCTGCCGGGAGTGCTCAGACAAGCCTTTTTTGTACACCAAAAGGGGCTTTGCCAGGTTACAGGAATAATAGGGAGCGGCGTGCAGGTTGCACTGATCGTCCAGCAGGGTGCCCTCTGGCAGCCCGGCCAGCGTGCTGTCTGCGCAGACCAAGCGCAGAAAACGCGTGGACTGGGGCGGCATGCAGTAGTTCTGGCAAAAGCTGAGGGTGTATTCAAAAAACACTCTCTTTCCGGAGGCTGAAAAATCCTCCACGATTTCTCGGCAGCCCACAGAAAGAACCAAGGGTTCGGTTTGGGTGCCGCCCAACACGCAGGCGCAATCAAACTTATCCAGGCAATGAGGGATAAGCGCGTCGGGCGCAAACACTGTAACGTTTACCGCACTGCAATTTTGCAGCAGGGACAACAGATCGTTTTGGTCCCGGGTGAGCACAGCAATAGAAATGGGCATATGTTTTCCTCTCCGGCATGAAGCCACTCAGTGTTAGCTTCATTATAGACAGGGGGAAGCGGAAGTCAATAAAATGGAAAAAATGCTTGAAATGGAAATTTTGCGCGCCGTAAAACACAATTTTTTCGCGTTGTTTTGGGCCGGATAAAAAAAGATGCAGGCCCAAAAGAATGCGGGCGAAGAGAAGAATCAAAGGAGGACGCTATGAAAAAAACCAAACTTGCAGCGCTCGTTCTTGCGGGCTGCATTGCGGCCCTGCCGCTGGCAGGATGCGGCAGGGGGCCCGCGGAGGAGGCGCCGGAGGGGCAGCGGATGAGCCACCTTAAGATACTGGGAACAGAGGGGTGGGTGCCCTGCAACAACTGGAATGAGGTGGAGGAATACAGCGCTTTTCAAAAATTGCAGGGGCTTCTGGCCCAGGCAGACCTGGAAATTGAGTGGGAGGTGATCCCCACAGAAAAATATCCCATGATGCTGCAGACGCGCCTTGCCTCAGACAAAAATCTGCCGGATATTGCAAAGGCCCACACCATGGACGATGCGGCCCTTTTGGAGCTGGCAAAGCAGGGGGTTATTCTGCCCATCAACAAGATCGTGGAAGAATATTCGGCAGGCCCCGCGCGGGAAGCGTTTGATAAATTGTTTCCCACTGTGCGCCCGCTCACCACGGCGGAGGATGGAAATATCTATTGGTTCTGCAACATGCAGAATAAATTTTATAATGGAAACCCAAATGCGAACGGCAGCTTTTCCATTCAGTACCGGCGCGATTGGGCGGATCAATTGGGCATTCCCGAACCGGAAACGCTGGAAGAGTTTACGGAAATGCTGCGGGCCTTCCGGGAAAAAGACGCCAACGGGAACCAGGAAAAAGATGAGATATTGTTTATTGACCCGGGCTCGTTCCGAACAGCCATCGCACAATGGTTTGATCTGCCCACCGGGACCATTGGGCTGGATCCGCAAAACCAGAGAATCGCGAGCCCATGGAAGAGCCCTTATGTGAAGGATTATTTTGCATATCTGAACGGCCTTGTGAACGAGGGCATCCTTGACCCCGATGTGGCAGGAAACTATGATCTGCTGGAACAAAAGCGGGCACAAAACAAGATATCGGCTATCTGGGATTACCCCGACGCAATGTGGAACGACGCCGCGGTACAGCCGGTGGCACCCGAGGCGCGGTATGTGCCTTTAATGCCGCTGCCGGCCGTGCCGGGCGTTCAACCTGCGGCAATGAGCGAACCGGGCGATATGGTGTGGGAACGGTATGTCGTTACGCGGGCATGCACAGACCTTAAAGCGGTTGCGCGCCTTTTGGACCTTATCTGTTCTGAAGAATACAGCATTCTCACAACGTATGGGCAGGAGGGAATCAACTTTGTTTACGAAAAGGGCGAGATAAAGCCCCTGCCCAACCTCACTTTCGATGTGCTGAAAAAACAGCGCATTGCCGAGGGGGCGATTTTGTGGAATGGCGTTTTGCCCCGTGTGCAATATGTGAACATGGGGACCGGCAGCGATACCTGTGATGCGGAAAAGCGCAACGTCGCCCTGGCACTGGTCGGTTACGAAAAGACCTACCCGGATCAGATCAACAATTTCCTTGCGCTGCCAACCAGCGAAGAATCGGCGCGGATCAACGAGCTGCAGGAAAACCTGGACATTGCTTCCCAAGAGCTTGCATGGAAGCTTACCCTGGGGCAGATCCCGCTGTCTGAGCTGGAAAAAGAGGTGGAGAAGCTGGATCAACTGGGACTGACAGAGCTGATGGGGATCGCGCAGGCCCGTTACGACCGGTATCTGGAAAAAATGCCGTGACAAGGCCGTGGGCGCAGGATAAAAACAATCACGGTCAACGGAAAGGGGAGTTACAATGCGTCGGTCCTTTTGGCAATCCAAGGATTTTCAACGCTACTTTTTAACGTATATTCTGCTGTTTACAGGTATGCTGACGGCGGGCGTTATTCTGGTGGCGCATATCTCGCAAAAAGCGCGCAACAGCGCGGCGGAGCAGCAGCGAAGAGCGCAGACGGAAAAGATCACGGAAGTGCTGGACAGCACCTGGGAGTCGGCCGCCTCAATCGGGGATATTTTAAACAATGCGGTTTGGGTGGAGAAATACAAATCCGATACGAGTGTGTTCGACGCGGAATTTGATGTGCTGCAAAAGCGCGAGATATCGCAGTTTTTGGGGGAGGTGTGCACTTTCAACACCACCATCCGGGATATTTCGGTTCTATACCACCGAAAGGATGTTGCCGTTACACCCAAGGGCTGGTTTTCCCTGAGCGACTATCAAGCCTATGCCGCGCAGCGCTTGCAGGTGGCAGACGGCTTTATTCAAAACAATGTGCTGGGCCTGCAAGGCGGCTTTGGGCAGCAGCGCCCCGGCGGGTTTGCCGGTGTGAACGAGGGGCATTTGGTCTATGTGTGCCAGTTGGACATCATGGATCCGCCCCGGGTGGTCGCTGTGATGTATCTGGATAAATCGAGCCTGGCAAAAAAGGTGGGCCAGGTTTGCAGCGAGCAGGTTGCGGGCGTGCGCGTGCTGGACGAGAACGGGAACGAATGCTGGACCGGCCAGTTTGCACAACCGGGCACAGAGGTCGTGCGGCAAACGGTCCCCAGCCAGAACATGCTGCTTACTTATGAGGTCGTTTTTCAAAACCGCCCGCTGCCTTTTATGCAGGGGGCAGGCGGGTATCTGCTGCTTTTGCTGTTTGCCATGCTGGGCGCATTCCTTGCATATGTGCTGGCGATCGTTCAATATTCGCCGGTGAACCAGCTTTTGTGCAAGGTCAAGGAAAGAACAAACGGCGAGAATGTAAAGCAGGACATGGATGCAATTGCAACCTGTATCGACGAGCTGTTCAACGACAAAGAAAGACTGGAGCAGACTGTTTCTTCCTACCGCTACACCTTGCGCGAACAAAGAAATGTTCAGCTTTTAAAAGGCTTTTTTGGCGACGATGTATCCGATCTGCTGGATGTTCAGGAGATTCCGTTCGTGTGCGATTATGCCTATGCAGTGCTCGTTTTGCACCGCAGGCACGATGGGATGGAGAGCGTGACCGAAGAAACGCAGGCAAATCTGCGCTTTGTACTGATCGTGGAGCAGATCATCGAAAACCTGCATCTGGGCCAGAGCCATTGCGAGCTGGTGGAAAATGTGGAGGGTAATACCGCTGTTATTGCAGAGTTTCCAACCCTGCCGGACAAAGACGCGGTGATGGATCTGGCGGGAACGATGTACGATGCGCTTGCAGAGCAGGACATTGAATGCTGCATTTATGTGGGGCGGCCCTGCAAAGGGCTGGCGGGCATCAGCACCTCGTATCAGGCGGCCATGGAAACTATCCGCAGGGAGGAACATGTGCGCGGTGTTGTTTATGCACACCCGCAGATGGAATATTACTATCCTCTGGACTGGGAGGGGCAACTGGCGCGCGCGGTCCGCGAGGGCAATGTGACACAGGCAAAGGTGATCCTGCACCAGCTGTATGAAGAAAACAAGCGGCTGGATCTGGGGCGCGACCTGGTCAAGCGGGTGGCGACACTTTTGTATGAAACCATGCGCCGCATCGTGATTGAGGCAAAGCTGCCGGACCGGATGTTCCAGGAGCTCACCGAGCCGCAGTATGCGGTGAGCCTGGAACAGATGTTCCGCAGCGCCGAGAGTCTGGTGAAAAAGCTGTGCGAGGAGATGATCCGCAAAAAGGAAGAGGCGGCCACAAATGTGAACCGGTCGCTGGTGGGCTATGTGAATGAGAATGTGTTTGACCCCAATCTTTCACTGAACCAGCTGAGCGATCTTTTTGGCGTTTCCAACGCGAGTGTTTCCCGTATTTTTAAAAAGACTGCGGGCAGCAACTTTTACCGCTACATTACTGAAAAGCGCATAGAACGCGCAAAAGAGCTGCTGCGCCTGCGGGGCTACTGCCCGGCGGAAATCGCGGCAGAAGTTGGATACGACAGCGAATATTCTTTTAAGCGGGCATTTCAGCGCACCTTTGGCATGAACCCAAGAGAATATGTGGAGCAGCAAAACGGTGCCGAATCGTTCGAAAACAGCCAGGAAAGCGGATTGCCGCAGGATTCATAAAAAGCGCGGCCGCCCTTTTGGCAAAACGATCCGCGCCCATGCTCCGCGCCGAGACATAAAAAAAACCCGCGTACAGGCTTGCAAATCAAGCTGTACGCGGGGCTTTTTGTTTTGGTGGGCGGTAAGGAACTCGAATCCCTGACCCTCTGCACGTCAAGCAGATGCTCTACCAGCTGAGCTAACCGCCCATAAAAATGCCCATGGAAACTACGGCGCTAAAATAGTATAACGAATCCGCCGCCAAAAAGCAAGGGGTTTTGCAAAAATCTTTTGAAAGAGGCGCGCTTTTGGGGGCGGGGCCGGCGGGGGAAAGCGCATGGCAGGGCGCGGGCAAAGGGCCGGGGCACGCCGCGGCCCCGGCCGGGCTGGAAGGATCTGCCGGGCCGGGCGGCGCCCAAAACCGACCTGGTTTTTGTTGCCCCGGCACGGGTTTTGTGGTATACTAAATCGGTTAATATGGAGAGGTGCAGCTATGCGAGTTTTGGGCATTGACCCCGGGTATGCCATTGTGGGCTGGGGGGTAACGGATTACACGGGCAACCGCTTTTCGCCGGTGGCGTTCGGCGCGGTGACCACCGAAGCGGGGATGGCGTTTGAGCGGCGCCTGGCCCAGGTGTACGACGGCGTTCTGGAGGTCATGCGTACCCACCAGCCGGAGGCGTTGAGCATTGAGCAGCTGTTTTACCAGCACAATCAGACTACGGTGATCGGCGTGGCCGAGGCCCGCGGGGTCATTCTGCTGGCCGCCGCCCAATGCGGGCTGCCGGTGTTCGAGTACACCCCCATGCAGGTGAAGCAGGCGGTGACCGGCTACGGCAAGGCTGTGAAAAAGCAGGTGCAGGAGATGACCCGCATCCTGCTGCACTTAGAAAAGGTGCCGAAGCCCGATGACACCGCCGACGCGCTGGCCATGGCCATTGCCCACTGCCATTGCAGCCGCAGCCGGCTGCAGGGCACACCCATCCGTTAAGGAGGCGCTTTTAAATGATTTACTGCCTGAATGGCAAGCTTATAAAGAAAACACTGGATATGGTGGTGATCTCCTGCGGGGGGGTGGGCTACCAGGTGCTGGTGCCCACCAGCGTGGCGGCCGCGCTGCCCGCTGTGGGCGGCGAAGCGATGCTGTACACCATGATGAACGTGACCGAAACCGACGTGACCCTGTTCGGGTTTGCCACCGAGGAGCAGCAAACCTGCTTTAAAATGCTCACCGCTGTTTCCGGCGTGGGGCCCAAGGTGGGCCTTGCCATTTTGAACGTGCTGAGCCCGGAGCGCATTGCGCTGGCGGTGTCGGCCGGGGATCACAAGGCGTTCACCGCCGCAAACGGCGTGGGGCCGAAGCTGGCCCAGCGCATCACCCTGGAGCTGAAGGACAAGGTGGGCAAGGGCCTGGCGGAGGGCCTCTCGCTGGGGGACGTGGGCGGCATGGGCGCGCCGGCGGCCGCCGGCGGCGCGCTGAGCCAGGCCATCGCCGCGCTGGCCAGCCTTGGCTACAGCGCAAGCGAGGCCGCGGCGGCGGTAGCCAAGCTGGACGAAAGCCTGCCGGTGGAAGAGATCATCAAGCTGGCCCTGCGGGGCATGGCAAGGAGGTAACCCATGGAAGACTTTGAAGCGGCCGCCCGCCTGGTAAACCCGGAGGTGAACCAGGGCGAGGCCGAGGAGCTGAGCCTGCGCCCGCGCACCCTTGCGGACTATGTGGGCCAGGAAAAGGTAAAGGAAAACCTGCGCATTTACCTGGAGGCCGCAAAGCGCCGGGGCGAGCCGATGGATCACATTTTGCTGTACGGCCCGCCGGGCCTGGGCAAGACCACCCTGGCCGGTATTGTGGCCCAGGAGATGGGGGTGCAGATCCGCATTACCAGCGGCCCCGCCATTGAAAAGCCGGGGGATCTGGCCGCGCTGCTCACGAACCTGCAGGAGGGCGACGTGCTGTTCATCGACGAGATCCACCGCCTTTCCCGCCAGGTGGAGGAGGTGCTGTATCCCGCGCTGGAGGATTACGCGCTGGATATCATGATCGGCAAGGGGCCGAGCGCCCAGTCCATTCGCATCAACCTGCCGCGGTTCACCCTGATCGGGGCGACCACCCGTGCGGGCCAGCTGACCGGCCCACTGCGCGACCGGTTCGGCGTGCTTTTAAAGCTGGAGCTGTACAGCCCGGCGGAGCTGGCGCGCATCGTGCTGCGCTCGGCGGGCATTCTGAACCAGCCCTGCACCCCCGAGGGAGCGCTGGAGCTGGCCAAGTGCAGCCGGGGCACCCCCCGCGTGGCGAACCGGCTGCTGAAACGGGTGCGGGATTTTGCCGAGGTATTGGGCGACGGCACCATTGACGAAGAGGCCGCGCGGGTGGCCTTAAAGCGCATGGACATCGACGCGCTGGGGCTGGACGAGCTGGACCGGAGCCTTTTGCGGGCGATCATTGAACTTTACAACGGCGGCCCGGTGGGCCTGGATACCCTGGCCGCCGCCCTGGGCGAGGAAGCCGTGACCCTGGAGGATGTGTGCGAGCCCTACCTGATGCAGATGGGCTTTCTGACCCGGACCCCGCGGGGGCGCTGCGCCACCCGCCTGGCCTGGACCCACCTGGGCCTGGAGCTGCCCCGCGGGCTGGACGAGGCCGGCGGCCAGCAGACCTTGTTTTAAAGCGCGGGAAGGCGCCAACAAGAAAAATTCACATTTATCGCTTACAATAATTCTTTCAAAGCGCCGCGGCGCGGGCCAGCCGGCCCCGGCGGCGCGGGATAAAAAGGAGAAGTGCCTATGCGCGCCGCCACCACCTGGCAGGACTATGAATTGATCGACGCCACTTGCGGTAACCGCCTGGAGCGCTGGGGCAGCGCGCTGCTGGTGCGCCCTGACCCCCAGGTGGTCTGGAAGAGCGCTGAAAAAAGCCCCCTGTGGCAAAAGGCGGACGCGGTGTATCACCGCTCGGAAAAGGGGGGCGGCCAGTGGGAGTACCGCCGCCGCCTGCCGGAAAAATGGAAGATCGGCTGCGGGGAGCTGACCCTGGTGGTAAGCCCCACCGGCTTTAAGCACACGGGCGTATTCCCCGAGCAGGCGGTGAACTGGGCCTGGTATGGGCAGAAAATCCGGGGCGCCGGCCGCCCGGTGCGGGTGCTGAACCTGTTCGGCTATACCGGCGGGGCAACCCTGGCTTGCGCCGCCGCCGGGGCCAGCGTATGCCATGTGGACGCCAGCAAGGGGATCGTGGCCTGGGCGCGGGAGAACGCGCAGGCCAGCGGCCTTGCGGGCGCGCCCATCCGCTGGATCGTGGACGACTGCGCCAAATTTGTTGCGCGGGAGGCGCGCCGCGGCAGCCGGTACGACGCGCTGATTATGGACCCGCCCAGCTACGGCCGCGGCCCGGGGGGCGAGGTTTGGAAGCTGGAGGACAGCATTTACGACCTGATCCGCCTGTGCGCGGGGGTACTGAGCGGCAGGCCGCTCTTTGTGGCGGTGAACAGCTACACCACCGGGCTTTCGCCCGCGGTGATGGAATACATGCTGCGGGACACCCTGTGTGAAGAACACGGCGGCACGACCGGCTGCGACGAGATCGGCCTGCCGGTGACCAGCACCGGCGGGGTGGTGCCCTGCGGGGCCACCGCCCTTTGGCAGGACGAAACCTGAGCGGGCGGCACAACGAGAGAGGGGCGGGAAAAGCATGGAGATGATCGAGGCGCGCAGCGTGCGCTTTCGCTATTCACCCGAGAGCCCGTGGGCCGTGGACGGCGCATGCGTGACGGTGAAGAAGGGGGAGTTTGTGGCGGTGCTGGGAGCTAACGGGTGCGGCAAAAGCACCCTGGCAAAGCACTTCAACGCCATTTTGCTGCCCGAGGCCGGCACCGTTCTGGTGGAGGGCATGGACACCGCGGACGAGGCGCACCTGTACGACATCCGCCAGAAGGTGGGCATGGTGTTCCAGAACCCGGACAACCAGATCGTGGCCACCGTGGTGGAAGAGGACGTGGCCTTTGCGCTGGAGAACCTGGGCGTGCCCCCGGCCGAGATCCGCACCCGCATCGACGACGCCATGCAGATGGCGGGCATTTACAAGCACCGGGAAAAAGCGCCGCACAAGCTTTCGGGCGGGCAGAAGCAGAGGGTAGCCATTGCGGGCGTGATCGCCATGCGGCCGGACTGCCTGGTGCTGGACGAGGCCACCGCCATGCTGGACCCCCGGGGCCGGGAAAAGGTGATGGAGACCATCCGCCGCCTGAACCGGGATTTTGGCATCACCGTGGCGGCGATCACCCATTATATGGACGAGGCGGCCCAGGCCGACCGGGTGCTGGTGATGAGCGAGGGCCGGGTGGTTTTGGAGGGTACCCCCAAGGAGGTGTTCCGCCAGACCGAGCGCATGCGGGGGCTGCACCTGGACGTGCCCCAGGCCACCGAGTTGTGCTGTGAGCTGGCAAAGGCCGGGGTGGAGCTGCCGGGGGATATCATCAACGAGGACGAGTGCGCGGCGGCGCTGTACGAGCTGCTGAAATAGCCAAAAAGGGCCCGGGGCGGGCCAGAGGGGGCGCGGGCGCCCCGTGGGAAAGAGATAGGACGTGAGCAATATGGCTGCCATTATTGAAACAAAGGGCCTGACCCATATTTACAACGCAGGGATGCCGGACGCCACCACCGCGCTGGAACATGTGGATTTTGCGGTGGAGGAGGGCGACTTTGTGGGGATCATCGGCTCCACAGGGTCGGGAAAATCCACCCTCATCACCCACTTCAACGGCATTTTGAAGCCCACCAGCGGGCAGGTGCTGGTGGCTGGGCAGGATATTTGGGAAAAGCCCGGCGACATCCGCCGGTTCCGCTTTATGGTGGGGCTTGTGTTCCAGTACCCCGAATACCAGCTGTTTGAGGAAACGGTGTACAAGGACATTGCCTTCGGGCCCAAAAACATGGGGCTGGACGAAGAAGAGGTGGATCGCCGGGTGCACCGGGCCGCCGCCTTTGCGGGCCTGCCGGAGGAATACCTTGGCCGCAGCCCGTTTGAGCTTTCGGGCGGGCAGAAGCGCCGGGTGGCGATCGCAGGGGTCATGGCGATGGAGCCGCGCATCCTGGTGCTGGACGAGCCCGCCGCGGGCCTGGACCCGGAGGGTCGCGACACCATTTTGACCCAGGTGAAGCGCTACCACAAGGAGACCGGCACCACGGTGCTGCTGGTGAGCCACTCGATGGAAGACATTGCAAAATACGCAAACCGGGTGCTGGTGATGGATCAGCGCAGCGTGGCCATGTACGACACGGTGGAGAATGTGTTTGCCCGGGCGGACGAGCTGCTGGGGCTGGGGCTTTCGGTGCCGCAGGTGACCAAGGTGTTCTTGAAGCTGCGGCAGATGGGCCTTGCGCTGCCGCAGGACGTTTATACCGTGCCCTATGCGGTGAAGACCATTCTGGCCGCGCTGGAGCAAAAACGCGGGAAGGGGGCGGCCGGATGCTGAGGGATATCACCATCGGCCAGCACTTCCCGGGCAATTCGGTGGTGCATGGCACCGACCCGCGGCTGAAAATCCTGCTGGTCATTGGCTATATCGTGCTGCTGTTCACGGTGACGAACCTGCTGGGGCTGGCGCTGAGCCTTGCGCTGCTGACCGTTCTGTATC
Organism: Allofournierella sp.; assembly: GCF_048388525.1. Taxonomy (GTDB): domain Bacteria; phylum Bacillota; class Clostridia; order Oscillospirales; family Ruminococcaceae; genus BQOK01. Next base: position 67,158 of record NZ_DBGCTQ010000004.1, on the reverse strand, counting down.
TGGTGGCAAAGATCCCCCTGAAGCTTATTCTGAAAAGCCTGAAGCCCATTCTGCCCATCGTGATCTTCACGGCGGTGCTGAACCTGTTCTTTATGGGGGGCGAGGGGCAGCCCCTGTGGCAGTTCTGGGTATTCAAGATCTACAAAGAGGGCGTTGTGTACGCGGTGTTTATGAGCGTGCGCATTGTGGCGCTGATCGCGGGAACCAGCCTGCTGACCTACACCACCAGCCCGATTGTGCTGACCGACGCCATTGAGCGGCTGCTGAAGCCCTTTGCAAAGCTGCACCTGCCGGTGCACGAGCTGGCCATGATGATGACCATCGCGCTGCGGTTTATCCCCACCCTGATCGAGGAGACCGACAAGATCATGAACGCGCAGAAGGCCCGGGGCGCCATGCTGGACACCGGAAAGCTGACCGAGCGGGTCAAGGCGATGGTGCCCATTCTGATCCCGCTCTTCATCTCGGCCTTTCGGCGGGCGGACGAGCTGGCCATGGCCATGGAGTGCCGGTGTTACCGGGGCGGCGACGGCCGGACCCGGCTGAAGGTGCTTAAATTCCAGGGGCGCGACTGGCTGGTGCTGGCGGTGTGCCTGGCGGCGTTCGGGGCGGTATGGGCCACCCGTTATCTGCTGCCACGGGTGATCTAGCCATGAACATCCTGCTTGATCTGAGCTTTGACGGCAGCGGCTTTTGCGGCTTCCAGGTGCAGAAAAACGGCCGCTCGGTGTGCGAGGCGGTGCAAAACGCGCTGGAGGCGGTGCTGGGCGAGCGGCCGGACGTAAAGGGCTGCTCCCGCACCGACGCCGGGGTGCACGCGCTGCACTATGCCCTGAGCTTTTGCGCCGCGCCCGCGGTATCGCTGGAAAAGCTGCCACTGGCGCTGAACCAGAACCTGCCCCCGGCCATTCGGGTGAACAGCGCGCGGCAGGCGCCGGAGGGCTTTCACGCCCGGTACGCCGCCCACGCCAAGACCTATGTGTACCGCATCTGGAACAGCCCGATCGACAGCCCCTTTGAGGCCGGGTATTATTACAGGGCGCCCGGAGCGCTGGATGTTGCGGCCATGCAGCAGGCGGCGGACCACTTTGTGGGCAGGCACGATTTTTTGAGCCTGTGCGCGGCGAACTGCGAGGCGGCAAAGCGGGGCAGCACGGTGCGCACCATCACCCGCTGTGAGGTGGAACGGGCCGGTGCGCTGGTGAGCATTACCGTGACCGCGGACGGCTACTTATACAACATGGTGCGCATTTTGGCCGGCACCCTGCTGCGGGCGGGCCAGCACAAGCTGGAGCCCGGGGCGGTGCCCGCGCTGCTGGAGGCCCGGGACCGGGCGAAGGCGGGCCCCACGCTGCCTGCCCAGGGCTTGTTTTTAAAGAGCGTGGAATATGAAATCTGACACGAGGGAGGGCCTGCGCGCTTTGAGCAAACAGACACACGGCGAGGGCGCGAACCTGACCCGCATTACCGAGCTGCGCCGGCGGCGCAGGGCGCGCAAGCTGCGCAGCGCGCTGCTGCTGGCAGCGGCAGTGCTGGCGGTGGCGGCGTATTTTACAGGCGTTTACAGTGAGGCGCTGGCCGCGGCGGGAGAGGCGTTTGATTCGGTGCGGATCGCGCTGGCGCCGGCGGCGGGCTGGCCGGTGAAGACCGGCGTGCCCGAGGTGGTGCAGCTGGAGGGGCTGGCCGGCGGTTTTGTGGAGCTGGGCAAGCAGGACCTGGTGGTTTATTCCGGCGGGGGAAACCGGCTGCGCAGCATCCAGCACGGCTATGCGCGCCCCGCCCTGAGCGCCGGCAACAGCCGCTTTTGCATTTACAGCCGGGCGGGGTATGAGCTGCGGGTGGAGAGCCGCAGCCGCACCCTTTCGACACAGACCTTTGACCGGCCCATCCTGCTGGCCGAGATGAGCCCCAACGGCAGCCTGGCGGTGGTGACCGATTCCAGCCGGTACATGGCGGAGCTGACGATCTACGACCCGGCGTTCCGGTTCCGCTATGCGTGGAACCCCACCGAAAAAGAAGGGCTGCCCAGCCGCATTGCCTTTGCGGCCGACAACAAGCGCTTTGCCGTGGCCTGCCTTACCGCAGAGAACGGCAGCCTGACCAGCAATATTTTTTTGCTGGACACCCGCAGCGACCAGGTGAGCGCCCGCATTACCGCCAGCGGGGGCCAGGTGCTGCAGATGCACTGGCTCACAGCGGACAAGCTGCTGGTGATCTATGATCACATGGCGGCTGTGTACGACCCCGCCACAGGAGAGCAGAAGGCGGTGTTCAGCTATGGAGGCGAACAGTTGGTGAGCGCCTCAGTGTGCGGGCAGAACGCGGCGCTGCTGTTTGGGCCGGAGCTGGCGGATTCGCCCGCGAGGCTGGTGGTGCTGGACCCGCAGATGCAGCTTTTGGCCGACGCACGGGTGCCGGCCCCGGCACGGGGGGTGGTGTGTACCCGCACGGCGGCATATATCTTACGGGAGAGCAGCGTGGCCGCCTATACCCTGGCAGGCGAGGCCGATTGGGAGGCAGCGCTGGATGCGCCGCCCCTGGCGGTGCTGGACGCAAAACAGCTGCTGGTGTTTGCCGGCGGCGAGGCACGGGCCCTTACCGGGCCCGAGACCGGCGGCGCGCAGGAATAGCCCGCGCCGCCCAAAGGGAGAGAGTGTGACGCAATGGATTTTTTGACGACAGCCCATATTTTTGACCTGGTGCTTCTGGCCGTGCTGCTGCTGGTGGCGTTTGCCTATGCCCGCCGCGGCTTTGCGGCGGGCCTGGTGCAGTTTGTGGGCAACCTGGCCAGCCTGGTGGGCGCAGTGCTGCTGAGCAACAAGGTTGCCCCGCTGGTGTTCGCGCGCTTTTTTGAGGGCGGGTTTGTGAGCAGCATTGAAAAGACCCTCACCGCCGAGGGCACGGTGGATCTGGGGCAGACGATCGAAAAATACGCGGGCTTTCTGCCGGCCAGCGTGAAGCAAAGCCTTTTGGATTCTGCCCAGAACATGCTGGGTAGCACCGCGCCGGATCTTGCCGCAAAGCTGGTGGAGGAGATCATTGCCCCGCTGCTGACCCCCATCATTGCCATTGTGGTGTTCTTTGTGGCTTTTGCACTGTGCCGGCTGGTGGTGAGCTTTGTGGTGGCGGTGCTCACCAACTTCAACCGCATCCCCCTGGTGGGCGGCGTGAACCGGATGCTGGGATTTGCGATGGGGATTTTGGCGGGCACAGTGGATCTGTACCTGCTGCTGTGCGCGGTATGGGCCATTATTGTGATCACCGGTGGGTCCATCAGCTTTTTGAATGATACGGCCCTTTCCGGCAGCGTGGCTTACGGAATCTTTGGGCGGTTGAATCCGTTCTATTAAAGGGTTATACTATCACTATACCGCCGGGCGGCACGCCCGGCGCCCCAAAGAAAGGGAAATCGAGATTATGCTTTGTGTACGCTGTAAAAAACGCACGGCCATCGTGTTCGTGCAAAAACTGGAAAACGGCCAGCCCAAGCAGGAGGGGTACTGCCTTACCTGCGCGCGGGAGCTGGGCATCAAACCGGTGGATGACTTGATGAAGCAGTTCGGCGTTTCCGACCAGGATCTGGAGAGCATGGAGGAGCGCATGAGCAGCTTTATGGAGGAAGCCGGGGAAAACGGCATGGCCGGCATGTTCCCCTTCGGCCCGGTGGGCGGCGGGGAGGAAGAAACCGGCGAGGGCAGCGAAGAGGACGGCGGCGAAGAGGGCTTTACCCCCGGCGGGTCCGCCACCTTTCCCTTTGGCATTGGCGCGAACCGGGAAAAAAAGCAGGAGAAGGAAAACGGCCGGCGCGGCGGCAAGACCAAATTCCTGGATAAATACTGCGAGTCGCTGACGGCGAAGGCCCGCGCGGGCAGGCTGGACGAGATCATCGGCCGGGAGCAGGAAATCTACCGCACCATTCAGATCCTGGCCCGCCGCCAGAAAAACAACCCCTGCCTGATCGGCGAGGCGGGCGTGGGCAAAACAGCCATTGCCGAGGGCATTGCCCAGCGCATTGTGCGCGACGCGGTGCCCGCCTGTTTGAAGGGTAAGGAGCTGTATTTGATGGACCTGACCGCCCTGGTGGCTGGGACCCAGTTCCGCGGCCAGTTCGAGCAGCGGGTCAAGGGCCTGATCGACGAAGTCAAGCACCTGGGCAACGTGATCCTGTTCATTGATGAGATCCACAACATCACCGGCGCGGGCGATTCCGAAGGGGCGATGAACGCGGGAAACATCTTAAAGCCCGCGCTGTCGCGCGGGGAGATCCAGGTGATCGGGGCCACTACCTTTGCAGAGTACCGCAAGTATATCGAAAAAGACCAGGCGCTGGAGCGCCGCTTCCAGCCGGTGAAGGTGGGCGAGCCCAGCATTGCGGACGCCATCGGCGTGCTGCGGGGCATCAAAAAATATTACGAAAAGCACCATGGTGTGGAGGTGCCGGACACCATCGTGACCGCGGCGGTGAACCTGGCCGAGCGCTATATCTCGGATCGGTTTTTGCCGGATAAGGCCATCGACCTTTTGGACGAGGCCTGCGCATGCTGCAACCTGCGCCACCCGGAGATCAGCGACCTGGCCGTGGCGCGCAAACAGATGGCCATGCTGGAGGCCCAGGAGCTGAGCCAGGAACAGGCTGAAAAGGGCCCGGACTACGAGAAGCTGGCCGAAATTAAGACCGAGCTGGCCCGCTTGCGGGAGGGCCTGCCCGAGCTGGAGCTCAAGGCGGGCGGCATTAAAGTGGAGATGGAGGACGTGGCCAAGGTCATTGAGCTGTGGACCGGCATCCCCGCGGTAAAGGTAAAAGAGAGCGAATTTGCAAAGCTGCTTGCGCTGGAAGAGGGCCTTAAGGCGCATATTATTGGGCAGGACGAAGCGGTGGAGGCCGTGGCAAAGGCAATGAAGCGCGCCCGGGCCGACCTTTCGGGCAAGCGGCGGCCGGCCAGCTTTATCTTTGTGGGGCCCACGGGGGTGGGCAAGACCGAGCTTGTAAAACAGCTGGCCCAACAGCTGTTCGACACGCCGGACCCGCTTATCCGCATTGATATGAGCGAATATATGGAGAAACATGCCGTGAGCCGGCTGATCGGCGCGCCGCCGGGCTACGTGGGGTTTGACGAGGCGGGCCAGCTGACCGAGCAGGTGCGCCGCCGGCCTTACAGCGTGGTGCTGTTCGACGAGATCGAAAAAGCCCACCCGGACGTGATGAACATTCTCCTGCAGATTTTGGACGAGGGCCGCATCACCGACAGCCAGGGCCGCACCGTGAATTTTGAAAACACGGTCGTGTGCATGACCAGCAACGCGGGCAGCACCGAGAAAGGCGGCGAGACCGGCTTTAACAAAACGGCGGCACAGATGAGCGAAAACAAAGCGATGAAGGCTCTTTCGGAATTTTTGCGGCCCGAATTTATGGGCCGTGTGGACGAGGTGGTGGCTTTTAAGCCCCTGTCGGAAGAGAGCCTTTGCCGGATCGCGGGCCTGATGCTGGACGAGTACAGGCAGCCCATGCTGGACAAGGGGGTTGAATTGAGCTATACCCCCGAGGCCTGCGCGGCGCTGGTGAAAGAGTGCGGCGGGGTGAAGTTCGGCGCGCGGGATCTGCGCCGGGTGATCCGCAAAAAGGTCGAGGACGAACTGGCCGGGCGGTTTGTGGCGGGCGTTCTGGGGGCTGCGGTGACCCTGGACGCCGAGGACGGCCAACTGATCTTTAAAGAATAACGCAGCGACCCCGGCCGGGAAAACCCGGCCGGGGCACTGCCGTTTGGGGCGGAAACCGGGGTTGTAACGAAGTTGTAACGGCCGGGTATCGAAAATGTTCAGAAAGCGTTAAGAAGTTTTAGAAAATTGAAATATTTGCCCGGGGCTCACACGTTCTTAGTGCGTATGGGTCCCCGTGCGGGGGAGCGTGAGAAATGTTGGTGCAGGAGCAGGTATGCCCTACCTCTGAAATGGAGCGCATGGTGGATCAATACGGCACAGGGATGCTTCGCATGTGTTGCGTTTACCTGGGCGACCAGCATCTCGCGCAGGATGCGGTGCAGGACTCTTTTATCAAGATCTACCGCGCCTGGCACCCCATGGATGGGCCCGCCGCGGAAAAAGCCTGGGTGATGCGCGTTACCGTGAACGTGTGCAAGGACTACCTGCGCAGCGCCTGGAAGCGAAAGGTGAATCTGGTGGAGCAGTATCCCGAGCTGCCCGCCTCGGAGGATCCCCCGAAAAACGAGGAGGGGCGGCTTTTGGCCGAGATCATGGCTCTGAAGCCCAAATATCGGGAAGTGGTTCTGCTGCATTATTACCAGCAGCTCCGGGTGAATGAGATCGCAGAGGTTCTGGGGGCGCCCCAGTCGACCGTGAGCATCCGGCTTCGCCGTGCGCGCGAAGCGCTGCGAAAACGTTTGGAAGGAGGGCCGTATGAAGATTTGTGACGAAACCGTCCGCGCCGCTGTCGACAGCGGCCTCGGCGGCATCCAGCTGGATGCCGCCCAAAAGCAGGCTATCCTGGCCCAATGCAGGCCTACTGTGGCGGTGGCGCCGCCCCGGCGCGCCGCGCGCCCGCTGCGCCGCGTGCTGGCCGTGGCGGCGGCATTTGCCGTGGCCTTTTCGATTGGAGGCGGGGTGCTGGCCGCTGCGCCGGAGCTGCGCCAAAGCCTTTCCATTCTGGGGGCTGAAACGCTGCAGCAGCTGCAGCCCATCAACCAGGTCAGCGAGGACCAGGGCATCCGCATGGAAGTGCTGGCGGCTGTGAACGACGGCCAGGTGGCAGTGGTGTTTTTGAGTTTGCAGGACACCGCGGGCCAGGGCCGGGTGGAACCCACCAGCCAGCTGTATGATTCTGAGATATCCGGCGCGAACTTTACGCGGGGCGAGGTGGTGGACTACGACGCCGCCACAGGCACCACGGTGCTGCGCCTGGTGGCCGACGCCAGCGAGAGCATGGCGGGCAAGAAGATCACGGTGAGCAGCAAGTCCATCCTGAGCGGGGAGGACCGGCATGCGCCCACCTACAGCGGTTACACGGTGGCGAGCCTGCGGGCCGCCACGGGCGACGCGGCCATTCAGTACCCCCCAGAATTTGGCGGGCAGCATGGTGGGCGGCCCGGAGATGGACCGGTTCAGCAGGCTTTTGGAAACCGGCAAGATGCCCGCGCTGAAGGCCTGGAGCGAGCCGGTGAGCCTGCCGGGGGTGGATTGGGCTGCTGTGACCGCCGCCGGTGTGGTGGACGGCCAGGTACATGTTCAGGTGGCGCCGGACGAGGGCATGGGCCGGGTAAACCGGCTGTATTTTTCGCTGGAAACGGCAGCGGGGGAGCCGGTGGACTGCACCCAGGTAAATATGGAGCTGGGCGAGCGGCACGAGATGGGGCGCTTTCAGTCTTACAACGACCTGACCGAATATGTGCTGATCCCGCCAAGGGAGATTGCAGATCCCGGAAGCCTGCGCATCATGGTTGACCGCATAACCTACCGCAGCTTTGTGGAGGGCAACTGGTCGACTACCTTTAAATTGGAAGAGGCCAGCGACGCGCTGCGCTTTGAATGCAATGAGGATATGCAGCCCTGGATCCTGACCAGCGTGCAGGTGTCGCCCGTGGCAGTGACCATGACCGGCACAGGGGAAATGCGCGCCGAGAGCCAGTCCGCCGAGGTGCGGGTGTTCCTGAAAAACGGCGCCGAGGTGCGCGCCAGCAGCGCCAGCACCAGTACCAACGGGGAGGACATCGTGTGCCACAATGTGTTCGACGAGGTGATTGACCTTGCCCAGGTGGACCGGGTGCTGCTGAACGGCAGGGAGCTGCCCATGGAGCGGACGGCCTCATAAAAAAGCCGTTGATTTAAAAAAGCGCCCGCCGCGAACGCGGCGGCGCTTTTTCGTTGCACAAAGAGCCCGGCAGTGCTATGCTGGAAGCAGCGGTGCAAGGGCGCGGAAAGAGGCGAAGAGAATATGGCTGACGTGTTTGATTACCTGGCATGGCGGGGCGAGCTGACCCTGGCACAGAGCCCTTTCAATTGTGTGGACGCACTGATCCTGAGCGTGCTGGCCTATATGAGCTTTGGGGATGCGGCGCCCGACGGGGAAGCGGTGGAGCTTGGCACGGCCGCACAGGCGCTGCTGGCGCGCGGGGAGGGCGAGCCGGGCGCACGCAGCAGGACCGACCGGCGGTTGCTGGAGGCGCTTGCAGGCTCGGCCAGGTTTTGCGGGATGCGGCTGCTGGCCTGCGAGGAGTGCGTGGACCCCCGCCGCGAAATGCAGTTCGGCGCGTTTACCGCCCTTACGGGAGACGGCGCGGTGTTTGTTGCCTACCGGGGTACCGACAACACCCTGGTGGGCTGGAAAGAGGATCTCAATATGAGCTTTGCCCCGGTGGTGGCGGGGCAGCGCCGCGCCGTGCAATACCTGGAACGGGCGGCTGGCATGGCGCCCGGACCGCTGCGGCTGGGTGGCCACTCGAAGGGAGGCAATTTGGCGGTGTATGCCGGGGCTTTTTGCGCGCCCGAAACCCAGGCTCGCATTGAGGCGGTATTCAATAACGACGGGCCCGGCTTTGCGCCGGAGGTGCTGGAAGCCGGGGGGTACCGGAACATTTTGCCCCGGGTGCAGACCTTTGTGCCCCAAACCTCGATCGTGGGGATGCTGATGGGCCACGGCGACGATTATACCGTGGTGCGCAGCGACCAGATGGGAATCATGCAGCACGACCCCTATACCTGGCAGGTGCTGGGGCCGGATTTTGTGCGGCTGGAACAGGTCACGGCGGGCAGCCGGCTGGTGGACCGCGCCTTAAAGGATTGGCTGGCCGGCCTTACCCGCGAGGAGCGGGAGCGGTTTGTGGACGCGGTGTTCGGGGTGCTTGAAGCCACCGGCGCGGTGACGGTGCGCCAGTTGGTGGACCCGCATAATGCGCGGGTGCTGGTGCGCGCCATGACCGGGGTGGACGAAAAAACCCGGGCGATGCTGCTGCGGGTGCTGAGTGCCTTGGCCTCCAGTGCGGGGCGCGCAGTGCGGCAGGCGGCTGCGCCGGGCCACCGGCTGCGGCCGGAAACGGGGGACGGCGCGGCGCTGCCGGGGGGCGCCGCCGGGCAGCAAGAACCGGCAGAGCCCGGCTGAAGGGCGGGCCGCGCAGGGTTTTGTTATCCTTTTGGCTTACATTTTGCCCCTGGACTGTGCTATAATAGAAGCATATGCAAGATCAAAAGAACGCGCGGGCACTGGCCCCGGCGCGCAGGCAAGCGAGGCGGAAGGAGCGAAAGATGTTCTGCAAAGGTGAATTGATCGTGTACGGCAATACCGGCGTGTGCCGGGTGGAGGATGTGGCCCCGGCGGCCCACCTCTCTTCGGGGGATAAGGAGCGGCTGTATTACAAGCTTGCGCCGCTGTATGGTTCCGGTTTTATCTATATCCCGGTGGAGACCGAGGTGTTCATGCGGCCGGTGCTCACGCGGGCGGAGGCCGAGGCATTGATCGAACAGATCCCCCAGATCAAGGAGGAGAGCAGCCAGGGGCTGGATCCCCGCGCTCTGGCGGAGAAATACCGCGCCACCCTGAATACCCACGAGTGCGCCGACCTGGTACAGCTGATCAAAAGTGTGTACAGCAAAAACCAGGCCCTGGTGGGCAGTGGTAAAAAACCGGGCAAGACCGACCAGGAGTATATGAAGCGGGCCGAGGGCCTTTTGCACGGCGAGCTTGCCGTGGCGCTGGAGATCCCGGTGGACGAGGTGGAGGAATATATCCGAAGCCGCGTGGAGAGCGGGATGTTCCCCCAATGATCTATCTTGTGCTGTGCCGCCCTGTTTTGCCGGGCGGCGCTTTTCTTTGCGCTGCGCTTAAAAATACAGTACTGCCGCGCCGCAGCAAAAGCGGCGCTGACCGCAGGGCAGGCCGCCCTGCGGCATAACCTCCGCGGGCGCCTCATATCCTGAAAAGAAGAGACTCGGAGAGGGGCGCTGCGCGTGGGGATGGAATTGCTGGAAGGGTATATCCGGCCGGAGCTGATGCTTCTGGTGGCGGTGCTGTATCTGGTGGGGAGCGCGCTCAAGCGCAGCCGGGAGGTACCGGATTCATTAATTCCGCTGCTGCTGGGGGCGTTTGGGGTGTTTTTAGCGCTGCTGTGGGTGATTTCGACCACTGCGCCGGCCACCTTGCAGGAATGGGCCACCGCAGGGTTCACAGCCATTGTGCAGGGCATTCTGGTGGCGGGGCAGTCGGTGTATGTGCACCAGCTGGGGCATCAGCACAAAAAAGCAAAACAATCCTCCGGGCAGGCGGCCCCAAACCCTGCACAGAGGCCCTTGAAATAGGGGAGGACCGTTTGGGCCCGCCCGCGCCCCGGGGTGGATGAAGATGCGTTTGAAGCTGCTTTTTATTGGAAGAGCATACCAAAAGCCCGGCCGGCTGCAAACGCAGCGGGCCGGGCTTTTGGTATCTTGTCTGCGGGTCACAGCAGCGCCAGGATTTTTTTGGCGGCGTCGGCAATGTAGTCGGCCAGGGGCAGCTCCGGCAGCCCCGCGATTGCGGCGCCGCACTTGCCGGCGGGGATGAGGACCTTTTGCGCGGTGCTGTTTGCCACGGCCAGGGCCATGGCGGGGCTGCACTCGCCGAGCAGGCTGTTTGCCATGACAAGGCCCAGCGGGCCGGCCAGCACGTCCGCCCGGCCCGCATTCACAATAACGGCATTTTCGCCGGTGGCGCCCGCGGTGGCGCCCGCTTTCAGCATGGCGCTGGTGGCCATGGCGTTGGTGCCCACGGCAATGATCTCCTGCCGGCAGCCCGCAGCCCGCAGCTTTTCGATCAGGGCGCGGCCAAAGCCGCCGCCCTGGCCGTCGATCACAACGATGCGCATATGCAAAAACTCCTCTTATGTTTGATCGGCCCCGGCGCAGGCCGGAAGGCGCGGTTTACAGCAGCGGCGCAAACAGGCGCAGCACCACCTGGAACAGGCGCTTGAACAGCGGGGTGCTGCGCGCGTCGTCCAATGTGACCTCGTGGCTCACCGCCATGCACTCTTCCAGGTCATGCCGGACATCCTGCACCATCTGCCCGCCGTAGAAGGAACAGCAGTTTTCGAAGTGGAGGTAAAGGCTGCGGTAATCCATGTTGGCGCTGCCCACCACGGCGGTCTTGTCATCCGAAACGTACATTTTGGCGTGGATGAAACCGGGAGTGTACTCGTAAATGCGCACCCCCGCTTCCAACAGCACCGGGTAATAGCTCTGTGTTACCCAGTACACATACCACTTGTCCGGGATGCCCGGGGTAAGGATGCGCACATCCACCCCGCTTTTGGCGATCAGGCGCAGGCTGGTGATCATCTCGTTGTCCACCACAAGGTAAGGGGTGGCGATGTACACATAATTGGTAGCCTGGTGCAGGATGTTGAAATAGACGTTTTCGGCCACGCTCTCCTCGTCCAGGGGGCTGTCGCCATAGGGCTGTACCAGCCCGTCGGCCGAATAGCGCAGGGTGGGGGCATATTGGGACGGATCGCTGGTGGTGCCGGCAGTAAAATCCCACATTTCCAGGAAGAGGGAGGTGAGACTGTGCACACCGCTGCCCTTGAGCATGAGGCCGGTATCCTTCCAAACACCGAACCGTTTTTTGCGGTTGATGTACTCATCGGCAAAATTCAGCCCGCCGGTAAAGCCCACATTGCCGTCGATTACAGCGATCTTGCGGTGATCCCGGTGGTTGAGCATGGTGTAATCGGCCATATAGGGCGAAAAGCGGGGCGGCGCAAACCGATAGCATTGGATGCCCGCCTCCCGCAGGTCCTGGTAATAATCCTCGGGCAGGGTGAACATGCAGCCGAAAGCGTCGTACAAGAGGCGCACGTCCACCCCGGCGGCGGCCTTTTCCTTGAGCAGCTCCAGGGTGGTGTCCCACATATAGCCGGGCTTCAGGATAAAATACTCCATAAAAATAAAGTGCTCGGCCTTTTTCAGTTCCTCAAGAAAGCGGGGGAAAAAGTCCTGCCCCCAGGCGTAATACTCGCTCATGGTATCGGCGTAAAGGGGGGCACCGGCATTTTGAATCAGGTACTGGGCGCTGCGGGCAAGGCCCTGATCGGCCAGGCGCAGGCGGCGAAGCGGTTCAGGGTCCTGGGGCAGGGTATGGGTGATGCGGCCGGAAATGCCCTCCATACGGCGGGCGTGGCGGTTGCCTGTGTTCCGGTGGCCCCAGAACAGATAAAACAAAGCGCCCATGGGCGGCATCATTGTGATGATGGTGACCCACATGAGCTTGTATACCGGATTGATGCGGTCCTTGTCCAGCAGGGTCACCACGGCGAGCACGCTGAATGCCATGAGGAACATGTAGGCGACGGCCGAGTAGCGCCCCAGTGCCCAGGTGATGCCGCAGACCATAAGGATCTGCAGCGCCAGCAGCACCACAAAGAAAAACGTGCGGGTTAAAAGCCCCCGCCCAAGCTTGCGGCGGGCCTTGCGCACGCGCTGCATTGCCATGGCGATCCCCCCTCGTTGCCTTGCAGACTTTTGACATTTAGGGTTATTATAGCACGAAAACCGTTTGAAATAAATATTAAATGGAAAAGGGAACCGAAGAAAGCAGAGCGGCCGCCCCACACGCGGACCAGCCAAGGCGTGGGACAGAAAACGGGAAGGAGCTTTTTGCCGGCCGGCAAAAAGCTCCTTCCCGCTGTGCGCCGTGCACAGCACGGCGCTTAAGAGGCTGTGTAGGTGCTGATGGTGACGCTGTTAATCAGCACATCCTCGGCCGGTTTGCCGTTTTCATCCACCTCCACCAGCGCGATGGCGTCGACGACTTCCATGCCCTGGTACACCTGGCCGAACACTGTGTCGGTATAATCGAGATAAGGCAGCCCGCCAGCGGCGTTGTAGGCGCTGAGGACCGCCTCAGAGGTGCCGGCGGCCTCCAGCTGGGCCTGCAGCTCACTCTCCAGCGTTTGAGGCAGCGCCTGCACAAAATAGAACTGGCTCAGGATGGAGCGCTCGCTCTCCGGGCTTTTGGCGGCGCACAGCGCGCCCGGGTAGTGGCGCAGCGAGGTTGAAACTTCGGGGGCGAAGGGCTCGTTGTTCCAAATGGAGGCACCCCCGGTGCCTGTGCCGCCGGCATCGCCGCCCTGCACCACAAAGCCATAGAGCACCCGGTGGAAACTGGTACCGTCGAAGTAGCCCTGCCGGGCCAGACCAGTGAAGTTTTCCACTGCCATGGGCGCGTATTGTGGATAGAGCACCGCGCGCACCTCGCCCAGACTGGTGCTGAAAACAGCGATGGGATCCCCCTCGGACGGGGGCTGGAATTGCAGCTCGGTGCTTTCCACCGCCTGCCGTTTGACCTCTTTTTTTGTTGGGGCGCCGCTTTCGGCGCCGCCGCAGCCGGCCAGGGCACAGGCGCACACCGCCAGGCATACGATAAGGGACAGAACTCTGCGCAATGCGGTTTCTCCTTTTTTGTTTTTTAACGGCCGCACCGCGGACCGGCCCCTGGATGGGAACGGGGAAAAGCCGCCGCAAAGGCGGCGGCCAGCCGCGGGCGGCTGGGCAAAAATGCAATGATGTTAACTTATATTATAGCACATTCCGGGAGAAAATAGCATGTGAAGAGGGAAAACTTTCAGCTGTAAAATTGCGGGTTTGGCAATTGACGCAGGCGCAAAAACACGCTATACTGAAAAAAAGAATACGGCCGCAGGCGGCCCCCGGAAAAGGAGAACGACATGGCTGAAAAAAAGACCCCGCTGCCCGGGCAGCAGGAGGAATACGAACCCGACCTCATTACGCTGGAGGATGAGGAGGGCAAAGAGCATGTGTTCGAGGTGATTGACTCGGCCGACCACAAGGGCAGCCGCTATATGGCGCTTGTGCCCTATGTGGAAAATGAAGAGGAGATGCTGGAAGCGGATCTGGAGCTGGTCCTGATGAAGGTGGGCGAGGACCAGGAGGGCGAGTTTTTGGACATTGTGGAGGACGACGAGGAGCTTTACGAGGTGAGCAACATGTTCGAAAAGCGCCTGCGGGAGTTCTTCGACATCGAGCAGTAAAGAGCGGCGTTTCCTTCCTGCCTTGTTCGATTTGTTGCGGCTTGATATAATCCTACTAATCAATCAAAGGGAGCCCGCCGTTGCCCGGCGGATTGCAGACCTCCCGCCCCCGCGCATGCGCGGGACACGGCGGACGCAGGGAGCGCGAAACCGGGCACAGGGCACCCACCTGCCGGACGGTAGGTTTTGATTGGCTGCAGACGGCAAGGCGGGATCTTTGGAAAAAGGGGCGGGGCCTCCCGGAAGGGAAGCCCCGCCCTTTGGCGATCAGGGAATGTGTGCAGGCTTAAAAGCCCAATGGCTCGCCCACCAGCAACACCTTGATGCGGCCCTGCTCCCGCTGGTAGCGGTGCACCACGGCGGTGCAGCAGATGCGGCCGGGGCTGTGGCAGTCCTCACATTTGCCGGTCACGGCGCAGGGCGTTTTGCAGCCAAGGCGCGCGGTGTTGGCGGGGGCCGCGATCTGGCGTACCCGATCTTCGGCGGCGGGCATATCCTTTACCAGCTTGTTGCAGCCCACCACCAGCAGCACGTTTTTTGGCCCAAAGGTGATGGCGGCCACCCGGTTGGCGTTGCCGTCCACGTTGTAGATCTCGCCCGCTTCGGTCACGGCGTTGGCGCTGGCAAAATACCAGTCGGCACTGAACACCTGCCGGTACAGGGCGGCCAGCTCGTCGCCCTGTACCTTGCTGCGGTCCAGGTAATGGTAGCGGCCGCCGGCGAGCAGCTCCATGACGCCGGTTTCGGCAAGGCTTACGCTGCCGCCGTTGGAAACGGTGGCCCCCGCGGGCACCAGCTGCTCCACAAAAGCGCGCACCTCGGCTGCGGTCTTTACATAATAAGCCTCCATGTTGTTTGCGCGCAGGGCGTCCATGGTGCGCCGAATGCGCTTTTCCAGGATCTGTTCAATTGCCTGGTGCATAAAATTCCCTCCTTTGGAAATTGTCTTGATTCCATTATAACATATTTGCAGCGCATTGACACACCGCACGGAACGTGTAGAATAGAAGAAGAAAAGCAAAAAAGGAGAGGTTCCCACGATGGCAAGACGGCTGCACGCCGGGTCGGTGATCCCGGAATTCCGCTACGATACCCCCTACCGGCCCCAGCAGAGCTTTTACGAGCTGCTGGAGGGCGAGAAGCCGGTATTTTTTGTGTTTCTGCGCAACTTTGGGCACCCCATCACCCGCAATTATATCATGCGGTACATCGAAACGGCAGAGGAGCTGCGCAGCGCGCGGCTGGCCTGCGTGGTGCGCACCCGCCCCCATGTGATCGCAAACGCCATCCCCGAAGGGGCGATGCCCTACCAGCTGATCTGTGACGCAGAGGGGGTGCTCTACCGCTTTTTCGCGGTGCCGGAGGAGAGCAGCAAGCTGAAAAGTTATTCGCTGGAAGCGCTGAAGATATTGAAAGCCGCGAAGCGGCAGGGGTTTTCCAGCGCGAAAAACGAGCCCCAGCAGCTGCCACTGACCTTGTTGGTGGCCCCCAAGGGGCGTGTGCTGTTTGCGCACTACGGCAGCAGCCTGACCGACCTGCCGGCGGACTGCGAGGCCATGCAGCGGGTGGCAGCGGAGCTGCTGCCCAGCATTCGGCCGGATTGGCTTGCCGGGGGCGCCCTGCGCCCCCGGGCGCCCGCTGCCGCGGAGGTGGTGGAAGTGGCCGTGGAGCTGCCGGGCGCAGAGCCGGCAGCCGCGGCACAAGGCGGCCCCCAGCCGGACCTGCCTGCCGCGGACGGGGAAACAGATTTTTTTGCGGAGTTTGGACCGGCCGACGCCGCGGGAGAGACACAATTTTATGCGCCGCCCGAGGCCGGGGATTTTGATGAGCCGCAGGCTGGCCTGGGGCAGGCCCCGGCCGGGGAAGAGGAATTGTGGAAGGCGCTGCTGGACCTGCCGGAGGAGCCGAAGGCCCCCCAGCGGCCCGCGGTCCCCGGAGAGGACCCGCTGGCTGCGCTGCCGGGGGGGAGGAAACAGGGAGAAAAAGGGGTGGATCTTGCCGCGCTGGGGTTCGGCCCCGGGAATTGAAGTGTTTTTGAGCGGAGCCGCGTTTTAAAAATCGGGGCGGGCCGGATTGAACAGCCCCGGTAAAAACGGACAATAGACAAACGGCCCCCTGATGTAGGAAAACAGAACTACAACAGGGGGCGATTTTATGGGAAAGCGGAAGTACACAGATGCAGAAAAACCGAACCGCAACAGGGAGCACTTTTGCGGAAAAACGGAAGTGCACAAAAGTGGAAGGATTGGAAGCGGAAAGTACGGAGATGCGGGCAGCGGGAAAGGAGAGAGGTCTTGTATACCATTTTTATTGTGGAGGATGACCCTGTAATTGCCGGGGCGCTGCAAAAGCACCTGGAAGGGTGGGGGTACCGGGCGGTGTGCGCCCGGGATTTTTCCAATGTGACGGCGGAGTTTGCCGCCGCCAGCCCCCAGCTGGTGCTGCTGGACATCGGCCTGCCCTTTTATAACGGCTACCACTGGTGCGGCGAGATCCGCAAGGTCTCGAAAGCGCCCATCGTGTTTTTGTCGAGCGCGGCGGACAACATGAACATCGTGCTGGCCATGAACCAGGGCGCGGACGATTTTATTGCCAAGCCTTTTGATCTGAACGTGCTTACCGCCAAGGTGGCGGCGCTTTTGCGCCGCAGCTACGATTTTGCCGGGGCCACGGCGCTGCTGCAGCATAAAGGGGCCATTCTGGACACTGCGTCCGGCCGGCTGAGCTATGGGGGGCAGAGCGCCGAGCTCACCAAAAACGAGTTCCGCATTCTGCAGCTGCTGCTGGAGCAAAAGGGACGGGTGGTGCCCCGCAGCGCCATTATGGAACGGCTGTGGGCCACCGACAGCTTTATTGACGACAACACCCTGACGGTGAATGTGGCGCGGCTGCGCAAAACCCTGGAGGATTTGGGCCTGCCGGATTTTATCACCACAAAAAAGAACCTGGGATATATGGTGGAGTAACATGACAAAACGGGAAAAGCTTGCGGAATTTACCCGGCGGGAGGCGCGCCGCCACCTGGGCGCAGCCGGTTTGCTGGCGCTGTGCAGCGGGACGTACGCCCTGGTGGGCTGGCTGGCGGGCGCACCGCTGCCCGCGCTGGCCTATGGGGGGCTGCTGTGCCTGTGCGCCGCGCTGGCTGTGCTGGGGTGGGACGCCCGCTGCGCCTGGCAGCGGTGCTACGAGCTGGAGCGCCTGGCGGCGAACCTGCCGGCCAGCATTGCCGAGCTGCCGCCCCCCACCGGGGCCGAGCAGGCGGCCCAGCAGGAACTGCTGCGAAGGCTTGCGGCGCAGAACGCCGCGCTGGAGAGCGAAAACGCCGCCGGCCGCCGCCAGATGACCGACTATTATACGCTGTGGGCGCACCAGATCAAGACCCCCATTGCCGCCATGCAACTGCTGCTGCAGACGGACGGGGGCGAGAACGCACCCGAGCTTGCCGCGGAGCTTTTTAAGATCGAGCAATATGTGGAGCTGGTGCTGCAATACCTGCGCAGCCAGGACATGGCCGGCGATCTTGCGGTGGGACGCGCGGAGCTGGAGCCTTTGGTGAAGGGCGCGGTGCGCAAGTATGCCAAGCTGTTTATTCTGAAAAGAATCGACCTTGTGCTGGGCCCCCTGGACGGCACCGCCCTGACCGACGAAAAATGGCTGGCGTTCTGCCTGGAACAGCTGCTCTCGAACGCGCTGAAGTATACGCCCGGGGACGGGAAGGTGAGCATTGAGCTTGCGCCGGGACCGCGGAAGATCCTTGTGATCCGGGACACGGGCTGCGGCATTGCCGCCGAGGATTTGCCCCGGGTGATGGAGCGGGGCTTTACCGGCTACAACGGCCGGGAGAACAAAAAGAGCACCGGGATTGGGCTGTACCTGTGCAAAAAGGTGCTGGCGAACCTGGGGCACCGGTTCTGGCTGGAAAGCGCGCCAGGAAAGGGGACCGCCGCCATGATCGACCTGACCGAGGCCCGCCTTGGGGTGGAGTGAGCGGGCCCTGGGCAAACTTACAAAAATGTAACCCACAGCTTCCCGCTGTAAGCCCAGGCTAAGGCACACAGCCCGCCGCCGCGGTATACTAAAACCACAGGGCGGGCAGGAATTCAGAACATGGGGCCCCGCCCACGGGAAAGGAGAAGCGAGCGATGCGACTTTTGGAAGTGGCCGATCTGCGCAAGGTGTATACCACCCGGTTTGGGGGCAACACCGTGACCGCGCTGGACGGGGTGGATTTTGCGGTGGAACAGGGCGAGTATGTGGCCATTATGGGGGAATCCGGCAGCGGCAAGACCACCCTTTTGAACCTGCTGGCCGGGCTGGACAAACCCACCGGCGGGCGGATCTTTTTGGGAGACACCGAGCTTTCCGCCATCAAGGACCGGCAGCTCGCCGCGTGGCGGCGGGAAAACCTGGGGTTCGTGTTCCAGGACTTCAACCTGCTGGACACCTTCAGCCTGAAGGACAACATCTTTTTGCCCTTGGTGCTCAGCGGCCGCGGCTACAACGAGATGAACACCCGGCTACAGCCCCTGGCCAAAAAGCTGGGGATCACGGAGCTGCTGGAAAAGTATCCTTACGAGGTGTCGGGCGGGCAAAAGCAGCGGGCCGCCGTGGCCCGGGCGCTCATCACCGAACCGCAGCTGGTTTTGGCGGACGAGCCCACCGGCGCGCTGGACTCCCGCTCGTCGGACGAATTGCTGGATCTGTTCGGGCAGGTGAACAAAGCGGGGCAGACCATTTTGATGGTGACCCACAGCGCCAAGGCAGCCAGCCATGCCGGGCGGGTGCTGTTTATCAAGGACGGGCGGGTGTTCCACCAGCTCTACCGGGGCGATGCGCCGGACAGCGTCTTCTTTGGCCGCATCAGCGAGGCGCTGACCCTGATCGCGCAGGGGGGGATCGCCCATGCGTAAGGCGGTATACGCGCGGCTGGCCGTGACCAGCGTGCGCAAAAACAAGCAGTTTTACCTGCCTTACCTGCTCACCTGCAGCCTGTGCGTGATGCTGTATTACATCATCATCGCCATTGCAAACAATGGGGATATAGGCTTTTTGGACAGCACGGTGGGCATGGTGATGGGCATGGCGGGCGGCCTTTCGCTGATTTTTGCCGGGTTCTTTTTGTTCTACACCTCCGGCTTTTTGAACAAGCGCCGCCAGAAGGAATTCGGCGTTTACAGCATTTTGGGAATGGAAAAGCGGCACCTGGGCCGCATGCTGGTGTACGAGGCGCTGTATGTGGCGGCGGTGAGCTTTGCGGGTGGTATTTTGGGCGGAATGCTGCTGGGGGAGCTGGTGTACATGCTGCTGCTGAAGCTGATGAGCCTGCCTGTGACCGCCGGGTACCTGGCTCCCAGCCCCCGGGCGGCGGCGGAGACCGTGGCGGTGTACAGCGTGATCTTTGCGCTGATCCTGGCGCGCAACCTGTGGCGGATGTACCGCAGCAAGGCCGTGGGCATGCTGCAGGGCGGGAATGTGGGGGAAAAGGAACCCCGCACCCGCTGGGGCGTGGCCCTTTTGGGCATTTTGACCCTGGGTGGCGGCTATGGCCTGGCCCTTGCCAGCGACAACACCGTCTGGGTACTCCTTGTGTTCTTTTTTGCGGTGCTGCTGGTCATCATCGGCACCTACTGCCTGTTCACCAGCGGCAGCATTGCCCTGCTGAAGGGGCTGCGCCGGAACAAAAATTACTACTATCACCCCCGCCACTTCACCGGTGTGTCCGGCATGATGTGGCGCATGAAGCAGAACGCCATGGGGCTTGCCAGCATCTGCATTTTGTCGACGGCGGTGCTGGTGACCATTGCTACCACCGTGTGCCTGTACGCGGGGATGGAGGACACCCTGGAGGGGAAGCTGGACCACGACTACAATCTCCAGGTGCTCAGCTACAACCACCAGGGCGCCGCCAGCACCGACACCCCGGCCCAGGACGGCGGCGCGGCAGTGGACGCGCTGATGGAACAGATGGCGGCAAGATACGGGGCCAGGCCCGAAAACGTGCACAAGGAGTTCATGCAGCGGCAGGACGGGCGCAGCGCCTATGTTTATGAATTCGACACGCCCCAACTGGGGCGCGACGAGCAGCGGCAACTCAGCGACGAGCTGTTTGCCCTGCTGGACAAAGCGGACGGCTGGGAAGGCTGGATCACCACCCGCCCCGACTCGCGGCAGCGCTTTTTGGAGCTGTACGGCATGCTGCTGTTTATGGGCGTGTTCTTTGGGCTGATCTTTTTGATGGCCACGGTGCTGATTATCTATTACAAGCAGGTGAGCGAGGGCTACGAGGACAAACAGCGCTTCGACATTCTGCAAAAGGTGGGGATGAGCAAGCCCGAGGTGCGGCGCACCATCCGCAGCCAGGTGGTGACCGTGTTCTTTTTGCCGCTGCTGGTGGCGGGCATCCACCTGTTTGTGGCCCTGCGGCCCATGTTCGGGGTGATGAGCGGCGCGTTCGGCATGACGAACCTGCCCCTGTTCGCGCTGGTGACGGGCATTACCCTGACGGTGTTCGCAGTGATCTACGTGATCGTATATCTGCTCACTGCACGCACCTATTATAAAATTGTGGCTTGATAGGAAATTGTACGGAAAACAGCTTTTCAAAAAAGATGACGCCCTTGAAACTGGCGGTTACTGCCAGTTTCAAGGGCGCTTTTTTGTGGTTTTTTCTGATTCCTATCCGCGCTCCCCGTGAGGGGAGCGACCAGCCGGGCGCCTTGGTTACAGCGCGTTTACCGTATTTCTATCCACGCTCCCCGTGAGGGGAGCGACGTATCATATCACAGGAGTAAGTAGCGGTTTTGGATATTTCTATCCACGCTCCCCGTGAGGGGAGCGACACACCTGCGGTTGATCGCTTTCGACATCGTAATAATTTCTATCCACGCTCCCCGTGAGGGGAGCGACAGGCAGCCACCGACGAGCCCCAAGGCAAAGAGGAATTTCTATCCACGCTCCCCGTGAGGGGAGCGACACCCACTTTGCCGTGTTCACTCGTTCGGACATAAATTTCTATCCACGCTCCCCGTGAGGGGAGCGACACATTATCTCGGTGTTTAATTTGATCCTGGAAATATTTCTATCCACGCTCCCCGTGAGGGGAGCGACCGGTCACGGCGTTCTTGCGCGTTTGTAACTGGCTATTTCTATCCACGCTCCCCGTGAGGGGAGCGACCTGGCGCTTGCATCCAAACCGAGCGCGCCACTGATTTCTATCCACGCTCCCCGTGAGGGGAGCGACGCCCCCTCGCAAGGGGGCGGGAGCAACGCCCCTATTTCTATCCACGCTCCCCGTGAGGGGAGCGACAAATCCACGCCTGGCTGGCGCCGCCCGGCCTGTGATTTCTATCCACGCTCCCCGTGAGGGGAGCGACGGCGTTTGTGCCCTACGAGCTGGCCCGACGGGCCATTTCTATCCACGCTCCCCGTGAGGGGAGCGACCGTTATCGATGCAGGTCTCCATGATCGTTTTAGCATTTCTATCCACGCTCCCCGTGAGGGGAGCGACATTCGCCCCGGTTTGCCAGAATTTCAGCGTCGGAATTTCTATCCACGCTCCCCGTGAGGGGAGCGACGGCTCGTGTGTTAGCTCGCCTGTTGATTTTAAGTATTTCTATCCACGCTCCCCGTGAGGGGAGCGACCGCGGGTGCGGCCACGGCCAGCGTGATGAGCGTGGATTTCTATCCACGCTCCCCGTGAGGGGAGCGACCGGGGCGATATGCGCAACCTGGGCCAGGTATACGAATTTCTATCCACGCTCCCCGTGAGGGGAGCGACAACGGCGGTGCAGGTCGCGTCGGCCATCGGAGAAATTTCTATCCACGCTCCCCGTGAGGGGAGCGACCGGGCTTTCGGTGGATGTGTTCAGCCAGTCCCATATTTCTATCCACGCTCCCCGTGAGGGGAG
Organism: Allofournierella sp.; assembly: GCF_048388525.1. Taxonomy (GTDB): domain Bacteria; phylum Bacillota; class Clostridia; order Oscillospirales; family Ruminococcaceae; genus BQOK01. Next base: position 45,227 of record NZ_DBGCTQ010000004.1, on the reverse strand, counting down.
CGACCGGCATAACCAAGACGGTAGCAATACCAGCCCCCAATTTCTATCCACGCTCCCCGTGAGGGGAGCGACCTCTGTGGCGATCCGCCGCACCTCGCCCAGCAGCATTTCTATCCACGCTCCCCGTGAGGGGAGCGACCAGTTGTATAGGACGCGCACGATTTTGTCTTGAATATTTCTATCCACGCTCCCCGTGAGGGGAGCGACCCGGGAATGGCTGAACGACTACAAGCTACAATGGATTTCTATCCACGCTCCCCGTGAGGGGAGCGACAGCAAAGTTGAACAATAAGCTGAAAGAGATATGCGCAAACTTTGGAGAAAAGAACGATTCTGTTTTCAATTTACTACAAAAGTTGCGGTTTGTAAAGGATACAAAGGGCAAAAACGCGCAAATATATCCCGGAAACCGGTGCGAAGGTACCGGGCTTTTTATGTTTGCTTGCCCTTCGCACGGAAGTAATCCTCCCTGCTCCTGTTTTACTATGAAAAGGCAACCGAGATATCTGTAATAGTGCGGCCGCGCGTTTCAGGGGGCAGAAAAACAAGCGCTTTCCAGGAGCAGTCAGGGCAGCCGGGGCAGCCGGGGCTTTCCCCCGGGGACGGGATGTGATATACTTTATTTTGCAATATTGCACAAAAAGGAGCGTTGCTTTTTATGAAAACAAGCCCCAAACACCTGTTGCTGCTGGCCCTTACCGCCCTGATCTGGGGTGGCGCGTTCGTGGCGCAGAGTGTGGGAAATGACTATCTTGGGCCTTTGACCTTTAATGGCGTGCGCAGCTTGATCGGCGGCGTGGTGCTGCTGCCCCTCATCACAGCTTTCGGTCGGATATCGGGCAACGCGGGGCGGCAGCCCGCCCCCGGTGAGAAGAAAAAACTATGGACGGGCGGGGTTCTGTGCGGGGTGATTCTGGCGGTGGCCAGCACATTGCAGCAGTGGGGCCTGCAGTATGCCAGCGTGGGCAAGGCTGGGTTCATTACCGCCATGTATATTGTGCTGGTGCCGGTGCTTGGCATTTTTATAAAACGCAGCCCCGGCGCAAAGGTGTGGGCCGCCGTGGCGCTGGCTTTGGGCGGGCTGTACCTGCTGTGCTGGAGCGGCGGCGCCGCCTTGGGAATGGGCGATGCACTGCTGCTGGGGTGCAGCGGGCTGTTCAGCCTGCATATTTTGGTGATCGACCATTTTTCGCCTCTGGCGGACGGGGTAAAATTGTCATGTATTCAGTTTTTTACCGCGGGGATCGTGTGCGGTGTGCCGGCACTTTTATTTGAAAAGCCAGCTTGGGGGCAGATTGCGGCGGCCTGGGCGCCGGTTTTGTACGCCGGGGTCCTGTCCTGCGGGGTAGCGTATACCCTGCAGGTGGTGGCGCAAAAGCACGTGGAGCCCACCCTGGCCAGCCTGGTGCTGAGCCTGGAGAGCGTGTTCAGCGTGCTGGCTGGTTGGCTGGTGCTGGGGCAGGCACTCACTGCGCGGGAGCTGGTAGGCTGTGCACTGATGTTTTGTGCCATCGTGTTGGCGCAACTGCCCGGCAAAAAGAGCAGGGAAACGGCGGAGCAAAACAGATAAAAAGCCCGTTGTGCCGCTTTTTTGGGGTGGAAGAGGTATGGCAGGCATGGTATACTGTAAAAAATGGTTATAAAATTATTTTGTGCAAGGGGGGAACGTTGCCCATGCGGCTGGGGCACATTAAAAAATGGCTGTGCGCCGTGTGCGCGGCGGTCTTTATTTTGTGCGCGGCGCCTGCGGCCCGCGCAGCGGGGGAGCCCGCCCGGGTGGTGCGGGTGGGATACTTCCGCAGCGGCACCTATGTGCGGCAGCAGGCGGACGGCACCGTGAGCGGATATGGGCCGGAATATTTAAACGCGGTAAAGGAACACACTGGCTGGGAATTTGAGTATGTGTACGGCACTTGGCCGGAGCTTTTGGAAATGCTGGCGCGGCACGAGATCGACCTGGTGGGGGCGGTGCAGCGCGGCGGCCCTGAGGCTGACCAGCTGGAATTCTGCCGTTACGCCAGCGGCAGCGAGGTGTTTTACCTGTACGGCCGCCTGGATACCGAGCTGTATTACAGTGATTACGAAGCGTTTGACGGTATGGCAGTGGCCCTGGTAGCAGGCAGCCGCCAGGATGCTGTGCTGGACCAGATGGAAGCGGCCCATGGCTTTGCGACCCGGCGGGTGATGGTGGCAGACGAACCGGAAGCGGCCCGCCTGGTACAGACCGGGCAGGTGGACGCCATGGTAGCCGGCGCCGCGGATTGGCAGGAGCAGTTCAAATTGCTGAGCCACATCAGCGCACAGCCTGTATTTATGGTGAGCTGGAAGGGAAATACGGAGCTGATCGCGCAATTGGAGGCGGCGCTGGGCGAGGTCATGGCGGAGGACCCCTTGTTTGTGCAGGATCTGCAAACGCGCTATTTCAGTGAATCCCTGAACACCCGCCAGCCCTCCTTTACCAGGCAGGAGACCGCCTATATTGAAGGGGCGCAGCCGATAGAGGTGCTGCTGTACACCCGCGCGCCCTGGAGCTGGACCGACCCGGAGACCGGGCGGGTACAGGGGATCACGGTGGATATTCTGGCCGAGCTGGGCCGCATCAGCGGCCTGCGGTTCGAATGTGCTGCGCTGCCCCACGCCACCAGCCCGGTGCAGGCGGTGAAGAACGGGGAATACAAGATGTGCGCCGGCGTGATGGACTGCGCGCTGTTTCGGGCCGATCAGGGGATCCTGCTGAGCGAGCCCTATTACAGCGACACGCTGATCGCGCTGTGCCGCCAGGGCTTCACCGGGCTGTTGACCGACCAACTGCGGGTGGAAACGCCCCGGGGCTTTGCCGCGGGGCGCTCCTATCTGAACAGCCAGTATCCACACTATATTCTGGGGGACTCGCTCAGCATACAGGATTGCCTGGAACGGGTGCTTCGGGGGGAGGCGGACATTGCCATAGAGGATACGCTGGTGTTCGGGCAGCTGACCCAGAACCCCCGGTATGAGGAATTGACCAGCTTGCCGCGTTTTTCGATTCCGGAGGACCTGTGCGTGTTGGCGCCCAACACCCAGGAGGGCGGGCTGTTGGTCTCAATTTTGAACAAGAGCATTCGCTGCCTTGCAGACGAAACCCTGAGCCGCATCGTGCTGAACAACACGGTGGCTTCGCCCAGCCAGCTGACCTGGCAGGACGTGCTGTACAAATACAGGGCGGCGCTGACTGTGGGCGGTGTTTTGCTGATGCTGTTGGTGGGGGTCCTGGCCGGCGCGCTGGCACAAAGGCACCGCCATGTGAACCAACTGTACGCCGCCAATGCCCGGCTGGAACAGGCAGTGCGCCAGACCCAGCAGGCAAACCGGGCCAAGGGTGAATTTTTAAGCCGGATGAGCCATGAAATACGCACTCCGCTGAACGCGATTCTGGGATTTTCCAACCTGGCGAGCGAGCATCTGGAGGAACCCGCCCGGGCGCGGGATTACCTGCAAAAGACACAAACCGCGGGCCGCGTTTTGCTGGGGATCATCAACGATGTGCTGGACATGGCGGCGATCGAGCAGGGAAAACTTAAGCTTGCGGCAGAGCCTTTTCCACTCTGGGAGATGCTGGGGGCCGTGGACTCGATGTATGCGGCCCAGTGCGGGGAAAAAGGGCTGCAGTACCTTGCCGAAAAAAGCGAGGCGCTGCCGCACCTGGTGGTGGGTGATGAGCTGCGCACCCACCAGGTGCTGATGAACCTGCTCTCCAATGCGGTGAAATTTACCCCGGCCGGCGGGCAGGTGAGATTGGCGGTGGAGCTTGCGGAGGCTGCCGAGGGGAGCGTGCGGGTGCGCTTTGTGGTGAGCGATACCGGCGAGGGGATGAACGCCGAGATGCTGCACCGGATATTTCAGCCCTTTGAACAGGAGGACGGCACCACCGCCCGGCGCCATGGGGGCTCGGGGTTGGGGCTGTCGATCGTGAAGGCGCTGGTGGATGCCATGCGGGGCACTCTGGCGGTGGAGAGCGAAAAAGGCAAAGGTACCTGCTTTTCGGTAGAGCTGCCCTTTGAAGTGCCGGAAGAGCAGGCAAAGGCGCCCGCCGCAAAAGAAGGGCCGCGGGCCGCGCCGGACCTGGAGGGACGGCGTATCCTGATGGCCGAGGACAACGAGATGAACGCCCTGTTGGCGCAGGAGCTGCTGCGGCCCACGGGCGCGGCGGTGGACTGGGCGCTGGACGGCAGGGAGGCGCTGCGGATGTTCCTGGGCTCGCCCGAACACCACTACCAACTGATCCTGATGGACATCCAGATGCCGGGCATGAACGGCTACGAGACCGCACGGCAGCTGCGCGCCGCCCCCCGGGCGGATGCGACCGCCGTGCCGATCCTGGCTATGACCGCCGACGCTTTTAAAGAGGATGTGGAAAAGGCGGCCGCGGCCGGTATGGACGGCCACATTGCGAAACCCATCGACCCGGGCGCGCTGTATCGCGCACTGGCAGACCATATGCTGTGAGATGCTTGCAAAACAGTAAAAACGCCGCGAAGCTGAAATGCTTCGCGGCGTTTTTTATTTATAGGATCAGGCCAAGGCACGGCGGATGATGTCGTACAGAACGGGCTTCATGTTGTCGATGGTGTCGGGGCGATGCTCGATGATGGAGGAGTAGCAGGTGGAGCCGCACATCTCCACGATGATGAAGACCAACTTGAACAACTCGTCCTCGGTGCGGTGGGCGGCAAGGGGGCTGGCCTGCAGCATTTTCATGAGGTTCTGCCACAGCGGATCGGTGCCCTGCGAGAGCTCGCGGGCCACCGCGGGCCAGGAAAAATTGCGCTCCAAAAGGCGCAGGGTGAGCTTGTCCCGTTTAAACTGCTCAATGATGTGGTCGATGAATAAGAGCAGGTCCTCGATAAAATCTCCGGTCCCCCTGCCGTGGACCGCCGCGTAGGCCTCGTTCAGCACCCTGGTGCTGATGCGCAGAACAAGAGCCTGCTGAAGCTCACTTTTATCTTTGAAATATAAATAAAAGGTGCCTTTGGCCACCTGGGCGCGCTTGACGATATCGTCGATAGAAGTTTTGGAGACCCCTTTTTCCAGAAATAATTCGTTGGCGGCGGTTAGAAGGCTTTGCTTTTTGACTTCCTTTTGCTGCTGCAAACGCCCCGGCATGAAAGAATCCCCCTTTAAATTTGAAGCGGGCAAAAACAGCTCTTTCGCGCTTTGCCACCTTTTTTCTTGATTTTAGTATAGGTGGCAATCAGCAGAAAAGCAAGGACAAATCTTCAATTTGCCAAAATGACCAAAAGTCACGCCGATGAAATCGTGACTATTGGTCATTTAAAGAATTGACGGCCAGCCGGCAAAAGCGTATACTGCAATTCGATGACCAAAAGTCAGTTTGACACAGGAGATGATGGCATGGAACATTTTGCCCGCTTTGTGGTGAAGCGCCGCAAGCTGGTGCTGGCGGCGGCGGTGCTGCTGCTGATCCCGGCGGTGCTGGGGGCGATGGGCACCTATATCAACTATGATATTTTGACCTACCTGCCGCCGGAACTGGACTCGATGATCGGCGAAGCATATTTGGAGGATGATTTCCACACCGCCTCCACCGCCATGATCACGGTGGAGCACATGCCCACCGCCGAGCTGCTTGCCATGAAGGACGAGATCGCTGCGGTTCCGGGGGTGGCCAAGGTGATGTGGACCAGCGACATGCTGGACGTGACCATTCCGGCAGAGATGCTGCCGGGGGATATCCAGAAGTTTTTTTATGGCAAGAACGACGCGACCATGTTGATCGTGAAATTTGACGGCACCAGCGCCAGCGCCGAGACCATGGGTGCGGTGCAAAAGATCCAGGAAATCTTGAAAAAGGACTGTTTCATCGGCGGTATGTCGGCCATTTTGGCCGACACCAAGGCGCTGGTGGACCAGGAGATGCCGCTTTACATTCTGTGCGCGGTGGGGTGCAGCCTGCTGGTGCTGTTTGCCAGCATCCACGCCACGGTGGTGCCGCTGATTTTTATGGTGAGCATTGCGTTTCCCATCCTTTACAACTTCGGCACCAACATCTTTTTGGGGCAGATCAGCTACATCACCGAAGCGCTGGCCACGGTGCTGCAGCTGGGCGTGACGATGGATTTTTCGATTTTTTTGCTGCACCGCTTTGAGGAGGAAAAGCTGAAGGCCGGCGTGCCCGAGGGCCAGCCGGCCAGCCGGGAGGTGGCCGAGGGAGCCATGGTGAAGGCCATCTGCAACACCTTTTCGTCCATTGCGGGGTCCTCGCTCACCACCATTGCGGGCTTTTTGGCCATGTGCACCATGAGCCTGAAGCTGGGCACCGACATCGGCCTTGTAATGGCAAAGGGCGTGGCGCTGGGGGTGGTGTGCACCGTGACCATTCTGCCGGCCATGATCCTGACCTTCCGCAGGGCGGTGGCCAGCCGCCGGCACCGCACCTTTATCCCCAAGCTGACCCGCACCTCACACTTTGTGGTGAAGCACTACATCCCTATTTTGATCGTGTTTTTGCTGCTGTTTGTGCCCTTTGCGGTGGCGCAGAGCAAGGTGGAGGTATATTATACGCTGTTCGACAGCCTGCCCCAGGACATGGCGGGCATTGTGGGTACAAACCGCCTGAAAGATGATTTTGACATGACCACCACCCATTTTGTGATCGTGGACGAGGCCATTTCCAACAGCGAGCTCACCGAACTGACCAGCGAGCTGGAACGGGTGGAGGGCGTGAACCAGGTGCTCAGCTACGAAAAGTTTTTGGGCGGGGGCATCCCCGAGAGCTTTGTGCCGGCAGAGATCCGGGAGATCTTTGCGGCGGGCGGGCACCGGATGCTGCTGGCAAATTCCAGTTATAAAAGCGGTACCGAGGCGCAGAACGCCCAGTTGGACCGGATGAACGCGATTGTAAAGCGCTATGACCCGCAGGGGGTGATCAGCGGCGAGGGCGCCATGACCAAGGACCTGATCGAGGTGGCGGACGTGGACTTCCGCAATGTGAATGTCACCAGCATTTTGGCGGTGTTTTTGATCGTGGCGATCGTGTTCAAGTCGGTCTCGATCCCGGTGCTGCTGGTGGCGGCCATTGAGAGCGCCATTATGATCAACATGGGCATCCCCTATTTCAGCGGCGCGGTGCTGCCTTTTGTGGCCAGCATTGTGGTGGGGACCATCCAGCTGGGGGCCACGGTGGACTACGCCATTTTGACCACCACCCGCTACCGGGAGGAGCTGGCGGCGGGACGCACGGTGAAGCAGGCGGTGCAGATTGCGGTGGAGCAGTGCAGCCGCAGCATTTTGACCAGCGGCCTGACCTTTTTTGTGGCCACCGCCAGCGTGGCCGCCGCATCGAAGATGGAGCTGATCAGCAGTTTGTGCCTGCTGATCAGCCGGGGGGCGCTCATCAGCATGTTGGTGATCCTTTTTGTGCTGCCGGCGCTGCTGATCCTGACCGCACCCATCATTCAAAAAACCACCATCCACTGGCCCAAAATTGTAAAGGAGCGTGTTTGAGATGAAACGCAGTTACCGCTTTACCGCAGCCCTTGCGGCCCTTGCCCTGGTGGCGGGCTGCACCCTGCCCGCCTTTGCCGCGGGCGAGGTGACCAAGGACGAAAACGTGTTCGTTATTTTAAACGCCGACGGCAGCGTGAAAAGCCAGACCGTGAGCAGCTGGGTACACAGCGACACGGGGCTTTCGGGATTTACAGACAGCACCTCGCTGCGGGATATCACAAATCTGAAAGGCGAGTGGCAGCTGGAGCAGAGCGGCGGTTCGCTCACCTTTCAGGGCAGCGGCAACGATGTGTATTACCAGGGCGTTACCGACAAGACCCCGCCCGTGACCGCGGCCATTACCTACACGCTGGACGGCGCGCCCATTGCCGCCGGGGAGCTGACGGGCAAGGCCGGGCGCGTGGGCATACACATTGCGCTGACCAACAACGAAAAATACCAGCGCACCATCGGCGGCAGCCTGCGGGATATTTACACCCCCTTTGTGACGATGATTGCGGTGGACCTGCCGGCGGGCGCGTTTACCAACATTACCGCCGAGCACGGCACCGTGCAGACCGACGCGCAGAACCAGCTGGTGGCTTTTGCGGCCCTGCCGGGCATGAGGGCCACCTTTGACGGCCTGCTGCCCGCCCAGCTGGACGGCCTGTATGATTGTTTTCTGGATGAGGTGACTGTGGAGGCCGATACCGGGTGCTTTGAGGCGCCTGCGATCCTGTTGGCGGCGGCCACCAGCATGGAGGAGCTGAAAAAGGACGGCCTTGCGGGCACCGACGGGTTTGATGACCTGGACGGCAAGCTGGACGAGCTGGAAAACGCCACCCGGGAGCTGCAGGACGGCGCCAAAACCCTGCGCCAGGCGGTGGACACCCTGGATGGCAAAATGGCCGAGTTCCAGGCGAGCTACCAGACCTTTGACGAGGGTGTGGACGCGGCGCTCTCGGGCGCAAAGCAGGTGAAGGACGGCGCGGGGCAGCTGGCCGAGGGAGCGCAGGGGCTGGCAGCAGGCGCGAGCGGGCTCACCCAGGGCGCGCAGCTGCTGGCCCCTGCGGTGCAGCAGGTCGTGGATCAGGTTACCGCTTCGCAGGGCGGCGTGCAGGCGCTGAACAACCAGTTCATGACTCTGAAGAGCGAGATGAACGGCCTTTCGGCCACCCTGAACGGAGTGCCGGGCCAGATTGATGCACTGAGCGCAGGCGTGGAGGGGTTCATCAGCGCGGCGGCCGGAAATGCGGCGCAGGGCTCCGTGAAGGGCTGCAAGGACGCGGTGGCGGCGGTGACGGCCGACGACACGGTGGTGCAGCAGCTTGTGGGCCTGGGCCTGAGCGAGGAAAACGCAAAGACGGCGCTGAGTGCCGTTGCCGCAGCAGTGAACGGCCAGATTGATGCGCGGGTGGATCCCGCGCAGGTGGCGGCAGCAACTGCCGCCGCAGTGAAAAGCAGCCCGGAATACACGGCAATGGGCGCATCGCTGGCGGGGCTGAAAACGACCGTGAGCAGCGAGACCGTTGCCAACGCGATGGGCGGCGCCGAGGCCATGATGAAAAGTGCCGCCGGCCTGATGAGCGGGCTTTACAATGGCAATGTGAACGATGCGGACACCGTGGCGGGCGCTTTGAACCAGCTCAACACGAGCATGGCGGCGCTGGGCAGCGGCCCGCAGAAGCTGGCGGACGGCGCGGCCGCACTGCAAAAGGGCACCGCCGAACTGAACAAGGGCGCTTCGGAGCTGGAGCAGGGACTGGAAAAGCTTTCGGCCAGCAGCAAAACGGTGAAGGAGGCCATTGGCCAGTTTAAGGCCGGCACTGGCGCGCTGGCAGACGGCGCGCTGGAATTGCAGGACGGCGTGGCCGAGTATAAGACCGAGGGCATCGACCAGATCACCGGCAAGCTGGGCGGCATGAACCTGACCGCCCTCACCGAGGTGGGCGAGGAGCTGGGAGAACTGGCCGACGCTTATACCAGCTATACCGGCGCGCCCGAGGGGGTAAAAGCCAGCGTAAAGTTTGTGATGAAGGTGGAGGGGCCCGAGGAGCCCGCCCAAAGCGAAGGCGAGGGCGTGGGGCAGGCGGCCCCGGCCGAGGCGCAGCCGGCTGAAAAGCCGGGCCTTTGGCAGAGGATCAAAAATCTGTTTCACTGAACGTTGCATAAAAAATAGACTGCCCCGGCGAAAACTTGCGCCGGGGCAGCATTTACTTTGGCGAATTGCGGTTCAGGTGATCCCCAGCGCGCGCTGGGCACGGTAGATGATATAGCGGAAGGTGTCGGCGATGAGCCACAGCTGGATGAGCAGGTAATGGGGCAGATTTTTGAGGCGGAATTTCGGCTTTTGCAGCTTGCTAAAGGTCTGGAGCGCCTCGCGGAAGCCCTGCCCATAGGCCGGGCCGAAGCCCCGCAGGCGGAACATCACGGCTTTTAAAAGGTAGCCGAGGGCCAGAAAGGGAAGGTTTAAAACAAACATCAAAAGCGGCATGTTTTTGTAAGGAAGAAGGATACTGTTGCGCCCGCTCTGCACGCTTTTAAAGGAATTGTAGCGGACCGCGCCGGTGGTGGCGCCGCAGATGTGGTAACAGCGGGCGGCGGGGCAGTAAACGTTTTTGTAGCCCAGGCTGTTGGCGCGCCAGCTGATGTCCACATCCTCATAATAGGCGAAGAAGTGTTCGTCGAACAGACCGATCTCATCCAGAATGCTTTTGCGGTAAAGGGCCGCGCCCCCGCAGGCCGAAAAGATGCGGCAGGGTTTTGTGTAACGGCTGGCTTTCATGCCGTCGCCCCGCTTGCAGGCAAAGCCCAAAAGGGTGACGTAGTCGCCCGCGTCGTCGGCCAGGGTGCGCTCAAAATGGCGGAGCATCAGGCCGCCCACCGCAAAAATGCGGGGATCGGCCGCCGCGGCCGCGAGCAGGTTTTCGAGCCAAGCCGGCTCGGCAAAGGCGTCGTTGTTGAACAGGGCGACGTATTCGCCCTGCGCGGCCCGGATGCCCTGGTTGACGGCAAAGGAAAACCCGGTGTTCCGGTCGTTTTCGATCAGCCGGTAGCGCGGGCGGCCCTGGTAGCTGCGGGCGACGGCCAGGCTTTCGTCGGTGGAGGCATTGTCGACCACAATGAGCTCAAAATCCTGCTCGGTCTGGGCCCAGATGGATTCGATGGAGTCGCGCAGCCAGCCCGCGCCGTTGAGGTTGGGGATGATGACGGTGGCTTTCATACAAAGCGCCGCCTTTCCTTTACAGATTTGGTTCTGGACCGGGGGGATCGCTCTGCGCCCCATTATACCAAAAAAAGCGCGCGGGGGCAAATGCCCGCCGCGCACAGCCCGCACGCCCCGGCGCTGCCCGCCGGGAGGGTCGGGCACCGATTATTTGAGGGCCTTTTCAATGGCGCTGTAAACGTCGTTCTGGCCGTCGCGCATGACCAGCACCACCTCGCCGGTTTTCAGGGTTTCCAGCCGCGCGGCTTTGGCGATGGCGTACTGGTCGGGCAGGTAGTTCTGCTGGGCGGCCTTCTGCCCGTCGATGTAAGCCTGCAGGGCCTCTTTTACCGCGCCGGTGCGGTTTTGCGCGGGCATTACAATGGCGACGCCGTAGGCCTGAACGTTCATGAGGCTCAGGCTGAACGCGGCCTCCTGCACGTCCTCGGCCGCAAGGCCGAGGCTTTGCAGCGCAAGGCTTGCCTGAGTTTGCAGGTCTTCTTCGCTGAGATCGGCCGCATAAGCGCCCGAGGCGCCCCACACGCCGTCTTTCAGGGTGAAGACGGGGTAGGCGTCGTTGTCGGCGCTGGGGCGGGCGGCGGAGAGGGCGGCGGCATAGTCTTTGGGGCCGCTGCCGGCGGGTGCGCCGCCGCAGGCGGCAAGGCCCAGCGCCAGGCAGAGGGTCAGGCCGAAAGCAATAAAACGTTTCATGAAAACACTCCTTTTGTGGTTAGTGTGGCCGCCGGGCGGCCGGTTATGCCGGGCCGGAGGGAGCGGCGCGCTTAAAGCGCGGGCAGACGCCGGTCCACCGGGGTGGAGAGGATGATCTGGGTGCTGGTGGGGCCGAGCTGCTGAAAACGGGTGATCAGGTGTTCCAGTTCCTGCATGCTGCCGCAGCCGACCTTGGCGATAAAGCTGTGGCTGCCGGTGACGTGGAAGCACTGCACCACCTGCGGTTCGTTTTGCAGCATGGCAAGGAACTCGTGCCGCTGGGCGGGCTGGATGGAAACGCTGATGAGCGCGCTTACCTGGTGGGCGCTGCCCGGCAGCTCCAGCCGCACGGTGTAGCCGCCGATGACGCCCTGCTGCTCCATGCGGCGGATGCGGCTGCTCACGGCAGGGCTGGTGAGCGAGACCTGCTTTGCAATGTCCTTGACCGGCATACGGGCGTTCTGGGTGAGAAGGGTGAGGATCTTTTTGTCGAGTTTGTCCAAAAAATGTACCTCCCTTATGAGCATTGTGTGGAATGTAAAAATCTTGCTTTAATTAAGCCGGAGGCTTGTGGAAAAGATACAAAACAAAAAAGAGAAGGTTTTTCAGGGGAATATTTTAATTATATAAAGCTTAAATGGAAAAGTAAAGAATAAAATTAAATTTTTTGCCAGCTTTTTGATTTGACATATAAAGAAAAATCCGTATACTAATACTTGCAGTGAGCGATTCGCTGCCACAAAAATTGATTGCTTCTCACTTATTTATACTTTCCCACCCCTCTATGCAACAAGACCCGCCGCAAGGCGGGTCTTGTTGTTTGTGTGCGCAGAAAAGGCCGCCCGGTATAGCCGGGCGGCCTTTTTGAGGATCACTCTACGAGATAAGGCAGGTACAGGTGCAGGTCGGTGCTTTTTACAAAGCCCTCGAAGTACACGCCGGTTTCGCGGTATTCCTCGGCGGTAACGCTGCCGCGGGTGCGCATGGGCTCGGCCAGGGATAGCTGCGCATAGGGCAGCAGCAGCCGGACCGGGCGCACCCGGTCGGCCAGAGCCGCATCCAGCGCGGCCAGCAGTTCGGGCAGGCCGCGGCCGGTCTTGGCACTGGTGAGCAGCACGCCGGGCGCAAAGGGCACCGCGCCCGGCTTGTCGCACTTGTTGTACACGGTGAGCTGGGGGATGCCGGTGCAGCCCAGCCCGGCCAGGACCTGGTCGGTGACTTCCAGCTGGGTTTCGCGCTCGCCGTCCGCCGCGTCGGCCACCTTTACGATCACATCAGAATAGGCGGCCTCTTCCAGTGTGCTCTTAAAGGCATCGACCAGCTTGTGGGGAAGGCGGCTGACAAAGCCCACGGTATCGACCGCCACCACCGAGAGGCCGCTGGGCAGGGTGAGCTTGCGGGCGGTGGGGTCGAGGGTGGCGAACAGCATGTCCGCCTCGAGCACTTCAGCGCCGCACAGGGCGTTCAGCAGGCTGGATTTGCCCACGTTTGTATAACCCACCAGGCTGACGACGGGCGCGCCGGCCTTTTGGCGGGCGCGCCTGGTCTCGCCGCGGCGTTTTTCCAGCTCGGCCAGGCGGGCTTCCAGCGCCTCGATGCGCCGCCGCACGTGCCGACGGTCGTATTCCAGCTTGCTTTCGCCGGCGCCGCGGCGGGCGCCGCCGCCGCCGGCCCCGCCGCCGCCCTGGCGGGACAGGCTTTCACCCAGGCCCGCGAGGCGGGGCAGCCGGTAGCGCAGCAGGGCGAGCTCGGTTTGCACCTTGCCCTCGTTTGTGACCGCGCGGCTGCGGAAGATCTCGAGAATGAGCATGGTGCGGTCCAGCACCTCAACGTCCAAGGCGTCTGAGATGTTGCGCAGCTGGCTGCCGGACAATTCGCCGTCGAACACGGCGGCTTCGGCCCCGAGGTTTTGGCAGTAGAGCCGGGCCTCGGCCAGCTTGCCCTCGCCCAGCACGGTGCCCGCCTCGGGCGCGGCGCGCTTTTGCACCAGCTCGGCCACGGCCTGCATATGGTTGGCCTGGCACAAAGCGGCCAGCTCGGCCATGCTGCGGTAGGGATCGAACTCGCCCTGGTCCAGCCCCAGCAGCACCACCTTTACCGGCGGAAATTCCTTTTGCTTTTGTTCGGTCATGGATCTCCTTTCAGGCTGCTCCCGGCCGCGCAGAGGGCCGGAGAGCACGTTATGGCTCGTTTGGATTCTTTTGATAGTATACCCGGCAATCCACGGGGGCGCCGTTGAATTTGTGATACACCGCGTCGTGATCGTACACCCAGCCGGCCTTCTGCATTACCCGGCCGCTGGCGGGGTTTGCCGATGCGTGGCAGCAGGCGAGCCAGGACCCGCCTACCTGGTTAAACCAGTAATCCCGCACGGCCAGCAGAGCCTCGGTTGTATAGCCCCGGTTCCAGAAGGCCCGGCCGATGCAGTAGCCGGGATCCCACACACCCTGGCTGAAATCGAGCCCAGGGACGCGCCAGGCCCCGGGGTCGCTCTCTTCGCCGCGCTGCAGGCTGATGGAGCCGATCAAAACGCCGCTTTCGTTCAGGTGAATGCCCCACTGGTAGTAATCGGGGTTTTGATAGAGCGGTTCCCACGCGGCCAGGAGCGCCGCGGTATCGGTCCAGGACTGATGCGGCTCCCAGCGCAGGTAACGGGTGACTTCCGGGTCGCTGGCCCAGTTTTCGAACATGGGGATCGCATCCGCCGTGGTTTGAGGCAAAAGAGTGAGCCGCGCGGTGCGCAGCGGCTGAGTGCCCAAGTGGCGCAAGGTGAACACCTCCCGGTAAAAAGTTCCCTTCATTATAAGGGGAGGAAAGGCGCTTGTCAAACTTTTCGGAGAAAAGAGCGAAGAAAGCGGGGGCTTTTCCTCGTTTTAGATGACAGAAGCGAAAAAAGCCTTGACCTTCCAGCTTGTGGAGGGTGTAGGCTGAAGCCATACCACAAAAGGAGAGGATCGACCGATGCCCAGCGTTTATCTTTTGCTTACCCGAACCGACACCCTGTTTTCCAGAGCCCTGCACGGCGCCACGCGCAGCCGCTACACCCATGTGAGCCTTGCGCTGGACCGGGATATGGAGCGGATGTACAGCTTTGCCCGCCGCAGCGCCGCAGCGCCCCTGCCAGCGGGCTTTGTGCGGGAGAATCTGTACAGCGGGATATATGGGCGCTGCGGTGGAGCGGACAGCCTGCTGCTGGAATTGCAGGTGAGCGAAAACGCCTACCGCAGGATTGAGCGGCGCCTGGCCGCAATGGAGCGCCGCAAGGCCCAGTACGATTACGATGTGCTGGGCCTTGCATTGGCGGGCATGGGGATCGTGCACGAACGCCCGGGTAAATATTTTTGCAGCCATTTTGTGGCCGAGATCCTGGAGGAGGCGGGGGCGCTGAAACTGCCCTGCCACCCCAGCCTGGTGCGCCCGCAGGACTTTACCCGCCTGCGCCCGCTTAGGGTCGTTTACCAGGGACCGCTGGCCTTTTTAGGTCGGCGCCCGGTGCCCATTTCGGCGGCGGCGTAAAGCAGAGCTGGGCCGCGGGGGCCGACCGCCCGCTTTGGGCCGCGGGCGGGCTTTGGGGCCGAGAGGACCCCGGCACCCGCTGCGAGGCGAGTGGAGCGAGGGCGCTGCCTTTTGCGCGGGCTGCCGGGGAGAGGCCGGTGAAGCTGAGAACAAGCAGGGCCACAAGGGTGACCAGCCAGGCAAGGCCGATGATCACGAGCCCCCCTTTTGGGTTGTTGGAACCGCGGTGTAAACGCGCCATGACGCACCCCCTGTGAAATCAGGAATGTTTTAGCACATTCTATGCGCGCGGCGAAAAATGGTTCCGGTGGGGGAATGGCCGCTAACATTGGAAAGCGAAAGCCCTGGGGCGCCTAGCGATAAGGCAGGCGCCCCAGGGCTTTTGTGCTTTTTGGTTTTTGCCGGGTTGAAGTTTAATCGAACTGTGTTGACCAGGTACCGCTGTGATATGCGTTAAAACACATTTGAATTTGCTGCGCGGTCGTTTTTTCGGTCGCCAGATCTTTTGGCAGTTCATCCAAGCCAAAATATCGTGTTTCGGTGGTTTCGAGGTTTGGGGCAAAGGAACCGCCTGCCAGACTGCACAGCACGAAGATTTTCACCACGCCATAGGCGTGGTTTTGTACGTTGTGCAGCCGCCAGTCCTGCACGGCGATCAGGCGTTCAGCCGAGACATCCAGCCCCGCCTCTTCCTTGACTTCCTTCACTACATTTGAGGCCACGGACTGATCCACATCGCACCAGCCCCCGGGAAGCGACCAGGTGCCGTTGTTTTCGTGCACAAGCAGGATTTTCTCGCCCTGGAAGATCGCGGCCCTTGTGTCGATTTTTGGGGTTTGATAGCCGCTTTCGTTGCAGAACAGGCCCTTGATTGTGTCGACGGGGACATCGGACAGATGGCTCATGATCTCGGCGGAAATTTGGCGGATCCGGGCATAGCGCTCTTGGTCGTAAACGTCCTTGGCGTATGCCGCCCCGGACTGGGCAAGGCTTTGCAATTCCATTGCCCACTGCAGCCACTTGTTATTTTGCATTGCATTTACCTCGGGATTTTAATTTGCCGCGCGGGGCGGACAGGGCGCCCCCTGCGCCGCCTGTACGAAGGCGCGGAAGATGGCCAGGGCAAAGGGATCGCGGTGGAAAAGATGCTCGGGGTGCCACTGCACCCCGACGCAGAAGGGCCCGGCGGAGGCTTCCAGCGCCTCGATGACGCCGTCTTCGCTGAGGGCGGTGACCGCAAGGCCGGGCGCCGCCGTGTGCAGCGCCTGATGGTGCATGGAGTTTACCCCCTGCACGCCCGCGCCCTGCTCCCGGCAGGCCGCCAGGCGGCTGCCGGGAGCGAGGGTCACTGTGTGCACGTGCTTTGCACGGCCAAAAAAGTCCATATGGCGCAGGTGCGCCGCGGGAAGCTCGGAGAGGTCCTGGTACAGGGTGCCGCCCAAAACTGCGTTCAGCAGCTGGCAGCCCCGGCACACGCCCAGGACCGGCTTGCCCTGGGCGCGGGCGGCGGCAAAAAGCAGAGGCTCGGCGGTATCCCGCCCGGGGCAGGGCTTGCCGCATTTGGGGCGGGGGGCCTGGCCGTACAGCGCGGGGGCGAGATCCGCCCCGCCGGGCAGAAGCAGGCCGCTGCAGCGGGCCATGGCCGCTGCGGCCGCCTGCGGGTCGGCGGCCCAGCCCAACGGCAGGGGCTGGGCCCCGGCGGCGCGCAGCGCGGCGAGGTATTTGTTTTTCATATAGCGGCGGAACGGGTCGCTGCCCAGATCCACCACGCCGATGACAGGCTCGCGCATGATGCTGTTCCCCCTTTCAGTCGATGGAGATAAGCGAACCCACCGCGGCCAACACGCTGGCGGCGATGATGAGCCACTGGAAGGGCGCCGAGCCCCACCGCCCGCAGATGGGGCTCTCGGCCGCCTTGCGGCGGGAGATGCCGTAGGTGATGATGAGCAGCAGCCCGCCGATGACCGAGATGGCGCTGACGATGCGGGTGAAGGAGAGGAAGGTGCCCAGGCCCAGCACCGCGATGAGGAACGAGGGAAGCGCGGCCAGCAGCCAGCAGAGCCTGTTGCCCAGGCGGAGCTGCTCGTGCACGATGTCGCGCAGGTTCAGGGTGCTGGACCAGAAGGTGGTGACCAGCGCCAGGGCGGTGAACAGGCTGCCGATCCACACGGCCCAGCTGCCCACCCCCCGGGAGAGGCCCAGGAGGGCCAGTTCGGTGACCTGGCCCTGGGAGCCCAGCAGGGTGGCGGTGGTGAGGGCCAGCACCAGGACTGCGTCCAGCCCGATGCCCAACACGATGGACAGACGGATCTTTTTTGCCTCGCCCCCGAGGCCCTTCACCGCCTGGATGACCGACTGGTTGGCCGCCAGCGCAAACATGCCCATGCCGAACAGAGCCAGCGCCGCGTTGGCGCTTTGGGTGACGGCGGGCAGCGGCGCCCAGGGCACAAAGGCCACGGCCACGGCCAGCAGCGCCACGATGCCGTAGATCAGCAGCACGGTGTATTTTTCAAAAATGCCCACCGCCTTGAGGCCGAACAGCACCACGCCCCCAGCCAGTGCAAAGAAGATGGTCTCGGCCAGCCACAGAGGCATGGGCACCAGGGCTACGATGGCCTCGGCCGCGCCGATGATGTAGCCGCTGATGTTGATGATGACCGAGAAGCCGAACAGGGCGAAGGCGGCCCAGGTGAGGGCGGTTTTGCCCCGGCCCCGGAACAGGAAGGTCTCGAAGCATTTGACCATTTGCAGCCCGCCGCAGTTGTAGGACAGCTCGGCGATCATGAAATGCAGCAGCACGTTGCAGAAAAATGCCGCCAGAATGATGAGCACCACGCTGACAAAGCTGTTGCGCGCGGCCAGAAAGGGCACGGCCATGATGCCGCCGCCGATGCTGTGGCCGATGATGATGCTGGTGGCCTCCCACACGGAGAGGCGGGCCTCGCTTTCGATGATGGGCTTCATAAATACATTCCTCCGCTTTCCAGAACGGCCGGGCCTTGCCGCACGCCGGGCCGCACATGATTGATTGTTTTATTATAGCATATCTTTGCGGTTCCTGCGCGCCCGTTCGCCGGGGCCGCAAAGAAAAGCAGCGCCCCCGGCCGTTTGGGCGGGAGCGCTGCTTTGAAAACGATTATTTTTTCAGTTCGTCCAGACTGGCGGTCTTGCCGGGGTACAGGCCCATGGGCTCGTAGTGCACGGTGCCCACGCTGACGATGTGGGTGCCCTGCTGAGCGTTGAAATCGTCGAGATAGGGCTGGTGCTGGAAGTAGTTCGCATCCAGGCTGCCGTCCTCGACGCCGGTGTTGGGCATGACGTAATCGTCGAACTCCACGATGTCCAGGGTCACGTTATGCTTGGCCAGAAGGGGCGCGGCGTATTGCAGGATCTCGGCGTGGGGGCTGGGCGAGGCGCCCACCTTGAGGGTGACCGGCTCGGCAATTTCGGGGAGGGAAAGGTCCTGCGCGCCCATGGGCATGACCACGCCGTTGTAGTTTGCCTGAATCCAGCTTTGCACGTCCGCGCTCATGAGCACGGCCACCAGGGCCTGGATGGCGGGCTCGGCCTCGCGGCCCTCCTTGACGGAAAGCACGTTGCCGTAGGTCTTTGCGGCCACGCTCTCGGCGTCTTCGGTGGTGAGCACGGTATCGCCGATGCCGGCGCCGCTGGCGTAGTTGCCGTTGATGACCGCAAAGTCCAGATCGCTCAGGCTGACGGGGAGGTTCGCGGCTTCCATGGCGACGATCTTCACGTTATAGGGGTTCTCGGCGATGTCGCGCTCGGTGGCGGAAAGGCCCACACCCTCTTTGAGGGTGAGGATGCCCTGGTCCTGCAAAAGCAGCAGGGCGCGGGCGCCGTTGGTGGCGTCGGCCGGGATGCCGATCTGATACTGTTTGCCGCCGCCGCAGGCGGCGAGGCCGAGGGCCAGGCAGAGCGCCAGGGCCAGGCTCAAAAACTTTTTCATGTGTGATACACTCCTCTATTTCTTGTTTGGAAAAGCGGTTTTATCTTAAAGCCGCGCCGGGCCGGGCCGTACGCTTCCCGGGGCGGCGGGCTTTAATGCAAGGGGATCAGCGGCTGCGCTTGTCGGCCTTTGCGGCCAGCAGGTTGAAGATGCTTTGGATCACGCAGACCAAGAGGATCAGCAGCACCACCGTTACGTACATCACGTTGTCCTGGTAGCGCTGGTAGCCGAAGCGGAACGCGATGTTGCCCAGGCCCCCCGCGCCCACCGCGCCGGTGATGGCGGTGTAGCCCAGAATGGTGATGGTGCTGATGGACAGGCCCCGCAGAAGGCTGGGCACGCTTTCAATGAGCAGCACCCGGGTGACGATCTGCCAGTTGGTGGCGCCCATGCAGCGGGCGGCCTCGATCACGCCGCCGTCGATCTCTTCGAGGCTTTGCTCGACCATGCGGGCCACAAAGGGGGCCGCGGCGATGACCAGCGGCACGTTGGCCGCGGTGGCGCCGATGGAGGTGCCGGCGATGAAGCGGGTGAGGGGAATGATGAAGATCATCAGGATGATGAAGGGCAGGCTGCGCAGGATGTTGACCAGCCAGCCGAAAAACGCGTTGAAGCGGGGGGCGGCGGCGATGCCGCCGGCCTTGGTGATGGTGAGCAGCACCCCCATGGGCAGGCCCAGCACATAGGCAAAGAAGGTGGGCACCAGGGTCATGTAAAGGGTTTCGGCCGTGCCCTCGGCAAGAAGGCTGCCGTATTGGGAAACAAAATCAAGAATGGTCTGCACCGCTTACACCTCCTTGCCCAGCAGCAGGCGGGCGACGCTGCTTTGGGGATTTTCAAAAATTTCCCGGGTAAAGCCCTGTTCCACCACGCCTCCGTTGTCGATGACCACCATCCGGTTGCAGATGGTGCGCACCACCGACAGCTCGTGGGTGATGATGATGATGGTGACGCCCAGCTTTTTGTTGATGCTTTTTAAAAGCTCCAGCACGCTTTTGGTGGTGAGCGGGTCCAGGGCGCTGGTGGGTTCGTCGCACAGGAGGACCTCGGGGCGGCTGGCCAAGGCGCGGGCCAGGGCCACCCGCTGCTTTTGCCCGCCCGAGAGCTGGCTGGGGTAGCTGGCAGCCCGGTCGGCCAGGCCCACCAGCTCCAGCAGCTCGGCCACCCGGGCGGCCACCTGGGCTTTATCGTGCTTTGCGAGCTTTAAGGGGAAGGCCACGTTCTCGGCCACGGTTTTTTGCATGAGCAGGTTGTAGCCCTGGAACACCACCCCCATTTTGCGGTGGGCGGTGCGCAGCTCGGCGCCCGAGAGATGCGCCAGGTCCTGCCCGTCCAGCAGGATCTGGCCGCCGGAGGGTTGCTCCAGCAGGCACAGGCAGCGCAGCAGGGTGCTTTTGCCCGCGCCGCTCATGCCGATGATGCCGAAAATGTCGCCGTCGGCGATGGTGGCGGACACGCCGGTGAGGGCCGCCACGTCGCCGGTTTTTACCGGGAAGGTTTTGGATAGATTCTTGATCTCGATCATACTGTTTGTTTCACCCACATTGTTTTAATAAAATACAGAAAACCGCCGCAGGGCAAATGCAGCAAAAAATGCCCCCGTCCTTGCATTGCAACAAGGACGGGGGCATGAAAAGCACCCGTGGTACCACCTTGGTTCGCCGCACCCTTGCGGGAAAACGGCCTTACCGGCTGCGGCGGAGATGAACCGCTTACAGCCCGGCGCTTTAACGGGCGCACCCGTCGCGGATTTAGGGCTCCTGCCCCTCGCCCGCGCGACTCGGAGGCCATGTTCGGTTTCCTGTGCCCTGCCCGCTTTCACCTGCCCGGGCTCTCTGAGAGGGTCGATGCCGGAAACCTACTCTTCTCGTCAACGTCTTTGCGAATATGCATTTATGATACTCGGCGTTGTGGGGTTTGTCAAGCACTTTTTTGCCGGAATGGGAAGAAAATGCAGAGCCGGACTTTTGGGCGGCAAACAAAGGATCAATACAGCCAGCGAAGCCAGCGGAAACCCTGCCGCCGGGCCAAAAATGTGACGGCCAGCGAAAAAGCGGACGAAAGCCCAAGTACAAGCGCGAACAGGGCGGGGGAAGAAAGGGAAATACCCAGCAGCCAGCAAATAAACCCCAATACCAGCCAGACGAGGATATGGCTGCAATAAATCAGGGTGCTCATGGTGCGCAGCGCCCGGTGCGCCGGGCCAGCTTCGCCACCGACCTGAATTAAAAGGGCAAACAGAAAAAAGATGGTGGGAATAGTGAGCAGATAGTAATCGGGCGCGGAAGCGGCCCCCTCAAAAAAGTGCTGCACTGCATACACTTCGCAGCACAAAAGCGGGGCCGAAAGCGCCAGGCCCCCCGCAGCAAAACGGCGGGAGGGCAGAGGCTGGCTGGCCAGCCACAGGCCCAGGGCAACATAAAAAAAGCTGAAAAACGGACCGTTTCGGGTGGAATCAAACACCAACTGGACTGCGTTTAAAAGGGCGCCCAAAAGGGGGATCTGCAGGCTGAAAGAGGCGATCCCCTGACCGGCCAGCCCAAACAGGTGAAGCAGAGCGGCGGCGATCAGGGTGCCCTTGGCGCCCAGACCGAGCCGCAGGCACAGCCAGCACAGCGCCACCGCCCACAAAAGCCCCAGCAGGTACCACAAAACCGACCAGCTGCCGGTAAGGAACAGCCGCTGCAACAGCTGGAGAGGATGGACCAGAAAGGCGATTTCCTGCCGGTTATAGGAAAGTGTGAACAGCGGCAGCGCAAGGTAATAAAGCACGGTCCACACGGCATAAAGCCGCAGGATCCGCAGGAAATAGGGCAGCACCACGGGGCTTGGTGCGCTGCCCTTTTGCAATTTTGAAAACAAAAAGTACCCGGCGCAGACCAGGAAAAACGGCACCGCCAGGCGGCAAAGAAACTGTTTTACAAAAAGGCCGCCTGGCCCCAGGTGCAGAACGACGACCAGCAATGCGGCCGCGAACTTGGCCAAATCAATGGAGGCATAATTTTTATGTGGTTGCGGCATAGCAGGAATCCCTTTCGTATGTGCCCGTAAAAATGAGCGGCAGCTGGCCTATTTGTTTTCTTCCCAGATGGGCTCTTTGAGCATCCAGCGGCCGTATTCGTCCTTGTAAAAGATGTCGCGGTTGTAGAACTTGTCGATGATGGCCCAGAACTCGGCTTCGCTGTAGCCGCAGAAGGCGCAGAAATCCTGCACGCTCAAGGGGTCCAGATTGCCGTCGCGCGCTTTGATGATGGGGATGGCTTCGTCGCGGGTCATCATGCCGTAGCGGATGTAGCGGGCGGTGTAGTCGGTGGCGGCGGCATGGCCGAATTTGGGATATTTGAGCCAGGAGTGCACGAGATAGGCCCGGCTGTCGATCTGGTCGAAGTTCTCGGCGTGGTGGGCGCGGTCCCACTCGTGGGTGAGGTCGTGGAAGCCGCGGCTTTTGGCCAACTGGTAGTTTTTATAGCTGTTCCAGGGCAGGAAATAGCTCATGTAGAACGGGTCCAGCCGGTCCAGCTCTTCGGGGGTAGGGGCCTTGGTGAGCGCCAGGTCGTTGGCGGTGACGCCGTAGCCCAGCAGCTCTTGTTCGGGGAAGCCCACGGCCACGCCGTTTTCGATCTGGCCCTTGGCGCTGTAGGTCTCCTGATCGGAGCTGCCGCCGTATTCGAAGCTGACGTTCTCGCCGTAGCACAAAAGGGGCGTGTTGAATTTCAGGGCCATGTGCAGCGGGAAGGTGTAGATCAGGCGGTCCACATACCAGGTGGGCTTGCCGTACTTTTCAAAAAAGGCGCGCATGAGGGTCTTTTGGGCCTTGATGTTGGGCTTGCAGCTGATGATGGTGCAGCCGAACGCCTCGGAGATGTTTTTCAGGTTGTGCTTGCCCGCCTCGGTCATGGGGAAATTATCCTCGACGCTGAACAGAATGGGGTTCATGTGCATGACCTCTTTCAGGATATAGACCTGGAAGTGGCTGTCCTTTCCGCCGCTGACCGCGACGGCGCAGTCGTAGCCGCCGGGGCCGTTGCAGCCGCGGTATTTATCGCACAGGGCTTCGAACTCTTTCCAGCGGGCCTGCCAGTCCACATCGGCGCGGTGTTCGTAATGGCGGCAGGCGCTGCACACGCCCTCGGCGTCGAAGGTGATGCCGGGGCGGGTATCGGGCATGGTGCATTTTTTACAATATTTCATGGCGTTAACTTCCTCCTGTTTTCAGGCTAAAACAAAGGGGGCGTGGGGACCTGCCCCTGCCCTTTACACAGTATACCATGAAAGCGGGACGGCATACCAGCCCCTTTTGGAAAAAGCCCGCGCGGTTTTTGGAAGGCGGATTTTAATAGAAGATTAAAAATTAAGCAAAGCGGATTAAAATTATTTATTAAAAATATTAATAAAATTAATTTTTATATTGACTTTCGTGAAAAATAAGCGTATTCTCAGAACAGAACAGGAAAACGCCGGGCCGGGTGGCAAAAGCTGCGCCCGCCCTTTGGCAAAAAAGCGGGGGAAAAGGATGAACAATGGAGAAAAGGGGTTCCACGCGCCCGCCAGATGCCCGGTTTGCGGGCAGGATATGCGGGTGACCAAGCTGCGGTGCGGCCGCTGCGGGACCGAGCTGTCGGGGGAATTTTCGCCCTGCCGGTTTTGCAGCCTGGAAGAAAAGCACTTACAGTTCGTGGAGACGTTTCTGCGCTGCAGGGGATCCATTAAAGAGGTGGAAAAGGCGCTGGGGGTGAGCTACCCCACAGTGAAAAACATGCTGGAAGCCGCGCTGGCCGCGCTGGGGCTGGACGAGACCCCGGAGCTGCGGGCGGTGCGCCAGGATGAGGAGCGCAGCGAGATATTGACGAGGCTCGCAAACAAGGAGATCGATGTGGAAACAGCCGTTGAGGCGCTGAATCAACTGAGAGGTGGAAAGTGACATGAGCGAAGAAAAACGCAAGGTACTGGAAATGCTGGAGCAGGGCAAAATCAACGTTGAGGAGGCGCAGAAGCTGCTGGAGGCACTGGGGGAGAGCGGCGCCCCACAGGAGGAGCCCGCGCCGGCAAAAGAGGAAGAAGCGGTGCCGGCACAGGAGCAGGGCGCGGGGGAAACGGCCCGGCCAAACGGAGAGAAAGCGGGCGTGGGGCCGGCCGTGTTCAGCACCCCGGCACCCACCTTGCAGCTGCCGGACGATTTGTTGGCAGCCGCGGCCGAGAGCGAAAAAGCGGCGGGAGAGCCCGACGCCCCGCCGCGGGAAACGGCGGAAGGGGAGTGGGGCGGCGCAGACCGGGAGCAAACGCCCCGCTATGAATACGAGACCTGCCCGCCCCCCGCCCCCGGCTGGCAGCAATATGAATATACCGTGGACGCGGCGGGGATCGAGAATCTGGATATTTCGTGGATCAGCGGCCCGGTGGAGGTGCG
This sequence comes from Allofournierella sp., assembly GCF_048388525.1. Lineage (GTDB taxonomy): Bacteria > Bacillota > Clostridia > Oscillospirales > Ruminococcaceae > BQOK01. The sequence continues at coordinate 20,936 of NZ_DBGCTQ010000004.1, read as the reverse complement.
CGCCTGGAGGGGCGAGCGCATCCGTGTGACCGAGTATGCGCGCACGGCGCTGCCCGAGGGGCGGCAGCTGCAGCTGCAGACCGCGGGCGGGGTGCTGACCGTGCGCTGGGCGCGGGAGGTGATCCTGTTTGGCCTTTGGCCCCTCTCGAAGCACCTGGTGGTGGAGCTGCCCGCCGCACTGGCGGCCGGCCTGGGGCGGGTGAAGTGCGCCAATGTGGCGGGAAAGACCTACCTGACCGGCCTGTGCGCCCAGACGCTGGAGGCGAGCTCGACCTCGGGGGTGGTATCGCTGGGGGGCGTGACGGCCCGCCGGCTTGCGGCAAAAAGCATTTCCGGCGCGGTGCGCGCCGAGGACTTTGCAGCCCAGGCCGCGGATTTTGGCACCACCTCGGGCGCGGTGGAGGCGTGGGGCAGCGCCGAGGAATTGCAGTTGAAGAGCGTTTCGGGGGCGCTGCGGCTTGCCCTGGGCCAGTGCCCCGGCAAGGCGGTGCTTGCCACCACCTCGGGCGGGATTGAGTTGACGCTGCCCGGCGAAGTGGGCTTTGCCGCCAAATTCTCCAGCGTGTCGGGCCGGTTCAGCACGGATTTTCAGGTGCAGGGGGAACTGGGCGGCAAGCAGGGAAAGGCCGTGCACGGCGACGGCTACGCAAAGCTCAAGCTGAGCACGATCTCAGGCAATATGAAGGTGGCGCGGGCGTGAGAGGCGGAAGGCCCCAAAATAAAATATAAATGTGAAAGACCGTCCCTTGAATGGTGTTGTTTCCATTCAAGGGACGGTCTTTCACCCCTGATAGGGTGTAATTTCCACTGAACAAGGAAGAGGATTGGCAGTTGTTCCGGCCCTTATAAACGACAAACCCCACCCGGCGGACGGCGAAAAAGCCGACGGCGGGTGGGGTTTGCCGCATTTTAATTTCAGCGGTTTTTGCGGATGTAGATCAGCAGTGCCCAGATGGCGAGCACCAGCAGCACCGTGCCGCCCAGGGCGAACACCAGGGCCAGTAGAACATTGAACACACCTATGAACGGAAGCATCGACATGAAAAACCCTTCTTTCTTTAAATTTTAGGCGGCGCGTTAAGCGGCCGCGAACTGTTTTTTACAGCGCAGGAGCAAGCACGCCAGCAGGCAGGCGGCCTGCACCCCCACCCCCAGGATGGTGGCGTAGGCCGTGCCCCAAGCCGCGTGGGCCGCGATCAGGCCGGGGCTGGCCAGCAGCGCGGCGCCAAGCCCCGCAAGGCAGCCGACAATGAGCCCCTTCATGGCGCGGGCGATGGTGAGCAGATTGCACAGCACCGTGGCGGCCACGGTGAGCACGGTGGCGGCCACGAGGGGCTGCAAAAGGCCGGCGTAGTTTAAAATTTCCGGGGTGGTGGGGTACAGGACCGACAGGCCCCACCGCCCCAGCAGGGCCACGCCCGCCGCGCCCGCGGCCCACAGCAGGCAAAGGCCCGCCGCCAGCAGGCCGAGACCCTTGAAATACCCGGCCTTGTTCCGGCTTTGCCACAGCCGGGCAAAGGTGGTGATGAAGGGCACGAACAGGTAGACCACCGCCACCTGGAGCACAAGCACCGGCAAAAACACGTTGGCAAAGTAATTCAGCTCGACCTTGCCCGCAAGGCGCTCGCAGTAGTAGCGGGGCACCGAAGGGATGGTGGTGTTCAGGCTGGCGTAGACCGCCAGAGGCAGGCATTCCAGCAGCAAAGCGCCCACCCCCGCGCCCCCCCGGGCCGCGAGGTCCGCCCGCCGGCGGGCGAGGGGCAGGTCCACGGCCAGCACGTAGGCGGCATTCAGCGCCAGCAGCGCGGCCAGGGTGATGACCAGGTCGCGGGTGAGCAGCAGCCCGGCCACCACCGTGCCCGCGGTCACGAGGCCGCGCACGCCGAAGCTGACGCCCACGATGTCCATGCGCTCGGCCTTTTGCAGGTAGCCGTGCCACACGTCGCTGAAGCTCTCGATGAGGCGGTAGCCGGTGTAGAGAAAGATCACCCAGCGCTGCTGGGCGGAATAGGCGTTTGCAAAGGCAAAGCCCATGCACCCCACCCAGGCCGCCGCCACCGTGAGGTAACGGCTGAAGAGATAGGTGCGGTCGGTGTATTTGCCCGAGAGGTCGGACACCTGAAAGGTGCGCATGCCAAAGCTTGCAAAGCTTAAGGCCACGTTGGCGGCGGTCATGGCGGTGGCCAGCAGGCCGTTTGCCTCGATGCCGGCCAGCGCCGTGACCAGCAGGTTCATGGCCGCCTGGCAAAAATAGAACACCAGGCTGCCCGCCGTGTTGAACAGCACGTTTCTGCGAAGCTGTTTTTCCATGAGCACTCCTTACTGAACAAAGGGCCGCAGCGCCTGCTCCATGGCCCGGGTCCGGGCCTTTGGCACATGGGCCTTTTCAACATACCCGTAGATGCGCTGTGCAAAACCCGCCAGGCCCTTGTGGAAAAAGAACAGCTTTTGGGGGGGAAGGCGCAGCGCAAACAGGATGTGCACCCCCCACAGGGCGAAAAACTTGAGCCAGTTGAAATGCGGGGCAAAGCCGGGGCCCATGGGGTCGCTGCGCGGGGGCTCTTTGTACACCTGCTCCAGCAGGTCGGCCATGCGCTTGTAGGCGGGCAGGGGGCTGGGGTCGAAGTAGCCCTCGATAACCTCTTTGGCGATGGGAAAGGGGGGGCGTTTGTCGGCCATGGCCGCCTGGAACGCCTCGTAGCTTGTGACATACCGCGCCCCGGCGTAGATCACGGGGTCGTATTCGTGCGGGATGGGGGCCGGGCGCAGGATATGGCAGCTCTTGCCGGCCATGTACACCTCGGCGATGGCGGTGCTCATCCAGATGGAGATGGAGTCGGCCGCCACGATCCAGTCCTTCACGCCGCGCTCGAAGATCACATGAAAGTTGGGGCGTTTTGCGCAAAGCTGGGCCAGGGCCGGGCTGTTCCACTCGCTGGGGTGGCGGCGGTATACCAGCTCCACTTCGGGGTGGCCGGCCAGGTACCGGTCGAACCAGGAGAGGGTCTCGGCCATGCTGGCCCGGTTGACGGCGGCAAAGGCGGTGAAATCGGTGCCGGCCATATCGCTTAATTCGCGCACCTCGGCCTCGGTCATGCTGGCATAGCCGAAGCTGGAGATATACAGGTGCAGCTGTTTTTTGGGGTCGAGGCCGAACTCGGCGCAGAGGGCGGCCTTATCCTTGTAATAACCCCGGAATTCCGGGCGCAGGAAATCCATCATCACTGCGCCGGTGACCGGGCAGTTTTTTTCCTGCATGCCGTGGGCCGCAAGGCGGGCGGCGGTGCGGCGGCCCCAGCAGGTCTGCACGCACTTTTTGGCGTTGCCGCCCATGTTGAACCAGTCGCCCTCCTCCTGGGTGTCGCTGAGCATCTGCTCCCAGTGAAGGTTCACGATCTTGTTGAGCCGCCCCACATTGTTGTACACATGGCTGTTGATGGCCTCGTTGTCGTACATGCAGCTTGCCACCAGCACCTTTGGCTTTTTCCAGGTGAAGTATTTGAGCTTTTTGCGGTCCAGCAGCTGCCGGATCTCGGCGGTGTAGCCCCGGCGCTGCAGCTCCAGCTTGAGCAGAAGATCGCTCTCGTATTCCCGCACGGGATGCTCGTAAAGAATCAAAAAGTCCAGGCCCACGTGTGCGCGCCCTCCTTATCCAATGTCGGTGAAAAGCTGCTCGGTCCAGACCGGCAGGCCATAGGTGGTGTCGAGATGGAAGCCGTCGAAAAACTGCTTGTCGTCGTCGAGCTCCGGGCGGTGCGCCCACTCGTAGTCCAGCACCGTGAAGCCGTAAAAGCGCGCCCAGCCGGCAAGGCGGGGCAGGAAATCCTCTTCCATCTGCCGGGGGATGCCGTAGGGCTGGCAGGCGCCGGTGAGCACCACATCCGCCATGGGGGGCAGCACCACCGTGAGCCTGACCCCCCGCGCCTGGCAGGCGGCCGCCGCCTGGCACAGGCGCTCGAGCTGCTCCTCGTTCAGAGCCCAGCCCTGGCAGCGGGGCACAAGGGCCTCGGGATAGGTGGCGAGGCGGGTGTGCAGCGGGTAGACCGTGCCGTCCGGCCCGGTGTAATCGGCGGGCCAGGACCAGTCGCCCGTCTCCTCGCTGCCGCCGCCGGGCACGCCGCGCAGCCGCTCGGAGAGGGCGGTGAGCATGTTCACGTTGTATTCCAGATTGAAAAGGTAAGCCAGAGGGTTGTCCAGCGTTTTTTGCAGGGTGCTCATGCGGTCGGCGTCGTAGGTTTTGGTGACGGTGTAAAACGACAGGCCGAACACCACTTCCTCCAGGTCCGGGGTCTGCTCCAGCACCCAGTTGAGCACATCCACCCCCTCGCGCAGCGAGGCGCCGCCGAAAGCAAGGTTTTGCCAGGCGCGGCCGGACACCGCCTGCACCTGCTGCATGTCAAAGTGCGCGAGGCGGGAATCGCCGATGATGACCCGCGGGCCGGGCGACTGCGCGTAGGCCTTGAGGCGGGCGATGGGGGCCTCGCTGTAGCTTTGGGCGCGCAGGCCGAAGTAGTTGTTCGGCTCGAACGCGGCAAAGAGGCAGAAATAGGCGGCCATCGGGAGCAACAGCAATGTCAGTTTTTTTAAAATGCTTTTCAAGGCGCGGCGCCCCCTTTCGTTAAAAGCCGCCGTAGGCAAAGCTGCCCCCGGCAAAGCCGCCGTTCTGGATCACGAGGCCCGCAAAAATGCCCAGCACCAGGGCGTAGTAGAGCGCCCAGCGCACCCAGGGCCTTTGGGCGGACAGCACCAGCTCTTCGCTGCCATTTTTAAAATGGAAATTGCGCTGCCAGTCCAGCCAAAAAGCCAGCGCCAGCGTGAGAGCCAGAAACACAAGATAGGCGGCCGCCATCAGGGGCTGGGCGTAAAAACCGTGCAAAACCGCCTGCCAGCTCTCGGCGGCAAAGCGCCCGGGGGCCCAGCCCCGGAAAAGGCCCGCCAGCAGGGTGAAGGCCTCGGCCACGCCGTACTGCGCGCCCGCGGGCTGGCCTACGCCGGAGCCCATGGCAAAAAAGGCCATGCTGAACACCCACAGGCAGAATACGCCCCCCCGCTTGGCCCAGAGCAGCCGGGCGGAAGCCTTTTTTTTGGGCTTGCCCAGGCGCTGGTGCAAAAGCTCCTCCCCCACCCGGTAGACGGCCTGCAAAAGGCCCCACACCACGAAGGGCAGGGTGCTGCCGTGCCAGAAGCCCGAGACAAAGAACACCACAGCCACACAGAACACGGGCGAAAAACGGCTGACGCGCCTGCCGACGAGAGGCAGGCGGGAGGCGTCGGCCCAGACGAGGGGAGTGAAGAGATAATCCTGCAGCCAAGAGGAGAGGCTGATGTGCCACCGGTTCCAAAAGCCGGAAAAGTTGGCGGCAAAAAAGGGCGTTTTGAAGTTTTCGGGGATCTCGAGCCCCAGCAAGAGAGCGCTGGCCCGCGCCATCTCGGAGTAGCCCACAAAATCGAAGTAGAGATAGAAGGTATAAAAAACGAGGGCCAGCAGCAGGGTGGGGCCGCCGTGGCCCGAAAGATCGCCAAACACCTGCTGAGCGAACAGCAGCAGCACGTCGGCCACCGCCACCTTTTTGAACAGGCCCAGCGCGAAGAGCTGGAGCGCGCGCACGGTGCGTGCCGCGCAAAAGCGGTGTTCCTGCTTTAACTGCGGCAGCACAAGGCGTGCACGGCAGATTGGCCCGGCGGTGATGGTGCCGAAAAAGCACAGAAAGGCCGCAAGATCCACAAGGCTGCGCTCTGCGGGCAGATCGCCCCGGCGCACGTCGATGAGGTAGCTGAGGGCCGCGAAGGTGTAAAAGCTGACGCCGAGGGGAAAGGGCAGGCTGTGCAGCGCGCCGGGCGCGAGGGGAAGAAGCGGCAAAACCAGGTTATAATATTTGAAAAGGGCCAGCACCAAAAGCAAAAGGACGGCCCCGAACCCCAAAAGCCGGCCCTTGCGGGGCGCGGCGGCGGCCTGGATGGCCAGCCCGAGGCGCCACACAAACAAGCAGCTTGCGCACAGAAGGGCAAGGGGCAGCGCCTGCCACAGCCCGCCGAATTGGGCGGCGGAAGGGCGGTTGAACCAATAGAACAGCAGGCTGGCCGCCAGCAGCAGGCCGGGCTGAAAGCGTTTGGGAGCAAGCTTTAAATAGGCGAAAGCCACCAGGGGCAGAAAGGCAAAATAAGAAAAGCTCTGAAAACTCACCCTGAAACCGCCCCTTTCCTTTTTATAGGACGCGCGCACGCCCCAAACGTTTATTATACAGTTTGCCCGCTCGGGTGTAAAGGCTGTGTTTTCCTTGAAATCACTGCATGTTTATATTATACTAGTAACAAATTGGTTACGCAAACCATTTGATAAGGAGATTTAAAATATGGCCAACACCGTGATGGTCACCGGCGCCGACGGATTTATCGGCAGCCACCTGACCGAGGAACTGGTAAAGAAGGGCGAGAGGGTCAAGGCCTTCTGCTATTATAACTCATTCGGTACCTGGGGCTGGCTGGACACCCTGCCCCCCGAGATCAAAAACGAGATCGAGGTCTTTCTGGGGGACATCCGCGACCCCAACGGCGTGCGCACCGCAATGGAAGGGCAGGACGTGGTGTATCATTTGGCCGCGCTGATCGCCATTCCGTTCAGCTACCACAGCCCCGACAGCTATGTGGACACCAACATCAAGGGCACCCTGAACGTGCTGAACGCGGCGCGCCAGGTGGGCACAAAGCGCCTTTTGGTGACCAGCACCAGCGAGGTGTACGGCACCGCCCGGTATGTGCCCATTGACGAAAACCACCCCTACCAGGGGCAGAGCCCCTATTCGGCCACCAAGATCGGCGCCGACCGGCTGGCTGAGAGCTTTTACCGGAGCTTTGACCTGCCGGTGACCATCGTGCGGCCTTTTAACACTTACGGCCCGCGGCAGAGCGCCCGCGCCGTGATCCCCACCATCATCACCCAGTTGCTGACCGGCCGCACCGAGATCAAGCTGGGCAGCCTTGCACCCACCCGGGACTTCAACTATGTGAAGGATACGGCGGCGGGCTTTATGGCGCTGGCGGGGTGTGAAAAGGCCATTGGGCAGGAGGTGAACATCGCCACCGGGCAGGAGCACTCGATCGGGGAGCTGGCGGCGGAATTGATCCGGCAGATCAACCCCGCGGCCCGGGTGGTGTGCGACGGGCAGCGGCTGCGCCCGGGCAAGAGCGAGGTGGAGCGCCTGCTGGGCGACGCCTCGCGGCTGAAGGCCCTGACCGGCTGGGCGCCCGCCTACACCTTTGAAGAGGGGCTGGCGGCCACCATTGAATTTTTAAAACAAAACATCGCCCGCTACAAGCCGGACGTGTATAATCTGTAAGCACGGCGGCTTTGCCGCCGCGGGAGCGCTGTGCGGCTGCCGGGCGGGCTTTTTTGCGAAGCCGGCCCGGCGGCGCGTTTCAACGTGGGGAGCGGGCACCCCACGCCGCGCGGCCTATTTTTAAAGAAAAACAGGGGGAGCCATGCGCGAGACTGCCGTTCAAAAGAAGAAAAAGCCCTTTGCGCGGGCGGCGTGGTGGGTGCTGGGCCTGCTGGCGGCTGTGGCGGGGGCCCTGGCGCTGGCCTACTGCTGGCGCGTGTTTTATTACCTGGACGCCCGGGGCGTGCCGGCGCCGGCGCTGTATCGGGCGGCGGCGGGCCTTGCGTGCCTGGGGGTGGGGGCCGCGGCCCTGGGGCATTTTGTGTGCAAAGGCTTTGAGGCCAAGGCGGTTTTGGCCGTGGCGGTGTGCGGGGCGCTGTTCTGCTTTGCGAACCCGCCCCTGCAGACGCCGGACGAGACCGCCCATTTTCTGCGCAGCTATTCGCTGAGCCAGGGGCGCTTTACTTTTGACGGGAGCCGCGCCTACCCGGCGGACGTGGCAAAGCTGGTGGAGAGCTTCCCGGGGGCGTGGGTGTCGGCCCACACGAGTCAGGGCATGACAAAAACGGCCGGCGGCGACCCGGTGAGCTACACCACCGAGGGCTACGGCCTGAAGCAGCGGGGTGAAAACGGCCGGGTGGAGAGCATTGCCGACGGATTTGCCGCCTATTTTGACGGGAGCGGGCCGAAGGGCGAGGTGAGCGAGCCGTACTTTTTTATGACCGTTTCCATGTTGCCCCAGGCGCTGGGCATCTTGCTGGCGCGGGTTGCCGGGCTGGGAGCGCTGGGATGCCTGTACGCGGCGCGGCTGGCAAACCTAGCGGCCTACGCGGCGCTGTGCTGGCTGGCGCTGAAAAACTGCAGGCGTTACCAGCCGGTCTTTTTGGCGTTCATGCTGCTGCCGCTGAGCCTTTACATGGCGGCCTCGGTGAGCTACGACGCCACCCTTTTGGGCTTTTATTACCTGGTGGCCAGCTTTTACTGCAAGGACGAGATCACTGACCGGGACATCGGTTGGTTTTTGTTCGCCTTTGTGATGATGAACATCGCCAAGCCCTATATCAACCTTTTGTGGCTGGCGCTGCCCCTGGTGCTGCCGAAAAAGGCCTGGAAAACCCGCTGGAAAAAGTGGCAGTTGGCGGCGGCCTGCCTGGTGGGAGGGTTTGCCCTGGGCAAGTTTTTTGACTGGTACGGCACCGTGTTCCGGCAGAATTTTGCCTATGTGGGGCGGCAGATCGCGGGGGCGAACGAGGTGCAGCAGCTTGCGGGCATCCTGCATAACCCTTTACGGTACGCGGCGGTGCTGCTGGGCAGCTTTTACGAGAACGACTTCTTTCTTGGCCAGATGGGGGTGTTCGGCGCGCTGGACCTGCCCGTGGCGTTTTTGAATTGGGCCAGCCCGCTGGTGCTGCTGTTTGCGGCGGCCCTTTCGGTGCACGAGAAAAGCAGCCTGAAATGGAGGCCCGCCCTGGGCCTGGGCGCGCTCTCGGTGACGTATATCGCGGGGGCGGCCACGGCCATGTATATCACCAGCACGCCGGTGGGCATGATCCGCATCATCGGCATGCAGGCGCGGTACTTTTTGCCCGCCTTCCTGATGCTGTTCGTGCTGCTGGCGGCGCTGCTGAGCCATGTGCTGGAGCCGCGCCTTGCCCTGGGCAGGACCAAGGCGCGCGCCGTGGCCCTGGGAACGGCGGCGGCCTTTGGCGCGGCGGGCGCGGTGCTGCTGTTCCAGCATTATTTTATCGGGCCGGTGTTCACCATACGGTGACGGGCCGGGTCCCGGCCCGACGGATCACGAAAGGAGGCCACGCGCATGGCATATCTGAGCGGTATTCTGGCGCTTGCGGCGGTGTGGGTGTTCTGCGCTTTTTTGGCCGACCGGTTTCGGCTGAACGCCGCGCTGCTGCCCCTGCCGGTGCTGGCGGGGGTGGCGGTGTGGCTTTGCCTGTGGGGATTTGCGGGCTTTTTGCGGCTGGGCGGGTGGCTGGTCTACCTTGCGGCGGCGGGATGCGCCGTATCCCTTGCGGCGGCGGGGCGGCTGGCGGGCGCGGCGCGCCGGCTGGCCGTGCCCGGCTTTGTGTTTTTTGCGGCGGCCGGCACAGTGTTTTTTGTGCTGTTCGCGGCCACGAAGCCCATGTTCATCGCCTGGGACGAGTTTACCTTTTGGGGCACCGCCTGCAAGGTCACAAAGCTGCAGAACGCCCTGCACGCGGCGGCCCCCGGCAATGTGCAGGCGGGCAGCTACAACCCCGGCATGATGCTGGTGGTATATTTCTTTCAGTTTTTCGGCAAGGGCTTTTCCGAGTGGAGCGCCTTTTTTGCCTACGACACCCTGTTTGCCGCCTGCATGAGCGCCGTGGCTGCGCCCCTGACGAAAAAGCGCTGGCCCACGGCGGCGGTGCTGCTGGCGGCCTGCTTTTTGCTGCCCTGGTTTTTTTCGGCCCCGGGGCTGGGGGGCGTGGCGAACATTTACTGCAATGTGATGGGGGACCTGCCGCTGGCTTTTGTGTTCGGCGGCGGCATGTGCCTGTATTTTTCGCTGCATCGGCGGCGGGCGGGCATCGCCCTGCTGGCGGTCACCCTGGGCTTTTTGACCCTGATCAAGGACATGGGCCTGGCGTATGCCCTGATCGCGGCGGGGCTTGCCTGCGCCGACTGGCTGTTTGCCAAAGGGTGGCCAGGGCTAAAGCGGCTGGCAAAAACGCTGGGCCTTGGCGCGGTGCTGGCCGGGCCGGCGCTGGCGCTGTTTTTGGGCTGGAGCAGGTATTACGCCGCGGCCACCGGGGCCAGCAAGGTGACGGTGGGCAGCGAGGAGCAGGTGGGGTATTTCGGCATGCTGGCCCAGGGTTTTGGGCAGCTGCTGGGCCTGACCGAGCGGACCGAAAAATTTGAAAAGCTGACCGGGCTGATGGCAAGGTCGGTGGCAACGGTGCCGGTGTGCCTTCTGGGCGGTGGGATCGCGGCGCTGGCGGTGATCTTTGCGCTGCTTGCGGTGGCCTGGGCGGCGCTGGGGGGCAGCCGGCGCCGGGTGGCGCAGTTCGCGGTGCTGGGCGGCGCCTGCTTTGGCGTGTTTTTGCTGTTCCACCTGTTTTTGTACACCTTTGTGCTGAGCGAGCAGGAAGCCTATCAGCTGAAGGACTATATCCGGTACATCGGGCCCTACTACCTGGGCTGGGCGCTGGCGGCCGTGGGCCTTTTGGCGCTGGCGGCGGAAAAGGGCACGCTGCCCCGGGCCACGAGGCTGGCGGGGCTGGGCCTTCTGGGGGCGGTGTGTTTGCTGGTGCTGGTGCGAGGCAGGCCCGCGGCTGGCTTTTGGAACATGCCCCATACCCTGTACGACGAGCGGCGGGACGTGGCCGCCCGGGCCGCCGCGGTGAACGGCCTTTTGGACTGGGACGACACAGTGCTGCTGATCAGCCAGGGCGACAGGGCCTACCGCTGGAACTACTACGCCTACGAACTGAACGCCCATCTGGGCCGGGGGTTTGGCGGCTTTGGCTACGGCCCGCACCTGGAAAAGGGCGGCACCGGCTGGTGGGACACCACCCACATGAACCTGGTGAACCCGGTGGATGCCGGGGAGGACCGGCCCGAGGTATATGACTACCAGACCATCTGCACCGCCGAAGACCTGAAGCGCTTTTTGCTGGACCGGCGCTACACCCACCTGCTGGTGGACACTAGCGACGCGTATTTTGCCATCAGCATTGCCGGGCAGTTCGGCGTGACCGACCTGCCTGCAAAGCGCACCGACCGGGTGTATCTGTTCGAGATCCGGTACGAGGGCGGCGAGGTGCGCTGGGCGCCGGTGGAAGGGGGGGCGGCCGGATGAAAGCAAAATGCAGGTGGCTGGCGGCCGCGTATGCCGCCGCGCTGGCAGTTTGGCTTTTGCTGGGCTGTGCGTACCTTGCCCGCGGCGCCTGGTACGAGGCGAAGGGGCTGCGGCCCCACACCCAGCTTGCCTGGCAAGAGCTGGAGAGTAGCAGCGTGCGGCTGTGGGAGAGCGAAGAGGCGGGCGTGTGGTATGTTTCCACCGACACGGATCCCCAATTGATCTGGCGGCAGGAGGCCTATCTGGAGACGGTGGTGCTGCGCGTGCTGCGCACAACACCGGGGCACGCGCCGGTGCTTTATTGGAAGGCGCCGGGCCAGGCCGATTTTTCGGAGGGCAGGAGCGTGTACGCCGTGGAGACGGCGCCCGGGGAATTTACTTTCCGGCTGGGGGGCAGGCGGGTGAGCGAGATGCGCCTGGACCCGGACAGTGTGGGCGGCGTGGTAACCCGGTTTGACGGGGTGGAGCTGAACCCCCCGGAAGGCTGGTACTGGGCGTTTGTGCCGGGCTGGGGCGGGCTGCTGCTGTTTTTGGCGCTGCCGCCCCTGGCACTGGCCCTTGCCGCCGAGGCGCGGGCGCTGCTGCCCGGCAAAAAACGGACCCGTTAAGGAGAAATGAGCTTGCTGTATTTTGATTTGGCGCTGAGCCTTACGGCCCTGTTTGGGCTTTGCGCGTTTTTTACCCTGTGCGCAAGGCTGCACAGCGCCCTGGCCCCGCTGACGGCGCTGGCCTGCGTTTCGACCTGGTTCACCCTGGCCGGGGTGCTGGGCGTTCTGCGGCCGGCCGGCTGGCTGGGATACCTGGCCTGCTGGGGGCTGGGCGCGTTTGCGCTGGCCCGCCATGCAAAAAAGGAGGAGCTGAAAAAGCTGTTCACCCCGGGCGCGGTGCTGTTCTGGGCGCTGGCGCTGACCTTTGCGGTGTATTTTGCCCTGCGGCAGCCCATGTTCAGCGAGTTTGACGAGTTCAGCCTGTGGGGCACCGCCGCCAAACTGACCAAGGCGAACGACCGGCTGTTCCCCGCGTGCGAGCTGGGCGTGCCCTGGACCGCCACCCAGAACCCGGGATTGATCGTGCTGGGATATTTTGTGCAGTTCTTCGGCGCGTTTGCTCCCTTTAAGGTGTATCTTGCCTACGACCTGCTGCTGTTTGCCTGCATCGCGGCGGTGCTGGGCCGGGTGGATTTTAAAAACTATAAGCTGGCGGTGCCCCTGGCCGTGATCGGCTGGTGCACGCCCTGGTTTTTCACCACCTACGCCCGCACCATTTTTGTGAGCAAGGTGTATATGAGCGCCTACGGCGACATCCCGGCCGGGATGCTGATCGGCGGGGCGGCGGCGCTGTGGTTTGCACTGCGGGCGGGCAAGGGGCCGGTGTGGCCCATCCTGCCGGTGCTGGCATTTTTGGCAAACATCAAGGACAACACCTTCCCCTTGGCGCTGATCACCGCGGCGCTGATCGCGGCGGATCACTTTTTGTTTGGGTTTGAGGCAAAGTGGAAGAAGGGCTGGGGCAAACGGCTGGGCTTTTCGGCCCTGTGCATGGGCATGCCGCTGGTGTTGTATCAGGTGTGGGCGAAATACATTGCCCGGCTGGTGGTGCAGAACGCCGCGGCGGGGGGCATGGGGGAGACCAGCGAGAGCACCCTGCGCGTTGCGCTGAACGGCACAAGGCTGCTGTTGGGGCTTGATGTTCCGGAGTATTACACCCAGCGCGCCCAGCGCTTTGCCCAGGCCGGCGCGGACATGAAAAAGGCCTTTTATGAGACAGTGCTCTCGATGATCGGCCCGGGCGCGGTGGTGGCGCTGCTGATTTTGGCGGTATTTGCCGCGGCCGTGGTCTTTGCACCCGGCGCGCGCGGCAAGCTGCGGGCGGGCATGTGGATGCTGTGTAGCACTCTGGGATTTGCGGCGTACAACTACGTGCTGGCCTTAAGCTACGGGTTTATTTTCAAGGAGGCGGAGGCCGCCGCCCTGGCCTCGTACAACCGTTACCTTTACACCTACTATATCGGCTGGTTTTTGATGGCCATCGCCCTGCTGGCCTGGGCGGTGCAGAAGGGGCGCTGGCGCCTGACGGCGAACGCGGGGGTGCTGGCCTTTGCCTGCCTGATGCTGGTACGGGTGAACATGATGGTGCTGCCCCAGTTCAGCGTGCTGGGCTTTGCCGACGCCACCTTTGCCGACCAGCATGCGGCCGAGGCACGGGCAGAGGCGGTGAAAGCGGCCGTGGAACCGCAGGACCGCATCTTTATTGTGACCCAGGGGGACGACGGCACCCTGTGGTTCACCTACAGCTGCTACTTTTTGCCCAACATCCTGGATTACAGCGGCTGGGAGGCCGACAGGGACACGGGCCGCTGGGGAGGCGGGGGCGGCACCTTTGGGCTGCCGGAAAACCAGCCCCCGCAGCAGGAGGGGGGCGCGGTATATTACCACCCGTACACCCTGGCCGAGATGGAAGAGATCATTCGGGGCAGCGGCTGCGCCTACATTTTCGTGGACAAGCTGGACGCCGGCTATACGGCCAGCTACGGCAGCCTGTTCAGCGACGGGCTGGCCGCCGCCGAGGCAGGCTCCACCCTGCTATACAGGGTGGAGCCGGGGCTGTTCACCCCCGTGGAGATGGAGGTGCCCCGATGAAGCGCAGGAGAGCATTTTTTAAAAAGCTGAAAGCGCCCATTCCCACCCTGTGCTATGCCGTGTGCGTCGCGGTGTGGCTTGTGGCGGGCGCCGCGGGCCTTTGCAGCGACGGGATCGCCAAAGCGACGGGCCGGCTGTACCAGTTTGAGCTTGCCGCGGAGGATTTTGAGCAGGTGGGCTTGCAGCGGCTGGAGAGCGGCGCGCTGCTGACCCTGGACGGCGACCCGCAGATGATCTGGGAAAACGGGGAAGGGGCGGTTCTGCGCACGGTGCGCATGGAAGCGGCGTTTGACCGCAGCCCCCGGGAGATGTGCCTTTACTACACCACAAAGGAGGGCGAGCCCTTCAGCGTGAACAAACGGGTGTTCGCCGCCCAGGCAGACGACGGCAGTTATCTGTATACCCTGCCCCAGGGGCGGATCGCGGCCCTGCGGCTGGACCCCTGCAGCCCGGAGGAGAACAAACCGGTGGAGATGACCATTGCCGGGCTGTATATGAATGAGCCGGCCCCCTGGTGGAGCTATTTTGCCCCGGGCTGGGCGGGCGTGTTTTCGATGGTGCTGTATCCGGGCCTCGCCGCGGCGGCGATAAGCCTTGTGTGCGCCGCCTGGATGTGGTATAAAAACAAGAGAGGCGCGCGCGGCGCAGGGGGCTGAACGGCCCCTGCCGCCCCGCCGGGCAAGAAGGGCGGCAGCCGCTCTTCCCGTTTTTCCTGTTACAAAGAAAAGAGGTCTTGTGCAATGGCGGATTTTATCCCCCTTTCGGTCCCGAATTTTGCGGGCCGTGAAAAGGAATATGTGAACGACGCGGTGGTGAGCGAATGGGTTTCCACCGGGGGCAGCAAGGTGGCCGGGTTTGAAGAGGCCCTGGCCGCATACGTGGGCATGCCCCGGGCCGTGGCCTGCAACAGCGGCACCTCCGGGCTGCACCTGGCCTGCCTGGCGGCCGGCGTGGGCCGGGGCGACGAGGTGCTTGCCCCCACGCTGACCTTTATCGCGGCGGTGAACCCCATCCGCTATGCGGGGGCCGAACCGGTGTTCATCGGCTGCGACGACAGCCTGTGCATGGACCCGGCCGAGGCCGAGGCGTTCTGCGCAGCGCGGTGCCACATGGAGGGCGACAGGCTGATCGACAGCGCCACCGGCGCCCACGTGAAGGCGCTTTTGGTGGTGCATGTGTTCGGCAATATGGCGGACCTGCCCGCCCTTATGCGCGTTGCACAGAAGTATCACCTGGCCCTGATCGAGGATGCCACCGAGGCGCTGGGCACCTACTATACCTGCGGCCCCTACGCGGGCAGGATGGCCGGCACCATTGGGGATGTGGGGGTCTACAGCTTCAACGGCAACAAGATCATTACCACCGGCGCGGGCGGGATGCTGGTCTCGAACCACCCGGACTGGGCCGGGCACGCAAAGCACCTGTCCACCCAGGCGAAGGCGGACGAGCTGCAGTTTTACCACGACGAGGTGGGCTACAACTACCGGCTCACCAACCTGCAGGCCGCGCTGGGGCTGGCTCAACTGGAACAGCTGGAAGGCTTTATTGAAAACAAGTGGGCCCGGTGGCGGCAGTACCGCGACGCGCTGGACGGCAAAAACGGCTACCGCATTCTGGGCTTCCGGGAGGAGTGCACCCGCCCCAACAAGTGGTTCTATTCGCTCTACCTGGAAGACGGGCGGCACGAACGGGACGCGGTGATTGCAGCCCTGAAAGCGCAGGCCATTCAGGCCCGGCCGGTGTGGGCGCTGATCCACGAGCAGGCCGACTACGGCAAAAACCAGGCCTATGGCCTGGAAAAGGCCCGGGACTACCGGGCAAAGATCGTGAACCTGCCCTGCTCGACCAACCTGACCGAGGCGGACTGCCAAAGGGTCATCGACGTGCTGCTGGCGCTGTGAGCGGGGCGCGGGCGAACGGCAAAAACAGAAAGCGAGGCGGCAAGGCCATGCTGCATGTGGAACAGTTCATCATTGACGGCGGCGCCACGGTGCTGGACGCCATGAAAAAGCTGGATGAGACCGGCGAGCGCATTTTGTTCCTTGCGCCCGGCGGGGTGCTGGAGGCGGCCCTGACCGACGGGGACGTGCGCAAGCACATTTTGCGGGGCGGCGCGCTGGAGGACCCGGTGCGGAGGGCTGCAAACCCCGCGCCCAGGAGCCTGCCGCTCACCGAACGGGGGCGGGCCAAGCGCTACATTGAACAGTATGACATCGACGCCCTGCCCCTGGTGGACAAAAAGGGCCGTATTGCGGACATTATTTTTGCCAGCGGGGCGGGGGTTGCAAACCGCGCCTGCGCGGGAATTCCGGTGGTGATCATGGCAGGGGGGCTGGGCACGCGGCTTTACCCCTACACCAAGATCCTGCCAAAGCCGCTGATCCCGGTGGGGGAGCGGCCGATTTTGGAGCACATCATCGACCGGTTCCGGGATTTCGGCTGCGCCGACTTCCGGCTGGTGGTGAACTATAAAAAGGGCATGATCAAGAGCTATTTCAGCGAGCTGGAACCGCCCTACCGGGTAAGCTATGTGGACGAGGACGAGCCGCTGGGGACCGGCGGCGGCCTGTGCCTTTTGAAGGGGCAGGTGGATTCCACTTTCTTTTTGTCCAACTGCGACATTTTGCTGGACGCGGATTTTGCCGATCTTGCCGCCTACCACAGGCAGCAGGGCAATTTGATCACCATGGTGTGCGCGGCAAAGCATTTTACCGTGCCCTACGGGGTGATCGAGCTGGGCGAGAACGGAGCGATCCAGAGCATGAAGGAAAAGCCCGAGATGAACTTTTGGACCAACACCGGCGTGTACGTGGTGGAACCCCAGGTGGTGGAGGAGCTGGAGGACGGCAAAAAGCAGGGCTTTACCGACATCATTGAGCGCTACCGCGCCCGCGGCGAACGGGTGGGGGTGTACCCCATCAGCGAGCAGAGCTGGATGGATATGGGGCAGGTGGAAGAACTGGACAACATGCGCCGGAAGCTGGAGGAGAACGAATGAGCGTGCTGATCATTGCCGAGGCGGGCGTGAACCACAACGGCAGCCTGAAGCTGGCAAAGCGGATGGCCCTGGCCGCAAAGGAGGCCGGGGCGGACGTGGTGAAGTACCAGACTGCCGTGCCGGAGCTGGTGGTGTCGAGATTTGCGCCCAAGGCGGAATATCAAAAGCAGCAGACCGGCGACGGGGAGAGCCAGCTGGACATGATCCGGCGGCTGCACTTTGGCTTTGAGGAACACCGGGAATTGAAGGCGTACTGCGATTCCATCGGCATCCAGTACCTGTCGGCCGCGTTCGATCTGCCCAGCGTGGCCTTTTTGACAGGGCTGGACCTGCCTTTTTTCAAGGTGCCCAGCGGCGAGATCACAAACCTGCCCTACCTGGAAGCGGTGGCGGCGGTCCAAAAGCCGGTGATCCTGTCCACCGGGATGAGCACCCTGCCCGAGATCGAGGACGCACTGGCCGCGCTGGAGGAGGGCGGCTGCCCCAAGGTGACCCTGCTGCACTGCAACACCGAGTACCCCACACCCTATGAGGATGCAAACCTGCTGGCCATGCTGGACCTGGCCGAACAGTTTGGCGTGGAGGTGGGGCTTTCGGACCACACGGCGGGGTGGGAGTGCGATGTGGCCGCGGTTGCCCTGGGCGCGGCGGTGATTGAAAAGCATTTCACCCTGGACAAGGCCATGGAGGGGCCGGATCACAAGGCCAGCCTGGATGTGGAAGAGCTGCGGGCGATGGTGGCCTCGGTGCGGCGCACCGAGGCGGCCCTGGGAACCGGCAAAAAGGCGGTGAGCGCCAGCGAGGCCAAAAATAAACCGGTGGCCCGCAAAAGCATTGTGGCGGCAAGAGCCATTCAAAAGGGCGAGGCCTTTACCGCCGAAAACCTGACCACCAAGCGCCCGGGCGGCGGGGTGAGCCCCATGCGCTGGCACGAGGTGCTGGGCCTTGCCGCAAAGCGGGATTTTGAAGAGGACGAGCCCATCGAGCTGTGACGGGGGGAAACGCCATGCAAAAAAAGACCCTGGCCGTTGTGACCGGCACCCGGGCCGAGTACGGCCTGCTGCGGCCGGTGATCCAAAAGCTGCTGTGCTCGCAGACATTGCGTGTGCAGGTACTGGTGACCGGTGCGCACCTGGCGCCGGAATATGGCAGCACCGTGACCGAGATCGAGGCGGACGGCGTGCCCATTGCGGCGCGCATCCCAATTTTGAAATTCAGGGGACCGCTGGCCACCGCCGACACGGTGGCCTGTGCCATCGGGCAGTTCAGCCGGTGGTTCTGGGAGCAGCGGCCCGCCTGCTGCCTTGTGCTGGGCGACCGGTACGAGATTTTTGCCGCGGCCCAGGCCGCGGCGTACGCCGGGGTGCCCGTGGCCCACATCAGCGGGGGCGACGTGACCCTGGGCGCGGCGGACGACTGGTATCGCCACTGCATCACCAAGATCGCCCACCTGCACTTTCCCAGCTGCGCGGAGTACGCCGCGCGGGTGGTGCGCATGGGCGAGGCGCCGGCCACGGTGTTCAACGTGGGGGGCCTGGGGGACGAGAACATACGCACCATGAAAAAAATGACCCGGGCCGAGCTTGGCGAGAGCCTGGGCTTTGAGCTTGTCGGCCCGTTCGGGCTTGTGACCTTTCACCCTGAGACCGCGGGGGCCGCGGCCCCCGAAGCCCAAATGGCCGAGCTGCTGGCCGCCCTGGATGAAACAAGGGGGCTGAAGTGGCTGGTGACCAAGGCGAACGCCGACGCGGGGGGCGCGGCCATCAACGCCATGCTGGACCATTGGGCGGCGGACCGCCCCGAAAAGGCGGCCGTTTTTGCCAGCCTTGGTGTGAAGCGCTACCTTTCGGCCATGGGATACGCGGCGGTGGTGGCGGGAAATTCCTCGTCCGGCGTGGTGGAAACACCCACCTTCGGCGTGCCCGCGGTGAACATTGGAACCAGGCAGGCGGGGCGCATTTTGTGCGAAAACGTGCTGTGCTGCCCGGCCGAAAAAGAGGCCATTGGGGCCGCGCTGCGCACCGCCCTGACCCCCGCCTTCCGGGAGAAGGCCCGCACGGCGGTGAGCCCTTACAACGGGGGCGACACCAGCGGGCGGATCGTGCGGGTTTTGGAGGAAAAGCTTTTGGAGCCGGGCTTCGGCGCGCCCAAGGTCTTTTACGACGGGGAGCGGGGATAGAAATATATCCTATTACGCCCGCATGTCCCGATCCCTTGTCGCTCCCCTCACGGGGGGCGTGGATAAAATGCAGGCCGCGGCGGGCGGAAAAATACAGCGAGGTGTGGGAATATGGAATTACTGATCGTGGGGCTTGGCAGCATGGGCAAGCGGCGGGCGCGGCTGGCGAAGGGCATCGACCCCGCCGTTTCCATCAGCGGGGTGGACAGCGCGCCCGACCGGCGGGAGGAAGTAAAGGCCCTGGGCATCCGGGCGTATGAGAGCGTTCCCGCGGCGCTGGCCGCGGGCCGGTACGACGCGGCGCTGGTGTGCACCGCGCCCCTGACCCATGCGGCGCTCATCGGCCAGCTGCTGGACGCGGGGCTGCCGGTGTTTACCGAACTGAACCTGGTGAGCGACGGCTATGCGGAAAATCTGCGCAAGGCGAGGGAAAAGGGACTGGCGCTGTTTTTGTCGTCCACCATGCTGTACCGGGGCGAGACCCAGTACATCAAGCGGCAGGTGCAGGCCTTTCAAAAGCCGGTGAACTATATATATCACATCGGCCAGTATCTGCCGGACTGGCACCCCTGGGAGAGCTACAAGAATTTCTTTGTGGGCGACGCGCGCACCGGCGGCGTGCGGGAGATCTTTGGCATCGACCTGCCCTGGCTGCTGGACACCTTTGGACCGGTGGAGCGGGTGCATGTGGAAAAGGACCGGCTCAGCGAGCTGGAGATCCCTTACCCCGACAGCTATTTTGTGACCCTGCGCCACAAAAACGGCACCAAGGGCATGCTTGCGGTGGATGTGGTGAGCCCCAAGGCCGTGCGGAATTTTGAGTGCTTTGGGGAGGGGCTGCACCTGTTCTGGGAGGGCAACCCCAAGGCGCTGTACCGGTTTAACCCCGCCACAAAAGAAAAGGAGCCGGTAAACACCTATGCCAGCGTTGAGCACGACGCGCGCTACAGCGACAACGTTGTGGAAAACGCCTATGTGGACGAGCTGCAAAACTTTTTTGACGTGCTGGCCGGAAGGGGCAAGCCCCGGTACAGCTTTGAACAGGACCGGGAGACCATCCGGCTGATCGAAACCATTGAGGAGGCGTGAGACCATGGGATTTTTTGAGGAGCTGTTCGGCGCAAAACAGGATGAAATGCCCCGCGGCGTGATCGTGCACAATGTGAAGACCCCCTACAAGGCACAGATCATGGCGCACTTTGAGGCATCGTTCCCCGGGCGCGAGACCCAGGTGTGGGACGACGCCGACACCCACATGGAGCTGGCGGTGATGGCGCCCACCGAGGCCGAGCCCTACTATGTGGCGTACACCATGGGAATGAGCGCGGAACCCATGACCCTGGACAACATGCCCCACGGCAAAAAATTCGAGTGGCTGCGCACCGCCGAGCTGCTGATGTTTTTGCCGGGCGACTGGCCTGTGGAGGCGGCGGGCGGCCCCGACCACCTGAACGAGCCCGAGCGCAAGGCCGCGGCCTGGCCCCTGCGCCTTTTGCGCATGCTCGCCTGCATGCCCCGCAGGCAAAAGACCTGGCTGGGGGCGGGACACTCGATCCCGAACGGCGAGCCAGCGCACCCCTATGCCGAAAACACGCCCTTTGCCGGGGCGGTGCTGTTTTTGCCCGCCCAGAAAAACGGCCCCAAGGAGGTGCAGCCGGTAAACATTGGCGGGGGCCGGCGGGTGGTGCTGTACACAGTGGTTCCCGTTTACCCCGCCGAAATGGACTACAAGCTGGAATTCGGCGCCGAGGCCCTGGAGCACAAGCTGCGGGAGCTGCCCGCGGGCTCGGGCTTTTTTGTGGATAACAGCCGCCCCTGCGCAGTGGAGGCCGAGCCCGGGCAGGAGGTGCGGCAGGCGGCCCAGGAGGAAACGGAATGAACGTTTTGTTTGTGGGGCTGGGATCGATTG
>NZ_DBGCTQ010000003.1:0-11989 GCF_048388525.1 Allofournierella sp. | reverse complement strand
GTAGATCGCACTGATCAGGTTCAGCGCCCCCTCGATCAGCAGAATGATGCCGATGGCCATCACCAGCACCTGCACCGTGGCAAAGGGGTTCCAGATCATCAGCACCCCCAGCGCCGCCGAGAGCAGCGCCAGCAGCAAAAAGCTCCACCAGGCGGTAAAGCCCGCCCGCTTCAGGTCAAAGGCGGACTGCAGCCGCACCACCCCGTCAAACACGATGAACAGGCCGATCAGGATCGGCAGCACCGAGACCACGGTGTCCGGCTTGACGAGCAAAAACACGCCCAGGGCGCTGGCCGCCACCCCGAACAGCAGCGTAAAATAGCTGAAGAAAAACCGCTCCTCGGCCCGCACGTAGGCCCAGATGCTCAGCACACCCTTTATCAGGATCAGCGCGCCGAACAAATAGCACACCACCCGCAGCGACACTTCCGGCCACAGCAGCAGCGCCAGCCCCAACAGGATAAATGCCAGTGAGGAGGCAAAATAGCTCTTTTTCAAAAACTTCACGGTGTGAAATACCCTCCTTGGCCCCGAGGGGCTGCTTTTAAGGATAGTATACCACATTTTCTGCGTTTTCTGTGAAGTTCCTGTTACTTTTTGTCCTCTTCCGTGTGTACCAGCGAACCTTTATACCCCAGCACGCCTCCCATATTGACCGCCTGGTAGCCCAGCTGCCGCAGTTCGGCGCAGGCCTGGCGGCTGCGCGCCCCGCTCAGGCAATACACGAACAGCGGCGTTTGCCGCGGCAGGCTGATCGACGCCACCTGCCCCAGGGGCAGGTTCACGCTGCCGGGCACATGGCCCCGCGCGTACTCCTGCTCCTCCCGCACGTCCAGCACCACCGCACCCGGCGTCGCCGCCGCCTGTTCCAGCCCCCGGGCCAGGTCCGGCCTGCCCGCGGGCCTTGCGTTCACGTTCATAAAAAAGCCCCCTTCTCTGCACATAGTATATGCAGGGAACGGGGCAATTGGTCATGGCGGCAGCCAAAGCCTCAGCCCAGCGCCACATCCAGTATCATCATAACGAGAAAACCCAGCATTACGCTGACGGTACCCAGGTGGGAATGCTCTCCCAGGTGTGCCTCGGGGATCAGTTCCTCCACCACCACGTAGATCATGGCGCCCGCCGCGAACGCCAGCACCCAGGGCATGATCCCGGTCACGCTGCCGGCCACCAGCACGGTCAAAAGCCCGAAGATGGGCTCCACCACGCCGGACAGCGCGCCGCACACAAAGGCCCTGCCCTTGCTCACCCCCTGGCTGCGCATGGGCAGGCTCACCGCCGCGCCCTCCGGGAAATTTTGCAGCCCCATACCAATGGCCAGCGCAATGGCCCCGGGCAGCGCGGCAGCGCCGGTATCCTGTGCGGCCACCGAGAAGGCCAGCCCCACGGCCATGCCCTCGGGGATGTTGTGCAGCGTGATCGCCAGCACGATCATGGTGGTGCGCTTCAAATGGGCGGGCAGGCCCTCGGGCTCCTCGCTTCCGATGTGCAGGTGCGGCATAAGCCGGTCCAGCAGCATCAAAAACCCGCCGCCGATGGCAAAGCCGCCGCAGACCGGCAGCAGCGGGTTTTTGCCTTGTACCTCGGCCATTTCCATCGCGGGCAGCAGCAGCGACCAAACCGACGCCGCGATCATCACCCCCGCCGCAAAGCCCAAAAAGGCCTTTTGGGTGCCCTGGCCCATATCGTTTTTAAAAAAGAACACCATGGCCGCACCCAACACGGTGGCAAGGCAGGTAAACCCCGTGCCCAACAGGGCAAAATACAGTTCTCGCTGCAGCATCTTTTAACCTCCCATCCCCAAGGCAGGCGTCAGCCCACCGAGATCTTGCCCTCCGGCAGCACGTCGAAGCGGCCCTCTTTGCGGGGCGCGGCCAGGCTGATGGCCAGCGAAACCGGCCCCACACGGCCCACGAACATGGTGATCATGGTAATTGCCTTTGCCAGCGGCTCCATGTTGGCCGTTGCCCCCACCGACAGGCCCACCGTGGCGAACGCGCTCACCGACTCAAACAGGCTGTCCAGCGGGCCGCAGTTGGCGCCGGTGTTGAAGAACACGAACAGGGTGGCCAGAATCACCGCAAACAGGCTCAGCACCGCGATGGACAGCGCCCGGTACACAGTCTTCTTGTCGATCTTGCGGCGAAAGATCACCGCGTCCTCCCGGCCGGTGGCCACACTGGCCACGGTCACCAAAAGCACGCTGAAGGTGGTCACCTTGATGCCGCCGCCGGTGCCGCCGGGCGCCGCGCCGATGAACATCAGGATGCACATCATGCATTTTGTGATGGTGCTCATGCCCGCCAGATCCACCGTGTTAAAGCCCGCCGTGCGGGCGCTGACCGACTGGAACAGGCTGTTCACCAGCTTGTCGCCCGCGCCCATGCCCCCCAGGGTAACAGGGTTGTACCACTCCAAAAACGCAAAGCTCAGGGTGCCGCCCACGATCAGGATCCCGGTGCAGAACAGCACCACCTTGGTGTGCAGGGTCAGGTGCTTTGTGCGGTGCCACTGGCTCAGGTCGTGCCACACCAAAAAGCCCAGCCCGCCCGCGATGATCAGGAACATAATGACCCCCTGCACGTACCAGTTCGAGGCATAGTTCGTAAGGCTGGCATAGGCCCCCCCGCGCCCCAGCACGTCGAACCCGGCGTTGCAGAAAGCCGATATTGCAAGAAACACCGAGATGCAGATGCCCTGCGGCCCATATTCGGGCACAAACACGGGCGCCAGCAACACAGCGCCCACCCCCTCAAACAAAGCGGCCAGCTTCATCACCACAAACAGCAGCTTGCGGGCCTCTGCCACATCCGAGGTGTTGATGGACTCGCTCGCCAGCTTCATGGAATGAAAGCTGGCCCGCCGGCGCAGCGCCAGGGCAAAAAAGCTGGCCAGGGTAACAAGGCCCAGGCCGCCGATCTGGATCAGGCAGATGATGACCCCCTGCCCAAAGCCGGTAAAGCCCTGGTAGGTATCGCGCACCACAAGGCCGGTCACACAGGTGGCGCTGGTGGCGGTGAACAGCGCGTCCAGCACGCTTATCCCCTCCGGGGTCGAAAAGGGAAGAAGCAAAAGCAGCGTCCCCCCCAGGATCACGCCCAAAAAGCTGCCCACGATCAGCCGGGTGGGCGAATGGGGCTTGCCCCGTTTTTTCTGCGCCGCCCGCGCCATAAGCTGGTTCAGCTGTGAGGAATTGCCGCTCTCCAAAAAGGTCCCTCCAAAAAGCGCGCCGCGGCGCGCCGTGTATGTTGTTTACCACATTGTATTTGCGTGTTCTTATACTATACACTTTCGGCGCCGCGATTTCAACTTGATTTCGCGCACAGATGCAGGTATAATAAAAGGGTTCCCAGCGCGCGCCGTTTTTTGCGCGGCCCCATCCATCCGTCTTCGCAGCTCAGCGGGGCGGCGCGTCCGCCCGCTGAAAAAGGCCAAGGCGTTTTGACTTTCTGCCCACAGCGTTTTATAATTAAACACATGTTTCCGTAGCTCAGCTGGATAGAGCGACCGCCTCCTAAGCGGTAGGTCGGGTGTTCGAATCACCTCGGGAACGCCAGCAAAAGCGCCGCAAACCTTGGCTTGGCAAGGTTTGCGGCGCTTTTATTTGTGCGCGGCGCAGGTTCAGTATTCGCTGCAAAGCAGAAAATCCGCAAGGTGCATGATCTTTACGCCCCTGATGTTTTTGCAGGCAAGCTCATCCAGTGTCATCACATACCTTGGGTAGTTGTCCTTGATCTCCAGCAGGTTTGCAGCTTCACGGTCTGGCTGCCCGGGCAGCACCCTGCACACCTGAACGCAGGCGCGCTCGTCGCGCCGCACCGCCACAAAGTCAATTTCCTTTGCTTCATTAAAAACTTTATTTTTTATTGCCCAAATAGTAAAAAACAGCTCAAAAGGTAGTACGCCTTTTACCAATAAGGCGCACCGTACTAAATGCTCATTTGTTCACTGTTTGGAAAACATCTAAAGGTTATCAAATTATTATCAGGGTCTAAAAAACTCATATTCTTTGCACCCCAAGGTCTCAATGTCGGAGGGTCAACAATCTCTACCCCAAGTTTAACCAATCTTGTATATTCCGTATCAACATCATCAACTGTAAACGCTATGCAAATATTATGCGGATTCAATTTACGCTCAATTCCATCATTATAAACTGTTAATGTAGTATTCTCTGATATGATGAATTGATGAGTATCGTCATTGCTTTCATTATCAATACCAAAGAGCAATTTATAAAAATTAGCTAACCGAATAACATTGCTTGTTAGTAAACACACCTCTCCTATTTTCATGTATAACTCTCCTTTATCGTTATAATCTCTGGTTCGCCTTCTCCGTCTAAGGAGAATATTCTTGTTTCTTATACTCTAGATTTTAATATCAAATCTGTCAAGTTGCTTCATCTGTTTTTATATTGTACCCCTAGTCTTTATAAAATCAGGGCGGAAATCAGGCGGGATTTTGGTTGAAGCATGACCTGTAAACATTTTACGGCACAAGCTGGAAAGAGCCGTTAAACGCCCTGTTCATCAGCCTTTACAGCCTCGTTGTCTTTACATGAACCCGATCACACAAACTGAATCCGACACTATTTTTTATCAACATTTCTACAGTTTTCTTCCGTACAGCCGAGTATGCTCGGCTATAAATAGGGGTACTGGGTGAAGCGATCCACGCCGTTCAAAGCTTGTTCATGCTGATGAATTGCAGCAGCAATGCCTGCTGCTGTTGCGTAAGCACAGACCATTGTATGAGAAGTGCGCGCTGCTCTTGGGATAAAACCACCGGGTCGTCTCCCTCGGTGAAAAACTGCGCCATGGTGATACCGCAGGCCTTTGTAATGGCTTCCAATGTGGGAATGGAAGGAGCATTGCATCTGCGGAACAAATTTGCAACGGTGGTCTCGGAAAGTCCTGCCCGCTTGGCCAGCTCGTATCTCGACCAGCCACGCTCGGCCATTAGCCGGAGGATCCGCTCCGTGATATGCCCGCCGCGCTTTCTCGTTGACCGATCCATAAAGTTTTCTCTTCCGTCCATCGCTGTACCTAATCTTTCCGACACGGTTATAAAAATCCCCCTATGTTTATAGGATCAGTATGAAGGTTATCCTTCCTCTTATCAAGGGGATATAACCCCCACATTACAAACTGAGTTGCGCTTCCCCTTTCTCCCTGTACGCCGTATCCCTTTCCTTTCGGCCTTCACCGGCCAAAAAGCCGCGCCACAGCCCGGCTCCACAACAAATGGATAGGCAAACCCGCCCCGCTGCATTATACTGTAACTGAACAACATTGCAAAGGAGGCAGCGGCATGAATCCCCAGGACGTGGGCCTGCTGATCCGCCGGAAAAGGCAGGCGCTCAAAATGACCCAAAAGGAATTGGCCGGCCGGCTCAACGTAACAGACAAAGCCGTGTCGCAGTGGGAGCGGGGCGTCTGCTTCCCGGATATCTGCATGGTCGAGCCCCTCACAAAAGAGCTCGGCATTTCTCTGAGCGAGCTCTTTGCCAATGCGGCCGCGCCCGCCGCACAGAAGGAGGAAATGGATATGGTGATCTCAAACACACTCACCTTTGCCCAGGAAAATCTCAACTCCAAAATAAAGCGCTTCAAACTGATCGGGGGCGTCCTGTTTGCCCTTCCCCTTTTCGCCTTTTTGGCGGGGGCCGGCGTCACCGCGCTGCTGATCCGCGCCACGCCCCAGGCCGCCGTCACCCAAACGGCCGCCTTTGTGCTGCTGGCGCTCGGCATCTATCTGGTGCGGCTGGGGCTTCCCCTCCTTTTGGGCTATGCGCTTTTCCTCTTTAAGGGCTCCCGTTTCATGAACGCGGGAACCAGGCTCCGCGCAAAAAACGCCCTCTGTTTGATCGGGGCGGCGGCCCTCTGCGTGTGGCTGTATGAATCTTTAAGCATCATCCTGCCCAATCTGCTCTCCCGTTAGTGGGCGGCGGGGCCGCCTGTGCCAAAGCTTTTGCAAAATGAAACTGCGATGGCAAACTGCGCAAAAAACAGCTTTCCAAAAAGCAAAAAGCCTTTGGATCCGGCTTTTACAGCCAGGTTCAAAGGCTTTTTTGTGCCAATTTTTCTTGGGGGCTATTTTGCCGCAGCCCCGGGCCGGTCGCCCGCCTTCCGCCGCTTTTGCCGGTACATGCGCTCGTCCGCCGCGGCAAGCAGCGCCTCGGCGGCGTCCCCCGGCCCGCCGCACGTCACTCCATAGCTGATCGACATGGCAAACCCCGCCTCCCCGCTGCGGGCAAGCTCCGCCAGCCGCCGGTCCGCCCCCTCCAGCCGCGCCGCGGCGGCGGCTTCATCCGTCTGCGGCAGCAGCAGCAAAAATTCATCCCCGCCAAAGCGGGCCAGCACATCTTCCTCCGGGCGGCAAAAGCGCTCCAGCTCCCGGGCGGCCGCCACAAGATAGCGGTCCCCCTGCGCATGGCCGTGGCGGTCGTTGACCCCCTTCAGATCGTCCAGATCCACAAAGCACAGGGCGAACCGGGCGTTCTGCCCCAGCAGCCGGTCCAGCTGCTCCAGCGCGTATTGCCGGCTGTAGGTCCCTGTCAGCGCGTCCCGATAGGCCGCCGAGCGCAGCTTCCGCTCTTCCCGCTCACTTTGGGCCAGTGCGCGCTGGATGGCGCGGTTTTGCTCCCGGTAATCCGAAAGGCGGCACATTTCCAGGGAATATCGCAGGCCCAGATACGAGCCCACCAGCGAAAAGATCACAGACTTGATCCCCCACAGCTTTAAAAACACACTGTCGCTGCGGGACTGGTAAAGCAGCAGGTTCAAAAACAGGTAAAGGAACATCCCCGCCATCAGTTCCAGTTGAAACCTGAGGTGGGTGGGGTGCGCAATCAACGCCCGCAGCTTTTCCAGCGGGGCGGGCAGCGCCATCAGCTGCAGCACGGCGCCCCCCAGCACAAAGCCCAAAAAGACCGGCAGTCCCTTCAGGTTGCCGTAGGCCGAGACGTGGTTGTCAAAGGCGGCCAGCGGCTGGTCCGTGGCGATGGCCACCGCGCAGCGGCAGAAAATGTTGATCGTAAGGCCGCACTGCACCCCGGCGATCGATAAAAAAAGCGGCACGCGCCAGCCATTTTTGCAGTAGAGCAGCGATTCGGCAAACTGGAACGCAAAAAACAGCCCCCAGTTTACAAGCAGGGTCCATTCCTGCACGCTGCACACATAAAACAGGATATAGTTCAAAAAGAACACGCCCACCGCCGGAAGCTTCGCCATGCGCGGCCGCCCCAGCACGCGGGTAACGAGCGCGAAATAGCGCCAGTTGAAATAGAAGTAGGCTGCCGCCGTGATGAGATTGATCAGCATGGGCCGGCGCCCCCTTCCTTTCGCCTTTGTGCCTTGTCCCGGTACATCGCCCGGTCCGCCGCCTGCAAAAGGGCCTCGGCGTCGCACGCTTCGCCGGGGCAAAAGGCCGCCACGCCGTACGAAAAGCGAAAGGCCGCGCCCTCCTGCCCCGCTTCCAGCGCGCTGCGGATCGCCTGCATGCTGCGGGCCGCCCGCTGTGGGTCGCGCTCGCGCAGCAGCGCCACAAATTCGTCGCCCCCCACGCGGGCAAAAAGGTCGTCCGGCCCCAATCCGGCCGCCATCGCCCCTGCAAACCCGGCAAGGTACCGGTCGCCCCCCTCGTGGCCCTGGCTGTCGTTGATCCGCTTAAGGCCGTCCAGGTCCAAAAACGCCAGGCAGAAGGGCCGCCCCTCCCCAATCAGGGCGTCCATCCGCTCCATCACGTTGCGGCGCGAGAGCGCCCCGGTCAGCGCGTCCCGGTCCACGATGCGCTGCAGCGTGCCCGCGCTCTGCCGCGCGGCCCGCAGCCGGGTCGAAAGGCGCGCGTGCTCCCTCATCAGGTACTCGCCCCGGATCAGTGCGTGGATGTGCAACAGGAACCGGATGATGAAATACATCAGGATCGTGATGCTCCCGATCAGGAACAGGGGTGGATACAGGGGTTCCAGCTCGATCACGCACAAAAAGCTGTCGATCAAAAGGTACCCGGTGCAAAACCACAAAAAGGCCATGAAAGGGCGCGCTTCCTCGCTGCCGGCCTCGGCCGCAAGCGCCGCCGGCAGCTCCGCCCGCCGCAAAAACAAAAGCCCTTCGGCCACGTCCGCCGCCAGCACGGCGGCGGCGCTGCTGGTGCGCCAAAACCCGGTGGACAAAAGGGCGTGCATGGTCACGCCCCGGGCAAGGGCCGCCGCCCCGATCAGGGCCAGATGCAGCGCCATGGTGTTGACGTAGCTCAAATTCAAAAAAAAACAGTTTTTCCTGCGCACCGGTCCCCTGCCCAACAGGCGGATCGCCCGGAACAGGTAGGCCAGCACGTAAAAAAGCGGCAAAGGAAACCCCAGTGCCGACCACCCGACGGTCAGCACCGCCGCCGGCAGGGCGGTCACAAGCCAATTGATCCGGGCGGGCCGGTGCGCCGCGCCCATTGCGGCCACGGCGCGGCACTGCACGGCGCCGTACAGTGCCGCCAGGATCACCGGGGCCAGGAGATACCACGAAAAATATATCCGCAACTGCCCGCCGCCCCTTTCCTTCTTTTGGGAAACGCCGCCCTGTCTCCAAAGTATGCCGGCTGCGCTTATTCCCCGAAGACTTTCACGTAATCGGCGCGGAACTTTTCAATGCCGGCGTCGGTGAGCGGATGTTTTGTCATCTGCTCGATCACCTTGTAGGGCACGGTGGCGATATCCGCCCCCGCCAGCGCACAGTCGGTCACGTGGATGGGGCTGCGCACGCTGGCCGCGATGATCTGGGTGTGCAGGTCGGTGTAATTTGCAAACATGGCCGCGATGGTCTGCACCAACTCCACGCCGGGCTGGCTGATGTCGTCCAGCCGCCCCAAAAAAGGCGACACATACGCCGCGCCCGCACGGGCGGCCAGCAGGGCCTGGTTCGCCGAGAAGATGAGGGTGCAGTTGGTGGGGATGCCCTCGGCCGCCAGCGCCTTGATGGCCTTGAGCCCCTCCGCCGTCATGGGGATCTTCACCACCATGTGTGCCGGGTCCAGCGCGTGGATGGCCCGCCCCTCGGCGATCATTCCCGCGGCGTCGGCGGTGGTGGCCTTCACCTCGCCCGAGATGGGCCCGTCCACAATGGCGGCGATCGCCTTCAGGGTCTCGGCGTAATCCCGCCCTTCCTTTGCGATCAGGCTGGGGTTGGTGGTCACCCCGCTGATGACCCCCATGTCGTTTGCCTTGCGGATCTCTTCCAGATTGGCCGTGTCAATAAAAAAGCGCATGCTCAAACCCTCCTGTCTCCCGTTCATGGCCGCGATCCATGATGTTGTTATAGTAATGATTATAGCTGTAAAGCAGCATATTTACAACTCTTTTCGCCCCTTCCCCGCGGGGCGGCCGGCGCGCGTTTGCAAAAGCCGGCCAAGGGCTCACGCCTGCGCCCTCTCCAGCAGGCCGCAGGCGGCCAGCAGCCGGATGCGATCCCGCACAAGGGCGGCATTCTGGCCGCCCTGTTCGGCCAGCACCCAGGCGATCACCTCGTCCTCGGTGCGCATGCCGTCGATGTAATAGGCGCACAGGGTCTCCAGCATCTCCCGGTCCTCTTCGCCGGCATATTTTTCGCCATAAGCCCGCGCCAGGGCCAGCTGTTCCGGCCGTTCCAGCAGCAGATCCTCCAGCGATTCGATCGGGTCGGCAAAACGCCGCCGCCACACCGGGCCGCCGGGCGCCGGGCAAAACTCACAGGGCACGGCCGCGTCCATCCAGGCAAGCTGGGGCGCGGGGTCGGCGCCGGGGGCAAAGGCCGCCGCGCTGGCCGCGGCCCCTTTATAAAAGCTCTTCAGCGCCCCCAGGCGGCGGGCGGTCCCGGCCTCGTCGCGCCCCCGGGCGATCCCCTCGCGCCGGATGCGCTCGGCCTCGGCCATAAGGCGGGTGCGCTGGTGGTTCCACACCAGCTGCGCGTCCCGCGCCGAGAAGCTCGCCAGGGTGTACAGATACCCCGCCGCCACCAGGCACGAGTAGCGCAGCACGTCCATATCCAGCCGCTCCAGCGTGTCGCTGCTGGTGTGGTAAAAGGCGTCCGGCCACTGGCCCAGCATGGGGCAGGGCACCCCCACCGCCGGGTCGCTCAGGATAAAGTGATCGCTGCCCAGGCCAAAGGGCGCCTGTTTTGTGAGCACGTGGGCCAGCAGCAGGTCGTCGCGGCTGGCCACCGGCTCCTTCACCTCCTGCATCAGCAGGATGGCAAGGTCCCCCACAAACGAGGGGCAGGCCCAGGGCAGGCCGGTCAGGGTGATGGGGCCGGTGGTCCCCTCCTGCCTTGCGCCGATCATATCCAGGTTGATGCCGGCCAGATACTTTGCCCGGTCCCGGCCGTCGTTCAGGTAGTTGTAGGTGCCGGTAAATTCCGGCACCAGGATCAGCCGGATGGTTCTTTCCGGCGGGGGCAGCAGTCCCCGCTCCACCGCCGCCCGAATGGCGGCCAGCGCCTCCATGGCCCCCGCCGCGCCGGATGCGTTGTCGT
This sequence comes from Allofournierella sp., assembly GCF_048388525.1. GTDB lineage: Bacteria > Bacillota > Clostridia > Oscillospirales > Ruminococcaceae > BQOK01. The sequence continues at coordinate 1,484 of NZ_DBGCTQ010000003.1, read as the reverse complement.
TGGCGCTGGCGCAGGGGTGGCACAGGTGCGCCGCCGCCAGCACCGTCTCCTCGCTTTTCCCCGGCAGCACCGCCTCCACCACGTGGCTCGCGCCGTTCGCAAGGCGCGAATCCACATAGGCGTTCAGCCTGGGCCAGGGGTGCGCGGCCCGGCCCGCCTCATATTCCGTCCGGGCCTTTTGGCAGGCCGCGTGCAGCCTCTGGGCCAGGCGGGGGGGCACCACAAACCCGAACGCCTGTTTTTCCTCTGGGGTGTGTTTCCACCAGAACGAGGTGTAGTTCAGGGTGTCGAACAGTTCCTCGGGGCAGCGCACATAGGGCGTCTCGTTCAAATAATCGCTCACAAGCCCCAGCGCCCCCCGCTTTTGGATGGCCCAGCCGAACTTGTTGATGTGCTGGTGGGTGAACAGCACCTTGCCCTCCAGCTCCCATCCCTCATAGGCGGCCTCGGCGCAGCCCTCGGTCATCTCCACCAGCTCCAGGGGCCGGGCCCGCCAGTCGCAGGGGGCGCTTTTTTGGATCACCGAGACCGGCTCCACCTCATAGTCCGCCAGGTCCATCTCTTCCGGCCAGGTCAGGCGGCACCAGGCCGCCCGGCAGTCCCACTGCTGAAACAGCCGGTAGCTGCCCGCAAAGCCCCCGGCCCGGGCCGGGTATTCCAGCACCCGGGCCTCCACGCCGCGCGCGTTCAGCGCGGCGGCGCACCAGTCGGCGGCGGCCTTGAAGCCGCCGCTGGCCTGCACCCGGTGGAACGAGCTCACCCCCTTTGCCAGGGTATAAAGGCTTTTCCTGTGCACCTGGCTTTTCAGCGCCCGAACGGTATCCTGCATGGCGTTCACGCCTCCTTGTCGTTTTTTTGGTCCCGCTTCTTTGGGATAAATTATACCACGGTTTCGCGCCTTCGTCATTTTTCTTCCGCCGCGCGGTGCAAAAAACTTTCAGGTTGCCCAAACGCGCTTGCCCTGGTAAAATAGGTGCGGTACAAAGTTTTGCGGTCGCGGCGTAAAAGCCGGAAAGGGGTGGGCTGTGAACGGGGATCTTACGCGGGGCCCGGTTTTAAAAACCATGCTGTGCTTTGCCGCCCCCATGGTCGCGGGCAACCTTTTGCAGCAGTGCTACAACGTCGCCGACACGCTGATCGTGGGCCGCTTTTTGGGGCCGGACGCGCTGGCGGCGGTGGGCTCGGCCTTCACCCTCATGACCTTTCTGACCTCGATCCTTCTGGGCCTGTGCATGGGCAGCGGGGCCGTGTTTTCCATCCGCTTCGGCCAGCGCGACGAGGCGGGCCTGCAGGATGGCGTGTGCGCGGCCTTTGTGCTCATCGCGTCTCTGGCCGCCGCGCTGTCCCTGGCGGCGTTCTGCGGCATCGATTGGGTCATCGGCTTTCTGCGGGTGCCCAGCGGGGTGCGCGGCCTCCTGCGGGAATACCTGCTCGTCATCTTCGGCGGCATCAAGATCATCTCGAAGGTGTGCGAGAAGCTCGTG
>NZ_DBGCTQ010000002.1:0-33575 GCF_048388525.1 Allofournierella sp. | reverse complement strand
CAAAGCCGTCCATCACCGGCATCACCACGTCCAGCAGGATCGCCACCAGCCGCGAGGTGTCTGCCTTTTCCAGCTGTTCCAGGGCCGCCTGGCCGTTGGCAGCCTCAATGCATTCGTACTGCTTTGAAAATATCTCGGTCAGAATGGCCCGATTCAGTTCAACGTCGTCCACCACCAGGATCTGTTCCCGTTCCATACTGCCTTCTCTCCCACGCGTCCCCGGTAAGCCTCCTTTGGCGCGGCGCATCGCCGCGCACAAGGCCCCCAAGTCTATTTATAATCCATTATAAAGTATCATAAACTCTATTTTCTGTCAACCGGAAACAGGGTTGGACGATTTTGGCTCTTTTTTGCCGTTTTTGCCCGGGTGATGCGCGCAAACAGGCAGTTTTTGTTGAAAAGATTGCGCTTTTGCCCCTCCAAGGCTATAATAAAGCCCATGGAAAAGCCTTCCATCCCCGAGGGCTGCCGCGCGCAGCGGCCCTCGCCGCCTACGCCGGGCCCGGCTTGCCCGCCGGGGGGCCTTTCCGCTTGGTGTGGCGGCCCCTGTTTTGAATTGTCGTATCTACATAATATAAGAGGTGACATCCATGGCTGAACCCGGGCGTTTTGAACGCTTGAAGACCCAGGTGCGCAAGCTGCGCCTGCCCCTGCTCGGCCTTTTCATATTGATGCTGGGGCTGCTGCTCGCGATCCTGGACATGTACTTTCAGCAGGACCGCGCCGCCCGCCTCCAAAGCGAGTCCCTCCTGCTCAGCCAAACGCGCGACAACGCCCTCCACCTCTCCCTTGCGCTCGAGCGCCAGATGGACGCGGTGCAAACGGCCGCCGCCGCCCTTTCCGCCTTCGACGACCTGCAGGGGGTCACGGCCCGCACCACCCTGCGCTCCTACCTGGGCGAGAGCGAGCTGGTAAGCATGTGGGTGGCCGACCGCGACGGTTTTGCCCAGGACCCCTCCGGCAACACGAGGGACTTTTCCGGTTCGGACATTGTGAACGAAGCCCTCCTGGGCCGGGCCGGCTGGTCCGCCGCATGGCAGGACCCCTCCACCGGCCAGGTTCTCTTCTGCGCCTGCGCCCCGGTGCGCCGTGCCCCCAACGCCCCCGTCTCGGGGGCTGTGGTGGGCATGCTCACCACCGAGCGCCTGTGCGAGATCGCGGATCTTGCCAGCTTCGACACCGCGGGCTATGTGGCCGCCACCCAGCCGGACGGTCTCGTGCTCTATTACAGCAAGTCCCTGGGCACCCGCCTGGCCGGCCACCAAAATTTTTGGGACTACGCCGACCCCGGCTCCTATGTGCCCGAGGGTGACCTGCGCGCGCTCATGGAAGCGGGCGACGAGGGCCTGTTCTACTACCGTTCCCCCTACCGGGGCCGCGTCGCCTCCTGCTGTGTGCGCATCGGCATCGGCGACTGGTATCTCTTTCAGGACGTGCCCGAAAACGTGATGATGCGCGGCAACCTCAATTTCCTCCTGCTGCTGCTTCAGCTCGCTGCAAAACTGCTGGTGTGCTCTTTTGTGCTGATCTTCTGCCTGGCCCGGTATCACCGGCAGCGGGAGGGGGCGGTGGAGCAGGCCGAGGCGAGCCTGCAGCTCACCAATCAGTCGCTCGAGATCGCCCTCACCCACGCCACCATCAATTTGTTTTTGTACGACGTTTATTCCCGCACCCTCACCGCCCACCAGTTCACCAACGACAAGGGCGGGCCGATGGTGCTGGAAAACGGCCCCGCCCAGATGGTGCAGCGGGGTGCGGTGGCGCCGCAGCACGCCAGCACCTTTTTGGGGCTGTTCCACCAGATCAAAAGCGGCATGCCCACGGTGCAGGCCGATCTGCTGCTGCGCGCCGTGGGCCGGGCCGACTACATCTGGAACCGCGTGATCCTCACCACCGTGTTCGACAAATACCGCAGCGCCACCCACGCCATCGTCACCTTCGAGGATATCTCCGAAGAGCGCCGCCGCGAGGAAGAGCTTGCCCAGCGCGCCCACAAGGATCCTCTCACCGGCCTGTACAACCGCGAGGGCCTGCGCGCCCGGGTCAACGCGCTGCGCTGCAGCGCCGGCCGGCCCGCCACCGGGGCGTTCCTGCTGCTGGACCTGGACCATTTCAAAGAAGTGAACGATACCCTGGGCCACCCCGCCGGCGACCGCCTTCTGCGCGAGGCCGCCCACGTTCTGGAGGGTCTGTGCCCCGAGGGCGGGGCCTGCGCGCGCATCGGCGGCGACGAGTTCGTGCTTCTTGCGCCGGGCCTTGGCTGGCAGGAGGCCGAAGAACTGGCCGGGCACGTCTGCCGCCGCATCCCGCTTCTGGCCGCCACGCTGGAACTGCGGGTGCCCGTGGGCATCAGTGTGGGCGTGCATGTGTTCGAATGTGCCAGTGCCCACCTGGACGCGGTGTACCAGGAGGCCGACGTGGCGCTCTACGCCGCCAAGCGCGAGCGGGGCCGCTGGGTTGCCACCCGCGGCCTGAACGTCGCCCCCTCGGTGTGAGCCCGCGCTGCGAAAGGAGAGTGCCGTCCCGTGCCTCTGGATCTGAATTTCGAGCTGGCCACCCTCGGCCTGCTGGGGGTGTTTCTGTTTGCCGGCCGTAAAAAGCCTCTGCTTCCCACCCGGCCCAACCGGCGTTTTGCGCAGCTGTGCCTCCTGGTGTTCGCACTGAACCTGCTCGAGGCCTCCATCGCGTTTTCAGCCGCCCATGGCGGGTGGCTGCCGCTGCGCCGGGCACTGCTGGCCGCCTATTGCGGGGCCCAGCCCGCCCTGTTCGCCCTGGCGCTGTGCTACTGCGCCTATTCCTGCCGGCTGCCCATGCCCTGGCTGCGGCGTGCCCTCCGGGCCGCCGCGGTCCTCACGGTGCCGGTCTGCCTCTTGGGGCTTGCAAGCCCGTTCGCCGGTTTTTACTGTGTCCTTGTCCCCCAGAAAGGGGTTGCCCGCGGGCCGCTCGGCTGGCTGCCCGTCGCCCACAGCGCGCTGCTGCTGGCGGGGTGTTTCGCCGTTTTGGCGGCGCGCCGCCGCCATCTGCCGCGCCGCCGCCTCATGGGCCTGTGCGCCATGGCGGCTTTGCTGGCGGCGGGCCACGCGGCCCAGGCTCTGGTTATGCCCGGCCCGCTGCCGTTCTGTGTGTTCGCGCTTCTCGCCCTGCTGGCGGCCTGTCTCACCGGCCAAAATCCGGACCGCTATATCCATGAGGGCGCGGGGGTGTTCAATCACCGGGCGCTGGACGAACTTTTGCAGGAGTATTATCACCGGGACCTGCCCTACAGGATGGTGTTTCTGCACACCGCCCTTCCGGGCGACAGCCGTTTTGTATTCAACACCGATTTCGAGCTTTTGGTCTTTTCCACCGCGGCCCGGCGCATCCGGCAGGCCATGCCGGGGGCCTGCGTGTTCTTTCTCTCCCGGCCCCGCAGCTTTGTGGTGGTCAGCCCCGCCGCGCCCGAATCGGTCAGCGCCTCCACCGAGCGGGCCGTGGCCGAGCTGCGGGGCGGCTGGCAGCTGGACGGCCGGCAGGTTGCACTCGAGTGCACCGCGCTTCTGTTCGACGGCCGCGCCTGCGCTTCCGGGCTGGACGAAGCCCGCATCCTGGTCGAAAACGCCTTTTACCTGGGCGATCTGCCCAAGGCCGCGAGCGGGGTGCTGTGGGCCAGCGACGACACGCTGCAGCAGCTGCACCGGCTGATCCGGGTGCATCTGGCGGTGCGCCGGGCGGTGCTCCTGAACAGGATCTCGGTGGCGTTCCAGCCCATCGTGGACGCCGCGGGCCGCATGTGCGCGGTCGAGGCCCTGGCCCGGCTCGAGGACCCGGAGCTCGGCCAGGTCTCGCCCGAGGAATTTGTCGGTGCGGCCGAGACCAGCGGCGCTATTTTAAAGCTGGGGCAGACCGTGTACGAAACGGTCCTGCGCTCCATGGCCCAAAACCGCGGGCTCTTTGAACGGCTGGATTACGTCTCGGTCAATCTCAGCCCGCTGCAGCTGGGGCAGCCGGACCTGGCGCCCCGCTACCTCGAGCTGGCGGCCTTTTACGGCGTCGCCCCCGGCCGCCTCGCCTTCGAGATCACCGAGAGCTTCCACCTCGCCCACGACGAGACCCTTTCCCGCACCCTGCAGCGCTTCCACAAGGCCGGCGCCCGCCTTTTTATCGACGACTTCGGCGAGGGCCACTCCAATCTGGCCCGCATCCTCGACATGCCTCTCGCCGTTGTGGTAAAGCTCGAGCGCCACGTGATGGCCGCCTGCCTCGCCCGGGACGAGCGCCTGATGGGCGATTTGATCGGCCTGGTGCACGATTCCGGCCGCGGCGTGGTGGTCGAGGGGGTCGAAAACGAGCTTCAGTTCCGCCGCCTCGCGGCCCTCGGGGCCGACTGGATGCAGGGCTTTTATTTTTCCCGCCCCCTTTCGCTCGACGCCCTGCGCGATTATGCCGCCGCCATTTATCAGTTGCAATGATCCCAAAAATCCTGTAAAATAATAAATTAGGTTTGAATGGCCCCTGTGCGGGCCATTCTTTGTACAGAACGAGGAGCGGAATAAGTATGGAAAAGCCGAGCAACTTTCTCACCGAGATCATCGACGCCGACCTGGCCCAGGGCCGCGTAAAACAGATCCACACCCGGTTCCCGCCGGAGCCCAACGGCTACCTGCACATCGGCAGCGCCAAGGCGATCTGGATCAACTGGGGCATCGCCAAGGCCTACGGCGGCAAATTCAACCTGCGCTACGACGACACAAACCCCGTGCGCGAGGACGACGAGTACGTCAAAAGCATCGAGGAGGACCTGCGCTGGCTGGGGGCCATCCCGGACGGCGGCATTTACTATGGAAGCGATTACTTCGAGCAGTGCTACCGGTACGCCGAGCAGCTCATCGCCGAAGGCAAGGCCTATGTGTGCGATCTCTCCCGCGAACAGATGCAGGAATACCGGGGCACCCTGACCCAGCCGGGCCGCCCCAGCCCCTGGCGTGACCGCACCCCCGAAGAAAACCTCGATCTCTTCCGCCGCATGCGCGCGGGCGAATTTGCCGATGGCAGCCGCACCCTGCGCGCCAAAATCGACATGGCCAGCCCCAACATGAACCTGCGCGACCCGGCCATCTACCGCATCGTGCGGGCCCACCACCACCGCCAGGGCGACGCCTGGTGCATCTACCCCCTCTACGATTTCGCCCACCCCATCCAGGACGCCATCGAGGGCATCACCCACTCCATGTGCAGCCTGGAGTTCGAGAACCATCGCCCCCTCTACGAGTGGGTCATCAACAGCCTGCACCTGGGGCCCTTCCCCATCCAGCGGGAATTCGCCCGCCTGAACGTCTCCAACACGGTCATGAGCAAGCGCTACCTGCGCGAATTGGTGGAACAGGGCATCGTGGACGGGTGGGACGACCCCCGCATGCCCACCCTCTCGGGCCTGCGCCGCCGGGGCTACAGCCCCGAAAGCATTTTTGATTTTGTGCAAAAGGCGGGCGTTTCCAAGGTGTACAGCCTGGTGGATTACCGCCTGCTGGAACATTGCATCCGCACCGAGCTCGAGACCAAAGCCCTGCGCCGCATGGCGGTCACCGAGCCGGTCAGGCTCACCATCACCAACTACCCCGCCGGCCAGGTGGAATATTTCGAGCTGCCCAACAACCCCAACAAGGCCGCGGGCGACGCCTCCACCCGCCCGGTGGCCTTCAGCGGCGAACTCTTCATCGAGCGCGGCGACTTTGCCGAGGTGCCGCCCCCGAAATTCCAGCGGCTGCGCCCGGGCGGCGAGGTGCGGCTGATGGGCGCCTACATCGTGCGCTGCAACGAGGTGGTAAAAGACGCGGCGGGCAACGTGACCGAGCTCAAATGCACTGCCGATCTCGCCACCCGCAACGGCATGCCCGCCGACGGCCGCAAGGTCAAGGGCACCATCCACTGGGTCAGCGCAGCGCACTGTGTGGAAGCCACGGTGCGCCTGTACGACAAGCTCTTCACCCAGGAAAACATGGGCGAGCTGCCCGAGGGCGCCGATTACAAGGACTTTTTAAACCCCGACAGCGCGCGCAGCCTGCAAGGCGCAAAACTGGAGGCCTGCCTGGCCGACGCAAAGCCCGGCGAGAAGTTCCAGTTCGTGCGCATGGGCTATTTCACGCCGGACTCCAGGCACCCCGGCATGTGGAACCGCATCGTCACTTTGAAAGACAGCTTCAGCAAGACCCTGGAACAGAATTGAGCCATGCAAAAGCGGGGGAGGCCAAACACCTCCCCCGCTTTTGCTTTTTGTCCGTTTTTATCCGACCAGCTCCGGCACCTCAAACTCCATCCACACGTCGCCGCCAAACGTATAAAACCCTCCGCCCTGATCGTGTTCCTCGGTCAGATCCCGATGCCTGTTACACCAGATCAATATCCTTGCCGTCTTTCTGTCCGCTGCCGGGTATACCCTGCACCCCCAATTGTCCGCGTCTTTCACATCGTTTTCCGCCGCGTACCCGTCCAGCCAGCCTTCCCCGTCAAAGGTCAGGGACAAAGCGTCCGGCAGGTCCCCCTCCAGCCATTCCGAAATAAAGGCCTGCGCCGCCTCCCTGCGGCTCGCCATGCAGGCCTGTTCGTTAAAGTGGCTCACCATCCCCCCAAAACCCACCAGGCCGGCGGCGGCCAAAATGCTCATCATCACGATCACCACGATCACTTCCACCAGGGTAAAGCCGGGCTTCGCCCCCGCTTTTCGTTCCACAGCCGCCCCCCCTTGCCCGCCCGTGTTCTTTCACAACTTGCACAGAAGCCTTGTCATCTTTTTATATATTCTACATATCTATATTCTAAAAAGCAAGCCAAAACGCACAATCAAGCGCATAAATAGTCATTGACAGCCAAAAATGAAAGGTTTATACTAAAGCCATATCAAGAGACCGGCAAACCTCGCGAAAGCGTGGGGCGCAAAGCTAAAGGGGCTTCCCCCGCCGCGGTGCGGGCTGCCAGCCAGTTGCCGCTTGGCCCAGTGGTTTTGGGCGGGCGGCTTTTGTTTTCCGGCAGTCCCTTGCTTTGCATCTTTGCGCGAAAAGGTGTAGGTTGGCGTTCGGCCTAAAAAGAAACGCAGGAGGAAATATCATGTTGAAAAAAATGCTGAAACAGCGCAGCAAAAAGGGCTTCACCCTGATCGAGTTGATCGTGGTGCTGGTAATCCTGGCGATCCTGGCCGCGGCGGCCATCCCCACCATGATGGGATATGTCAATAAAGCGAGGAAGGCAAGTTATTTGGCAAATTGCCGGGCTGTTTATGTAGCAACTAAAGCGGCTTTGACTGAAAGCATGGCTGTAACCCAGGATGCTTCTGTTACGCTTGCCACGAATAGCCTGAAAGTATTAAACGGAGATACTGTTTTAAAAACAGTTCAGGATATGGTTCCCGAAGTGGGCGCAAAAGTCGATGCAACCACGGGAGAAAAATATACGATAGCTCTTGGGGGAACTGTAACGGCTCCGACTGTTACATCTGTTACTTATACTTCTGCGGATGGAAAAACCACGGTAACTTTGGAACCCGGTACTGATGTGAACTTGGGTTCATAAATACTTTATCGCAGCGTGAGCGGTGCGGCCTTTGCGCCGCGCCGCTTTTCTTGTGCCCCCAACGCGAAACGCGGTGCGGCACGAGGCCGCACCGCGTTGAATGCGAAAAACATAAAGATGTGGATTAATCCATTACGTTGGTGGATCCATCCCCAGTGTAATTAACATACACATATTCTGTATCGCCAGCAACTTTATGATATGCAACCCTGATTGCCTTGGGGTTAGAGATGGTTGTATCAACAGTAATAACATACTGTTCGGCCTTTGTTGCAGTACCAGCCACAGAAGTAGTAGATGTCACCACTAAAACTTTATCTGCACCAGCCAGTTCGGGTACCATTTTTTGAACTGCAGTTACAATTTCGTCGGTATCAATCGCTGTAACCGCCTTACCCATTTGCTCGGTAATATTCGCCTGCGCCGCCATGTATGCGGCCGAGCAGTTGGCCAAGTAAGCCGATTTACGGGCGTTGTTCACATACCCCATCATGGTGGGGATGGCCGCCGCGGCCAGGATCGCCATAATTACCAGCACCACGATCAGCTCGATCAGGGTGAAGCCCTTTTTGCTGCGCTGTTTCAGCATTTTTTTCAACATGATATTTCCTCCTGCGTTTCTTTTTAGGCCGAACGCCAACCTACACCTTTCCCTTCATTTTTCACCTTTTTCCAAGCCTTTTTTCTATTCATCCCGGCCGGGATATGGTATAATAAATTATTACCGTTCCACTTTGGGGGGTGCGGCCTTTTGAACGGGCACGAGTCGGCGCAAAGCCGCATCGAACTCAACTTCGACCGCGAGCTCAACCAGCAAAAATCCACCCGCCGCGTCGAGTGGCTGGCGGTGATCCTGGTGGTGGGGCTCATGGTGGCCGTGTTTGCCGCCTTTGCTGTGCATTATGTGCAGGCGGCCTGGGCCGTCAGCTACCGGCAAAGCGCCCGCGCCGCCCGGGTGGCGGTGCAGATCGCGGTCGAAGTGTGCCGCGCGCAGCAGGCCCCCGGCGCAGGGTTCGACTACGTGCTGGCCGCCGAGCCCTCGGGCGACGACGCGAACGGAGCTTTGCTGCGCGCGGCCCTGGGCGAGAACATGCCCCGGGTCAGCGGCGCCCACCTGGGCCGCTCAGACCCCGCCTCTGCGGTCAGCAGGCTGGCCGAAGCCGTGCAGTCGCCCGATGCCAGCCTTCCGCCCCTGGTGTTCACCGCCAGCCAGCAAAACGGCGTGTTCACCCTGTGCTACTGGCGCAGCCAAAGCCAGTGGCTCGCCCACCCCGGCCGGCCGGACTGCATCTGGACCGCCTCGGGCGAGCCCTCCCTCAACCTGGCCGGGGCCCAGGGCTCTTTTTCTTAAAAGGAGTACATAGCGTTTATGGAGCTTTATCCCTTTGTTTTGTGGGGGGCCGCCTATTGCTTTGCGTTGGGGGCCTGCCTCGCCAGCTTTTTGCAGGTGGTGGCTCAGCGGGCCGCCGTGCCCGGCAGCCCGCCCTTTTATAAGGGCCGCAGCCGGTGCGATTCCTGCGGCCACACCTTGGGCGCGGCCGAGCTGGTGCCGGTGTTCAGCTGGCTGTTTTTGCGCGGGCGCTGCCGCCGCTGCGGTGCCAGGGTGTCCGCCGCCTACCCCCTGGCCGAAGCGTGCGGGGGGCTTGGCGCGGCGCTGTGCTTTTGGGTCTTCCCCTTTCAGTGGGGCAGGCTGGCCGTGGCGCTGGCGGCTTTTTTCCTGCTCTTTCTCATCGCCCTGCAGGACGCCTATACCATGCAGATCCCGGACCTCTATTCCCTCTTGCTCTGCCTGCCCGCCCTGGGGGCCCTGTGGGCCTTTCCCGAAACCGGGCTGGCGGCGCGCCTTGTGGGCGCGGTGTGCGTCAGCCTGCCGCTGCTGCTGGTCACCCTTGCGATGCCGGGGGCCTTCGGCGGGGGCGATATCCAGCTCATGGCCGTGTGCGGCTTTTTGCTGGGCTGGCGGCAGTGCCTGGCGGGCTTTTTCCTGGCCCTGCTCATCGGCGGGGCGCAGGCCGTGTTTTTGCTGGCCACCGGCCGGGCAAAGGCCGGCCAGGGCGCGCACATGCCCTTCGGCCCGGCGCTCTGCGCGGGCAGCTTTCTGTCGCTGCTCTGGGGCGGGCGGCTCGTGACCTGGTACCTGGGGTTCTTTCAGTTTTAAGTAAGGAGGCGCGATCCATGCCTTTATACAAATACAAGGGGCAAACCGGCCAGGGCAAAACCGTATCCGGCGCTTTAAACGCTGAAAGCGAAGAGGCGCTTTATGCCCTGCTCCGGCGCGACGATGTGTTTCTCACCGAGTGCCGGGTGGCCGAAAACGAAAAGGCGGCGGTGCGCAGGCTCAAGCCCATGGAACTCAGCGAGTTCTGCCGCCAGCTGGCCAGCATGATCGGCTCGGGCATCACCCTCAGCCGGGCCATGAACATCATGCTCATGGGCAACCTCAAGCCCCGCCTGGCCACCGTGTACCGGCAGGTGCAGCGGCTGGTGCAGCAGGGCCAGCCCCTCAGCGACGCACTCAGCGCCCAGGGCGTCTTTCCCGACATGATGATCAACATGTTCCGCGCGGGCGAGGCCAGCGGCCAGATGGAGCAGGTGGCCTCAAAGCTTGCCACCCACTACCAAAAAGAGCACCGCATGAACAATCGCCTCAAAAGCGCCACCCTGTACCCCAAAATTCTGGGCGTGGTGTGTGTGGCGGCGGTGCTCATCATCTTTTTGGTCGTCATGCCCGATCTCGAGCGCTTTTTCGAGGGCATGGCCCTGCCCCCCTTCACCCGGTTTCTCATGGGCTTCAGCGCCCTTTTACAGCAGCGCTGGTACTGGATGCTCATCTTTGTTCTGGCGGTGGTGGCGCTGGTGCAGGTCCTGCTGGGCGTGCCCGCCGTGCGCCTTGCCTGGGACCGGCTCAAGGTGCACACCCCCTTTGTGGGCAAGCAGCTGCGCATCATCTACACCGCCCGCTTCGCGCGCACCCAGTCCAGCCTTTACTCCAGCGGCCTTTCCATGATCCGCAGCCTCGAGATCGCCTCCGCCACCCTGGGCAACCAGTACGTCGCCGCTCAGTTTGCCGATGTGATCAAGCAGGTCCGCGCGGGCGATATGCTCAGCAAGGCCATCCAGCAGGTCGACGGCTTCGACCCAAAGCTCGCCCCCACCATCTACGTGGGCGAGGAGACCGGTCAGCTGGACCAGATGCTGGAAAACATCGCCGAAAACTACGAGTACGAGTCCGACGCCGCCCTCACCCGCCTCACCGGCATGATCGAGCCGGCCATGATCGTCGTCATGGCCGTCGTCATCTGCCTCATTATGCTGGGTGTGCTGGGGCCCATCTGGAGCATGTACGGCAACACGGCCGCCTTCGGCTGATTCCTCAGGAGGGAAGCTATGAGCAAGCAAAGCATCATCTATCTCGCGGGCGACCGGCTGGTCCTGGTGCAGGGCACGCCCGGGGCCAAAAAGCTGGCCGTCACCGGCTACCGGCAGCAGGCGCTGCCCGAGGGCACGGTGCTGAACGGCGTGGTCACCGACCCCGCTGCCTTCACCGAGGGCCTTAAAGCCCTGCGCGCGGCGGCCGGCAAGGCGGCGGCCCGGGCCTGGCTGGTGGTCGATTCCAGCCAGATCATGGCAAAGCCCCTGGCCGTGCCCCGGCAGCTCAAGGAAAAGCAGCTGCTCAACATCGTGCGCAGCGAGCTGGGCGAGCTCGACACCGCGGGCCGCGACCTCCTTTACGATTACACCGAGCTGCCCCCCCTTCCCGGCAGCGCCGAGCGCCAGCTGTTGTGCGGCGGGGCCGAGCGGGGCATGATCCAGCAGTACACCGAGCTGTTCGGCGCGGCGGGCATAAAGCTGGCGGGCGTTTCCAGCGCGCTGGGCAGCTGCCTGCGCATGGTCGAATTTTTGCCCGAGCTGGCACGCCAAAGCTTTATTCTCTGCGTGCTCGACGGCCAGACCGTGGTCACCTACCTGTTCGCGGGCGGCCGCTATCTCATGAACACCCGCAGCCGCCTGATCACCGAGCGGGGCGGCTCCGCCGTGCTGGGTGAGCTGCTGGGCCGGGTCAGCAGTATGCTTCAGTTCAGTCAAAGCCAAAAGACCGCCGAGCCGGCCAAAACCGTCTACTTCTGCGGTCTTCTTCCCGCCGAGGCGCCCGGCTGCCAGCTGGTGGCCGACACCTTCGGGGTCGAGGCCCTTCCCCTGCCTGCCTTCCGGGCGGTCACCGCCGCCCCCAAGAGCGGCTTTGCCCTGGCCGACGCCTTTGTGGCCGTGGGTGCGCTCGTTCAGTCCAAGCGCCGCCGGGCCGATTTTCTGGCCGCCAGCCGCAGCAAGGCTGCCCCCGCCGGCATGGAAAAAAAGAGCAGCGGCCTGCCCTGGGCCCTTCCCATCGCCCTCGCCGTGCTTCTTGTGGCTCTCTGGGGCGTGGTGTTTTACGGCAACACCCGGCTCAGCGGCCAGCTCGCCGCCGTGCAGGCCTATACCCAGGACCCGGCCAACCTCGAAGCCCTGGCCCGGGTGCAGGCCGACCGCTCCGCCGCCGAAAACTACCAGGCCGCCGCGGCCGAGGCCGGGCGCGCCGCGGAGATTCTGAATGCCACCCTGCAGCCGGATGAGCCCATGCTCCGCCGGGCGGACGGCGCGGCCGGCGAGGTGGTAAGCTTTACCGGCTACGACTACCTGGCAGGCGAGGACCGCCTCACCTACAGCTGCGCCGCGGCCGATTACCACGATATCCCCGATTTTATCGCCCGCATGTACGCCACCGGCGATTACACGGCCATCGGCTACGGCGGCTACACGCAAAGCCCCGGCGAGGGAGGCTATGTGTTCACCATCACCTGCACGGTAAGGGGGGCGGAGTAAATGTATCAGTTTTCCAAGCGGGAAAAGGTCCTTTTGTTCGCCCTCGCCCTGGTGGGGGTGCTGGCGGGCGGCTTTTTGCTGCTGCTGAACCCCGCCCTCGAGCGGCGCCTGGTGCTTCAGGGGCAGCTTTCCCAGGAGCAGCTCATCCAGGCCACCATGCAGGCCGAGCTGGCAAGCGCCCCCGCGGCCGAGGCCCAGCGCGCCCAGGCCAAAGCGGCGGCGGCCGAGGCCGGCAAGGCCTTTTACCAGCCCATGAGCAACACCCAGCTCTCTGACCTGGCGGCCGGCCTTCTGGACGTGCACGGCCTCACCGGCCTCAGCATGACCGTGTCCGGCCTCACCGTGCAGGACCTGGCGGGCATCCAGCCCCCCCTGGAAGAGGGCGAGAGCTATGCCTGGAACGAATTTTTAAAGAGCGCCCAAAGCGGCGGCGCCGCCCCCGAGGGCGAGGCCCCTGCGGCTGATGCCGCCGCCACCGCCCAGGTGCTGTGCAACACGGTCACCATCACCGCCCGGGGCCCCGCCGAGGGTCTGCGCGGCCTGCTCACCGACCTTTCCCAGCGCATGCCGGTCCGGCTGCAAAGCTTCGCCACCGGCGAAAACGACCAGTTCACCCTCACCCTGAACATCTACATGCTGGACGCCGTGGAGTGATTCTTTCGGCGGATCTCTTTTCAGAAAGGAGGCGGCGCCCATGCGGCCCGCAAAACGCGGCGCAAAACCGGGCTTCGCCTTGCTGGAGGCCATCGTCTTCGTGCTCCTCATGCTCCTGCTGGGGGCGGCCATGCTGGGGGCAGCCTACAACATGCACCGCCGCAGCCTCGAGCGCGCCGAGAACGACCGCGCCTACAACGCGGCGGTGGCCGCCCTTAAAATGGTGGGCGACGCCATCGCCGGCGGCAGCCCGCCCGGCCCCTACCTGGCCGAGACCTCCTACACCCTCGATGTGACCCCCCAGGGCGGGACCGCCCAGACCTTCGCCCAGATCACGATGAAGGGCGAGGAAGGCGCTCTTTCCCTTGGGGGCGAGACCTTCGAGGGGGTGCGCCTTACCGCCACCGCCACGGTGGCGGGCGAAAGCGAAACGGTTCAGCTGACCCTGCAAAAAGCAAAGGCCGAAGCTTACCCCCACACCCTGTTCGGCGCGGGCTTTGCCGGCCGCTTCACCGCCGGCCAGCAGCCCCTTCTCACCCTCGGCCCCGACACCGATCTTTACCTTTACGGCGCCGCCGGGGCCGTGGAGCTCACCGGCCTCACCGCCGGCGGCAACGTGGCGGTCCAGGGCGCACAGCTCACTCTGCGCGATTCCAGCGTGGCCGGCTCGGTGGTGGCCGATCAGGCCCTCTCCCTCGAAAACACCCTGGTGGGCGGCCAAACGCCGGATCCGTCCGCATCAGCCCCCCCGGCCGACCCGGCAAACCGCCTTTCCAACGTGTATTCCCTCGCCTCCGCGGCGCTGGGTCCCGGCTGTAAGATCAGCGGCGATGTGTACGCTCCCCTTGTTTCCAGCCGGGGCGATGTGCGGCTGCTGGGCGGCCGCAGCATTTATTGCAGCACCCAGGACCTGGGCGAATATACCGTGTTCGGGGCCGATGGCGGCGGCCGCCTCACCACCGAAACGGCCTTGTCCCGCACCGGCACCCTTACCTTCCAGGGCGCCGGCAAATGGAGGACCTTGAGCGGCCCGCTGCAAGATCCCTTTTCCGGCGCGGACCCTCTGCCCATGTTTGTACCGAACTTTCCGGTCAGCATCCCCACCACGGTCGTTTCTGCAAATCAAACAGAAGCTGTCGTCCCCGCCACCGACGAGGGCGTTTTGTACCGTGTGGAATACGGTACAATGCTCACCCTCACCGGCGCCGACCCCGGCCCCGGCCTCGCCCCGGCCGTTTTCGTGATTCTGGAAGAAAACGCCACCCTTTATCTCCAGGGACCCGGTCCTTTTTATCTGTACGTCTACGGCCAGGGGCCGGCCAAGGGCAGCATTGTAAAGGCGCCCAGCGGCGCCGTGATCTACGGCTGCCTGCAGGGGATCGAGTTTGATTTTACCTCCTCTCCCGGCAGCTCCCTCACCCTCACCCTCAACGCTGTGCAGCCCAGCCGCATCGAGTATCAAACGCCCGTGAGCGCCGGCAACAGTGCCGATGCCTGGCGGGTCGTGGGGTACGAGCGGCTCTCTTGACCCCGATTTTTCCCGAAGGGAGGCGGCCCCCATCAAAAAGCAAACAAAGCAGGGCTTCACCATCGTCGAGCTGGTGGCCGCCATCGTGGTGCTGGCCTTCGCGGCGCTGGTGCTGGCGGTCATGATGAACACCGCCTGGCAGCTGCGCGCGCAGGCCAAAGCCTGGCAGGACCAGGCGGCCCAGCTGAACCCCAGCACCGCCCAAAGCTCCGGCCTGCCGGCCGGCCTGACCCTCAACAGCGGCAGCGCCGCCCTCACTGCAAGCGGCAGCTATTCCCGCAGCGCGGGGGGCCTGCTGGGCGTCTGGGTCTGGTACCCCCTCACGATGGACTGGTCTGCCCTCACCCAAAGCAAGGTGGCCGCCCAGCCCCTGCCCGCGTCCGGGGCGGGCGACCCGCTGGCGCTGGCCGCGCCCCAGCCGCCCGCCGCCGCGCTTCCCGGCAGCTTTTCCGCCTCCGGCAGCACCGGGGGCGAGGGCTATGCCCCCGCCATGGCGGCCTCTGCCATCGGGGTGGATCAGCACGTCTCGGTGGTCCTGCGGCAGGAATTTTTATATCTCCGCGGCGGCGAAGGCGGCCAAGGGGATATTTCCAGTGCTTACGAAAAGGGCGGTTCGCCCGGCAGCCTCACCGCCGCCCCGGCCAGCGGCAGCGATCAGCCTTTGCTCGTTTATGTGGCGGGCCCGCTCACGGTAAGCTCCATCCCAAAGGGCGAGGGCTCCCCGGCGCACGCCTGGACCTGGCAGCCCGGCTGGTACGCGGTGCCCGCGGGCGCCGACCTGTTCAGCGCTTCGCTGAACGAGGCGGAGGTGCAAAACTGGCGGCTGGACTTTTCCGGCATCCTGAGAAGGGACGGCTCCCGCCCGGTTTCCAACGGGGACCTCACCGATGCCGAGCGGGCCGAACTGGCCCAGCGGCTGGACAAAGCCTATGCCCGCCTGGTGCTTGCGGGCGTTACCTTCGGGCCCTGAGCCCCGCCCATCTTAAAGCCAAAGGAGGTGCCCGGCATGAAGCGCAAGGCAGGCTTTACCCTCATCGAGCTGGTGGTGGCCATTGTGATGGCCTGCATTCTGCTGGCCACCCTCACCCCCCTGCTCACCCTGGCCCAGAACGGCACCTACACCGCCCAGCGTTCCACCCGCGCCAGCCAGGCGGGCGACGCCATTTATGAATACATCGCCTCCCTGCTCAAAAACGCCGAGCGGGTGTACATCGGCGACGCGGGCGCTTATCAGCCGGCGGATCCCGATTCCTGGAACAAGATCACCGTCAGCCGCGCCGGCAAGGACGGCGTGCTCACGGTCAACAACACCGCCGTGTATCCCCTGGAATACCAGGAGGATTGTGCCCTCACCCTCAGCGTGATGGGCCAAAGCCGCAACCAGCTCCAGCTTTTGGTCGCCCTGGCCGACAACCGCTCCTCTGAGACACTTTACACCAAGACCTCCGCCATGACCCTCTCCAACCTCGAGGGCGGCGGCTTCGGCCAGGCCGAGGGCATCGTGGGCGGCTGGGTCTCCGGCGACGGCTTCGACAGCACCCAAACCATCGGCACCGCCGCGGGGGTGGGTCCGCTGGTGATCTATTTCAAGGGGAGCGGCAGCCTGCTCCCAGATTTCAATCCCATCCCCGGCGGCGACCACCCCCAGCCCACCCCCGGCCCTTCCGCTTTCAGCGTCACCCTCCCCGCTCGCATGGAAGTGGAGCAGGGCGAACAGGCCTTGCTGCGGGGCTATGTCACCTGGCCGGCGGGAGTCGACGAAGCCTCTAAGGGCAAGGCAACCTGGTCGGTCTCCGCCGGCGGCGACCTGTATCTGGATGTCACCAACGAGGAGACCGGCTCTTTCCCCACCGCGCATCTAAACGGAAAAACCGTCACCGATCCCGGCAGCCCCGTCACCGTCACCCTCACGGTCACCTGCACGGTGGGGGGCGTTCCACAGTCTGCCACGGCCCATTGCGACATTACCGTCTGGAAAAACCAGAACGGCAATTGCTTTATGGAGTATAACGCTGTATCCGGAGACTGGGTCAATGCAGCCGACCAAACTTTTTTCATTCCGGTCAATACAGGCTTTCAGCTTAGAGCCCGTTTGGAAAACGGAGCAGCTTTCAGGCAGGATTCCATCACCTGGAAAAGCAGTATGCCGGAAACCGTAAGCATTACAGCTCATCCGGACGCTCAAATGAGTATGAATACAAAAAAGGTGGGCTACAGCCGCATCACATTCGAGGCTCTCGACACAAACGGGCAGCTTTATCATGCAGAAACAGGCATTGTGGCTTTCGATTCTTCCACCTTTGAATTGGTGTGGCGGGATGCAGCGGAAACTTCCAAGCAGACCCTCTCTGCCATTGCGGGAAACGATGTTGTTGCACAGTTGATCGTCCATCTGCCCGAAGGCGCCCCGCCAGACTGTTTAAAAAGTTACAACGCGCTTCTTTCCACCGCTGCCAGCGGAAACGAAAACGCGGGTTGGTTATATAATTGGAACTACAATCGCCTTTTTAAGACTCCTTCGGAGGTTCCGGTTAAGGCCATTGCCGGCGCGGACGGCACCGTACGCTTTAATTTTCCAACACTTGAACTGGATCGTGCGCCAACCTCTCCCCAGGAAAAGTTCGGCGATATCTCCGCGCGCGTTTACCTCGCGGGGTATGGTTCACCCAAGGCTCCCACGGTGGGAGAGCAATGGTTTTCGCCGCGTTTGTCGGTTACGGTCAGCACTGGAGACCCCTTTACAAGCTCCTCCGGTCCTATCGGGGACCCGGTCAGTGTGAACGCCTATGACGAAACCAACCCATTTGAAATTTACGCCCCTCTTGACGTTCAATCCATCACCAATTCCGCAAACTCTGGGCAATGGCGCTGGAAAATACGTGAGAAAGGTGAAACCACCTGGAATATATTGCCTCCCGGTGAAGGCGTATATGATAATTTTTTGGGCTACTCCCTTTCCACCGATTCCATTTTTTCTCTCAGGCTTTGGCGGCAGAAAGCTCAAGCCAATGCAACCTATGAAGTCTCGTTGGATTATCTGCCCAATAATTCCTCAGCCTGGAAATCCGTTTCCAGCATTGTGACCATCGCTATAAAATAGAACCCACGCAGAAAGGCAGACCCGCTATGAAAAACATCCGTCTCGGCGAAGTGCTGGTGGAGTACGGCTACATCAGCGAACAGCAGGTCCAGCAAGCCCTGGCCCTGCAAAAAGAGAACAAGGGCAAGCGCCTGGGCGAGGTGCTCATCGAGATGGGCGCCATCACCGAGGCCCAGCTGCTCAGCGCCCTGGGGCAAAAGCTCGATCTCGAGATCCTGCCCCTCGCCACCTACCCCGTCCAGCAGGAGGCGGTGGCCAAGGTGCCCAAGGCCCTGGCCGCGCGCTACAGCCTCATCCCGGTGGCGGTGCAGGGCGGCCACCTGCTGGTGGTCATGAACGATCCGCTGAACTTCTATGCCATCGAGGATGTAAAGCTGGTGGCGAACCTCCCCGTGGATGTGGCCCTGGCCCCCAAGGCGGCCATCCTGCACGCCATCGAGTACCACTACGCCGAGGTCGAGGCCAAAAATGCGGCGGCCCAGGCCAATGTGGACGCCGACGCCATGGAGATGCAGGACTTCGCGCGGGACATCGACCTGGACGAAAACGACCAGACCCCGGTGGTAAAGCTGCTCAACAGCCTGCTTGTGCGGGGCTACAATACCGGCGCGTCCGACATCCACATCGAGCCCTACGAGGAAAAGCTGCTGGTGCGCATGCGCATCGACGGCCAGCTGGTGGACTACGTGACCCTGCAATTGCAGCTGCACCAGCCCCTCATCGCCCGCACCAAAATCCTTGCCGGCATGGACATTGCCGAAAAGCGCCTTCCGCAGGACGGCCACTTCAAAACCACCATCGAGGGGTTCGAGATGAACGTGCGCGCCAGCGTCATCCCCACCATCCACGGCGAAAAGGGCGTGCTGCGCTTTTTGAACACCAGCACCGCCATCGACCGGGCCGATACCTTCGGCATGGACGAGGAGAACTATAAAAAAAGCCTGGCGATCCTGCAGAACCCCCACGGCGTGGTCTATATCACCGGCCCCACCGGCAGCGGCAAGACCACCACCCTCTATCTCATGATGGAACGGCTGGTCAAGGGCCCGGTCAACATCGTCACCATCGAGGACCCCGTGGAAAAGAACATCAACCGGGTCAACCAGATGCAGGTGAACAACCTCGCGGGCCTCACCTTCGAGACCGGCCTGCGCGCGATCCTCCGGCAGGACCCGGACGTGATCATGGTGGGCGAAACGCGCGACAGCCAAACCGCCCAGATCAGCGTGCGCAGCGCCATCACAGGGCATCTGGTGCTCAGCACCCTGCACACCAACGACGCCATCAGCGCCATCGTGCGCATGGAGGACATGGGCGTGGAACCCTACATGGTGGCCAGCAGCCTGGTGGGCGTCATCGCCCAGCGGCTGGCCAAAAAGCTCTGCCCCCACTGCCGCCAGGCGGTACCCGCCACCGAGGCCGAAAAGCGGGTCTTCGGCCCCGGCGTCACCCAGCTCTACCGCGCCAAGGGGTGCCATCTGTGCAACGGCACCGGCTACAAGGGCCGGGTGGCGGTGCACGAGGTGATCGTGGTCGACAAGGCCATGCGCCGCATGATCTCCGAAAAACGCGACATCGAGGATATTTACCAGTACGTGCGGGAGCACCAGCATGCCACCACCCTGCGGGGCGGCCTTGCCCGGCTGGTGGCCGCCGGCGTCACCGACGCCGCCGAGCTGGTGCGCCTGACCTACGGCGCCGACGACTGAGCCGCCCATCATAAAAAGGAGCGTTCGCCATGACCCTGGAAGATCTCATTGTAGCGGCCCGCAGCCACAGCGCTTCGGACCTGCACCTCACCCACGACCAGCCCCCCGCCATGCGGCATTTGGGGCAGCTGGTCTACGGCTCGCCCCTCGCCCCCGGCGAGGCCGAGCGCATGATCCTGGACGCGCTGCCCCCCCTCATGCGCCGGCGCATCGATGCGGGCGACGACGCCGACTTTTCCATGCAGACCCCGGACGGCCTCCGCCAGCGCGTGAACGTGTTCCGCCAGCAGGGGCATCTGTGCGCCTCCATCCGCCTTCTTCGGCCCGAGGTCCCCACCCTGGAAGACCTGGACCTTCCCCCCGCCGTGCGCATGTTTGCAAACCAGCCCCGGGGCCTTGTGCTGGTCACCGGCCCCACCGGCAGCGGCAAATCCACCACGCTGGCGGCCATGATCCAGCACATCAACGCCACCCGCCGGTGCCACATCGTCACCATCGAGGACCCCGTGGAATACATGTACACCCCCAAGGGCTGCGTGATCCACCAGCGCGAGGTCGGCTCCGACACCAAAAATTTTGCCAGCGCCCTGCGCAGCAGCCTGCGCGAGGACCCGGACGTGATCCTGGTGGGCGAGATGCGCGACTTCGAGACCATCTCGGCCGCGCTCACCGCGGCTGAAACCGGCCACCTGGTGTTCAGCACCCTGCACACCATCGGCGCGGCCAACACCGTGGACCGCATCATCAACGCCTGCCCGGGCGAGATCCAGCAGGAGGTGCGCACCCAGCTGGCGGGCGTTTTGAAGGGCTGCATCACCCAGGAGCTGCTCCCCCTGGCGGACGGCAGCGGCCGCACCGCGGCGCTGGAGATCCTGGTGGCCACCGACGCCGCCCTGAACCTCATCCGCGAGGCCAAGGCCTACCAGCTGCCCAGCCTGATGCAGACCGGCGCGAAAGACGGCATGCAGACCCTCAACCTGCACCTGGCCCGTCTGGTCCAGGCCGGCCGGGTAGACTACGCCGCCGCGCTCGAGCGCGCCAGCGACCCGGACGAATTCCACGGCTACCTGAACATGTAGCGGCGGAGCCGCGCCGCTTTGTGCCCCAAAGCTCCCCTTTGCCAAAAAAAGTGCTCTTTGCAGGCCGCCAGGGCCGCGCAAAGAGCACTTTTTCATTTTATGGGATACCCATCGGCGCGGCACTAGCCCCCGGCCGCCGGGGCCGTTTCGGCCGCCTCCTGCACCCGGATGCGCCGCCGCAGCCAGCCCCCCTGCAAATAGTAGGCCAGGAACAGCACGCTGGTGAACGCCCAGCTTAAGGGGTAACAGGTCAGCACGCCGTTCAGGCTGGGCCAGAAGGGGGTCGCCACCGCCGCCACCCACACGATGCGCAGCACACACACGCCAAAGCTGGTCATCAGCATGGGGATCAGCGAATCGCCGGTGCCGCGCACCGCGCCGCTCAGCACCTCGATCAGCACATAGGTGGGCCACACCGGCACCAAAAAGTGCAGAATGCGCAGCCCCTCGTGGATGACCGTCTGGTCCGGCACAAAAAAGCGGTACACCCAGCTGCCCAGCGGCAGCACCAGCGCCATCAGCAGCGCCGTGGCGGCAAAGGCCATGCCCGCGCACTGCAAAACGCCCTTCTTCACCCGGTCGTACCGCTTCGCGCCGAAATTCTGGCCCACAAAGGTGGTGATGGAAAGGCCGAACGAGCTCATGGTCATCCAGAACACGCTGTCAATCTTGCCGTAGGCGGTATAAGCGGCCACCACGTCGGTGCCAAAGCCGTTCACACTGGCCTGCACCACAATGTTCGACACCGAATACATCACCGACTGCAGCCCCGCCGGCAGCCCAATGCGCACCACCTGCCCCAGGATCTCCGGGTCAAAGCCCAGCTTTTTGGGGTCGAACCGGTAACAGGCGGCCGCCCCGGTGATGCTGGCCAGGGTCAACAGCGCCGCCACGCACTGGCTCAGAACCGTGCCCAGCGCCACCCCCAGCACCCCCATGCGCAGCCCCACCACAAACAAAAGGTCCAGCGCGATGTTGGTCAGCGAGGCCGCCACCAAAAAGTACAGCGGCCTGCGCGAGTCGCCCACCGCCCGCAGGATACCGGTGCCCATGTTGTAAATAAGGCTGGGGATCATGCCCAAAAAGCACACCCGCAGGTACAGCACCGCCTGGGGCATGATCTCCTCGGGGGTGTTCATCCTGCGCAGCGCCCAGGGGCTGGCCGCAAGGCCCACGATCATGATCACGGCGCCCCCCGCCAGGGCCAGGGCCACCGCGGTGTGCACCGCCCGGCTCACCCCTTCCGCGTCGCCCGCGCCGTACCGCTGGCTGATGATCACCGTGGCCCCGCTGGCAAGCCCCACAAAAAAGCCCACCAGCAGGTTCAGCACCACCGCCGTGGCGCCCACGGCGGCCAGCGCCCCCTTGCCCACAAAATTGCCCACGATTACCGCGTCGGCGGTGTTGTAAAGCTGCTGGAAAAAGGTCCCGAACCAGACCGGAAAGAAAAACAGCAGCAGCTGTTTCCAGATCACGCCCTGGGTGATTTTGTTCTGCATCGGTGCTCCCTCGCTCACTTTGTTCTTTCCCCGCAAAAGCCCCTGCCGGGCCGGATCCGCCGCGCCAAAAACGCCCTTTTGCGGGGCGCGCTGCGGCCTGTGGCAATTCTACACATTACGCCTTACCGCGCGCTTTGTCAAGGGGGATCGGGCTGTGAAAATCAAAACAAACTTTTCCCCCTCGCATCTGCCAAAAAAGCGCAAAAAGTTCCTGCAAACGGCTGTACGAAACCTCGCGTTTTGTGCTATACTGGGTCTTATACTGGAGCAATGGGCCATGCGGGCGCTCCCGCGGGCCAACATGATGTGAAGGAGGCATTTCTCTATGATCCTTGTATGGATCCTGCTTGCGCTGCTGGCGATCCTTGTGGTGCTGCTTTTGGTCGCGGTGGTGCGCACGCTTCAAATGAAGCCCACCCCCGCCGTGCGGGCCAAATTCCCCGATTGCGACCTCGACCGGGCCCAGGGCTATGCCGAGGGGCTCTCCCGCCTCGTGCAGTGCGAAACGGAGTCCCACTTTCAGCAGGCAGACCGCAAAAAGTTCGGCGGGTTCCACAAGCTGCTGAAAAAGGAATTCCCCACCCTGCACCGCCGGGCCGAACTGATCGACCTGAACGGCAGCCTGCTGTTCAAGATCACCGGCTCAAACCCCGGCACCACCCAGCCCATTCTGCTCATGAGCCACCACGACGTGGTTCCCGCAGAGGGCGAATGGCAGCACGGGCCGTTCTCCGGTGAGATCGCCGAAGGTTCGGTCTGGGGCCGCGGTACGGTGGATACCAAGGGCAGCCTGTACTGCTTTATGCAGGCCGCGGAGGAATTGCTGAAAGCTGGCTGGAAGCCGGAGTGCGACGTATATCTCGCCTCCAGCTGCACCGAGGAATGGGGCGGCGACGGCGCCCCCGCCACCGCCGCCTGGCTCAAAGAGCACGGCGTGCGCCTGGGCATGCTGATGGATGAGGGCGGCATGATTATGGACAGCCCCATGGCCGGCGTAAAAGGCCGTTACGGCGTGGTCGGCGTGGTGGAAAAGGGCTATGCCGACGTTAAATTCATCGCCAGAAGCGGCGGCGGCCATGCCAGCGCCCCTGGCCGCAACACCGCGCTGGTGCGCATTGCAAAATTCATCTGCCGGGTGGAAAAGCACAATCCCTTCCGGGCCCGCTTCACCCCCACCCTGCGCGAGATGTTCCGCCGCATGGCCCCCAACATGAACTTCGGCATGCGCCTTTTACTGGGCAACCTCTGGCTGTTCGAGCCGCTGCTCACGGTGCTGCTGCCCAAGGTGAACCCCCTGGCGGGCGCCATGATGCGCACCACCTGCGCCTTTACCACCGCCAAAGGGTCAGACGGCCTGAACGTGCTGCCGCAGGAGGCTTTTGTGACCGCCAACATGCGCTGCATGCCCCACCAGCCCACCAAGGAAAGCGTGCCCCTGATCTGCAGGCTCGCCAAAAAGTTCGGGCTCGAGGCCGAGGTCATCTATCAGGACGACCCGCCGCCGGAGGCCAGCTACGAGGGCGCGCCCTTCCGCCTGCTGGAAGACACCATGCAGAAGATCTACCCCGGCTATTCCATGACCCCCTACATCATGACCGGCGGCACCGACGCGCGCTTTTACAAGGAAGTCACCGACAACGCGCTCCGTTTTGCCCCTCTGGAGATCAACAAGCAGCAATATGCCAGCATTCACGGGCTGGATGAAAACATCTCGGTAATGGCCCTGCCCCCCGCGGTGGACTTTTACAAGGAAGTGCTCACCGGCTGGGCGGGCAAGCTGCCCGAGAAAAAGGCCCCCCGGCGCGCGGCCAAAAAGCCCGCCGACCCCAAGGCCGAAGCGCCCGCCGCACCGGCCCCGCAGGCCCCGGTAACGCCGTCCGCTCCCCCTGCGGCCCCCGAAAAGGCGCCGTCCGTTCCCGTTGATCCGGCCCCCCCACAGCAAAAGGCTCCTGTCGAAGCCCCCGAGGCGGCCCCCGAAAAAGCGGCCCCTGAAAAGGCCGAAAACGCAGCCGCCCAGCCCGCGCCCGCCGGGGCCCAGGCCGCCGCCGTGAGCGCTCCCGCCCCGGCCCCGGCAAAAAAGCCCACGGCCAAAAAGGCCGCCGCCAAAGCGGAAAGCGCGGCAAAGCCCGCAGAGCAGCCAGCCCCCGAATCCCCCGCCGGGGCCCCTGTCAAAAAAACCGCCGCCAAGGCAGCTGCGGCCAAAAAGGCCGCTCCCAAGGCGCCTGCGGCTGAAAAGGCCGCGGCCAAAAAGGCGCCTGCCAAAAAATCCCCGGCCAAAAAACCGGCCGCCAAAAAGCCTGCGGCTGAAAAGCCCCAGCCGCAAAGCGAAGCGCCTGCCGCAGAGCAGCAACCCGCTACCGTGTGATCTCTGTTTTTCAAACAAAGCTGCCGCCCCGTGGTTTTCCACAGGGCGGCAGCTTTGTTGTTGAAAGCAGAGCCAAAGGCCCCGGCCGGGTTCATTTTTGCAGGATCTCCCGCCGGATGGTCCCAAACGCCTTTTCCTCGCCCTCCTCCCGCAAAAGCAGCAGCATGCGCTCCAGCAGGCGGCGGGTGGCGGGGTGCAGCAGGTAATGCGCCTGCCCTCGCTCGTAATACTGCCAGGGTGAAGCGTCGGTGTAGGCGTCCTTCAAATAGGTCCGGCTGGCGGCAATCCGGTCGCAGAACATCTCGGCCACATACCGCACCGGCATCTCGTTGCCGATCATGGTGCCGGTGCCCGCCGGGTCGTAATCGATCCAATATTCCAGGTGGTGCCGGTTGCGCCCCTTGTGATGCAGCCAGGCGGTGCTGCATCCCTCGGCCTGGCGCTGGGCGTCGTTGGGGCTCCGGTCGCCCTGGTAATATCTCACCCCCGGCCAGAACTCGGCGGGCGTGTACTTTGAAAGGTCATGGCACAGCCCCTGCCGATACAGCCCCAGCTTAAAGCAGTATTTCATCACCAGCCACTTGTGGTGGGTGATGGTGCTGAAATGCCCCCACAGTTTGTTCACGGCATTCTTTCCCCCTCTTTTGTAAAAGCCGGGCGCCGCGGCGCCCGGCTTTTATTATATCACGTCTGCCCGCCGGGGTCACACCGTTTCCTCACTCGCCTCGTCCAGCCGCCCCTCCCACAGGTAGCGCCGCGTTTCCTTCACGATCACCCCGCTCAGCAGCAGCACGCTCACCAGGTTCGGAAAAGCCATCAGCCCGTTCATCAAATCGGAAAAGTTCCACACCAGGTCCAGGCTCGTCACCGTGCCCAAAAACAGCACTGCCAGATAAATCACCCGGTACGCCGTGATCGCCCGCCCGCCGAACAGGTACTCCACACATTTCTCCCCATAAAAGCTCCAGCCCAGAATGGTGGTGAAGGCAAACACCGAAAGCGCCAGGGTCAGCACATACTGCCCGCCGGGCAGGTTTGCAAAGGCAAGGCGGGTCATCGCGTCGTCGCCCGCGCCCGCAAAGGCCGCCGGGTCGCGCATCATGCTGCTCACCACCACAAGGCCGGTCATGGCGCACACCACCACCGTATCCCAAAAGGTGCCGGTCATCGACACCAGGGCCTGCCGCACAGGGTTTTTGGTCTGGGCCGTGGCGGCCGCAATGGGCGCGGTGCCCAGGCCCGACTCGTTGGAAAACAGCCCCCGGGCCATGCCGTAACGGCAGGCCGCCATTACGCCTCCGCCCACAAAACCGCCGCCCAGGGCCCTTGTGCTGAACGCGCTTTTCACGATCAGCGCCAGCGCCGGCGCCAAAAAGTTCCAGTTGATTGCCAGGATCGCCAGGCACCCCAAAATGTAAAACAGGCTCATAAAGGGCACCAGCTTTTCGCACACCTGAGCGATGGCCTTCACCCCGCCCAGGATCACAACGGCCGACAGCAGGGTAACCACCGCGCCGCTCACCGCCATGGGCACGCCAAAGGTGGTGTGCACCACATCGCTGATGGCGTGGCTCTGCACCGTGCAGCCAATGCCAAAGGTGGCCACCACCGTAAGGGCGGCAAACAGCACCGCCATCCACTTCCAGTGCAGCCCCCGCTCAATGGTGTACATGGGGCCGCCCACCATGGCTCCCTTTTCGTTGCGGGTTCGGTATTTTACCGCCAGCAGCGACTCGCCGTATTTCGTGGCAATGCCGAACACGCCCGTAAGCCAGCACCACAGCACCGCGCCGGGGCCACCCAGCGCAATGGCGGTGGACACGCCGATGATGTTCCCGGTGCCAATGGTCGCGGCCAGCGCGGTGGCCAGCGCGCCGAACTGGCTCACCTCGCCCTCGCTGCCCTTGTCCGGCGTCACGCTCAGCCGGATCGCTTTAAAGGTGTGCCGCTGCACAAAGTGCAGCCGCACGGTCAAAAACAAGTGGGTGCCGAACAGCATCACCAGCATGGGCACTCCCCACAAAAAGTCGCTGCACGCCTTCACCACCTGGGTCAGGGTCTGCATGGGCGGTTCCCTCCTCGCAAATACTGCCGCCCCGGCCTGTAGCCGGGCGGCGAACATTCTACAGAAGTATACCACATCCCCACCCCGCCTGCAAGGTGTGCGCCGCACGCGTTGACTTTCTTCTGCGCGCGCGGTATAACTGAACTATATCCCATCACGGGCGGCGCATCGCCCCAAGGAGGCCCCTGTCATGAAACCTTCCGCACCCCGCCCATCCCGCCGCCGGCGCCTGCTTGCATGGACCGCCGCCCTGCTTGCAGCCTATCTTATTCTGGGCACCGCGCTGCCCTTTGTGCATCACAAGCCGGTGGGCGCACAATACGCCGCCCAGCTTGCCTCCACTCAATTCTATGCCGCCGCCCCCGGCAGCGAGCGGGTCGCCTGTGTGGACGGCAACTCCGACGCCCTGCTCTGGCGGCTGCGGCTCATCGGGGCCGCCCAGCGCGAAATCATCCTTTCCACCTTCGAGTTCCATGCAGACGAGAGCGGCCGGGACGTGCTGTCCGCCCTGCTGGCGGCGGCGGACCGGGGGGTAAAGGTGCGCGTGCTCATCGACGGCCTGTCGGGTTTCAAAAACCTGACGGGAAACGCTTTTTTCAAGGCCCTGGCCGCACATCCGAACGCCGACGTCAAGGTATACGCGCCTTTAAATCCCGCGCTGCCCTGGCAGCTGCAAACCCGCCTGCACGACAAGTATCTCATTGCCGACGACTCCCTCTTCCTGCTGGGCGGGCGCAACACCTTTGATCTGTTTTTGGGCGATTATGTGCAGGGCCAAAACATCGACCGGGAGCTCCTGGTGTGGAACACCGCTCCCGCCCCCGGCAGCTCGCTGGCCCAGCTGCGCACCTATTTTGAAGGGGTCTGGGCGCTGGGCTGCACAAAGCCTTACACCTGCGAACACGCGGGCAAAACGGTGCGCCAGGCCGCCGCGGACCTGGCGCAGCGCTACAGCGGCCTGGAAGAAAAGCTGGGTCAAAGTCTTGCGCTGCCCGACCTCACCCCCCTCACCCTGGCCGCCAACAAGGTCACCCTGGTTGCAAACCCGGCCGGGCCGGTGAACAAGGAGCCCTGGGTCTGGCACACCATCACCCGCCTTGCCGCCGGGGCGGGCGACGTGGTCATCCAAACGCCCTATGTCATCTGCAGCTCCGAAATGTATGGCGAGCTGACCGCGCTGTGCGCAGGCGCGGGGCAGGTGCGCATTATAACGAACGCGGTGGAAAGCGGGGCAAACCTGTTCGGCTGCACCGACTACCTGAACCAAAAGGCAAATATCCTGGCCACCGGCGCGCAGGTGTACGAGTTCAGCGGCGCCCACTCCATGCACACCAAAACCGTGCTGGTGGGTGACCGGCTCTCCCTTGTGGGCTCGTATAACATGGACATGCGCAGCACCTACCTGGACACCGAGCTCATGCTTGCGGTGGACTGCAAAGAACTCAACGCGCAGCTCCGCGCGGGCGCCGAAGGCCAGATGGCACAAAGCCGCGTTCCGCTGGCGGAGGGGGGCTTTGAATACGGCCCGGCCTTCCCCTATCCCCAGTACCCGGCAGTCAAGCGGGTGCTCCACAGCCTCATGCGCCTCGTGGCCCCGCTGATCCGGCATCTGATGTAACCATACAAAAAGCGCCCCCGGCGCGGCAGGCCTGCCGCGCCGGGGGCGCTCTCGTTCTCTCTTTATTCCACCCACAGGGTGCCGTGGATCTGTTCGGCGCCGTGGTTCACCAGCCGCAGCACCACAGTGCCCGGCTCACATTGCGCCAGCGAGAGCTCCTGTGTGCCCTCCGCCCCGCTCAGGGTATAGGTTTCCACCACAGCCCCGTCCTGGATCAGCTCCAGGTCCAGCCGTTCGCCCTCGCACTCCACCGCCGCCATCAGGGTCCGGCTCTGCCCGTCGTCCAGGTCAAACTCGCTTCTGGTGTGGTAGCCATCGCTGGTTTTGCTCATATAAAAATTCCACACGCCATTGTGCCGGTTCTCGCTGTTCATGATCACCCAGCCGGTGTTCACTTCGGGCTTCCAGGTGCTGGTGATGGGCAGCCCCACCGAGCTTCCCGCCACCTGCATCGCGCCCACCGCGCCCCTTGTCTCGGAAATGCTGAACACGATCAGCCCCACAAAGGTGCACAGCAGCAGCACCATGCCCGCGGCTCCGGTCACAATGGCCGCCTTGCCCACGCCGCTCAGCTTGCGCCGGGGGGGCCGCTCGCCGAAGGCCGGGTTCCCGGTGCCGCAGTTGGGGCAGTACCGGGCCGAGCGCGCCACCGGGTATTGGCAGGCCGGGCAGGGGTCCACGGTATTCCTGCGCCCGAAGATAAAGTAGAGCAGCAGCGCCACAATGGGGCTGGCGAACACCGCCATCAGCACCCACAGCACCGGCTCCTGGCCATGCAGCCGCGAATCCTGGTAAAGCCACACGCAGCTTGTCACCAAAAACACCAGCATCAGCACCATCGCCAGAAGAACGAACCCCAAAACAAATGTTGCAATCATCATGATCCTCGTATCTCCTTCTTGCCCTTCGCGGGCAGTACCAAGGTGAGTTGTTCTTTTAAGTCGGAGCATTTGAGCCCCACCAGGGTCAGCACCACGCCCCCCACTGCCAGCCAGCCCAGGGCAAACGCCGCCAGGTGGGCGGCCAGGGGCATAATGGGCAGCGCAAAGATCGCCGCGGGCACCCCGCACACGATCAGGTTCGCCACCATGGGCAGCCACCACAGGCGTACCCTCCGCTGGGCTCCCTCGCCCTCCAGCTGCTCCTGGCGCTGGTAAAGCTTTGCTTTCAGCACCGCGTCCAGCTCGGGCGGCGGGTTCTCGCTGCTTTGCAGGGCGGCGTTCAGCGCCGCGTCAAATTTTCTGTCGTTCATAGCCCTGCGCCTCCATTTCCTGTTTCAGCATCTGTTTGGCCCTGTGCAGCCGGCTTTTCACCGTGCCCAGGGGCAGCTTTTCAATGCCTGCAATGGCCTCCAGCGGCAGCTCCGCCCCGTAGGCCAGCAGGGCCGGCACGCGGTATGTCAGGGGCAGCCGGTCCACCGCCGCCCGCAAAGCGGCGCGTTCCGCTCTGCCCTGCGCCGTGGCCTCGGTGTCCTCCCGGGCCGCCGGTTCCGGCGCGTTTTCGTCGTCCAGCTCCAGCGGCTGGGCAATGGCCGCCCGCCGCCCGCGCTTGCGCGCCTCGTTTTTCCAGATCCCGCCCGCCACGCTGTAAAGCAGCGCGCGGGGGTTTTGCTCCTCGTCCAGCTCCCCGGGCAGCTCCAGAAGCCGCAAAAAGGTCTGCTGGTACAGGTCCTCCGCGTCCGGCGCAAACCCTGCGAGCCGGCGGCAGTAGCGGTAGATCTCGGGGCCGTAGCGGTCCACAAGGCCGGATACGTCGGGTGCCTGCATGCGTTTCTCACTCCTTCGTTTGTGATGTGGGGGCTGCCCTCTGCACTGTAATCGTCGTGTGCGGGGCAAAGGTTCCCGTTTTTTTAATTTTTTATGTTCCTGTGGCCCTGCCCGCGCTGCGCAGCCCTTTTGCCCCTTGTGGGCCTTCTTCCGGGCCGGCGCGCCGCAAAGGGCGCTTTCCTCCTCTCCCCCGCGGTTGCCAAACAGCCCGTCGTGTGCTGCAGTAAGTCTGAAAGAGCGCGGGGCGGCCGGCCCCGCGCCGTGGCACAAAGGAGGTGCAGCATGGTCGAAGTCGTTTTTGGCGGCAGCGCCTGCAGCTCTTTAAAACTGGCGCAGCCCTGGGGCAAAGGGCCTTACCGCAGCGGTGCCTGCGGCGTTGCGTTCATAGGCCGCGGCGGCCGCGGGCGAGGCGGTGCGCGTCTGGTACAGCGACGCGCCGGACGAAGCCTGCGGCCTGTGCTGGCTGATGGCCCAGCTGCACAGCCTGGGCGGGGGGTGCGGGCCGGTCTCGCTGGTCAAACTGCCCGCCTGGCACTTCGACCACCAGCAAAATTTGGTGCGGCAAACAGGCTGGGGCAGCGTTTCCCCCGGCGAATGGGGCAGATATCTTGCCCTGCAACCCCCCGCGCTGCCCGCATTCATCCACTGCTGCGCCCTGCACTGGGCCGAGCCGCAAAGGGAAAACGCGCCCCTGCGGGCGGTGCTCAACGGGCGGCTGGTGGGCGTGCCCGCCTCCTTTTACGACCCCTTCATCCGGCGCGAGCTCGCAGCGGCCGGGGAAATCTTCCAGGAAGCCGCCTTGATCGGCCGCGTCCTGGGCAAATACGAACTCGGCGTCAGCGACGGCTGGGTTGCGCTGCGGGTGGAGGAACTGGTGCGCGCCGGCACGCTCCGGGTGGTGAGCGAAGCGCCCGCCAACATGCCTGTCTACCGCCGCACCCTCCAAAAGTGCGCCGCCGTGTAAGGGGGCACTGCGGCGGCAGCCTCCTTCTTTTCGCCGTCCGCATCGTTTTACACAAAAAGGCGCGAACCTGGGGTTCGCGCCTTTTTGTTGGCAATGCACGTTTTGTTCTGTAATGGGCGGAGCGCCGGCGCTCCGCCCTCCTTTTATCCCTTCACTCCCCGCGCAAAAAAGGCTCCATGGCCGCATACAGCTTGTCGCTGTGCACCACATAGCTGCCGTGCCCCTCGCCCGGCAGGATCATCAGCTTTGCCCCCGGGATATGGGCGGCAAGGGCGCGGGTTTCGCGCTCGGTCACCAGGTCTTTTTCGCCCGCCAGCACCAGGGTCGGCGTCTTGATGCGTTTCAGCATGGCCTGTGTGATGTGGGGCTGGGTGAGCATGAGCTCCAGCTTTTCGCTGCGGCTGAAACAATACGCCAGCTTAAAGCCCGCCCGCAGCAGCGGCTTGACCCCCTGCGGCGTCAGGTTGGCGCCGCTCACCACCAGTTTCCTCAAAAGGTCCGGGTACCGGCCGGCCACCAGCAGGCCGATGATTCCCCCGTCCGAAAAGCCGTAGAGCAGCGGCCTTTCCAGCTCCAGGGCTGCAATAAACCCGGCCACGTCCTCCGCCATCTCGCCATAATCCAAAAAGGGCACGCTGTCGCTTTTGCCGTGGTTGCGGCTGTCCAGCGCATAGACCGTGTACTCCCGGCTCAGCTCCCTCACCAGCACGTCAAAGATCGTGTGATCCTCCATATTTCCGTGCAGCAGCACAAAAGGCCGCCCGCTGCCGGTCCTTTGATAAAACAGTTTCAGGCCGTTTACCTTTACAAACATTCTCAGTACCCCCTTTTCAGCTCTCCGATCCATAAGTGCGCAAACCGTTTTCTGCCGCCCGGCAAGGCCGGGGCGCGCCTTTCTCACACGCATCGTACCCCTGCCGTTATTATAGCACGAAACGCGCCGGCGGTCAGCGCTCTCCCTGCAATTCCAGCATATCCACCCAATACCGCTTGGGGCAGTGGGTGCTGCGCACCCTGGGGTTTTTGCGCGCCTCGATGGCAATGGTCTTGTAAAACTGCTTCCACAAGGCCTGGAACCCCGCTTCCTCCCCGCTCACCTGGGGAAACGCCGGCGGCTCGGCAAGCTGGGCGTAGCCTGCCGCATGATCCTGGTAAATCAGGGCGGCCCGGTGGGTCCGGTCATAAATCACAAAATTTTCTTCCGGGTAGCGCTGGCAAAAGTGCGCCCGCAGCAGGGGCAGCACGTAGCTTTTGGGGGTGATGCAGGCCCCCAAAAAGCTTCCATAATCCACAAAGCGCAAAAAGCCGGTGAACTGATGCGCTTCATGGGTGACCTGCTGCTCCATCCGGCGCACCGGCGCCACGTCCGCGTGCCCCAGCATGGCCATAACCCGCGGTCCCACCTGGTAGCCCAGCAGCAAAAACCTCAGCAGCGCCAGCTCCTTGTTCGCCTCATCGCACAAAAACGCCTGCATCACCAGCTCCCGGGCGCCGAACCCCATTTTCCTTGAAAAGCTGGCGCTCACCCGGCGCGCCTTTTCCGGCTCGGTCTCAATCGGCTGCTCGGGGAACAGGGTCATGCAGGGCTCGTCCCAGGGAAGGATCGCAAAGGGGATGGTTTTGTGGTACACACTCTCGTGGATGCAGCACAAAAACCCCTGCCAGCTCCCGTCATACCGGTACACTACATCCTGCTCGCAATACATTTTACCGCCTCCTCCCGCGCAGCCGCCGCCGCAAGCTCCGGCGCCGCCCCCGCCCCGGCAAGCTGCTTTGCCAGCGGCGCGGCAAACAGGCTCAGCTGTTCGCCCTGGGCGCTGAACACCCGGGGGTCCAGCAGCGCCGCCGCAATGCGGTGCCGGCTGCCCCCGCCGGAAGCGCCGGTGAACCCCTTGCAGGTGATAAAGTACTGCGCGCGCTTCAGCACCACCCCTATGCGTTTCAGTTCCGCCAGCCCCAGCGCCCCGGCCCGCCGCGCGGTCGTGATCCGTTTTGCGCTGCGCGGGCCGATGCCCGGCACCCGCAGCAGCCGCTCGGGCTCCGCCCGGTTCACATCCACCGGGAACTGATCCAAATGGTGGATGGCCCAGTTGCATTTTGGGTCGAGGCAGGGGTCGAAGTTCGGGTTTTCCTCATCCAAAATCTCGTCCGCCTGAAAATGATAATAGCGCAGCAGCCAATCCGCCTGATACAGCCGGTGCTCCCGCAAAAGCGGCGGCTCGGTGTTCAGCGCGGGCAGGCGCGCGTCCGCCGCCACCGGAATATAGGCCGAAAAAAACACCCGCCGCAATTCATATTTGCGGTACAGCCCTTCGGTGAGCTTTAAAATCTGGCGGTCGCTCTCCGGGCTCGCGCCCACGATCATCTGGGTGCTCTGCCCCGCGGGCGCAAACCTGGGGGTGCTTTTGTAAAGGGCAAGCTCCTGCTTGTTCTGCTTTTGGCCCAGTGCGATCTGTTTCATGGGCGCCAGAATTGCCTGTTTGCCCTTGTCCGGCGCCAAAAGCCCCAGGCTCTGGGCGCTGGGCAGCTCAATGTTCACGCTCATGCGGTCGGCCAGAAGGCCCAGCCGCTGAATCAGCAGCGGGTCCGCCCCGGGGATCGCCTTGGCATGGATATATCCCCGGAAGCGGTAGTGCCCCCGCAGCAGTTCCAGGGTCTGGATCATGCGCTCGGTGGTATAATCCGGGTTCACCAGCACCGCGCTGGATAAAAACAGCCCCTCAATATAATTCCGACGATAAAACTCCACCACAAGCCTGCAAATCTCTTCCGGGGTAAATGTTGCTCTTTCCTTCTCGTTCGCAGCACGACTCGGACAATACTTGC
>NZ_DBGCTQ010000001.1:0-28002 GCF_048388525.1 Allofournierella sp. | reverse complement strand
ACGACATCGTGATGAAGTTCGTGGGTCTGATCATGGTCATCGCCCCCATCGGCCTGGGCGCCTATTTTGCCAACCTGATCGGCGAGTTCGGCCCCCAGCTTCTGGGCGACTACGGCCGCTCCATGGTCGTGTACTATCCCCTGTGCCTGCTGTACGTGCTAATCTTCTTCCCGCTGTACGCCTTCTTCGCCGGCGGCAAGCTGGGCGTAAAGCGCATGCTCAAAAGCATTTTTGCCCCCGCCGTCACCGCTTTCGCCACCCAGAGCTCGGTTGCCACCCTGCCCGTGAACAAGGAAGCCTGTGAGGAGATCGGCGTTCCCAAGGATGTGAGCGACCTGGTGCTGCCTCTGGGCGCCACCGCCCACATGGACGGCTCGGTGCTCAGCTCCATCGTCAAGATCGCCTTCCTGTTCGGCGTGTTCGGCATGCCCTTCACCGGCGCCGGCACCTACGGCATGGCCATCGTGGTGGCGATCCTGTCCGCGTTCGTTCTGTCCGGCGCGCCCGGCGGCGGCCTGGTGGGCGAGATGCTCATCGTCAGCCTGTTCGGCTTCCCGGCCGAGGCCTTCCCCCTGATCGCCACCCTGGGCTTTTTGTTCGACCCGGCCGCCACCTGCCTGAACGCCTCCGGCGACACCATCGCCTCCATGATGGTGGCCCGCCTGGTCGAGGGCAAGGACTGGCTCAAGAACGCGGTGGCCGCCAAGACCGCCGCGGGCAAGGAAGCTTGATTTTTCAGCCTCACCTGCTATAATAAAAAGCGGCAGCCATCCTTTTACAGGGTGGCTGCCGCGTATTGGAACCCTTAACTGTCAGGAGGATAAACACCTATGAAGATCATTGCTACTGAAAAAGCCCCCGGCGCCATCGGCCCCTACTCCCAGGGGTACGAGCTGAACGGCCTCGTCATCACCAGCGGCCAGCTGCCTGTGGACCCCGCTACCGGCGCCATGCCCGAGGGCATTGCCGCCCAGGCCGAGTGGAGCTGCAAAAACGTGGGCGCCATTCTCCAGGCCGCCGGCGCCGGCTTCGACAAGGTGGTCAAGACCACCTGCTTTTTGGCCGACATGGGCGACTTCGCCGCCTTCAACGAGGTGTACGCCCGCTACTTCACCTCCAAGCCCGCCCGCAGCTGTGTGGCGGTCAAGGACCTGCCCAAGGGCGCCCTGTGCGAGATCGAGGCCATCGCCGAAAAGTAAAGCGGCCGCACCCCGCAAAAAAGGACCGGCGCCGTCAGGCCCCGGTCCTTTTTATTTTTGCCGCTCAGCTGCGCGCGGCCTCACGGCAGGCGCTGCACAGCCCGTACAGATTCAGCGAATACCTCTGGATCGAAAGATCCGGCCGCGAGGCAATGGTCTGCTCGATGGGCGCCTTGTCCAGCTGCACATCCTCCACCCGGCCGCAGCAGGTGCAGTACAGGTGGTCGTGGTCGGCGAGGGTGCGGTCAAACCGGTCGGCCATGCCGGGCATGGATACCCGGCGCACCCGGCCCATCTCCACCAGGCCGTTCAGGTTGCGGTATACCGTCCCCAGGCTGAGGCCCGGGCAGTCGTCCCGGATGGTAAGGTAGATGTCGTCGGCGGTGGGGTGGTCGCACCGGCTCTGTACCTGGCGCAGCACCAGCTCCCGTTGGCGGGAATAGCGCATCAAAACGCACGCTCCTTTTCTGCCCCACTTTTTCCAAAACCTGGTTTTGCGGGGTAAAATTCGCCTGTTACAGCGTATTTGCTGTTATAATAGTAATAGTTTTCATGTGCGTTGTCAAGGGCGGCGGCAATTTTTTCCTCGCCCTATTTGCCCGCCTCCCGCTTGATGCGCTCCCAGTAGGCCCGGGCGGCCTGCTCGGTCTTGTTGTCGCCCCACTCATAATAGCGCGTGCCGGCCAAAGCGTCGGGCAGGTACTGCTGCTCCACCCAGTGGCCCGGGTGATCGTGGGGATACTTGTAATGCTGCCCTTTCACCGCCGCATCCTCGCCGTCAAAATGCTTGTTCTGCAATTGGCGCGGCACCGGCCCGGAGCGGCCGCGGGCAAGGTCCGCCATGGCCGCGTTGATGGCCGCCTCCCCGGCGTTGGATTTCGGGGCTGTGGCCACCAGAATAACCGCGTCGGCCAGGGGGATGCGCGCCTCGGGCAGGCCGATCATATTGGCCGCATCCACAGCCGCTTTCACAATGGGGATAATCTGCGGCCAGGCCAGGCCCACGTCCTCGCAGGCGCAGACCATCAGGCGGCGGCAGGCGCTCACCAGGTCGCCCGCTTCCAGCAGGCGGGCCAGGTAGTGCAGCGCTGCGTCCGGGTCCGAGCCGCGCATGGATTTTTGGTAGGCCGAAAGGATGTCGTAATGGTCGTCGCCCTCCCGGTCGTAGCGCATGGCGGTGCGGCGGGTCACCTGCCGGATCATGTCCAGCGTGATGTGCTTTGCCCCGTCCTCCCCGGCCGCCGCGGCGGACACCGCAAATTCCAGGCACCCCAGCGCCTTGCGCATGTCGCCCCCACAGCTCTCGGCCAGGTACTCCGCCGCCTCTGCGGGCAGCTCCACCGGCGCGCCCTCGTCCTGTGCAAGGCGCGCCAAGGCCTTTTGCAGCCCTTCTTCCACATCTTCGGGCGAAAGGGCTTTGAATTCAAACACCGTGCAGCGGCTCAAAAGGGCGTTGTAAATATAAAAATACGGGTTTTCAGTGGTGGATGCGATCAGCGTGACCGACCCGTCCTCAATGCATTCCAGCAGGCTTTGCTGCTGCTTTTTATTCAGATACTGGATTTCGTCCAGATACAGCAGCAGCCCCTTTGCCCCGTGCAGGGTGCCGATCTCGGCCAGCACAGCCTTGATATCGCCCGTCGAGGCGGAAGTCCCGTTCAGCTTGTGCAGCCGCATGCCGCTGTTTTCGGCAATAATGCGCGCCACCGTGGTCTTGCCCACCCCGGAGGGGCCGTAAAAGATCATATTGGGCACCCGCCCGCTTTCCAGCGCCCTGCGGAACACGCATCCCTCGCCCAAAAGGTGCTTCTGGCCGCACACCTCCTCCAGCGCCGCCGGGCGCAGCCGCTGTGCCAGGGGTTCGCTCATACCAGGGCCTCCCTGCCCGGGCGCTCCACCGCGGCCTCGGCCGCCCAGTCCCCCAATTTTTTATCCGCGTACCCGGGGTTCAAAAACAGGTCGATGGCGTGCACCAGGCTGCGGTCCCAAAAATTCCACTCGTGCACGCCGTCCCACTCCATGTAGGTGTAATCCAGCGCCGGCGCCCGGTCCCGCACAAACTCGCGGAAATTCTGGTTCTGCTGGTAGATGTAATAGGGCTCCATGTCCTGCCGGCCCACGGTGCACAGCACCTTCGGCCGCTGCCCGGGCTCCAGCCCGCAGACCTGCTGTGCCAGGGCGAACAGGTCCCTTTCGGCCGGCAGGGCCAGCTCCGGGCCAAAGACCGGGGCCATCACCATGCGGGAGC
The DNA here is from genome assembly GCF_048388525.1 of Allofournierella sp. Taxonomy (GTDB): domain Bacteria; phylum Bacillota; class Clostridia; order Oscillospirales; family Ruminococcaceae; genus BQOK01. Next base: position 24,555 of record NZ_DBGCTQ010000001.1, on the reverse strand, counting down.
GGGGGTCGCTTTGGGCAGCCCCCAGCATCGAGCGCATGTCCACCGCGCCGGAAAAGCTGGCGCAGCCGGCATACGCCTCCGGGTGCGTCAGCCCCAGCAGCAGCGCGCCGTAGCCCCCCATGGAAAGGCCGCACACAAAATTTTTTTCCCGCCCGGCGGGCAGCTGCACCATCCCGCCCAGCAAGGCCGGCAGCTCCTGGGTCAGCCAGGTATAGTAGGCGGGGCCGGCGGCCATATCGTTATAAAAAGAATTTGCGGCGTCCGGGATCACCAGCGCAATGTTGTTGTCGGCCGCATAGCGCAGCGCGGCCGAAAAGTTCACCCAGTCGTCGCCGTCGTTGGTAAAGCCGTGCAGCAGGGTGAACACCGCCCGCGGCGCCTGCCCCCGCCACAGGTCGATGTCTCCGGGCCAAAACAGGCGCACCGTGGTTGTGCCCGCCAGCGCCTGGCTTTTCAGTTTGCAGTCAAAGAACGCCATGATCTGTTATTCTCTCCTTGTTCTTTAAAGCGTTAAAAGGGCGGGCGGCACGAACGATGCCGCCCGCTCGGGGCCTCACTCATACAGGGGGAAGCGCTCCACAAGCTCTGCCACGCGGGCCGCCACCTGTGCCTTGCTGCCCTCAAAATCAAAAATGCAGTCGGCAACGCAGCCGGCGATCACGTCCATCTCGCCTGCGCCAAAGCCGCGGGTCGTCACCGCGGGCGTTCCCACCCGCAGGCCGCTGGTGATAAAGGGGCTGCGCTTTTCGCCGGGCACCGAATTTTTGTTGGCGGTGATGTTCACCTCGTCCAGCTTGTGCTCCAGCTCCTTGCCGGTGCACTCCTGCGCCGACAGGTCGATCAGCATCATGTGGTTGTCGGTGCCGCCGCTCACCAGCTCCACCCCCCGGGCCTTCAGCCCTGCGGCCAGTGCCCCGGCGTTCTCCACGATGCTCCTGGCGTAGGTGCGGAACGCGGGCTTCAGCGCCTCGCCAAAGCACACCGCCTTTGCGGCGATCACATGCTCCAGCGGGCCGCCCTGCGTGCCGGGGAAAATGGCCTTGTTCACCTTTTTGGCGATCTCCTCACTGTTGGTCAAAATCATGCCGCCCCGGGGCCCCCGCAGGGTCTTGTGGGTGGTGGTGGTCACCACATCCGCATAGGGCACCGGGCTTTGGTGCACGCCCCCCGCCACCAGGCCCGCAATGTGCGCCATGTCCACCATCAGCAGCGCGCCCGCCTCGCGGGCGATTTCAGCCAGGGTGTCAAAGCGCAGCGCCCGCGGGTAGGCCGAAGCCCCCGCCACGATCATCTTGGGCCGCACCGTGAGGGCCTGCCGGCGCAGAGCCTCGTAGTCCACATAGCCGTTTTCGTCCACTCCATAGGAAACAAAATTGTAGTTTTTGCCGCTCATATTCACCGGGCTGCCGTGGGTCAGGTGCCCGCCGGCCGCCAGATCCATGCCCAGAATGGTATCCCCCAGCTCCAAAAGGGCAAAATACACCGCCAGGTTTGCCTGCGCGCCCGAGTGGGGCTGCACGTTCGCAAACTCAGCGCCAAACAATTCGCACGCCCGGCGGATGGCCAGGTTCTCCACCTCGTCCACATAGGCGCAGCCCCCGTAATAGCGGTGGGCGGGGTACCCCTCGGCGTACTTGTTGGTCAGCACGCTTCCCATTGCGGCCATCACGGCCGGGCTCACGATGTTCTCGCTGGCAATCAGTTCAATATTGCGGCGCTGGCGCAGCAGTTCCCGCTGCATCGCCATGGCAAGCTCCAGATCCTGGCTGCCCAAAAAACCAATGGTATCCATCATATCCCCGTACATATTCACCCGCTCCTCTCAAAGCTCCGGCCCGGGGTGCGCCCGGCCCGTGTTTTTTATCATTATACCCCATGCGGCCCCGGGAAACAAGCGTTTCTCTTCGCTCCGCCCGCCGGCGGGCTGGATTGTGAAATCCCTGTAAAATATGGCCGTTCTGCCCTTTTTGTGTTGACTTTGCCTTCCCGTTGGGGTATAGTGGAGCCAGTTGAAAAGGGAGTAGTTCACGACGCTTTGCCAACATCACGGCTTCTTTGGGGCCTGGCAGGGCGTGCCGTTTTGCGGTAACAAGACTTTTCGGCAGCGTTTGCTTTGGGCAGATTCGCTGGCGGAAGGTCTTTTTTCTTTTTCCGCCGCGTTTTCCGTCCGGGTTTTGCCCATCCTGTCAAAAGAAAAGGAGCGCAGTGTAATGAAAAAAGAGCTGTACGAACTCACCCCTGCCCAGGCCCTGGAGCGGCTGGGGGCTTCCGAAGGCGGCCTGACCGCTGCCGAAGCCGCCCGGCGCCTGGAAGAGCACGGCCCAAACCAGCTTGCCGAGGGCAGGAAAAAACGTCCTCTTCAGGTATTCTTTGAGCAATTCAAAGACCTGCTGGTGATTATTTTGATCCTTGCGGCCGTCATTTCGCTGGCGGCCGGCGGCGGCGAAAGCACCCTTGTCATCGTTGCCGTGCTGCTGCTGAACGCGGCGTTGGGCACTGTGCAGTATTTCAAGGCCGAGCGCTCCATGGAAAGCCTCAAGGCCCTTTCCAGCCCCACGGCCAAGGTGCTGCGGGGCGGTGAGCGGGTCGAACTCCCCTCGCCCCGCCTGGTTCCCGGGGATATCGTTTTTCTGGAAGCGGGCGACCTGGTGGCGGCAGACGGCCGGCTGCTGGAATGTCACTCCCTCAAGGTGGACGAAAGCTCTCTCACCGGCGAATCCGAGCCGGTGGAAAAGAACGTGCAGGCCCTCAGCGGCGGCCAGCCCCCCCTGGGCGACCAAAAATGCATGGTGTTTTCCGGCTCGCTGGTGACCTACGGCCGCGCGGTCATGCTGGTCACCTCCACCGGCATGGATACCGAGCTGGGCCGCATTGCCCGGCTGATGGGGCAGACCCAGCAGCGCAGGACCCCCCTGCAAAAAAGCCTCGACGATTTTTCCGGCAAGCTGGCGGCCGTGATCCTGGCCATCTGCGCGCTGGTGTTCGCCCTGTCCTTCTTCCGCGGCCAGCTGGGCCTGGTGGATTCTCTCATGTTTGCCGTGGCCCTTGCCGTGGCGGCCATCCCCGAGGCGCTGGGCAGCATCGTGACCATCGTGCTGGCCTTGGGCACCCAAAAAATGGCCCGTCAAAACGCCATCATGAAAGACCTGAAATCGGTCGAGAGCCTGGGCAGCGTTTCGGTTATCTGTTCCGACAAAACCGGCACCCTGACCCAGAACCGCATGACCGTGCAGCAGGCCTGGGCCGGGGGCGAGCTGCTCCCTTGCTCCGCGTTCCAAACCCAAAACGCCGCTCAAAGCCGCCTGCTGGACATCGCGCTTTTGGCCTGCGACGCCACCCTCAGCCCAGACGGCGGCGCCGTGGGCGATCCCACCGAGATCGCCCTTGTGCGCTGGGGCGATGCCGTGGGCCGGCCGGCTGCGGCCCTGCGCGCCGCGCATCCCCGCCTGGAGGAGCTGGCCTTCGACTCTGACCGCAAGCTCATGAGCGCCCTGTTCCTTGTGGGCGGCGTTCCCACCCTTTACACCAAGGGCGCCATGGACGTGCTGCTGGCCCGCTCCACCCACGTGCTCACCGCACAGGGCCCCGTTCCTCTCACCGAGGAATGGCTGCAGTGCATCACCCGGGCCAACAACGCCTTTTCCGGGCAGGGCCTGCGGGTGCTCGCCTTCGGTTTTCGCCCGCTGCCCCAGGCCGGCCCCCTGCGCCTGGAAGACGAGCAGGGCTACACCTTCGCCGGGCTTGTTTCCATGATGGACCCGCCCCGCCCCGAAAGCATCCAGGCTGTGGCCGACGCAAAACGGGGCGGCATCCGCACCATCATGATCACCGGCGATCACAAGGTCACCGCCACTGCCATTGCCCGGCAGATCGGCATTTTCGCCCAGGGCGACCTCTCGCTGGACGGCGCCGAACTGAACGCCATGAGCGACGCCCAGCTGGACGAAGCCCTGCCCCGCATCTCGGTCTATGCCCGGGTGGCCCCCGAGCACAAGATCCGCATCGTCGAGGCCTGGCAGCGCCGGGGCTGTGTGGTGGCCATGACCGGCGACGGCGTGAACGACGCTCCCGCCTTAAAGCGGGCCGACGTGGGCGTCGCCATGGGCGTTACCGGCACCGAGGTCAGCAAGGACGCAGCCTCCATGATCCTGGCCGACGACAACTTTGCCACCATTGTAAAGGCGGTCGTCAACGGGCGGGGCGTGTTCGCAAACATCAAAAACGCCGTGCAGTTTCTGCTCTCGGGCAACACCGCCGGCATCCTGGCCGTGCTGTACGCCTCGTTTGCCTCCCTGCCCGCCCCCTTTGCGCCGGTCCACCTCCTGTTCATCAACCTTCTTACCGACAGCCTGCCCGCCATTGCCATCGGCACCGAGGCCGCCCGGCCCGGCCTGCTGGACCAGCCCCCCCGCGATCCCACGCGTCCCCTTCTGGACCGGCCGCTGCTCCTCACAGTCCTGGGGCAGGGGCTGCTCATTGCGGCGGCCACCCTGGCCGCTTTTTACCTGGGGTATCAGGGCGAAAGCGCGGCCCTGGCCAGCACCATGGCTTTTGCCACACTCACCCTGGCGCGCCTGTTCCACGGGTTCAGCTGCCGCGGCCCCGAACCGCTTTTCCGGCTTGGCTTTCGCGGCAACCGCCTTTCCCTTCTGGCGTTCGGCGGCGGGGTGGCCCTGCTGGCAGCCGTGCTGTTTCTGCCCGGCCTGCGCACGCTGTTCCTGGCCGTCCCCCTCAACGGCGCGCAGCTGGCCCAGGTGGCGGGCCTTGCGTTTGCCCCCACCGCCCTCATCCAGCTTCTCAAATCCCTGCGCGTTTTTCTTTGCTCCCGCGGGCGCAAAACTGCCGATTGCAATAAATAAGAATCCATGCTATAATTGCCGTAAAAGCTCATAAAAGAGGGATAAACATGACCAAAAAGGCATTGGCACTGGAAGTGATCGGGCGCCTGAAGCAGGCATACCCCCTGGCGGAATGCACGCTGGATTACGAGCACGCCTGGCAGCTCCTGGTAGAGGTGCGGCTGGCCGCGCAGTGCACCGACGCGCGGGTGAACATCGTGGTGCAGGAGCTGTTTGCAAAGTATCCCGGCGTAAAGGCCTTGGCAGACGCCGCGCCGGAAGAGATTGAGGCCATTGTAAAGCCCTGCGGCCTGGGCCGCTCCAAAGCGCGGGACATCAGCCTGTGCATGCGCAAATTGCGCGATGAATATGATTGCCAGGTCCCGGATGATTTCGATGCGCTGCTGGGCCTGCCCGGCGTGGGCCGCAAAAGCGCCAATCTCATCATGGGCGATGTGTTCGGCAAGCCTGCCATCGTCACCGATACCCATTGCATCCGCCTGGTCAACCGCATCGGCCTGGTGGACGACATCAGGGAGCCCAAAAAGGTCGAGATGGCCCTGTGGAAGATCATTCCTCCCGAAGAGGGCAACGATCTGTGCCACCGCTTCGTGCTCCACGGCCGTGCCGTGTGCGACGCCCGCAGGCCCAACTGCGCGGCCTGCTGCCTGGCCGGCGTGTGCAAAACCGGCACGGCCCTGCTGGCGGCCCAGGCCGCCGAAAAAGAGCTGCAAAAGGCTTGACAAATCCGTCCCGCCCGGCTTATACTAATCGCGGACATAAAAACAGGGGCGCTGGGGGCCATCCCCGGCTGAGATCAGGGCAAATTGCAGCTCTGGGTCACCTTGAACCTGATCCGGGTAATGCCGGCGTAGGAAGTTTGAGGATGAGGAACGCTGAAAGCGCGCCCTGTGTGTTTGTGCACATGGGGCGCGCTGTTTTGTTTTTATGTACTATCTTTTGAAAGGTCGTAGATCCGCTATGACAAGACCCGCCTCCAAAACCCGCGTGCTGGTAGAGTGCGCACTCATGATCGCCCTGGGCACCATTCTGGGCTTTATCCCGGTATTTGAGCTGCCGCACGGCGGCTCCATCACCCTGGTAAGCACACTGCCCATCGTGCTGGTAAGCTTTCGGCACGGGGTCAAGTGGGGCATCCTCACCGCCTTCATCCACAGCCTGATCCAGCTGCTGCTGGGCGTGAAAAACCTGGCCTATTGCCAGACCACCGGGGCCGTCGTGGGTTGTATCCTTCTGGACTACGTCCTTGCCTTTACCCTGTTGGGTCTGGCCTGTGTTGTGGCAAAGCCCTTTAAAAACCGGCTGCTGGGGGTGGGCGCGGGCACGCTGGCGGTGTCGCTGGTGCGGTATTTATGCAGCTTTTTGTCCGGCTACATCGTTTGGAAAGACTACGGCTACGCCTTTGAGTGGATGACCCAGTTCGGCTGGGGCCAAAGCATCTCCTCCCTGGGCGAAAACGCTCTGTGCTGGCTGTACAGTGCGGTATACAACGCCACCTACATGCTGCCGGAAGCCGTGCTCACCGTGCTGGCCGCAGTCATCCTGTGCAGGCTTGCCCCCCGGCTCTTTCAGCCGCAGGCATAAGAAAACACCGCAGGGCCCCCCGCCGATCCCGGCGGGGGGCCCTGCTTTGCTTATGCCTCGCTCTCGGCTCTGCCCATGTTTTTCCCGGCCCGTTTGGCCCGGTACATTGCTTTATCGCTGCGGGTGCGCAGCATTTCCAGGCTTCCCGCCGCGGCGCAGTCCAAATGCTCCCATCCCAACGCCATATCCACGGCCTCCCGCTGCAGCGCCGCCTCCAGCTGGGTGAACAGCCGCTCCGCGCAGGGCTTTTGCATCCCCGTCGCCAGCAGGCAGAACTCATCGCCGCCAACACGGTATACCTCGGCCCGGCCGATGCAGCTTGCCGCCAGCACCCCCGCCGCCTTGCGCAGCAGCCGGTCCCCCGCCACATGCCCGTAAGCGTCGTTCACGGCTTTCAGGTCGTTCAGGTCCAGGCTGGCAATGGCAACGCTCTCCTCGGCGCTTTTCAGCGCTTCCAGGCGCTCTTCAAAGGCCAGCCGGTTCGCCGCCCCGGTCAAAGGGTCCGTATACGCCAAACGTTTATACCGTTCCGCCTGCTGGCGCAGGCGGCGCAAACGCTCTGCATACACCCCCCGCAGGATCAGCCACAGCGCCAGCCAGGATGCCACCGCCAACCCAAACCACACAAGCCACCCCACCGGCCCCGCCCCCTTTTGTGATATTATACATCATTTTTCACTGTATGTATAGTAACTATTTATATGAGAATTATAACCCTGTAACGGCCCATGTAGGATTAAGCTGAGGTGATAAAAATGCCGGAACAGGGTGTTATGTTGATGCAGAGTTATGGAAAAGTAACCCTAAAGCTCGCCGCGCTGATGGATGCGCGCGGTATAACCCGCAACCGCCTTGCCCGCCTGGTGAACACCCGGTACGAGGTGGTCGACAAGTGGTACAAGGGCCATGTTGAAAAGCTGGATCTGGATGTGCTTGCCCGGGTGTGCTTCGTGCTGGGGTGCAGCGTGCAGGATCTTTTGGAATACACCGAAACGTAAGGCTTTTCCTCTTTTGCAGCCGCCCGCTTGGCTGCCGGGCCCCGCGTCTGCAACCGGCGGTTGCGCAAATGGAAAAGGCGGGTGGTGGCTTTTTTGCGGTCTTTTTGTTATCATGAGCACACAGAAATAACAGAGAGGGGGCGACGCCCGTGACCATCGGGCAACGCATCGCCGCGCTCCGCAAGGCGGCGGGCCTGTCGCAGGAGGCGCTGGCCGCACAGCTGGGGGTGAGCCGCCAGGCCATTGGAAAATGGGAGGCGGACGCCAGCCTTCCCGGCATCGACAATCTCCAGGAACTGGCCAAAACATTGGGTGCAAGCTGCGACGGGCTTCTCACCGGCGCGCCGCCCCCCCAGGCGGGTGCGGTGGGGCCGGCGCCCGCCCGGGAGCCGGTCCTTTCGCTGGCAGGCGCCAAGGCCCTGCTGGCGGAAGAACAGCGCGCCGGCCAAAAAAGGCATATTCCATTGTATGCGGCGCTTATAGGCCTGGTTGCCTTGATTTTGGCCGCTGTTTGTGTGATTTTTTATTACACCGGCGCGGTGCGCCGTATGCAGAGCCAGGTGGCGGCCCTCTCGGGCCGGGTCGACGGGCTGGACCAGCGCATTGACCAGCGCATCGGGTCGATCGAGAGCAGCATCCGCCAAAGCCTCGAAGAGCAGGCCAGCCTTGTGGCAAATTGGAACCTTGCCTATGGCGCCTATTCCGCGCAGGCCGCCACCGCCGAGGTCCGGGTGCAGGCCACCCCCAAAACCCTGGCCGAGGGCATGACCGCGGCCTTTTTGTTCACCCTGAGCGACGGGCGCGCCATAACGGCCGACGCCTCGCTGGAAAACGGCGTTTTTACCGCTGCCGCCTCGCTGCCCCTCACCGAAGGCTTTTCCCTGAACGTGAGCTTTTCCCACAACGGCATCAGCCAAAACCAGCAGCTCACCGAGGAATATGATTTCAAGGGGCGCTACAGCTACAGGGTCACTCCCGGCATGTTGCCGCCCCCCTCGGCCCGCTATTCCAGCCTCAGCCCCGACATCTTCTACACACGCGAGGCCTGCGAGCTGCCCCTGGAAGTGGAGCTTCCCTTCCTGGATGGCGAGCTGCTTGCCCAGCCGGTCAGGGGCACGCTGGCCCTCACCTTGGGCGGCAAGGTGGTGGAAGAGGTGGATTTTTCTTTTACCGACAATGTGGATGCCTTCCATCCGGACAGCACGCAGGGCTTTGGCCGCGCATATTACACCGTCCGCCTTTCTTTGGAGGAAAAGACCTTCACCCTTCCCTGGAAGGACGAATACGAAAACGGCGGCTGGCCCGAAGGTTTTTACACCCTCACTGTAACAGACAGCCTGGGCGTGGATGCACCCCCGCTGAGCAGCCTCACCGGGTGGGATATCCCGGCCGTCCCGGTTTCCTGAACCCTCTTTCTGTTTTCATCCATTCTCCCAAAATACCCCGTTCTTTCCCGCAATTTTTCAGATCTGCCCCGGCGCATGGGTTGCGCCGGGGCAGATCTTTGATTATACTAAGAAAAGATGCTTTGATAGAGGGCATGAAATGTGAGCAAAGAAGGGAAAGCAATGTTTGAGATCCTTGAGCGCACGGCGCTGAACCCCACCGTCACCCGCATGGTGATCTCTGCCCCGCTGATCGCCAAAAAGGCGCAGCCGGGGCAGTTCGTCATTCTCCGCGCGGGCGAAACTTCCGAGCGCATCCCCCTCACCGTGGCCGACTACGACCGCGCGGCGGGCAGCGTGACCATCATCTTCCAGCTGGTGGGCGCCTCCACCATGGAGCTGGACCGCCTTCGCCCCGGCAGCTGCCTGCACGACTTTGTGGGCCCCCTGGGCCGCCCCACCGAACTGGAGGGTCTGAAAAAAGTGGCCGTGGTGGGCGGCGGCGTGGGGGGCGCCATCGCCTATCCCATCGCCAAAAGGCTGCACGAGCTGGGCTGCACGGTGCACAGCATCGTGGGCTTTCGGTCCAAGGACCTGGTGATCCTGGAAAACGAGTTCCGCGCCGTGAGCGACGAGCTCATCCTCGTCACCGACGACGGCAGCCACGGCCGCAAGGGCGTGGTCACCGCCCCGCTGGAAGAGCGGATCCTGGCCGGCGAAAATTACGACCGGGTCATCGCTATCGGGCCGCTCATCATGATGAAATTCGTCTGCCTCACCACCAAAAAATACGGCGTCCCCACCGTGGTGAGCATGAACCCCATCATGATCGACGGCACCGGCATGTGCGGCGGCTGCCGTCTTTCGGTGGGTGGTGAGACCAAATTCGCCTGTGTCGACGGTCCCGACTTCGATGGCCACCTGGTGGATTTCGACGAAGCCATGCAGCGCGGCGCCATGTACAAAGAGTTTGAGGCCCACGCCCGCACGGCCGCCTGCAATCTGTTCCAAAAGGAGGTGCTGTGAACATGCCCCAGCGCAACATGGATCCCCAGCGCTGCCCCATGCCCAGCCAGCCCCCCGAGGTGCGCAGCAAAAATTTCAGCGAGGTGGCCCTGGGCTATACCGCCGAAATGGCGGTGGCCGAGGCCAGGCGCTGCCTTTCCTGCAAGAACAGGCCCTGTGTTTCCGGCTGCCCGGTGGGCATCGACATCCCGGCCTTTGTGGCCAAAATCGCCGCAGAGGATTTTGAGGGCGCTTACCAGGTGCTGGCGGCCAGCAGCTCTCTGCCGGCCGTGTGCGGCCGTGTGTGCCCGCAGGAAAACCAGTGCGAGGGCCGCTGCGTGCGCGGCATAAAGGGTGAGAGCGTGGGCATCGGCCGGCTCGAGCGCTTTGCCGCCGACTGGCACCGGCAGCACGTTTCCGCCTCCCCCGTCCTGCCTGCGAAGAACAGTCACAAGGTAGCCATCATCGGGGCGGGGCCCAGCGGCCTCACCGCCGCGGGCGATCTTGCAAAGCGCGGCTATCAGGTCACCGTGTTCGAGGCGCTGCACCTTGCGGGGGGCGTGCTGGTCTACGGCATCCCCGAGTTCCGGCTGCCCAAGGCCATTGTCCAGCAGGAGATCGACGGCCTGAAGGCCCTGGGGGTCGAGATCCGCACCAACATGGTTATCGGCAAGGTGCTCACCATCGACGAACTGCTGGATGAATACGGCTATGCGGCGGTGTACATTGCCAGCGGCGCGGGCCTGCCCCGCTTTATGAACATCCCTGGCGAAAGCCTTAAAGGCGTGTATTCGGCAAACGAATACCTCACGAGGGTGAACCTGATGAAGGCCTACCAGCCCGGCAGCGCCACCCCCATCCAGAAAAGCCACAGCGTAGCGGTGGTGGGCGGCGGCAACGTCGCCATGGACGCCGCCCGCAGCGCCAAGCGCCTGGGCGCCGAGACCGTGTACATCGTGTACCGGCGCGGCATGAACGAGCTTCCCGCCCGCAAAGAGGAGGTCGAGCACGCCCAGGAAGAGGGCGTGGTGTTCCGCCTGCTGGCAAACCCGGTGCGGGTGCTGGGCAACGAAAATGGCTGTGTAACGGGCCTCGAGTGTGTGGAGATGGAACTGGGCGAGCCGGACCAGAGCGGCCGCCGCCGCCCGGTGGAAAAGGCGGGCAGCAATTTTGTGCTGGAAGTCGACACCATGATCATGTCCATCGGCACCAGCCCCAACCCCCTGCTGCGCACCACCACGCCCGGCCTCAAGGCCGACCGGCGGGGCTGCATCGTCACCGACGGCGCGGCAGGCCGCACCAGCCGCGAGGGCGTGTTCGCCGGCGGCGACGCGGTCACCGGCGCCGCCACTGTCATCCTGGCCATGGGCGCCGGCAAAGAGGCGGCCGCCGCCATCGACGCCTACATACAGGGCAAGTCCAAATAATTCCCCTCGGGTCCGGCAGGCATGCCGGGCCCTTTTCTTTTTCGTTTCCCGGCTGCTTTTTCGCAAAAATTATGGTATACTTTGTAAAAAGTATGATTTTTCGCAGGGGAGGCAACGGAATAATGGCGAGAACGAAAAACGGCGACCAGGGGCCCCTGGGGGGCGCGGTCATCAGCCAGCAGATCGCCGCCCAGCTGCTGGCCGAGCTGCGCACCGGCTGCTATGCCGCCTGCCGGCGTCTGCCCGCCGAGGTGGAGCTGGCAAGCCGCCTGGGGGTAAGCCGCACCGTAATACGGGATGCGCTGGCCGAGCTGGAGCGCGAGGGCTATGTGGAGCGGGTGCGCGGCATCGGCACGGTGGTGAACCGGCAGATCGTGGCCCTGGCCAGCCGGTTGGACCAAAAATTCGAGTACAACGCCATGATCCGGGCGGCGGGCTACACCCCTCATGCAGACAGCGTCACCCTCCAGCGCGAGGTGGCCGACAGCCATCTCGCCGGGCGGTTGGGCCTTGAGCCCGGCCAGCCGGTGCTGGTGGTGCGCAAGCGGGTTTTGGCCGGCCGGCAGCCCGTGATCTGGTCGGTGGACTATCTTCCGGCGGCCCTGTTTCCGCCCGTGGCCGTGGAGCGGTTGGATTTTGCCCGTCCCATCTTTGATATTCTGGAAGAAGTTTGCGGCGTGGCCGTCACCAGCACCGTGGCCCATGTGAACGCCGTAAACGGCGACGCAGCCGTGCGCCAAACTCTGGCCGTGCCCTCTCACGAGGCGCTTCTGCTCCTGGACGAGGTCAGTTTTTCCAAGCTCACCACCCCCGTCATGTATTCCCTTTCCTACTACACCAATTTTTTCGACTTTGCGCTGCTGCGCAAAAAAGTGTAGCAGCCCGGCGCAGCGTTTTTTGCAGCCAAAAAGGCCCGGCGTGCCGCAGACAGGCGGCACGCCGGGCCTTTTTCTGTTTTGCTACACGGTGGCCGGATCCATCTGCGCGGTGTCGCCGCTCTCCAGCACCACCTGGCCCTCCCGCACACAGGCGGTAAAGCTCTGGCCGGGCCTGGCGCTGCCGCTGGCAATGCTGTCGGCCAGGGCCTGTTCCACCGCCCGGCTTACCTGGCGGCGCAGCTCCCGCGCGCCATAGGCCTGGCGCTTTTTCTTTGCCAGCGCGGCCGGCAGCTCCGGGCTGTGGCGCAGCTGGTAGCCGCTTTTTTGGGCGCGCTGTTCCAGTTCCCCCAGCATCTGCTCCGCAATCCGCGCCATATCCGGTTCCGACAGCGCGCTGAACACCACCACCTCGTCCATACGGCCCAAAAGCTCGGGCCGGAAGTAGCGTTTCGCCTCGCCCAAGGCCTGCTGGCGCTGATGCTCCGCCACTGCCGCCTCACCGCCGCCAAAGCCCACCAGTCCCCCCTGGCCGGAAAGGTATTTCGCCCCCAGGTTCGAGGTCAGCAGCACAATGGTATTGCAAAAATTGGCCTTGCGCCCCATGGAGTCGGTGAGCTGCCCGTCCTCAAGAATCTGCAAAAGCAGGTTCTGCACGTCCGGGTGCGCCTTCTCGATCTCGTCGAACAGCACCACCGCATACGGGCGGCGGCGCACCGCCTCGGTCAGCAGCCCCCCCTCGCCGTGGCCCACATAGCCCGGGGGCGCACCGATCAGCTTCGCGGCGGCGTGCGCCTCCATATACTCGCTCATATCAAACCGCACAAGCGCCTTTTCCGTGCCGAACCAGTGGCGTGCCAGGGCCCGGGCCAGGTGGGTCTTGCCCACGCCGGTGGGCCCCAAAAACAGCATGGCCCCCATGGGGCGGCCCGCCTCCCGCAGGCCGGTCCGCGCGCGGCGGATCGCCCCCGCCACCGCCTTTACCGCCTGCTCCTGGCCCACCACCGTCTCGGCAAGGCGCTCCTCCAGCTGGGCCAGCCGCTCGCGCTCGGCCTCGGTGATGCGCTGCACCGGCACCCCGCTGGCCCGGGCCACCACCCGGGCCACATCCTCGGTGGCAAGGGCTTTGCGGCCCACGCTGCCCCGCTCCTCGCACCGGATGCGCAGCGCGGCGGCGGCCTCGTCCAGCAGGTCAATGGCCTTGTCCGGCAAAAAGCGGCCGGGCAGGTACCGCACCGAAAGCTCCACCGCGGCCTCCACCGCCTCGGGGGGAATGCCCACCTGGTGGTAGTGCTCGTACCGGGGCACCAGGCCCGCCAGGATGCGCTTTGCCGCCTCCGGCTCCGGCTCCTCCACCAGCACCTGCCCAAAGCGCCGTTCCAAAGCGGCGTCCTTCTGGATGCACTTGCGGAACTCCTCCTGGGTGGTGGCCCCGATCACCTGGATGTCCCCCCGGGCCAGCATGGGCTTTAAAATGCTTGCCGCGTCGATCGCCCCCTCGGCGGCCCCCGCCCCCACGATCACGTGGATCTCGTCAATGAACAAGATCGTATTCTGCTCTTTATAAAGCTCTTCCAGCAGGTTTTTAAACCGCTCCTCAAAATCGCCCCGGTATTTGGTACCCGCCACAAGGCTGGCCATATCCAGGCTCAGAATGCGCTTGGTACGGATCTGGGCCGGGGCCTTTCCCGCGGCGATCAGCTGCGCCAGCGCCTCCGCCAGGGCGGTCTTGCCCACCCCCGGCTCCCCCACCAGGCAAGGGTTGTTCTTCTGGCGGCGGCACAGGATCTCCACCATCCTGGCAAGCTCGGCATCCCGGCAGAGCACGGGATCCAAAAGCCCGTCCGCGGCCATGCGCGTCAAATCGCGGCCGTATTTGTCGCTGGCCTTGCCCGAGCGGGGCGCGGCGCTCATGCGGGGCTGAAGGGGCAGCACCAGCTGCCCCGAAAGCTGGCGGCACTCCCGCGCGGCCTCGTTGATCTCCAGCCCCAGCTCCTGCATCCAGCGGCTGGCCGTGCAGGCCGGGTCTTCCAGCATGGCGCACAGCACGTGCTCGGCCTGCGCCTCCCGCATGCGGGCCGCGTGGGCTCCCAGCAGGGCAAAATCCAGCGCCTTGCAGGCTTCGGGCGCCATGTCCCGCGGCGCCAGGCGGCGCGCGGTGCCCGTGCCGCCCTGGGCGGCCACCTTTTGCTCCACCCTTGGCTCGGTCACATTTTTCGCCTGCAAAAAAGTGCAGGCCGGCCCCGGCCCGGCCCGCAGAATGGCCAGCAGCAAATGCCCTGTATTTGCCTGTGCGTGTCCCCTTTCTCCAGCAATACAAAGCGCCTGGTTCAGCATTTTTGCCGCCGGGCGCGAAAAACCTTTAAAACGATATTGCATTCTTGTGCACTGCCCCCTCGAAATGTTCTAAGGGCAGTATGGCCCGGCCAAGCGCAAAAAAAACGTCCGCGGCACGCTTTGTGCCCGAACGTTTTTTCCTTTTATTCCCCTGCCGCTTCGCCGTGCAGCACCACCCGGCCGCCGTCCGGGCACTTCACGTCAAACGCGGCGGCCCGCCCTTCGCCATAGTCCAGCACCGCGCCGTTTTGCAGCGCATACACCAGCGGGTAAGCGCAGTGCCACAGCTCATGGCACTGCGGCGGGCAAAGCTCCCCCACCACAAAACGCTCTCCCTGCCTGTGATACCCGCAGCGGCAGTTTGCCTGCGTTACGGTAAGGATCACCTGCGGCATTTTGTCACACCTCAAAATCTTCCGAATGAAAGCTGCTGTAATACCGGCCCTTTTGGGCGGTAAAATGCAGCACGCAGTAATCCGGGTCGGCAACGCCCTGCGGGTAATACATAGTATCCCCCTCCCGCCAGATGCGCTCCTTTGCCTCGGGCGTTTCCAGCACCTCCACGGTGCCGGTCAGGTTTACCCCGCGGTAAAACCGCTGGTCCACAAAATAAAGGCTTGCCTTGGGGTTTTCCCGCAGCCGCGCCACCTTGCGCGAGGAGGTGTTGGTGGTAAGCCAGAACTCCCGGATGTCCGCACGCTCCCGGGGTGCAAGCATTGCCCGCACCACCGGAAAGCCCTCCCCGTCCATGTACCCAAGATACGCCAGCTTTGCCTTGTCGATCAACTTGCCGATGGTGGCCTGTGGGTCGCGCATCATGCCTTTTTCCTCCTTTTATGTTTGCCTTTTGCACCCGGCCGCCCCGCAAAGGGCGGGGGCGCCTGCGGCTTTGTGCATCACAATCACTTTGCAGGTATAATACCACAGCCCGCCCCTATTTGGCAAATCCCGCTTTTTATTGTGCCGGCACGCGGCCCGGCTTTTCTCACAGGCACAGATCCCGCCTCGAGAACACGGCCACCCCCGCGCCGAACAGCGCTGCCGCGGCAAGATACAGCGCAAGCACCGGCCACCATGCATCCGCGCCGCCCGCGGCCAGGGCATGGGGGTCGAACAGGGTCAGCGGGGTCAGATACTTTAAAAACCCGAACTTTTCTCCCACGCTGGCCAGCATCTGCAAAAGCCAAAAGGCTATGCTCACGCCGCCGCCTGCGGCCAGCGCCCCCTTTCCTCCGCCCCACACGCAGGCCCCGGCAAAGCAGATTCCGCCGAACAGCAGCAGTATCCCCAAAAGCCCCGCGTTCACCCGCAAAAACGCCGCCATATCCAGCTCCCCGGGGAACATTGCCGCGCTCAGCGCCATGCACAGCCCGGTCACATAGGCCACAAGGCTGGTCAGCGCCAGCGCCAGCACCACCCCCTGGGTGGCCGCAATGCGGCGGCGGGGGTGGGGCGCGGCCAGCAGCCAGGCCATGGCCCCCCGCTCCAAATACCGCGCCAGCAGCCGGTTCACCAGCAAAAGCACCAGCACCAGCGGGAATACCAGGTACAAAAAGCCGTACAGATAATTCACCAAAAAGTCCAGCATGGTCACGCCCGGGCTCGCCATGCCAAAGGCGGCGAACAGCTCAGGCATGCTCTGGGCCATCAGGTTTAGGCTCTCGCCCAGCTTCGGGTCAAACATGCTCACAATCACGGCGCTGTACATGGTCAACACCGCTGCAAAAATAAGCCATATTTTGTAATTGGCGCGGCATTCCCGCCCAAACAGCACAGAACTCATTTCACTTCGCTCCCCTCTCCGTAAAAATGCAGGAACAGCTCTTCCAGGGTCTGGCTCCTGGCCTCCAGGTCCTGCACCGGCAGGCCGGCGGCCAGGGCCAGCAGCTTTTGCAGCTGCTCCGGGCCGTTCACGGTCACGCTTACCCGGGCTTCCCTTGCCCGTGCGCCCGGCCAGGCGGCGGCCATCCCGGCGGCCTCGGCGCCGCCGGGCAGCGTAAAGGTCAGGGTGCGGGCCTTCCCCCTGCGCAGTGCCTCCACCGGTTCCACCGCCACCAGCCTGCCCGCCCGCAGGATCGCGGCCCTCCCGCAGGTGCGCTCCACCTCCTCAAACAAATGGCTCGACAGCAGCACCGTGGCCCCCCGCTTCTTCGCCTCCAGCACCAGCTCAACGAACCGGTTCTGCATCAGGGGGTCCAGGCCGCTGGTGGGTTCATCCAGCAAAAGCAGCGCGGGTTTTGCCATGAATGCGCACACCAGGCCCACCTTTTGCTTGGTCCCCTTGGACATCTTGCGGATCGGCGTTCTGCCGTCCAGCTCCAAAAGCCGGCACAGCCGCCCGGCCTCCGCCCTGTCCTTCATCCCCTTCATGCGGGCGATAAAGCCGATGAACTGGTCGCCGGTCATATCCTCCATCAGGGCCAGCTCACCGGGCAGGTATCCCACCTGCGCCTGAATGGCCGCCGCCCGCGAAAAGCAGTCCATTCCAAAAATCGAGGCATGCCCCCGGTCCGGCCGGATAAACCCCATCAGCTGGCGCAGCGTGGTGGTCTTGCCTGCCCCGTTGGGTCCCAAAAAGCCAAACACCTCGCCCTGTTCCACCGCAAAATCCAGCCCAAACACGCCCCTGCCCCCGCCGTAATCCTTGGTAAGGCCCTGTACTGCGATCACTGTTTCGCTCATTGATACTCCTCCTTGTAAGCGTACTGGCGCAGGATGTCGCGCCAAAGGAAATACTGCCGCATCATATCGTCCAGACCAAACGCGCGGCCCGCCATCTGCTGCTGGTGGATGTAGCCATCGGTGAGGTAAATCAGCATGTCCAGCACCTGCCGCGGCTCCACGCTGGGCTTGAAGCGGCTTTTGTCGATGCCGCCGAAGTATTTGGCGTACATCTCTTCCAGGGTCTTGGCCGTATACCGCTGTATCAGCGGCGCGATCTCTCCCCCGGCGGCGTAATACATGCGGATGCAGAATTCCAGCATGTGGGGCATCCGCCGCAGCACCGCCGCCTTTTCCTCAATGGCATATTCCAGCATTTCAAAAAAATCGGTGATCCCCCGCAGCTTTTCCAGATCCAGGTGGCGCTCGATCATCGCCTGGATCTGGCGCACCAGATAGATGTAAAGGGTCTGCTTGTTCTTGAAGTAATAAAACAGCGAACCCTTGGAGATCCCGGCCCTGGCGGCAATCTGGTCGGTGGAGGCACACTTATACTCCTTTTGCGCAAACTCGGCCAGCGCCGCGTTCAGCACCCGGCGCTGCTTTTCCTTCGGCAGCGCGCGGAACGCCTCGTTCATGCCCTTCCCCCCTTTTGACCGGCCGGTCAGCCGGCCCTATCCTCATTCTATCGGATTGACTGGATTTTACAAGGCCCCCAGGCGCGGCCTGTGCAAAAATGTTCTGTTGACTTTAATTGTAATTTAATTCCAAATATTTTCACAGCGTTTCATTTCGTTCATTGACTTACGAGGTGCTTTTATGAGCAATTCAATGAGCCTGAAAGCGAAAATCCGCAACCTGGCAAAACAAAAAAATATTCCTGCACAAGTCATTTTGCAGAACTTCATGTTTGAACGGCTTCTGGTGCGCGTCTCTGCTTCAACATACAAGGATGAATTCGTTTTGAAAGGCGGTATGCTGGCAGCAGCCATTCTTGGTCTTAACAACCGGGCAACGATGGATTTGGACACCGCATTAAAAAACCTGCCCCTCACACCGAATACAATACGCAGTGCGCTGGAGCAGGTTTGTGCTATCCAATTAGATGATGGTGCAGCTTTTGAAATCGGAACAATTTCCCCGCGGTACCACTCAGCAGATCGCGGATGTTCCCTCTGTCCTGCATAACATCGAAGAAAGCCCGGAACTCAAAGCGATGTGGAATAAGTACCGCAAGCAATTTGCCTATGCTGCAGACATTGAATACAGTCAGATCACGAGCGTGCTGAAAAAGCTGATCGCGTAATGCAGCGCGATCCATGCCCAACTGTTTTACGGGCACCGGCCATTCTTCGGCCTGTCTTGTTTTTGCCGTAAGCCCAGCCAATACAAGGCTTTGATAAGAATGGTAGGAAGAAACCAATAAAATCAAGGCTTTGTAGACAGCAACAGGCAATGCGGCTTGCAATAATTGAATAACAGACAGAGCAGGGATATTGTTTTGAGAGCAGTATCCCTTTTCTGTTGCCCTACAAGCCTTTCACCAGGCACAGAGATTACGCCATAGGAATGAAAAAACCCATGGCGTTTTTTGCGCCCATTTTTAGCCTGTATAATGGGTCTTGACAAAATCCGAAATGGGATTTATAATAAAACCGAAATCGGATATTAAAACTTTGGAGGAACAATTATGTTAAAAACGGTCAAAGAACAAAACTTAGAATTAAATCGCCTTTGGAGAATGCAGGACCAGTTGTATCAAACTTATGCTACTCGCTGCGGCTTGTCCTCCGTATCCTTTTGGGCGTTGTATACCTTGCGTGAAACGGATGAAGTCTACACTCAAAATGCTCTTGCCGAAATGTGGTATTTTCCAAAGCAAACGGTTAACTCAGCAATCGCAGGTCTTGTAAAAATGGGATATGTAAGACTTGAACAGATTGCAGGAGCAAGAAACAGTAAGGCTGTAAAACTGACGGAACAGGGTTTAGATGTATGCAAACGCCTTGTGAATCCTCTTGTTAATGCTGAATTGAGTGCATTACTAAAAATGTCACAAGAAGAACGGCAAATGTTCTTGGAACTCTCCGATAAACAGCTGCGTTTGCTACAAGCTGAACTTGATGCTGTGTATCAGGATGAAGCAATTGATTTTAATTCAGCCAGGAAGGAGGTGCAAAAGTGAATTTAGAGCAATGGGTTCTATGCCCTTTCTGTAAAAGTAAAACCCGACTGAAAATACGGGATGATACTATATTAAAAAATTTCCCGCTATTTTGTCCGAAATGTAAGCATGAAACACTCATAGATGTAGAACAACTGAATATATGCGAAAGCAAAGAGCCAGACGCAAAGACGCAGAGCCGATAATCCGTATTTTTAGATACGATTATCGGCTTTTCTATATAGAAAGCCAAAATATAAATGGAGGAACTATTGAATGAAAATTATTACAATCAGCCGAGAGTTTGGAAGTGGTGGCAGAGAAATTGGAAAGCGACTTGCTGACCAACTCGGCGTTGATTACTATGACAAGGAAATTATTACCGCTATTGCAGGCAAAAAAGGATTAGACGAAAATTATGTATTTGTCTGTGCCGATATGGAGTCAAAAATTCGTCGTTGCATGGAACGAGCTGCAAAAGACGAAAATTTGTCCCGAAAAGAAATGGAACGAAAAATTCGCAGCATTGATAAAAACCGTGCTGAGGTTCGTGAAATTATTACACACAAAGGCTGGAGAGTACATACTTCCTATCACCTGACTGTTAACGCCACCGATTGGAATTTGAAAAAATTAACATCAGCAGTCGCAGCATTTGCCGAGAGCTGGTTTAGGAGGACAAACCCATGATACAGCTCTCTGACCACTTTAATTATAAAAGACTTTTACAATTTACATTCCCTACCATTGTCATGCTGATTATCAGCTCTATCTATGGTGTGGTTGATGGCTACTTTGTATCAAATTTTGTAGGGAAAACACCATTTACCGCAATCAATTTTATCATGCCCTTTCTCTTGATATTAGGGTGTATAGGATTTTTGTTTGGAACAGGCGGCGGTGCATTGATCGCCAAAACAATGGGCGAGGGAAAACAGAAAAAAGCCAGTGAGCAGTTTTCCTTACTCGTCTACACATCGGCAATATGCGGTGTGCTTTTGGCTGTATTTGGTATGATAGCACTACGCCCGATTGCATCTGCATTAGGCGCAGAAGGTCAGCTGTTAGAGGACAGTGTTACCTATGGACGGGTGGTTTTACTTGCCATACCGGCGTATATCCTGCAATGTGAGTTTCAATGCCTGTTTGCCACAGCAGAAAAACCGAAACTTGGTTTGCATGTTGCGATTGCCGCAGGAGTAACGAATATTATACTTGATTTCCTGTTTATCGTTGTTTTTAAGTGGGGACTGGTTGGTGCAGCTGCCGCTACCGCTATCGGCCAATTAATCGGAGGCATTGTTCCTGTGATTTACTTTAGCCGCCCCAATGACAGCCTTCTTAAACTTACGAAAACAAAATTTGATGGAGCAGTTTTACTAAAAACGGCTTCTAACGGTTCTTCCGAATTGCTAACCAATATTTCAACCTCGATTGTCAGTATGCTTTATAATGCACAATTACTGAAATATGCCGGAGAAGATGGCGTTGCGGCATACGGAGTTTTGCTATATGTTGCGTTACTCTTTCAAGCTGTGTTTATCGGCTATTCCGTAGGAACGGCTCCTGTTGTCAGCTATCATTATGGTGCGAAAAGCCATGACGAGCTAAAGAGTTTGCGAAAGAAAAGCCTTTTCATCATAATCGCCTTTGCCGTTGCTATGTTTGCGGCAGGAGAACTGCTGTCAAAGCCCATCGCAATGCTTTTTGTTGGCTACGACCAAGGATTGATGGATATGACACAGAGAGCTTTTATGATTTACTCGTTTTCATTCCTGTTCTCTGGATTTGGTGTCTGGGGTTCCAGCTTTTTCACTGCATTAAATGATGGGTTAGTATCTGCTCTGATTGCTTTTATGCGTATCCTGGTATTCCAGGTTGCAGCTGTGCTTATCTTCCCGCTGCTTTGGCAGTTGGACGGCATTTGGTTCTCGATTGTTGGAGCCGAAATCATGGCAACGATTGTTACCGCATTGTTTTTAATTGCCAAGCGAAAAAAATATCATTATTAAAAATCGAGGTGAAAATATGAGTTTACTGATTAAAGCTGTTACATCAGATTTTGAAGATATAAAAGCTCTTGAAAGCTTAAATAACGAAGCGTTCCCCAAAGAGGAACGCATGGAAATTTGTGAAATGATGCAGCTAATTTCCAAGCAGATCATCGAAGTGACTGCTGTCTACGATGATGATACATTTGTGGGTTTTTATGCTCTGTCTGTCCGCAAACCCATTGCCTATGTATTTTTTCTTGCCATAGACAGTACAAAACGCTCCAGAGGCTATGGCAGTAAGGCTCTGGCCTTGATGAAAGAACAGTATGCGGATTATCAGATTGTATTAGATATGGAAAGGCTTGATGAAGATGCCGACAATATTGAGCAGCGGAAATCACGCAAAAGATTTTATCTCCGCAATGGCTATTATGAAACCGGCTTTTTCCTGGATTACAATGATTTAATCATGGAAGTATTATGTACCGATGCCAAACTGAATGCAGACAGCTTTCGGATACTTCTGGAAAACATAAAAATCAGAGAGACACCGTTTGTATTGGTTCAAATGAATTTGAATAAGGAAAACGTAAAACAAGGAGAAACGATATAAATGAAAAAAAGATTAGCCGCAGAATGGGAACCGATTAAGGGAGTTATGATTGCATGGCCAGCATTTCTTCCTCACGCTTATATAGTAGATTTAACACAAAATTACCATGTCTATCTGTGTGTCCCTGACCAGAGAGAAGAAGATAATGCAAGAAAACATTTAGCACAGTGGGGAGCAAACATTCACAACATCACATTTTGCCATAGTCCACAGGGGTTTGACACCCCTTGGGTAAGAGATTGGGGAATGCACCCGGTTTTTGATGAGTTCGGGAATTTCCACCTTGCAGGTGCAGAATACCAAATGTCCACCCCCTTTGTGGCATATGAGAACCCTGAAGTCATGTTTGACTGGCAAAATCAGCCGTTGTCACCAACCTCCTATGAGCAGGAGGAAGATAAGGCACAGCCAATGATTGCAGAACAGATCGGGCAGCCATTTGAAAAATTGCCCTATGCTCTGACTGGCGGGAATATCATGTCAGACGGCTTTAATAAAATGATGTCTATGCAAGTCATCTTGACAGAAAACCGTGCAAAGGGAATATCCGATGAGCAGTTTTATGCAGGTGTCGCAAGAGATACAGGCATGGGTGACTACTCTGTGTTTTCTAATTTTGGCGATTATGGCTTGCAGCATATTGACTGCTATTTGAAAATCATTGATGAAGAAACTTTGCTGGTCAGCAGACCTCCAAAAAATCATAAGCTGTACCAGCGGTATGAGGATCTGCTGGATAAGGAAATCCGTAAATCAAGAACCCGCTATGGTCGGCCATTTAAGATTTTCCGCATGGATATAGTCCCTTTCAATGAGGAAAATGATGACCTGACCGCCTATGTCAATTCGGTTATCCTGAATAAATCGGTATATGTTCCGATGTATGGCATTTCACAGGATAAGATTGCCCTGCAGCAATGGCAGGAGGCGTTGACCGGATATGAGATAAAAGGATTTGAGTTTGAATTTGCCAAAGAGCCTGCGATTATTGAAAATCGAACCGGATATACAAGAACCGGCTGGGGTACGGAAGATGTGGCACATTGCCGGACAAGGGCAATCTGGGATGAAAACATGCTTTATATCGCTGTCAGAAGATTAGAGAAAGAAGAACCCGCTAATCAGGTATTAGATATTCCTGTTAATATCGTTGATTACAGCAAGGCCGGATTGATTGAAGAAAGCCTGAAATTATATTATCGGAATGTAGGGGCAATGGAATGGAACTGCCACCCCCTTGAAGCAACAAATGACCGAGAGCTTTTCCTTGGAAGTCTGACAGGAAAACCCGGCGATACAATCGAATATTATGTTGCTGCTGAAAGTAAGTCTGGCAGGAAAGAAACCATGCCCAGAGTTGCTCCAAAAGGCACTTATAAAGTGCATATGAAATAAACTTTTTCTTATAAAAAATTCTTGTTCATGCTCCCGATAAAAGCAGCGGGAGGCGATTGCAGGAGATTGAAATTATCTATAATCACATCGGGGTATTCGACCATTCAAAAGTCACTCTATGGAAAGGAAAAGCGGTATAGCACCTTGAATGCCATACCGCAAATCCTAAATCTAAAAAACATCCTTATGAAACCCTTGCTAATCCGCGGTTATCTGCCCTGCTGCTCCAGCGCCTCTTTCAGCGCCAGTGCGATCTGGTCCGGGCAGGAGGTGCGGCGGAAACCGCAGGTGGTGCCCTCCATGCGGGCAATGGCGTCCTCCGCTTTCATGCCCCGCACCAGTTGGGCGATGCCTTTCAGGTTGCCGTTGCAGCCGCCCAGCACGCTCAGCTCCTGAATGGTGCCGTCGTCGGCCAGCGTCACCGTGGTGCTTTGGGAACAGGTCCCCTTGTTTTTGCGGGTATACGTCGTCATGCTGCTGTTCTCTCCTTCTTTATTTTCCGGGCCGGCGCCGCGCCCTTTTGGCTGCCGGCCCCCTGCCCTGCTCCTGTATTTTTCGGCCCTGTTTTACCGCTGCCGTCGCTTTTGTGCCAGCGCCTCCAGCCGCGCGATCTCTTCCCCCGCGGTGCGGCACATTCCCAGCGGGCGGGTCCTGCCGGCGTTCCGGCCGTGAAAATCAGAGCCGCCGGTCACAATAAGCCCATGCGCGCGCGCCAGGGCATGCAGCTCTTTTTTGTCCTCCTCGGTGTTGCGGGGGTGGTCGATCTCCACCCCGTCGATCCGCCCCTCGGCAGCCAGCTCCCGGGCCAGCTCCATGCTTTTGTAAACGCTGGGGTGCGCCAGCACAGCCACTCCCCGCGCGGCCCGGATGGTTTCCAGCACCTGGTCCAGGTTTTCATACGCGGGCTCGTGCAGCACCCTGCCCCGCCCTGTGCCGAACAGCTCCTGATAGGTCTCCTTGTAAATACCATCGGCCAGGCCATATTCGCACAGCACCTGCATAATGGCCGATTTGAACAGCACGCCGCCGTCCTCCATCCGCTCCAGCACATCCCGCGCCTTGAACTGGGGGTAGATCTGTTCCAGCTCCCGGGCGCTTTGGGCACAGGCGGCGTTGCGCCGGGCCGCCATCCCATCACAGTGGGCCGCCAGGGCCGCACTTTCCGGGTCCGGCCAGTAGCATAAAAGGTGCACCCGGCGGCCCCGCACAGGGTCAAAGGCCGTCAGCTCGGTGGCCGGGATCAGCCTCACCCCCTCCA